>NZ_JBALDL010000060.1:0-109936 GCF_036917465.1 Nostoc sp.
ACTATTTTTTCTCGAAGATCGACAGAATATGACTTCATTTAAAAGTATTTGTATTTTAATTTAGTGTACCTCATAATAGACGCAGGTGCTGTAATAGTTTCACTTACTCAGTCTAAACACCGTTCATAAATATGATTAAATAGCATCATTTCTATGATTTTTTTGCATTTATCAAATCAGGATCACTTTATTTAGCGATCTAGATCGCTAAGGGAATTTTCTATTTATTTATACTAATCACTCTACACGGTACTACGCAGACATAGCAGTAAATATTTAAAATACCTTTTCTATATAGGTTTTAGCGTGTTTTGCTTGTGTTTTGAACACTAAAATTGCTATATATGTTGCCAAAATAAAGTTGATTTTTCAGCTTTTATGCACTCATTCATCGCTAGAGAAGTTACTTATTTATACGGAGGTTTCCTTTGCTATAAAAGCTACATTTCTATTTACATTGAATATTCAGCAGGACATAGTAGTAAGTTACCCATATTTGCGATCGCTAGCTTTGATAATTAACGGTAAGCGTAAAACAAGTAGGCAATAGCTTTTCTGTTTATTGCCTCAATCTAGTTTTTCAGGAGTAGTTAATAAGTTAACTCCTAACACATAACACCGCCCAAAGCCTTAAGGTTTTGGGTAACTCTAGTCGGTAATTCTTTAAGGAATTGCCGTGTAGAGGATAGCGATCGCGGACGCTTTTATTCTGCTAAAGAGTCAACCCCATCATACTGCGGTATTAACACAAATGGGGCGGTGGTGGTGAATATTACGCGGAGTCCAGATTTACCCAATCTCGTCAAAGATTTTTCCGGCTTTGTCCGCTTCCGCGCTAAGGTTAAGTAGCTTTGAGAAAGAAAAAAGATTAAATATGAGGTTCCCTTTCCCCCTCTTTTTTATACTGGCATAGCTTGTCTCACTTCAACTGGTTCACCAGTCAAGCTAAAAGGACGAACTTCGGTAATTTTTACCTTCACTAACTGCCCTTTCAATTCTTTGATGTCGCCATTGAAGAATGTCAGACGATTACCACCAGTCCGTCCCATCACCTGGGTTTGGTCTTTAGGATTTTGGTCTTCTACTAAAACTTCTTCGATGCGTCCGAAGTAACGTTGCGATCGCTCGGCTACTTTTAAGTTTCCCAAATGATTGAGCCGTTGGAGGCGATCGCTTTTTATTTCTTCACTCAGTTGATTATCCCACAAAGCAGCAGGTGTCCCTGGACGCGGCGAATATGCTGCTGTGTTCAACATATCAAAGCCAATATTTTCCACCAGTTTCAGGGTATTTTCAAACTGTGCTTCTGTCTCCCCAGGAAAACCGACAATTGCATCAGCACTAATAGAAGCATCTGGCATATACCGCCGAATGGTATCGATAATCCGGCGATATTTTTCATGGGTATAACCCCGCGACATCGCCTTCAGAAGTTCATTATCGCCAGATTGAAAGGGAATGTGGAAGTGTTTGCAGACTTTGGGTAACTCAGCACAAGCCTTAATTAATCTCTCTGTAAAATAACGAGGATGGCTAGTAGCAAATCTCAATCTTTCAATCCCCGGTAGATCATGGACGTAATAAAGTAAATCTGTGAAGTTGTGCAGATTTCGACCTTCTGGTGTTGTTCCTGGCAAATCTCTACCGTAAGCGTCAATATTTTGACCAAGTAGAGTAATTTCTTTGTAACCTTGCCGTCCTAATTCTTCCATTTCAGCGCGGATAGCTGACGGCGTGCGAGATTGTTCTATCCCACGTACATTAGGAACCACGCAATAAGTGCAGCGTTCGTTACAGCCGTAAATTACATTTACCCAAGCTGTGACTTTACTATCGCGTCGGGGCTTGGTGATATCTTCAATAATGTGAACCGACTCGGTTGCGACAACTTGATTACCTTCAAACACCGATTCCAGCAAATCTTTAAGGCGGTTGGCATGTTGTGGCCCCATTACCAAATCTAATTCTGGGACTCGTCGCAATAGCGCTTCGCCTTCTTGCTGGGCAACACAACCAGCAACAATCAGTGTTAAATTAGGTTGCTCGTGCTTACGCTTTGCCTGTCTGCCAAGATAGGAATATACCTTTTGCTCGGCATTATCTCGAATTGTGCAGGTATTGTAGAGAATTAAATCTGCATTATTTGGGTCTTCTGACCATTCAAAGCCCATATCTTCCAAAACGCCAGCCATGCGCTCTGAGTCAGCTTTATTCATCTGACAACCGAAGGTAGTAATGTGGTAATGGCGTTTAGAAGTGGTCATGGGCAATTTTGCTTAATTAGCGAATGTATATAAGATTTATTTCTATTCTATAACGCTCTCAGAGGATGTTTTAAAAGTCCTCTTGTGGGTATTAAAACGTTCTATATCCCTCTAGCTTGGCTGACGACACGCTACTGCGATCGCTATCAATCAATTCGATAAATCACGCGATATTCACCAATACGATAGCGATAGTAGCCGGCCAAATTACCTTTGAGAGGCTTAATATTAGAGTGAAAACGAGGATTTTGTTCAATTTGCTGAAAGCACCTAGTGCATCGCGGCTAAAGCTTGGTTTGCAAAAGCATAAATCTCCTCTGCTTCAGCAGATAAAACAACGCTATACATCAGACCGAATCGTTCTCCAACTTTTTACCCGACCCTCAATAACATCTTTTTTACCCCTCTAGAAGGATTCAATAAATCCAGGAATATTAACTAACTCATCGGTAGCGTCTTCACTTTCTTTATCTGCTAGATAAGCTAAGAAGTCAGCAACCAGTTTTAGGCGTTCTGAAGACAATCCATCTAGATAAGTAAGTGGGTCAAATTAAATATCAAACCTCACCCTGCCTCCGGCTTCCCTCTCCGATACTTTGGAGAGGGATTGAGGGTGAGGTTTGATCTTATATTTAATTACGCCTACCCGCTAAAAAAAATTGAGAAATTTTTCTTATTCGCCATCTTGCACCATTAAATAATCAAGAATTTCACCAACAAATTTTGGCTCAATCATTCCCGCAAATAGCCGCAATACCTCATGCCAAGTTTCATCTTGCCAGTGTTTGCCAAAAACTTCAGTTTTGAGATCCTCAATTGAAATACTACGTTCCTTCTCAAACTGCCGGACAATCTCCGAAGCACAGAAATATTCTAAAAATTTCCGATGCAGAAAGGCATTGCTTGCTATCCAGCCAATCAACCATTCCACCATAATATTCACGCCTGCTAAGTGGTTGACTAGGAGTATATACACCTGTCAGAGAATCTTTCCAGATTTCTAGTAGGGACGCACAGCTAGCTGTGCGTCCTGAAGATTTGTTAAAAGTAACTAATAACTGTGCATTAATATTAGGAGTAGTTTTATGGTTTTACAAGTTAACCCCATCCAAAAAGAACCTACTGTTACTTGGGAAGCACTTCCTGCCGATTTCATTTTACCCGACGATCCAGTGGAAAATATTCAACAACCTGCGATCGCTGCTGCGCTTACCGATGCTTTGGGAAGCACAGGACGCATCCAACCCCAGATGCTGATTGGCTCTAATTTTGGACTTGTAGCCACAGTCAACAAAAAAATCGTTGTCAAAGCCCCAGACTGGTTTTATGTCCCTCAAGTGCAGTCTGTAGGAACAAATGTAGTTCGTCGCAGCTATACCCCGAATTTAGAGGGCGCTGCTGTGGCTGTGGTGATGGAATTTCTCTCAGACACAGAAGGCGGAGAACTATCAGTCCGCTCAACTCCGCCCTACGGTAAACTCCATTATTACGAAAAGATACTCCAAGTTCCAACCTATGTAACCTACGATCCTTACGAACCAAGCATAGAAATACGCTGCTTACAAAATGGACAATATACCTTGCAGCAAGCAGACGCTAATGGACGTTACTGGATTCCTGAATTAGAGTTATTTCTCGGAATTTGGCAAGGTGAAAGATTATGTCAAACCATGAATTGGCTGCGCTGGTGGGATACAGAAGGAAATATGCTGTTGTGGAGCAGCGAACAAGCTGAACAGGAACGCCAACGCGCTGAACAGGAACGCCAACGTGCTGAACAGGAACGCCAACGCGCTGAACAGGAACGCCAACGCGCTGAACAGGAACGCCAACGCGCTGAACAGGAACGCCAACGTGCTGATATATTAGCAGCTAGGTTACGTGAGCTAGGTATTGACCCTGATGCGTAGGCGTAGCCCGCACTTCTCTACGAGACGCTCTTGCTAGCTTGCTTCCACGTTCGCGGAGCGTCTCGTAGAGAAGTGGTACGGCAAGCTACTTCGGTTGCGCTCAGTACAAGTCAGTGAGAATCGTAGACATCGCATAACCTCAAGAAATGCTGGGAATAATAATTTTGGGAAATCAGCACCAAAATTTTATGAAACAGCAAAAAAATCAGTTCAGCCATCTTACTGCGATCGAAAGAAGTTATCTATCGTTTCCTGCACAGTTTTTATTGAATCAAAACCTTCTCCAAGGCAAAATACTAGACTTTGGTTGTGGCTTTGGTAATGATGTTAAAATATTACGCCAAAAAGGTTGTGATATTACAGGCTATGACCCTTATTATTTTCCAGAATATCCTGATACTAAATTTGATACAATAATTTGCTTTTATATTTTAAATGTTTTATTTACTGAAGAACAAACTAATGTTCTTATGGAAGTATCAAACCTATTAAAACCGGGAGGTAAGGCTTATTATGCTGTAAGAAGGGATCTTAAAAAAGAAGGATTTAGAGAACATTATGTCCATAAAAAGCCTACCTATCAATGTATTGTAAAACTTCCCTTTACTTCAGTTCGCTTAGATGAAAATCGGGAAATATATGAGTATGTTCACTATAATCATCAGCGCAATTCATCTAATTATTGTATATTCTGCAATCCTCATAAGACTCTCAAACTAGTAACTGAATCAGCAACTGCTTATGCTATTTTTGATGGCTATCCGATAAGCAAAGGACACGTTTTAGTTATTCCCAAACGTCATGTTAGCAATTATTTTGAACTACCATTGAAAGAACAATCTGCTTGCTGGTTTATGGTGAACAAAGTACAAAAAATTATCAAAGCAGAATTTGAACCTGATGGCTTTAATATAGGAATGAATATCAATCGAGCCGCAGGTCAAAATATTATGCACGCGAGTATTCATATCATCCCTCGTTACAAAGATGATACTGTTGGTACTAAAAGTGGAATTAGAAACGTTATTCCTAAAAAGCAATAGTTTTTTCTAAGAATTCAGGATTCGGAATTCTGCTGTAACTTGACCGCTTTGAAGTAATTCATTAAAATTACTAGAATATCATGACTTACTCGAATTTATCTCAACCTTATGAGTGACGGTGTGTTGGTGTTGGATGCCAAATAACCGGATTATTGACTTTAATCTGGCGCTAAAACGTCTGATTGGGGTAAAAAAGCAGCATATTGGACAACCTGCCGCTCAAGTTTTGGCAAAATGGCCAGAAATCGTCAGACTGTACCATACTCATGAAAAATCAGATTTTTCAGTCTAGTTGAAAATATTGCAAAATATTTCAGTTAGCCTAGATTATCTGGATCTATTCCTAGCGCTCTTAATTGTTCTGTCAATTGCTGCACCCGTTCTTCTGCTTTTTGAGCGCGTTGTGCTTCTTGTTGAGCGCGTTGTGTTTCTTGTTTTACTTGTTCTGCGGGCGTGAGATACCGTTGTCCTTGCCCATCATACCAATACATCCATTCCCGCGTTACACCGCAATAATTTCCCCTTTCGCAACCAATTCCTAAACCAATTTCTGGTAGCCAAACGGGGTTTTCCTCTTGCAATTCATACTTACCATTAACTAATTTATGTACTTCCAGATGGGGTTTACGACGGCGACGAGAGGAATAAATCACGTAGTAAAGTACACCCAAAGCTGCATATTCATCCAATTTAGTGGTGTATTCTTTACGATAATTTTGGGAAACTACTTCTAGCACGAAAATCGGTACAACATTTTCATCCCACAACACATAACTAGGACGCAACTCTTCATCATAAAAGCGCTCTACCCCTAAGCTCAAAAACCCATTTGGCACAATGGGCGGTTTATCGGGGTGATAATAAATACCCATATCTATGGCAAATAGCCAGTCCATACGTTCTGACCAAAGTATCAGCAGGATCGCCTTCAGCAAGCCTGGTATCAATTCTTGTAGCTCATTATCCACAGGCGTTTCGTCAGAGTCTGGTAGCTCCTCGGCTGAGGGCAAGTACCTTGGTAAGTTGTACTCTAACATGGCTGGTTTCCCAAAAACTCAAAGGATATTTGGCTCATCAGAATTATAGCGATTTCTCCGCTAGCAATGTCTACAAAGGGCTGTTTGGTGATGCACGTAGATTAAACGTATTAAACTTGTAGTAAGCGGATCTAGCCTCTAAGAAGCTCATTCTAGAGTGATAAATCGCTCACTACGAACAAAGGTTTTATCTTACATTTAATTACGTCTGCCTACTTATCACAATCTGATAATCTTGACGATTCAAATATTTTACTTTGACTAAATGATACCACTTGTGGTATTGATAAATAATCAAGATTATAGAAATATAATAGTTACTGGCTAATTTCTTAGTTGTGCAGAGCATTGCCTCAGCTAAAGTTGCAGCTCAGTCAAGAATACAAGCGTTTCTACGCTACCAAGGAAATCGCTTAAACTAATAAAATTTTGGTAACTCTTAACTATTAATAAATATATTAAGTGCTTAGTGCTTTAATGCTTTATATTTAGCGACAGGGTGGTGCAAACAGCTACTCATCTGCAAATACTTAGGAGGAAGTACCCATCGTAAGCAACTCACGCTTCGATACCATCAGCACGTAGCGTAAGTAAAGCTTAAATTCATATTCAAAGGAATAATTTTTGCTGAATTGTGACAGATAAAGACTAAACTAAAAAGTCTTGTGCAGCAAAACCTGTAGCTTTAAATGAAGTAATCATGTCTAAGGTTCTTGTCTCAGATTCTATTGACCAAGCTGGAATTGACATTCTTTCGCAAGTTGCGACTGTTGATGTCAAAATAGGTCTAAAACCAGCCCAACTCCTCGAAATTATTGGTGAGTATGACGCGCTGATGATCCGCTCTAGTACACGCGTCACTCAAGAAATCATTGAAGCTGGCACTCAGCTAAAAATCATCGGTCGGGCTGGCGTGGGTGTGGATAATGTGGATGTCCCGGCTGCCACACGTCGGGGAATTGTAGTAGTCAATTCTCCAGAGGGAAATACAATTGCCGCCGCCGAACACGCACTAGCAATGATTTTGGCTTTATCTCGCCACATCCCCGATGCTAACGCCTCGGTGAAACGCGGTGCGTGGGATCGCAATAGCTTTGTCGGCGCGGAAGTCTACAAAAAAACTCTCGGCGTTGTCGGTTTGGGTAAAATTGGCTCCCATGTTGCGGCTGTAGCTAAGACAATGGGGATGAAACTCCTAGCTTACGATCCTTTTATTTCTACAGAAAGAGCCGAACAGCTTGGCTGTCAGTTGGTGGAGTTAGATTTACTCTTCCAGCAAGCAGACTATATCACCCTACACATCCCCAAAACCCCAGAAACTACCCACTTAATCAATGCCACAACCCTGGCAAAAATGAAACCCACAGCCCGGATTATCAACTGCGCTCGTGGTGGGATCATTGATGAAGTAGCTTTAGCAGCAGCTCTGAAAGCCGGTAAAATTGGGGGTGCAGCCTTAGATGTATTCGAGTCAGAACCACTGGGTGAGTCTGAATTGCGATCGCTAGGTAAAGAAGTTATCCTCACTCCCCACTTGGGAGCCTCTACCGCAGAAGCTCAAGTGAATGTGGCCATTGATGTTGCCGAACAAATTCGGGATGTCCTTTTAGGATTACCAGCCCGTTCAGCCGTCAACATTCCTGGACTCGGCCCCGATGTGTTGGAAGAACTCAAACCCTATATGCAACTAGCAGAAACTCTAGGTAATCTAGTAGGACAGCTAGCTGGCGGACGGGTGGAAGTACTCAATATTCGACTGCAAGGGGAACTTGCTACCAACAAAAGTCAGCCTTTGATAGTAGCTGCCCTCAAAGGACTACTTTACCAAGCTTTGCGAGAACGGGTAAATTACGTCAATGCCAGCATAGAAGCCAAAGAACGCGGAATTCGGGTAATCGAAACCCGCGATGCTTCCATCAGAGACTATGCTGGAACGCTTCATCTAGAAGCCACAGGTACTTTAGGGACTCACTCTGTCACAGGTGCTTTGCTCGGTGAACGGGAAATCCATCTAACAGATGTTGACGGTTTCCCCATTAACGTCCCACCCAGCAAATATATGCTGTTTACCCTACACCGCGATATGCCGGGGATTATTGGCAAACTTGGTTCATTACTCGGCAGTTTTAATGTGAATATTGCCAGTATGCAAGTAGGTCGTAAAATCGTCCGTGGTGATGCAGTAATGGCTCTGAGTATAGATGATCCTTTACCTGAAGGCATTTTGGATGAAATTATAAAAGTCCCTGGTATTCGGGATGCGTATACAGTAACTCTATGAGTGCTGAGTGCTGAGTTTAAGAGAGTTAGAAGTTAGGAGTTATGAGTTAGGAGTTCTCTTGTTTAACTTCTAACTCCTCACTCATAACTCCTAACTCTTTTCACTCAGTACTCTTTACTCAGCACTCAGCACTCACCACGGGCTAAACGCCCCGCTAGCGCTAACAGCACTCAAAAGATGGCAAACACCTGGTGGGAACTACAGATTTTATGCGAACCAGACCTAGAAGATTCGATCTTTTGGCGACTGGAAGATTTTGGCTGTCGTGGAACAGCTAGTGAAAATAAAGGAAATTCATCTTTAGTCAGGGCTTATTTATCGACAATTCAAACACAGCTACTAGATTTGGCAGCGCTGTCACTGTGGCTGCGTCAAGATGCCCTTTGTATAGGAGTTTCATCTCCCTCTCTGCAATGGCAGTTAATTGATGAGGAAGATTGGGCAACTAGCTGGAAACAATATTGGCATCCGCAAGAAATAGGCGATCGCTTCTTAATCAACCCCGCGTGGCTACCATTACCAGAAACAACCGAACGGTTGGTGATTCGTCTTGACCCAGGTGTAGCATTTGGTACGGGCAACCATGCCACCACTCAGTTATGTTTGGAATCCCTAGAAATGCGACTGAGTGGAGTTCCTCAGTCATTTGTAGGTAATAGTGGCAAACATGAACATCTGGTAATTGCAGACATTGGCTGTGGTTCTGGTATCCTTTCCATTGGGGTGTTGCTATTGGGAGCCGAAAAAGTCTATGCAGTAGATAACGATCCTTTAGCGGTACAATCAACTATCAGTAATGGTTCCCTGAATGACATTGGCCCAGAACGTTTAATACCAGCACTGGGGAGTGTAGACGTTTTGACAAAACTGCTTGAAAAACCAGTGGACGGTATTGTTTGCAATATTTTGGCTAATGTGATTATAGAGTTGATTCCAGAAATGAGTGCGATCGCTAAACCTGAAACTTGGGCGATCTTCAGTGGTATTTTACTAGAACAATCTAAAGCTGTTGCTGACGCTTTGGAAAAACATGGTTGGGTCGTAGCTACCTTATGGAAACGAAAAGAATGGTGTTGCTTGAATGTACGGCGTTCTTAACCTATGCAAAACTATACACTGTAGAGGCAATTAATGAATTGCCCCTACCTGAAAATGAAGATTTCAGCTATGATTTGCGTTAGTCTTGTAAAAAAAATGGATAATGCGTTTTAACATTATTCGACTTAAGTATAAGTAATCAAGCAATCTGAAGTGACATAATATATAGATTACCCACTATTGACTTTTGAAACCAGCGATGAAAGAACGGCTACAAATCCCCAAGAAAGCTGACTCATCCGCTTCTAAGTCAGAACAAAGTCAGCTGCAATCGCACCTGTTAACTACTCACTCTCAACTTGGCTCCCACAAGCCTATAGTACAGGCAAAAATTGAGAATCAGGAATTTCAACAGCATCAGTTTGAAGCAACAAAACTCCAAATCCAAGCCAAGCATGGCACTATCACGCCAGAGGGAGAGGGACGACTCACTGTATTACAGGCAAAGATGAATCAGTCATTGCAGCAAGGCAAGGAACACTCTTTCCGGTTTGGTCATAACATTGACAAAATGGCGATCAAACGTGCTGATACTGTTTCATTGGCACAAATGCAACCTCTGCGGGAACAACTAATACAGCCAAAACTCACTATTGATCAACCAGGAGATCAGTATGAGCAAGAAGGGGATAGAGTTGCTATTTCTGTAGTCAATCAAATTAATCCACCTACTTTGCAAAACCAGGAAGGACAGCAGACAAACCTACCAGATAGTAGCAACGAACAAGGAAGCTCTAAACAAATATTAGCAGCAGATAAAAAACAAAAATTTTTACAGGAGTACTCACTAGCCAAAACATTAATAAATGGCATAGATGACACATTACCAGAAGAGAAAATCCTGGAACAATTATTCAAAAACTTTGGGAATATCCAATTTAAATACACAATGGTGAGCAAGAGTCAAGAAACTCTCTTAAAAGGCTCTCCAGAAGGAGATTGTCAGACATTAGCCCGTACTTTTAAAAAAGTTGCAGAAGAATATTTTGGTATAGAAAAAATAACAGTTGAAAGCATTGCTAAACCTTTTTTAACGGAAGCTGGAACTACCCCATACCAAGGTAACAAACCAAACTGTGATGATGGAAAGCGATGGTTCTTCCAAAACCATTATTGGGCTAGCTGGAACGGAAAAGTTTACGACGTTTTATTCCTCAGCCATAAACGAACTGAAGCAGATATGGCAAAACAGATGCAACCACTTACATCTATGTTGATGCCTGAGCAAGAGTACTATGAGACAGAAAAAGGAAAAATTGTATACCCAATCATCAATAAGTACTCCACTGTAGACATTAGTATATTTGAGAAGCTAAAAAACTTTGTTAATAATCTTGGTAGATTTTTCTCTGACAATATGAGTGCGATAATAAATAAAATTCAGTCTTTATTAGCCAAAGGTGGAAATAACACTAGTGGTTTTGATTCTTTAATGAGAGAACTAGAAAACGAAAAAACCAGTACTGTGATCTCAAACAATCAAAGTCAATAATTCTAGACCGATACTCGAATGTAAAAACACTAGCATGGCGAGATGCAATCTTTTGATTTCTACAAGCCGCACACTCGTGACTTTGAGTCATGAGTTAGAGTCAGTATAACCGCGCAAGGCATAGTTTAACCTCATGTTGAAATTGCTGTTTTATTAATTTTTACTTTTTTTGTCAGTATTTGCACTCTCAGTACTTTTCACTAATTTTACTTTGCAATCTAGATGAGCAGATGCGTGCGATCGCTAAAAAATTCCTGAATACTACTGTCCAGCCCTTAAGGGAGTCCTACTTCAGGATCTATTAAGTTAAGCAGGGTAAATAAAAGGATAGGACTAGCCCTTTCAAGGTGACTTGTAAAATCTCTTTTTTTCTCTCTGCGCCCTCCGCGTTCTCTGCGGTTAAAAAGTCTTTTATTTAACCACAGAGGCACAGAGTTAAGAGGTTAAAGACGAGTCTATTCAACAAAATTTTTACCCACCTTGAAAGGGCTAGTCCTAAAGGATAGAATTTTCCTGAGATTTACGTTTATAGAGAGATGTAGAGCCGCTTATAATTCGTTACAAGTTGAGAAAGGCTTTACAAGATGGTGTCAATTAATGGCAGATAAACCCCAACCAAAAATAGTAGTGAATAAATCAGTTAATTCACCCAAAGAAACTTCAGAAATCAAAATCCAGGCTCAGTCATCAGTAGAAAATGAACCGTCTGCATTAGAGTCTTTTATTACAACTGTTGCTCAGACTGGCAAAGCAGTTTTAGACACAGCAGTAGAAGCAGTAGAAGCGACAGCAAAACAAACACACAAGTTCATTGAGGAAACAACTCAAAGCAGTGGCCAGGTTGTGAATCGCCTGAGCGAAAATTGGCTAATTAGAAAACTATCTGGAGTGTTAAATCTAAATTGGCTAATTACTGATACTAACCTTGTTGATTTGGAAAAAGCAGAAGCGGCGGTAAATAAGCTCAAGCAAAAGTATCCCAATGAATTACCCAGCCAGATTGCTCACCGAATCATGGTTGAAAAAGCGACTCATGCAGCTACGGTTGGACTAGCAACTAGTATTTTGCCAGGAATAGCAGTTGCATTGTTAGCAATTGATTTAACAGCGACAACCAAATTGCAATCAGAAATGCTTTATCAAATTGCATCAGTCTATGGGCTAGATTTGAAAGATCCTGCCCGGAAAGGTGAAATTTTGGCAATTTTTGGTCTGGCTTTGGGTGGGGGTCGTCTTTTGAAAGCTGCGGGATTAGGTTTGCTGCGAAATGTACCCTTGGCGGGTGCAATGATTGGAGCTAGTTCAAATGCGACAATGATCTATTCATTGGGGTATGCTGCTTGTCGATTTTACCAAGCCAAGCTAGATGAATCTAGTTCTCTGGCATCGCCACAGACATTGGCAACATTAAAAGCCGAAAGTGAAAAGTATCTAGAAAGTGCGATCGCTCAAGAAGCCGTTATGGATCAAATTTTAGTTCACATGATCCTTGCTAGCCATCCAGACAAGACTTTGGAAGAAATTTTGCCAGAATTACAAGCTGTAAAACTCAGTCCTACCTCGTTGGATGCCATTGCCCAAAATATCAAATCACCAAAGTCTTTAGATATACTACTCAATCAGCTGAATCGGGATTTTGCCATACCCTTGCTGGCTCAGTGTAAAAAAATTGCCCAGCTTGACAATAAGACTACACCACCAGAGCAAGAAATAATCGCAGCGATCGCCAGTAAATTTGACATTGATCCAAATGGAATTGGGGCATAGTTGGTAAAACAGTAGAGTTCACGAATATCAAAGACAAAACTAGCCTCTTAAAGGTGAAAAAGTTACATGAGGCTAAAGATTGTTAATAAGTTTAAACCCTGCCAAACTCGAAGGAATTGGCAGGGTTTTCTAATGTTTTACTAAATTAATGTTGTATTATTAATCTTTCCAAATATAAGTACCTCGCTTTTTTTTAAGCCTTTTCCCTTTTTAAGTTGCTGTTTCTGTAGTCTAATTTTTTGTCTAGTTAATTCTTGAGCGCGGGTTTCAATTTGAATTTGGCTTTCTATTGGCTGTTCTTTAATTTTTTCTATTAGGCTTTTAACCATTATTTTTACCCTTCCTCTTTTAGCTTTTCAAGATGACTTTTATACCGGGCATCAGCCTTTTTAATTAAGTGTTTATAAAAAAGTTTTTGGCTAACACCGGATTTGTCACCTGCAACCAATAAAATTGCTTTTCTCAATGGGTCAAAAGCAAACTCCACCAAAAGCTGAGAATCGTAACTCTTTCATGTTTGGGTACTTCGACCCATTGAGCGTATCAATATGAGGACGTTTTGCTTGTGAGCCAAAGTTTTCTAATACCTGAGCCGTAGCAAGCAACTCATTTTTTACTTCTTGAGGTAGAGCATCGAACTCAGAGTCAAAATCATCATGAAACTCAACTTGCCATTCCACTAATTTATTATCGTTAAAATTTCATCCATTTTCAAGAGTATATCGATTTACAGTCTCAGCACTAAATTATAGCTACTGGACTCTGCTGCCTAATTTTCCTCACTCCCCACACCATGAAACAAGAATTTTGAGCAATACTGGTACAGGAAGGAATATTTACACAAAATCCCAAAATGACAATTCAACCTAGTGATAAGCCTTTGCTAGAGTGGGCAGGCGATAGTTTGGCAATTGGATTATTTGAAGATGCAGTGGAGTTAACTGGAGAACTGGCAACTTTAGATCAAAAGTTTTCTGGGGTATTAAAAGAACTAATTGCAGAAGAAGAATTTAAAGGTAAAGCCAGCAGTACTATCTTCACTCGTGTAAACGCTGGTAGCCCAGTGCGTAAATTGATTTTGGTAGGTTTAGGTAAACCAGATGCACTAAAACTCGACACTTTACGACGTGCGGCGGCGGCTGTAGCTAGGGTAGGAAAAAAGCAAAAAAGCAAAATACTAGGATTTAGTTTTCCATTATGGAATAACGATCCAGCAGCCAGCGCTCAAGCGATCGCAGAAGGTATAGAATTAGCGCTTTACCAAGATATTCGCTTTAAATCAGAACCAGAAGATAAAGGATCGCAAATCGAAACCGTAGATTTACTAGGTTTCGGTGGACAAGAAGCCGCCATTACCCGCGCCAATCAAATCGTTTCTGGGGTAAATTTGGCACGACAGTTAGTAGCAGCACCAGCCAACGCAGTCACACCAATTACTTTAGCCGAAACTGCTCAAGCGATCGCAAAAGAGTACGGCTTACAAGTAGAAATTCTGGAAAAAGAAGACTGTGAAAAGTTGGGCATGGGCGCATTTTTAGGAGTAGCCCAAGCTTCAGAGTTGCCACCTAAATTTATTCACCTGACTTACAAGCCAGAAGGTACACCCAAAAAGAAACTAGCAATTATTGGCAAAGGTGTAACCTTTGATTCCGGCGGACTAAATATCAAAGGTGCTGGTAGTGGCATCGAAACCATGAAAATGGATATGGGCGGTGCAGCTGCTACTTTGGGCGCAGCAAAAGCAATTGCTCAAATTAAGCCAGATGTTGAGGTTCACTTTATCTCGGCAGTAGCTGAAAACATGATTAGCGGTCGCGCCATGCGCCCTGGAGACATTCTCACCGCATCAAATGGCAAAACAATCGAAGTAAACAACACCGACGCTGAAGGACGTTTAACCTTAGCAGATGCCTTAGTGTATGCCGATAAATTGGGATTAAATGCGATCGTAGATTTAGCCACCCTAACCGGTGCCAACGTTATTGCCTTGGGTGAGGATATAGCTGGTTTGTACACTCCCGATGATGACGTAGCTTCCCAGATTGAGAAAGCTGCCCAAACTTCAGGGGAAAAGATTTGGCGGATGCCAATGGAAGAAAAATATTTTGAAGGGCTAAAGTCTGGCATAGCAGACATGAAAAATACAGGCCCGCGTCCAGGTGGTTCCATTACCGCTTCCCTTTTCCTCAAGCAATTTGTAAAAGAGACACCTTGGGCGCACTTAGATATTGCCGGCCCAGTGTGGACAGATAAAGAAAATGGCTACAACAGCGCAGGCGCAACAGGCTACGGCGTTCGGATGCTAGTTAGCTGGGTACTAGGGGCAGGGGAGTAGGGCAGGGGGCAGGGGGAGATAAGGGGAAATTATTTAACCAGTTTCTTCCCCAATTCCCAATGCCCAATGCCCAATTCCAAATGCCCAATTCCAAATTCGTGCTATGTTGAGCTTGCCAGCAAAAATTGTTGCAATAGTAACAGAAATAATTTGGTAGTCAGAAAGTTAAGCTTTTTCGGCAAAGCCATCTGGTAAAATTTATAAGGTTTCTAAAAGCTCTGAGCAATGGGATCGACTCGCGTAAAGATCGCAATTGACGCAATGGGAGGGGATCACGCACCCGGTGAAATCGTTGCTGGCGCAATGCGAGCAAAGGAAGAATTGGGTGTAGATATATTACTAGTTGGTGATCCCCAACAAATAGAAGCTGCCTTGCCACCAAAAACGAATTTAGGGCAGATGGAGATCGTGCCTGCTGAGGAAGCGATCGCAATGGATGAGGAGCCTTTAAATGCAGTTAGACGCAAACGCAAGGCTTCTATCAATGTGGCGATGGATTTAGTCAAGCAGCAGCAAGCAGATGCTGTATTTTCTGCCGGTCACTCTGGGGCAGCTATGGCATCAGCTTTGCTCCGCTTAGGGCGATTACCGGGAATTGATCGTCCAGCAATTGGGACTGTTTTTCCGACAATTGTTGCTGGGAAGCCAGTGTTAGTACTTGATGTCGGCGCAAATGTAGATTGCCGTCCGAAGTTTTTAGAGCAGTTCGCCGTCATGGGATCGGCTTACAGCGAGTATGTCTTAGGTACAACCGAACCGAAAGTGGGTTTGTTGAATATCGGTGAAGAAGACTCTAAGGGCAATGATGCAGCCGTCCGCGCCCACCAACTACTCCGCGAAAATTCTCAAATTAATTTTATTGGCAATGCCGAAGGGCGTGATGTGCTTTCCGGTAACTTTGATGTGATTGTCTGCGATGGCTTTGTGGGCAACGTACTATTAAAATTTGCCGAAGCAGTTGGAGAAGTGATTCTGCAAATTCTGCGCGAAGAATTACCCCAAGGATTGCATGGTCAAATTGGTTCAGCAATCTTAAAACCAAACCTGAAGCGAGTTAAGCAGCGAATGGATCATGCAGAACACGGCGGTGCTTTACTGTTAGGCGTGGCAGGAGTTTGTTTTATCGGTCACGGTAGCTCACAAGCACCTTCAGTTTTTAATGCAATTCGCATGGCCAAAGAGGCCGTTGACAACCAGGTAATACAACGAATTCAGTCCCAATATATCCTAGAGCGCGAAGGCGGTTAGTCATTGGTCATTGGTCATTGGTCATTAGTCATTTGTAAAGGGCAACTCACAAAAAGAGAAGTCTGAGCAACGACTCCCGGCGATAAAAACTTTGGAGACAAATGACAAAGGACAAATGACAAGGGACAAATGACAAGGGACAAATGACAAAAAGCTGATAGCTTGGGAGATGAGGAGTGCAAAACTTAGGCGTAGCAATTACCGGAAGTGGCTCGGCAGTACCAGCAACTTTTCTACACAACCAGACATTGAGTGAACTAGTTGAAACATCAGATGAGTGGATTGCCACAAGAACGGGAATTCGTCAACGACGATTAGCCACACCATCTGAGTCCTTGAGTGGACTTGCCACTGCCGCCAGCAGTCAGGCGATCGCAGCTTCAGGAATTAGACCAGAAGACCTAGACCTGATTCTGCTAGCGACTTCCACCCCTGACGATTTGTTTGGCAGTGCTTGTCAAGTACAGGCGCAATTAGGAGCCACCAACGCAGTAGCCTTTGACTTGACCGCAGCCTGCTCTGGCTTTGTGTTTGGTCTAGTTACAGCAGCCCAGTACATTAGAACGGGTGTTTATAAAAACGTCCTGTTGATAGGGGCAGATATCCTCTCTCGCTGGGTGGATTGGGAAGACCGACGTACTTGTGTATTATTCGGTGACGGTGCAGGGGCAGTAGTATTACAGGCTGACAAAAGCGATCGCTTATTAGGATTTGCCCTTAAAAGTGATGGCACTCAAAATCATCACCTCAAGCTTGCCTATGCAGGTGCTTCCCAAGAACTGCTCCCCGGTGTAAATATTACTAAAGGCACTTATCAACCTATTACTATGAACGGCAAAGAAGTCTACCGCTTTGCTGTCCAAAAAGTGCCAGAAATCATTGATAAAGCTTTATTTCAAGCCAACCTCAGCGTTGACCAAATAGATTGGCTGCTATTACATCAAGCCAATCAGCGCATTATCGATGCCGTTGCCCAACGCCTGAATATCCCAGAACATAAAGTTATAAGTAATCTTGCCCAGTATGGCAATACCTCAGCTGCTTCCATTCCTTTAGCTTTAGATGAAGCAGTACGACAAGGTAAAATTAAACCCAATGACATAATTGCTACATCCGGCTTTGGTGCCGGTCTTACCTGGGGCGCGGCAATTTTTAAATGGGGAAGATAAATATTTTGTCATTAGTTATTTGTCATTAGTCATTTGTCCTTAGTTAATGACCAATGACCAATGACCACTGACTACTGACCAATGACCACTGACCAATGACCACTGACTAATGACTAAAACTGCATGGGTGTTTCCCGGACAAGGTTCTCAAGTATTGGGAATGGGAATAGATTTATTAGATATACCTTCCGCTAAAGACAAATTTGCCCAAGCCGAGGAAATTTTAGGCTGGTCTGTAACTGAAATCTGTCAAAACGACGAAGCAAAGTTATCACAGACGCTATATACTCAGCCAAGTCTTTATGTGGTGGAAAGCATTATTGCCGATCTTCTTCGAGAACGAGGACACCAGCCAAATTTAGTTGCTGGCCACAGTTTGGGAGAATATTCTGCCCTTTATGTAGCGGGTGTCTTTGAGTGGTCAGATGGTTTATATCTAGTAAAGCGTCGTGCAGAACTCATGGATAATGCCGTCGGTGGAATGATGGCGGCTTTGATTAACTTTGACCGCGAACAGTTGGAAAAAGTCATTGCCGAAAACCCTGATGTAGTAGTAGCAAATGATAATAGTTCGGCTCAGGTGGTAATTTCAGGTACGACTGAGGCTGTACAAGCGGTGATGACTCAAGTTAAAGCCAAGCGTGCTATTCCTCTAAAAGTTTCTGGAGCATTTCATTCACATTTAATCGCACCTGCGGCTGCCCAATTCCAAGACATTTTAGAATCTGTGGAATTTCAGCCAGCTACTGTGCCAGTGTTGTCTAATGCAGAACCAATTCCGTCTATTGATGCTGAGATTTTAAAGCAACGGCTGAATAAACAAATGACTGGTTCTGTAAGATGGCGAGAAATTTCTCTGCAATTACCAGCCAACGGCATTGAGCGAGTAGTGGAAATCGGCCCTGGTAAAGTTTTAACTGGCTTGATTAAACGTAGTAGCCCTGACTTAATATTAGAAAATATCCAGAGTGCTGCTAATTTACCTGTTTAATTTTTTTAGAACTTTATTTCAATGAAAAACTCTGTATCCTCACATCGCTATTCTGTTAAAGAAATCCCTCCAAAGTCTTCCATCACCAGCGCATAGCCATTTTGATAGGGTTCCAGGTTATAGGTTTGGATGATTAGAGGTGAGTTAAGATTTTTGGCAATGGTGTACTGATTGCGAAACTGTACCAGTTCACTGAAACTCGAATAGGGATTTTTCAGTAGTTTAATGACTACAGGTTTTTGGTCAGCTTCTGGAACTGCACGATAAACTAGGGTTCGAGAAGCATTGTATAGTTCTTCGCTAACGTGATTGATATCCGGGAATAGTAACTAAAGTACTAACCATACTGCAAAATCCTAAAGATTTCCAGATTTAGTATTCCCAGATGGTTAAAGCAATTCATGTCTACAGATTTTTTGAGTTTGATCTGAGACTGGCGATCGCGTATGCTAAATTCAGTTTGATTTGCATTATCTTCTGTGGACAAAAACCGCGAATCGTTAATCAGTCTGGCACTTTACCACGCTTTCAAATGGTCAGTCGTCAGCCCCATGCTTCACTCTTACTTTCGGGGCCAGATTTATGGTGCGGAAAATGTTCCCCAATCAGGGCCTTTGTTGATAGTGAGTAATCACGCTAGTTACTTTGATCCGCCAATTGTCTCCAACTGTGTACGTCGTCCAGTCGCATACATGGCGAAAGAAGAGTTATTTAATATCCCCATTTTGGCGCAAGCGATTAAATTGTATGGTGCCTACCCGGTGAGTCGGGGAAATAGCGATCGCAATGCTATCCGCTCCGCCCTAGAATATCTCAATAAAGGTTGGGCTGTTGGTGTTTTTTTGGAAGGGACTCGCACCCCAGATGGTCGAATTACAGACCCCAAAAGAGGCGCACTACTGCTGGCTGCGAAAGCAAAAGCCCCAATATTGCCAGTAAGTGTTTGGGGTAGTGAAAAGATTTTACAAAAAGGATCGTCCCGACCTCGTGCAGTTCCCATCACTGTGAGAATTGGTAACTTGATTGATGCTCCCAGTTCCACTAATAAAGAGGAATTAGAAGCGTTGACACGAAAGTGTGCCACGGTAATTAACGCAATGCATGATTTAGGAAGATAAGTTAGATACGCAAGAGATATATGCTTTAAGGAGGTAGCGCTCGCTATTAAGTTTCTCTAGTATTAAAATCAATTCACTCTAGCTATCAACAAAGAGAATTCCAACAAATAAATCATCCATCTTATATGGTGGGTAAATTTATCACGCTACACACCTAGTTTTTCTCTATTTCTTAATTACGAACTACGAACTACGAACTACGAACTACGAATTACGAATTATTATGAGCGGCTTTGAAGCCAAGAATTTTTGGGAGCGATTAAACAATCTGGCGTTAGTCCGCTTTTTGCTTTTAGTTGCTTCTGGCTGGGCAATTGTACAGCTTTTAGCTTACTTTGAATCAGTCATTGTGATTTTTACATTTGCGGCAATTTTGGCTTTTTTACTCAGCTATCCTGTACAAGGGCTGCGGCGTTTTTTGCCCCACGGTGTAGCGGTTGGTGTCGTATTCTTACTCAGTATTGTAATTATAGGCGGTCTGATAATTACCGTGGGCTTAACGGTTTTATCTCAAGGACAACAGTTAATTGATAGTATCACTGCATTTTTGAATTCTTTAGTACCTTTATTAGAAGGATTAGAAGGATTTTTACGAAACCGTAATTTACAAATAGATTTAAGTTTTATTGAAGAACAATTGCGAAATCAGGCTGTATCAACTCTTGTGACTAGTTTGGCAATTATACAAGGTTTTATGACGAATTTTGTGACTTTTATATTAATTGCAGTTGTAGCTTTCTTCATGCTATTAGATGGAGACAAGTTGTGGAATTTTATTTTAAAAATAGTCCCAAAACATCGTCGCAGTAAATTTACAAGTATAATTAGACGGTCTTTTTTAGGATTTTTTAGAGGTCAGTTATTATTAAGTGCATTTCTCACAATTTCAACATTCTTAGTTTTTTTAGTATTAAAAGTACCTTTTGCTTTAATATTGTCAATCATAGTCGGAGTCGTTGATATTATTCCTGGCATAGGAGCAACATTAGGAGTAAGCACAGTTACTCTATTTGTCTTATCTCAAGGTGTTTGGTTAGCATTGAAAGTATTGATAGCTTGTATTATCCTCCAGCAGATACAAGACAATTTGATTGCGCCCCGAATTATGCAAGGTGCGCTGAATCTTAATCTTGTAGTGATATTTTTTGCTTTGCTAGTAGGCGCTAGAGTAGCAGGATTATTAGGTGTTTTTATATCTATTCCCATCGCGGGAGTAATTGTATCTTTATTTGAAATTGATGAAATGAAATCTGAAGTTTAGCTGAAAGGGGAAAGAGACGCGATTGAGCGCGTCTCTTAAATGTAGAATAATTTATTAGACAATATAAATTAAGGAATGATGTCGGATTTAAGAGCAGAATTAACAGAAATTTTGGATGAGTCAGAGTGGGAGTGGCTAATTCCTCATATACAACGAGATGCGGTAATTTTGGTGTCACCAGAGTTAAACTTGGTGGATGTTGGAGTAGCGATCGCTAGTGATAACATTCCATCAGTAGAACAGTGGATTGATCGACAATTAATTACCAAACCCACGACAGTACAAGTGGGAGAATGGAATCTTGAGCGCAATAAGCGATTTAATACTCTCATTGTTCAGCCTTACGTTTTGGTGAAGGAAATAGTTGCTGCTTAAATTAGTTTCTGTATTGTTTTCGATGATACTTGATGTTGGCGTAGTTTCTAACGAAAGATAACTTTGTGTGCCAGTTATTACCACGCACTAACTGACTGATTTGACTAAAGCAAAATTTTCTCTTTTAAGATTTAGCCATCTAGGAGCTAAAATTGTTACGATAATTTCAGATTAGATGTTGAAACCTTGATCCAATCTGAAACCTTAGAACTATTAGAATGGCATCGCCTCTGCCAGCACCTTGCCACCTTCGCGGCAACTAAGCTGGGGGCGACAGCTGCGCGTCATCTGAAAATACCCGATTCTCAGACTCAAAGCGAACAGTTGTTAGAGCAAACCAAAGAAATCTACCAACTGGAAACTCGCCTCACTACGGGGCTGTCATTTGAGGGAATTCAAGATATTGGCGATTCCTTAGAACGGGCGGAACGTAGCGGAGTTTTGTCTGGCGATGAACTGTTAGCGATCGCTACCACCCTCGCTGGTGCTAGAAGTTTGCGCCGTGTCATCGACAATCAGGAAGATTTGCCGATATTGAGTGAGTTGGTTGCCGATTTGCGGACTTATCCAGACCTAGAACAAGAAATTCACCGATGTATTGATGAACGGGCCCAGGTAACTGACCGCGCGAGTCAAAAACTGGGAGAAATTCGCACAGATTTGCGGCGATTACGCAGCCAAATTACCCAAAAGCTGCAAAACATCTTACAGGCAAAATCTGGAGCAGTTCAAGAACAGCTAATTACCCAACGTAGCGATCGCTTTGTCATCCCCGTAAAAGCACCGCAAAAAGATGCCATCCCCGGTATTGTCCACGATACCTCTACCAGTGGTGCAACGCTATACGTAGAACCGAATTCCGTAGTACCTCTAGGCAACCAACTGCGGCAAATCATCCGCAGAGAGCAAGCCGAAGAAGAAGCGGTTCGCCGTGTTTTGACGGAACAAGTAGCCGCAGTCAAACCAGATTTAGAGAGATTGTTAGCGATCGCCACAACTTTAGATTTGGCAACCGCTAGATCGCGGTATAGTTACTGGCTAGGAGCAAATCCCCCCCGATTTATCCAGCGCGAAGACAGTGAAACCATTACCTTGCGGAACTTACGGCATCCTCTGTTAGTGTGGCAACAACAGCACGAACAAGGGCAACCAGTAGTTCCTGTAGATTTGCTGATCAATCCGCTAATTCGGGTAGTGACAATTACCGGGCCAAATACTGGCGGTAAAACTGTAACCTTAAAAACTCTAGGGTTAGCAGCATTGATGGCCAAAGTGGGTTTGTTTGTCCCCGCCCGCGAACCAGTAGAAATACCTTGGTTTGATAAAGTGCTGGCAGATATTGGCGATGAACAATCCTTACAGCAAAGTCTATCTACATTCTCTGGTCACATCCGCCGCATTAGTCGAATCTTAGAAGCATTGGAGAATGGGGAAGCAGAGGGACATGAGGAAGAGTCTAATCCCCCATGCCCCATGCCCAATTCCCTAGTCTTACTCGATGAAGTCGGTGCAGGAACCGATCCAGTTGAAGGTAGTGCGTTAGCGATCGCTTTGTTGCAATATCTCGCTAACCATGCCCAGCTAACGATCGCCACTACTCACTTCGGCGAACTAAAAGCCCTGAAATACGAAGATGAGCGGTTTGAAAATGCCTCTGTAGAATTTGACGAAAGCACTCTCTCGCCTACTTACCGTCTGCTGTGGGGCATCCCTGGACGTTCTAACGCCTTAACTATTGCCTTACGCTTGGGATTAAAGCCAGAAGTTGTACAACAGGCGAAAACCCAAGTAGGAGAGGCTACAGATGAAGTTAACCAAGTAATTGCTGGCTTAGAAGCCCAACGTCGCCGCCAAGAAACCAAAGCAGCCGAAGCCCAAAGTTTGTTGCAGCAAGCGGAACGTTTATACAAAGAGGTATCCGCAAAAGCCGCAAGTTTGGAGGAAAGGGAAAGTAGTTTGCGGGCTTCACAAGAAATAGCAGTCCAACAAGCGATCGCTCAAGCAAAAGGTGAAATTGCTCAAGTGATTCGCCGTTTGCAAAAAGGTACACCCACAGCCCAAGAGGCCCAGCAAGCAACTAATGCTTTAAATCAAATTGGCCAGCTTTATCAGCCAGCAACGCCAGCCAAACCAAAAGCTGGGTTTATGCCCAAACTAGGCGATCGCATCCGCGTTCCCAAACTCGGACAGATAGCTGATGTAATCGCCGCCCCTAATGAAGATGGCGAGTTAAGCGTTCGCTTTGGATTAATGAAGATGACGGTGAAGTTGCAAGACGTAGAATCTCTAGATGGTCAAAAACCCGAACCAGTCGTCAAGGCCAAACCAGCCCCAGCACCAGTAACCCCACCACCACAAAGTGTCCCGGAAATTCGGACTTCCCAAAATACCATCGATTTGCGTGGTAAACGGGTAGCTGATGCGGAATACATTTTAGATAAAGCCATCTCCGAAGCTACAGGCCCAGTCTGGATTATTCACGGATACGGTACTGGTAAACTGCGCCAAGGAGTTCACGCCTTTCTGCAACAGCATTCCAGAGTGAACAACTACGAACCAGCAGAACAAACAGATGGCGGTAGTGGTGTTACCGTTGCTTATATTAAATAAAAGTCTGAAACGACGTATTTAGGTTGATACACAACATTATTCTTTTATACAGTGCGTAAGTCCTAGATAATTGTCTTCTCCACACCTGTATTTTCTAATTTTGTCCCCAAAACTTAGGATAAATTTTATATAAATTACGGCAAAGATTTGCTCTTATTAGGCAATTTACATAGGAGTAAAAAAGAGAAACTCATTAGTAATAAGCCTGATGGAGATGGTTCTGGAACTTTGGCAATTACTAATGAGAGATTATCTGCATAGCCATCGTTTACACGCCCACGAACATAGTTCATATCCAGAACAACATTAATTTGCCTTGCACCAACGGGAACAAGACCCTTCGTAGACTTGAACAATAAACCTGTTGTGTTATTTCTTTCGTCTGGAGTGGGGGAATTAATAAATGTTGTATCTAGATTTTGACCATCTTGATTGAGGAAATTAAGACTAAATTTCACATTATCTAAATCAGTGTCGTAGCCACCTAACCAAGCACTTAAATCGTAGGCTCCTTGCCCAGTATCAATTACAGAAGCAAGGTCAGTTATATCAATTAACTGAGAAGCACTTGATGAGCCTCTACCAGCGCCACCAAAAAATAAATTATTTCCTCGTACATTTGGCCCTGAGCTATTAGCATTAGGAAGTCCACTAACGGCGACTATATTGCCCAAAGCATTAGTAAATTCAAAACCTGTAGCTCCATATTGCAGCACACTGAAACTATCAGTTGTAATCCAGCCGGGGATAAAGGGGATATCAGTCCCAACACCATTACCAATAGGATCTCCTTGTCCTTGTTCTGCATCCCCATTAACAATAAGATTTTGACCAAGGGTAGCTGCATGGATAGGGTTAGCAAGCAGAATACTCGATGAAATTACTGCTATTAAAGCTATACTCAACTTTGATATTTTTTGAGAGAAAAAAGGAAAAAATTTGAGATACTTCATGTTTTACTTCTTTGTTAAGTGACAAAAATTTTGATTAAGAACAAGATAAACTTAATAAGTTTTGTAGCTGCGGGATTCTGATTTGATTAGTTGCTTTTTATTCCAAATTAAAACCAAACCCAAAGCTATTAAAATTCCACCCGCACCTTGATGTTCGGGAACAGAAGTAGATGGGGCGCTAAATCCATACTTTGCTAAAATGTCTTGCCCTTCTGGTGATAGGATATATCCAGCTAATTTTTCACCATCAGGATCGGCGTTTTTCAGTGTAGTTAGTCCATAATTAGCTTTTGTTGCCAAATAATCGGGTAATTCTACTATTTGTAAATTGTCACCACCTGTTGTTATTTGGGCAGTCTTCCCACTGGTGTAATAAGCTAAAAATATATCTGCCTGCTTTGTTTCTTGGAGAAAATAGACTAAATTATTTTTGCCATTAGGAACAATCGGAGCATTAGGATTACCACCTACCAACTGCAAGGCTTTATTCTTTAAAATTTGAGAGCTACCAGGTGTAATTTGATCTGACTTGTCAAATATCTGCCATGCATAGTTACCAGATGGATCTGCTATGGGTGTGGAAGTTCCCAATTTGATTTCTGGTTTTAGCAAAAAATCCAACAAATTATCTGATGTGATACCAAGTCCCGATCGCACAACAGCAACCATGCGGTTACTAGTGAAGTTCACTACAGGTTCGCTTAAACCTTCTTCAAACAATGTTTGAGGGTTATCAATATCTGCACTAGCAAAAACATCTGCCGATTTTCCGGCTTCGGAGAATTCTTGTTCTATGAGTTCTCGTGTTAAACCAGATGGCCCAAATAGCGTTTCTACTGGAATACCATATTTCTCATTAAAAGATTCACCTATTTCTGTGAGGCTATCGCGTAAACTACCAGCACCGTATAGCTCAACCGCCAATGCCTGAGTTGGTATCACACTGACAGCACAAGCTATCAGTGAAAAGGCAAAAAAATGCTTTTTCATCGTTATTATTGCGTTACTATTACTACTCAATAAATTATCTGTAACTCATACTTAAGTATGGGTTTTGGGAAAGGTCTAAACTATTACCTCTATCCATCAAAGTAATAAATGAGTTTTGATATGTGTGTGGTTTGCGATTAAAGTTATAGTACCAACTAAGTTGGAAAAAATCAATTAGCCAACATCTTCAAACGCTGACTTTATGAATGAGGGTAAGAGGCATCAATCTTCCTGATGTTGCCCAGCCTGTCCTGAAATAACAGGCTGGACACAAGTGAAGCTGCTATTTAACAGCTAGAAGCACCTTTGGTAAACTAAACAAGCAAAAGATTTGTATAGTAATTATGTATACATTAAGAACAAGTAATAAACATCAAGAAATTTCAAGATTTCAACCCGTAAATAAATGTGGGAGTATTCTACATAATTAGCAGTTAGCATTAAAAACATAGTTTATTTATACTCTTGTACGGAATTAGCAGTGAAAGTTGGGTAAACCTTAATTAGAATTGATACTTTTCTACTTTGTTGAAAATAAATTTTCATCTAGAGTAGGACAAAGATACATGCTGTTTACCACATAGAAAAAATCTAGCTGAAGTTTCTGGCTCATAGCTATGGGAAACCAAGCTTGATGCTTGAGAGTCTGGTTTCAAAATGGGTAACAGCAACATCCTCTATCAGCTTGATCACCTATGCTAAAAGTTATGCACTCGGCCGCCAACTCAGCCACACCAAATTCCCAGTGGGAGGATTTAATCAAGCTTCCAGCCCCAAACACAGTTCAATGGGATAATATCAAAACCCAATTAGACTTGGTGCTGTTGGCGCTAGAAACCTTAACTGGGATTGGTTCAGAGGCTATGCTTTCGGCGGCAACCGATCTGAATTTAGAGTCAAGAGTGCCAGACCGCGTAGCTTTATGGCGACTACGCCAATCAAATCCCCTACGCAAGGGTCAAGGAGGGCGAAAAAAGCTAGATGTCGAAGAAGCGCGATCGCTTGTTCTGATCATCTGCTACTTAGCCAAACAGCACCAGGAATTGATTCGCCGCGCTGTCGGACTGTTGGAACAAATGGCAGAAAATAACCGGGAACCTCACCAGGCCGCTTTACTTGGAGACTATATTGATGCTTTTTGCAACACTTACCAAGAGCGGATGGAAGAGGACGAGCAAATCTCAACAGATTTACTAACCAACCTGGCACTAAAACTGCTTGTAGATTTACTTTTTTACAGTTCCCCTGGTGGGCATCGTCGTCTCTGGCTAGCACTTATAGACCGTTCGACAAAATTTTAGATTTGAAATTTGAAATTCCTCAATCAAAATTTGCTTGTGATTTGTCTCCTAGATCGGGAAACCCTTTTGATATTCCTTAGCCCTTGGGCGATGCACTCTCAGAACTGCTTCCTCCTGGGACATTACATAACAGAAGAAATCTAACAAACTTCTGAGTGGAAAAATCCACCCTTTCAACTTTTCTTTGCACGCACTGGCTTAAATTTTTGCAAAATCCCAAATAGTCTTTCTCGCAGTTCCTGCTATGCCTCTATCAAATTCTGTCATTCGTCGCTACACACCCCCTACTTGCACGCTAGAAGTATACGCGCAAAGCTCACCTCTGTCCCGTTGGATGGGGAAAACTGTCCTCAAACACCTCAGCTTTGAGCTACGTTTTGACGATCCCCGACTACCAGAAGAACACAGAATCCCAATTCGGGGCGATCGCGATCAACTTGAAGCTTTATGTGATGCAGTCACAAATTATGTACAGCAATTTCTCCAACAGTCTCCAGAGAGCTTTTGGGTCAGTTTCTCCGGTACTCAACAGTCAAGCACAGCACTGGGTGAGCCGGAATTAAAATCCTCAACACAAACATTAAATTCTTTTAATACCCAACTTCCTGGGGC
This sequence comes from Nostoc sp., assembly GCF_036917465.1. GTDB lineage: Bacteria > Cyanobacteriota > Cyanobacteriia > Cyanobacteriales > Nostocaceae > Nostoc. The sequence continues at coordinate 27,856 of NZ_JBALDL010000060.1, forward strand.
AAATATCCGCTTAGAACCAAGCAGCTATTTAACTCACAACTTAGTTCTCGGTTCTCTCGCCAACTACTCATCCGGCCCCGTAATTCAACTTACTCTACTGCAATTATTTGATTTGGCTAGTGCTTTAGATGAATACTCAACTGATGTCATGGCACTCCCAACTCTCAACAGCACGAGTTCGACTCTGAGGTTCCCTGCTTGGGCACCTGTTGCCGCAGTATTAGTGTTAGGTGTAGGTTTCTTGCCAGTTACTTGGCAATATGCTAATAACATTAGGGAAAAGGAACAGCAGACAGCCAAAACATCAGATCCAGCAGCAGTAAAGACTGCTTTAGAACCTTCAACCGCACTAAACTTTCCCACGCCCGATTCCGCACTCACCACTCCATCAGGTAACTTATCTGGTTCGACTCCTCCACTTTCCACATCTACTTTGCCCCGAGCACCTCTAACAGTCCCTAGTTCTAGTAGTTTCTCTACACCGCCACCTCTATTGCCAAATTCACTGACTATACCTCAAGGGACAACTTCAACCACTCCTACCAATAAAGCGATGCCTTCTCTACGAGACGCTACGCGAACGGCGAGCAAAATCCCAGGCCAGGAAATTGCCATATCACCAAATCTGGGACAGAACCTTACAGCGTCAAGTCCTCAAGCTGGAACTCTCCCTAAGTTGCGGAATTTGCCACCCAGGTTATCTTCTAACCCAAGCAGCTTACCAACTAATATCTCACCAATTTCCCCGCCATCTCTTAGCACCATACCCAATAATAATGTTGGCAATACTCCAACCCAACCCTCCACATTAACCTCACAACAGCTAGATGAAAGAATCAATTCCTTACAGCAACCTTCCCCTGGAGAGAAACCGACTTCACAACCTTCCTCATCTAGAACTGCTGATAATAATCCATTCATCGACCAATTAGGGGACACGCGCAAAACCCCTAAATCCAGAGAAGTGGCTAATGGTACATTATTTGATACACCTCAAGTAGCAGAAGCGAGAACATACCTAAGTAAGCGTTGGCAACCACCTGCCGGACTAGGGCAAACATTAGAGTACAGCCTGATAGTCAGTGTTGACGGCACAGTTGAACGAATTTTTCCCCTTAATAAGGCTGCAAGAGAATTCGTTAATAGCACTGGAATGCCTCAAGTTGGTAAACCTTTTGTTTCCGCCAATACAAGCGGGCAAAATGTCAGAATTCGAGTTGTTCTCAGTCCTGATGGCAAGGTGCAGACTTTTCCAGATGAATAATTAAATTACTCCCTTTAATGCCACTTATAAAACTGGTACAAACTTTGTGCCAGTTTTTATTTACTTCAATTGATCTTAAGCTTATCTTTTAGAGTCCAGTTACCAAACTGGTCTTACTATTAATACCAGTAAACCTACTAATGAATACAATCACTTTTAACACCACTTTTTTCAAATTCAACTACAGATATAAGTCTGGAAACCCAGATTAAATCTGATGCCTCTTAATTACGAATTAGTATAAATCACTCATAATCAAAGGCAGGATATATGCAAACAATTGGTACTCAAAAAGACAGTCAAGCTTGGGTTATTCAAACTTGGGCAGCTTTTGTGATTTCTATTTCTATGACCACCTTCGGCGTTGTAAACTTACCTGTAAATGGCTGGGTGAAAGGCTTTATGGGTATGGGTATGGCTTTCTCTGTTGGCTCAACTTTTACTTTAGCGAAAACTACTAGAGACTTACATGAAAATAGAAGATTAACCGCTAGGTTAGATGAGGCAAAAGTAGAAAAATTGCTTTCACAACACGATCCTCTAAATTTAAAATGAAGGCAACCATAACGATTTTGAATTAAAAGACTTTCCCGAAAAGCTGTCAGAAGTTAACTATATTACGAAAAGCAAAAGGACTGGATATACCCAGTCCTTCATTTATATTAATTTAACGTTTTTATCTTAATAACGGGATTTTTTGGTCTTTAACTTTTGCTTTTTACGCCGACGTTCGCTAGCAGCAACCGCATGTTCTACCGGATAACCGACAACAGGAATTACCTGATATTTTCGCTCTTCTTCTAAGTTTTTCAATGCTGTGTAATCAACCCAGTGAATGCAATCAACCGGACAAGTGTCAATTGCTTCTTGGATAATTTCTTCAGCGTCCCCATCTTGGCGAACCACGCGCGATCGCCCGTAATCTGGTTCAATGTAAAAAGTGTTACGCGCAACATGAGCGCAATGCTTGCAACCAATACAGGTAATTTCATCAACATAAACACCATTTTGGCGCAGCAAACCGCCCAATTCCGGTTCCAAACCAGAACGTTCTGGGGCATCCCGTAAAAAACCCCCTAATTCTGGTTCCAAACCGGAACGGTTGTCAACTTGTTCTTCCGGCGACGGCAGAAAATCAGCCATTACGCACTCCAGCGCTGTACTACCAGGCGAATTGAACCATCTTCATTTTTTTGCTGTTCAGAGACTTGAAAACCAACACGAGCGGTTTCTTTCACAACTGTTTGATAAGCATAGCGCTGTGTTACTTGGCGCAAAAATCCGTCCACGGAGAGGTCTTGCTGCCAATATTGCAAATCAGCCACCAGTTCATATTCTTTGCCATTCCATCTAAAACCGATGTCATAGCCGTTTTCCTGCTCAATACTAACTTCCGCAGGATGGGTTTGACCGCGATAGCCACGGACTTCGCGCGGGCCGGTTTTCCAGTCTACGCCCAATTCAGTCAAAGCATCTTTCAAAGAATCAAGGTTACGAATTTGAGTCTTAATTTGGCTAAAGTGTGACATGGTGGTTGTGAATTAATAACACTAAACTACTGTGAAAACTTACCAATCGCTGTAAGTGGTGTGTGTATTCGCCACATTAGATTGCTGCACCTTCGCGGCGAAATATTCTGAGGTTGGCTCATAATTAAGTACTAGCCCCAGTTGTGCCTCTATTGCTGCTGTAACCTCAGCGCACGAAGCACCCACAATGCCAGTGACTTTCTCTTGTACCCGACCGTCTGGATAGATTATGAACTCTAATGTCTCCATGCTCTTGGCCAACCACGATAAGTACGCTTAAATTTTACTGCCTTAGGAGAAAGCTACAAATATAGCCGTAGGAATATTTTTACTCAGATCCAAACTTACCATTTGTTAACTAATGTTTCATCTCTCAATATATATATCTCAGAATCTTTACAAAAATTATAAATTTTATAAGCAGGCACATCAGTATTTAGTTAGTTTCTCTTAACCTCATCGATTAGTCAAGCTAAAAACTGAGTTTGCCAAGTAAGCTCCAAAAGTACTAAAAATAAGCATTAGACGTAGTTATAGCCAGCTAGTTGAGTTACAAAAATATAAAAATCATTGAAAAAATGGCTATGCTGCAAGACCTAGCTGCCCTATAACTCTTGAGTACGCGATAGCAAGTAACCTCTACGTTGTAACTAATTATTAAGTAAAAGTACTCGTTTGGATTTATCAAGAAAGGCAAAGGGCAGTATTCCAACTGAGCCTCCTGCCCGATGCTGGTTGATTCGCTACCGCTACGCTATCTGTTCTCTGCTGCGAACTATTGCCAAGCTTGCTGTTTTAAGACCCCCACCAAATTTTTAATTTGGTGGCTTCTTTTCAGGAGGGGTTTGAATCCTAATAAGTGAAAATAACCTTTTGGCTTCTTCAAGAACTTATAGAAGGAGCTAGTTGCCAAACCCTCGAATATTCTCTGATAACTTGCCGAGCCGGATCAGAAATAAATATTGTAGCTGTTTTGACAGCAATTTTTGCTGCATCTCGACAACGCTCAAACTCACCTTCTTTACTGTGATATTGCTTCGCTAAATATGCCATTTCCTTGGTTATATAGTGCTTATTAATTAAGTGAAAATTGCAGCCTAATAACACTATCAAAATAGCAATATTAGCTGATACTTCTTCTATGTCTTCAAACTTTGTTAATACTTGATATGAATAAATAGTTGCATGGGATACGTTACACAATGCTTCCCAAAGATTTTTTAATTCTTTAAGTTCTGGTGTAACAATTTTTTTTAAAATCGAGTTTGAAAAATAAATCGTTTCTCCAGCTATCCACTTCGAGATGACATTATCATTTTTTCGTAGAGAAGCAAACTTTGCAATCATTAAAGCTTCATATACCGATCGGAGTAAAGCTAAACCTGAACCGTGTAACCCGTCTAAAGTTAATATTAGGCTTGAGTAAATAGCAATTTCATTTTTGATTACTGCTGAAATTATTGGTGTTTCTGCATCACCATGCTGCGTAAGGTGACGATGGCCAAGCAAACCGAAAAATAATTCAACATATTCATGCTGTGTATCAATACAGTTTTTTATAACTGATATTCGTTCAGAAAACTTTTCTTGAGCAAGACTTCGGTTGCGCTGACGTTCTTTTTCTAGTTCATCGAATCGCATATCTCAACTATAAGTTACATCACTTCCTATTTAAACACTTTCTTGCCATTCCAACGTGAAATCTAGATGCCAATAACTTGTAAGACGTTTCATCGCTTTGGTGAAGGTGTAAAACTCTTGAAATCCCCGCCATTCCAATCAGAGTCATCAAGCCAGTCATCATCCTCAGCATCCCACAACAACATATATGCAACTAACAAGGTATTGACAAATCGCTCTACAGGAATTTCCCAATGTCTAGCCATCTTGTCTAATTGCACTTTCGTTACTGAATTCGATGATGCAAAATATTGCAAAACATCATCGTGGCTACAAGACCATCCAGCAATGAATTTATCCAAATAAGGTTTATATTTTTCTGTTGGATGAGGTTTCTTAAAGTTAGTGAAGCGAACATTTTTAAAGAAGTCTAGCTTTAGTCCAGCAACAAGCCCATCAGAATCTTCACCATAAATATAGTAATAAAGTGAAATACCTTGACCATTAAAACTGCGAGTAGCACTAATGATTCGGGGAGTAACAAAATCATCTCCCTCGAAATCTGTAAGAACATCCTTAATTGCCATACAAACCCTGTTCATTACTCAAGTATTATTCTTAGGATTCCCTAAAGCAGAGCAAAGCGTTAAATTATGACATGAACAAGATTAAAAAGAATACGGTTCGTGCTTAAGCTGCTTAGAATAGTAGTGATAGAGAGGATTGTAATTATGAGCGTCGTCATTCCTAATGAAATATTAACGGCAACTCGGATGACTGAAGGCGAAATGAAGCAGGAAATTGCGGTGATGCTCTTTCAAAAAGAAAAGTTAACCCTTGCTCAAGCCAGCCGGTTTGCAGGGATGAATCGTATAGCATTTCAGCATCTACTTGCAAGTCGTCAAATTTCAGTGCATTACGGTGTGGAGGATTTTGAACAAGATATAAAGAACTTGCGGGCGATGGGGAGACTGTGATTATTGTCAGTGATACTTCGTCCATTAATAACCTCGCTGCCATTAACCACCTTTATTTATTACAACAGCTTTACGGAACAGTCCTAATTCCTGAAGCTGTCTATCGAGAACTGACCGATCCCAACTTTCCAGTTGCAGGTGCAACTGAAGTACAAACTTTTATTTCGCTCTCTACTCTATATTTATTATGCGTAGGCATCGCTTCAAGGTATATTTAGATTTTTGCTGCTATTTCGCGTGAAAATTTGCTCAAGCCGAAATCACTCAGCAAGAATTTCTGGTGAAAAAACTGATTTGGTTGGGGAAGAAATCAGGATAATGAAGCATAATTAACCTTTATAGCTAAAAGCTGTCAGCCATCAGCCACAAGCTGAGATGGTAAAGTTTGAAGGCTTGTGATTCAACTTAAGTAATTGACTATGAATACAGCAAATATTTCGTCAGCGATACGTATAGGAGTACTAGGTTTCGGCGGACTCGGACAAGCCGCCGCCAAGGTACTTGCTGCTAAACAGGAAATGATTTTAGTCGCAGCCGCAGATCAAAAAGGTTACGTTTACGCTGCTGAAGGTTTAAATACTCAAGATTGCATTGCAACTTACCAGTCCCAAGGTTCCGTAGGTTATTTAGAACCAGTTGGTACGTTAACAAATCAAAGTATTCAGGATGTAATTGCAATAGCTCAACCTGTGGATGGGTATTTTCTGGCTTTACCCAACCTACCAAACGATTTTATCCCCTCTGTAGCCAAGGAGTTTATTAAATCTGGTTGGCGGGGTGTGCTAGTGGATGCAATTAAGCGCACCTCTGCTGTAGAACAACTACTAGTGATGAAAGAAGAACTCTTTGCAGCCGGGATTACGTACATGACAGGCTGTGGTGCTACACCCGGACTGTTAACCGCCGCCGCCGCATTAGCAGCCCAAAGCTACGCCGAAATTCATCAAGTCGAAATTACCTTTGGGGTGGGAATTGCCAACTGGGAAGCTTACCGCGCCACGGTTCGGGAAGACATTGGCCATATCCCTGGTTATACAGTGGAAACTGCTAGGGCGATGACTGATGCAGAAGTAGAAGCACTACTAGATAAAACTAATGGTGTGCTTACCTTGAAGAATATGGAACACGCTGATGATGTGATGCTAGAGGTAGCGGGAATTTGCGATCGCGATCGGGTTACAGTTGGTGGTGTAGTTGATACTCGCAATCCTAAAAAGCCCCTCAGCACTAACGTTAAGGTAACAGGGCGTACCTTTGAAGGCAAGATTTCCACCCATACCTTTACTCTGGGTGATGAAACCAGCATGGCAGCCAATGTCTGCGGGCCTGCCTTTGGCTATCTCAAAGCTGGTAAGCAATTGCACCAACGCGGCATCTATGGAATATTCACTGCTGCCGAAATTATGCCCCAATTTGTTAGGTAATAGTTAGGAGTTAGGAGTTAAAAATATAAAATCGCAAATTTGGAGCATATTCAAAGACTCAAAATTTGCGATTTTATATAGCGGTTCTCGTTTACGTGAGGCACACCCGTAGGGGCACGGCACTGCCGTGCCCCTACACCTTGCGATATAATCTTGTACTGCATCTGAATTGGAAGCGCTATATTAAGCTAAAAAACATCTAATTTGCATAACCCCTATTAAATATAACTATTGTGGGGTGGGCATCCTGCCCGCCCAGTGTATGCAAGTTTATTTGTGGAACAGCTTAACTTCTAACTTTTCTAAGCTGGTGGAGTTTCTGGAGAAAAAATATCTGTGAAATTCTCCTCAAGCAGCGAATATGACATTTGGATAATAAATGGAAGTTCGGCTCCTACGAGTCCTCGTTGAATGCGTTCTAAGGTATCACTAAAAACGACAAACAGAGGATATATAGTATTAGCTCCCTCACTCAAAATATGACTGTGGCGTAGAGGCATCAACCACTCATAATCATTGTCTAGAAAAACTTGGGTTTGTCGCCAACGTCCTAACAAATCAGAAAAATCTTCGTGAGCGCGATGAATAAAGACTAAAATTTCGGCTCCAGTTTTGATTTTCCATTCTGGATCGCACATCAAAATTGCCACATCACAGGGTAAACAGATTGTTTGTGGAGTTGTTGTAGCTGTGTTGCGAAGACGCACAATCGGCAAGGGGATAGTGATGACACTTTCATCGGGACGGCGCAAACTGGGAATCATCTCTAAGTATGGCCGATATTGCTTTAGTAAGGCGATCGCAGCTAGATGATTGCTGTACTCTGCCAAACTCGCTTCGTAGTCAGATTTTTGCACAGTCATAGTTTATTCAATAGTTAGGAATTAGAAAAAAATTTAAGTAGTCAAGAGTTAAAAATGAGCATGAAAAATAAAGACTTTCAACTCCTAACTCCTAACTTTTTATCTCTTATCCCAGCTTTTCAAATACTGCAAACATCGGCAAATACATGGCTAGCAAAATGGTTCCAACCATTCCCCCTAAAACTACAATCATCACTGGTTCCAAAATACTGGTCATTGCTTTTACTGCTTGCTCGACTTCATCTTCATAGAAATCGGCAACTTTCATCAACATTGCATCTAATTCTCCAGTTTCTTCTCCGATACTAATCATCTGAATTGCCATAGCTGGAAAAACGGCATCTTTTTGTAAAGCAATGCTAATCATCCCTCCCTGTTGAATCTCCATCCGGGCTGCGTCTATGGCATTAGCAATTACTTGATTTCCTGATGTATCTCTGACAATTTCTAGACAAGTTAAAATTGGTACGCCTGAACGAGTCAAAGAACCAAAAGTCCGGCTAAAGCGGGCAACTGAAGATTTTTGAATTAAATCACCAAATAACGGCATCTTCAGGGAAAGGCGATCGATTGTTATGCGACCAACAGGAGTTTTACCATATTGTGTAAAGGCAAATTTCAATGCTATAAGAATACCTAAAAGTACGAAAGCACCAGGACTTCTCAAAAATTTACTAGCATCCATCAAGAATTGCGTTAAAGGCGGTAATGAAATTCCAATTTGTGTAAAAATCGTGGCAAAAATTGGGATAAGAAAAATGGTCATACCAAGAAAGATCGCAACTGCGATAAAACCCACAACAGTTGGATAAGATAATGCTGATTTAATTTGGTTTTGGAGACGAGCAACATCTTCTAGCAACTTAGCTAAACGATTCAATACTTCATCTAGAACACCACCAACTTCACCGGCTTGAATCATACTCACATATAACCCATCAAAGCAGTCAGGATGTTTCCGCATTGCCTCTGAAAGGTTCATTCCACTTTGAACATCAGTACTAATCTCAACTAGGGCTTGTTTGAGTTTAGTATTACTACACTGTTCGGAAAGTACACCTAGACTTCTAACAATCGCAACCCCCGCATTCATCAAAACGGCAAATTGACGGGAAAAAACAGCTTTGTCTTTCACAGAAACCTTAACTAAGGAATTCTGGAATTTTTTGAAGGCAACATCTGGCTCAAATCCTTGAGATTGCTTGAGATCCTGGATTACAAAACCTTGATCTCTAAGATTAGTCCGAGCTTGCGTCAAGGATTCAGCAGTAATTTTTTCTGTTCGGGATTTTCCTTGAGAATCCCGAACACGGGCAACAAAGTTTGGCATAAATAAATTAAAAATAGTCGTTGGGAATTGGGCATGGGGCATGGGGCATGGGGCATGGGGCATAAACGAAAAAATTACTGCAACTTCCTCTTTACTCCCTCATCTTCCTCATCGCCTTCATCTCCTTAGTTCCTTTAATGCGCTTTGGCAGCTGCACCAGCTTTTGCACCTGCGGCGGCTTGCGGTGTAGCATTACCGATGAGACGTTGGATTTCATCTGGCTTAGAAGTCTTAGACATCGCCGCTTCAAAAGAAATCGTTCCTGCTTTGTAAAAATCAGCTAAAACCTTCTCCAGAGTTTGCATTCCCAATTTGCCGCCAGTTTGAATAGCTGAGTAAATTTGAGCTGTTTTGCCTTCTCGAATCAAGTTGGAAATAGCGGGAGTGACAATCAGAATTTCTTGAGCCATCACCCGACCATATTCACCGGGTTTAGGGCTTTTCTTGGACACCAAGGTTTGGCTAAATACCGCCACTAATGAGTTAGACAACTGCACCCGCACCTGGGTTTGTCTCTCATGTGGGAAAACGTCAATAATCCGGTCAACTGTCTGGGCGGCGGAACTGGTGTGGAGAGTACCAAATACCAAGTGTCCTGTTTCGGCTGCGGAAATCGCTAAAGAAATCGTTTCCAAATCGCGCATTTCTCCCACCAGAACAATATCTGGATCTTCCCGCAAAGCTGCTTTCAAAGCATTAGCAAAGCTCTTAGTATCTTCACCAAGTTGTCGTTGGTGAACCAAGCTTTTAATTGGTTCGTAGACAAATTCAATTGGGTCTTCCACCGTTAAAATATGCTCTGCTTTAGTGCGGTTAATCAAGTCAATCATCGCCGCGAGGGTAGTTGTCTTGCCGGAACCTGTAGGGCCTGTCACCAGAATCAGTCCTCTGGGCTTATCTGTCATTTCCCGTACAATATCTGGCAGACCTAATTTTTCAAAGTTAGGAATCTTAGAACTTAATGCCCGTAAGCAAGCAGCATAAGAACCACGTTCTTTATAGACATTGACCCGGAAACGTGCCAAACCCTTAACGCCATAAGAACAATCCAACTCCCAGTTCTGCTCTAAGGTTTTACGCTGGGTGTTGTTGAGCATACTAAAAATTAGCCTTTGACATTGATCGGCTGTCAATATATGCTCACCGATGGGGGTGAGTTTGCCACTGATGCGGAAGTACGGAGGCAAACCTGCGGATAAATGCATATCCGAGCCACCCAGTTCAATCAACTGTTCCATCAAGTCTTCAATCATCATTTCCATAGTTCTGCTTCCTTTTTTATGTTTGTTATTTGTCAGTTGTCCTTTGTCATTTGTTTAAAGTTACTAACCAATGACCAATGACTAATGACTAATCTCAAAACCTAGATGTCATACAGTAGGGACAATCCAGCCATTCTGGTTTCAATGTGGCATCGCAACTCCGGCAGGTAAGACCAGTCTTGCGTTTGGCTTTTAATTCTGCTTCCAGACCAGTATCAGTAAACGTCACTCGTTCTACTTCTTCTAGAGTGGTGGAACCAAGGCGCACTAAGTCCAAACTGTAAGCTAGCAAGGTTTTCATGCCCTCTTCTATTGCCACTTCCTTGATGCGTTCGGTGGGTGCATCTTCGTTGATCAGAGTTTGCAGGTTTTCGGTAACTCGCATGACTTCATAGACACCACAGCGCCCTTTGTAGCCGCCACCATTACATTTTGGGCAAAGCTGATTTTTGGTTTTGGCTTCTGCGATCGCATCTAATGTCAAACTGTTAGCTTTATAAAAGGTGACTCCCACATCAGAGGAAGCTGATAGACCATAACGAGCTAGTTCCTCGGTTGTGGGAGTGTAGGGAATACGACATTCAGAACAGACACGCCGCACCAAACGTTGAGCTAATACGCCAATTAAAGAACTAGAAATCATGAAAGGCTCAATCCCCATTTCTCCCAAACGTGCGATCGCACCTGGGGCATCATTGGTATGTAAGGTAGTTAATACCAAGTGACCGGTCAAGGCAGCCTCAATTGCTGTTTTTGCCGTTTCCTTATCCCGCGTTTCACCGACCAGCAACACATCTGGATCTTGTCTTAAGAAAGCCCGTAGAGCGGTAGCAAAATCCAGCCCTTTTTCTCGAATCACCTGTACTTGAGTAATCCCTGGAAGGCTATACTCAATTGGGTCTTCTACAGTACTGATATTAATTCCGGGATCATTCTTTTCTGAAAGTGCAGAATACAGCGAGGTTGTTTTTCCAGAACCAGTTGGCCCAGTTACCAAAATTAGCCCAAAGGGACGGCTAACCATGTCCTGGACAATATGTAAAGTCTCTGGATCGGTAATTAACTTATCTAATCCCAGTTGGGTTGAGGAGTTATCCAAAATCCGCAACACCACTTTTTCCCCGTAGCGACTGGGTAAGGTACTGACGCGGAAATCTACTTTACGTCCCTCAAACAGCCTTCGGATGCGTCCATCTTGGGGTATACGCCGTTCCGCAATGTCTAGATTGGAGATGATTTTAAATCGGGCTGTCACCGCCGGGATGATTTTTTTCGGTAGGGGAGGGAAAGCTTCGACCAGTATGCCATCCTTCCGAAAGCGAATCCGTAAATTTTCTTCTTGCGGTTCGATATGAATGTCAGAAACGCCTTCATGCAAGGCTTTAGCCAGGATTCTATTGACTAGGTTGATGACTGGGGCATCCTCTGCACCCTTCATCGCTGCCCCTAGATCAGCCTCCATTTCTTCCGGAGCATCCAAAAGATCGAGATTTCCGAGGTTTTCTAAATCCTGATTAATATCTGTAAACTTTTCTTGGTCTAGGTGCTTTTGCTGAACAGCCCTTTCATCCAGGTATTGGTTGATTAGCTGTTGGTAGTCTTCCTGTGTAATCACCATCCGCTGCAATGCCAAACCTTGGGGGCGCAAGATGCGGTTCAGGTCATCGGAAGCCTCTAGGTTATCTGGAGCGACCATCGCCACTAAAACTGAAGGCGGAGTTTGGTCTTCGTGTTTCGACAGTGGTACTAAACGATGGCGACGGCAAATATCCACTGGGATGAGGGTTTCAATCAGGTTCCCCATCATCGTGTTACCAACGGAGCTGACTTCCGGATCGAGGAATTCAACACCGTATAGTATTTTTAGTTCAAATAGCTGCTGTTTTTTGTATTGCCTGAGCAACTCAGGTGATAGTTGTTGCCCAGTAATTGACTCTAGTACTTCCGTTAAGGGTCTGCCAGATTTGCGGCTTTCAATTAGTGCCTGCCTCATCTGGTCGGTATTCACATAGCCAGATTGCACTAGCTTGTTGCCGAAGGGCGAAAACTCTGTTCTGGTAGTTAGAGCGGTACTGCGCCGTTGTGGTGACGAGTTCATAAATGAGCGAATGAGTAGGGAAACCTCTGCTTAAAGTATTCCCAGCCTGTGAGATAGAATTCTCATTTCCCAAAAAAGTCCTGAGTCACGTCGCTCGGCTCCGAATTCAAAATGACGCTCTCTACGAGACGTAAAAGCGAACGCAGACTCGCTCTAAGCGTTCGCGGAGCGTCTCCAAGAGTTGCCATGCCGTAGGCTTTACGCTGCGCTAACAATAATTCAAAATATTTTCAAATAAGATAAGAGGCAAATCACATTCAGCGCTACTATTGCAAATTACTCGTTCGGGTTCCCGTCTTAGTGGGGTCTGGGCTAACGTGTTCACCATTTGTCACAATAAGAAAATGCTTACATCAGTTCCAGAAAGTTGTCGGCAACAGAATCAGCCTTAGTTGCAAGTCGTGGATGACGACGGTTGCAAGCTATGGAGATACACTGCCATAAATAGCAAGTATCTGGAATGAGTAGACAATGATGGATGAAAATAAACAGATAAACAATACTAGTCAGCAATTGGGTGAACCAACAGAGGTAAAGCAAGCAATGAAGAGTGACTCCCCAGCCCAAATTAATTTCAATGAATCTGGTAGCGAGGCGACAGAGCAAGTGGCAGCCCAAACTAATATATCGGGAGATGCGGCTACTATCAATCCAGAAACTGGTGTCGCTGCAACCGATAACACTGGAGTGGGAACGGCAGCTTTGGCAGAACTGACTCAACAAATTGAGTCTCTCAAAACGCAATTAGAAGAACGTAGTACTCAATATATGCGGATTGCCGCTGATTTTGAGAATTACCGGAAACGCACTAGTAAAGAAAAAGAAGAGTTAGAGACGCTGATGAAGCGGAACACGATTCTAGAATTGCTGCCAGTGGTCGATAATTTTGAGCGGGCGCGATCGCACCTCAAACCGCAATCTGATGGCGAAATGACCATGCACAAAAGCTACCAAGGCGTTTACAAACAATTAGTAGATAGCCTCAAGCGGTTGGGTGTGTCACCAATGCGTCCTGAAGGTCAAGAATTCGATCCTAACCTGCACGAAGCAGTAATGCGCGAACCTACGGATGAACATCCTGAAGGAACAGTGTTAGAAGAGTTAGTGCGCGGATACTTCTTGGGCGATCGCGTGCTACGCCATGCAATGGTCAAAGTAGCTGCTCCAAAGGAAGATACACCTTCTACGGAGGAAGATCAGTCGAGTCAAGCCTTCAGTTAAGCTGTAGTCGCTCGTCTCGCTGACCAAAAGTGCCTGGGTTATGCAAGGACGAGCATCGCGTGCCTAAAACTTGGACAAGGCTTTGGATAACTCTCTGTGTTTAAACTTCTCTCTTGCTACCAGCAATATGGGTTTCACAGACGTTATCCGCTAGCCTTTGTTCGGAGCAAAAAAGTTATTCAGCGACACACTACAGTAGAAAGACTCAGTAAAAATACTGCCAATTATGGGAAAAGTTATTGGAATCGACTTAGGCACTACTAACAGTTGCGTCGCAGTTTTAGAGGGCGGTCAACCATTGGTGATCTCCAATTCTGAAGGCGGACGAACTACTCCAAGTATTGTAGGATTTGGCAAGAGTGGCGATCGCTTGGTTGGTCAATTGGCAAAGCGCCAAGCCGTAACCAATGCGGAAAACACAATTTACAGTATTAAACGATTCATCGGGCGGCGTTGGGAAGACACTGACATAGAACGCGATCGCGTCCCTTACAACTGTGTCAAAGGTCGAGATGATACCGTAGATGTCCAAATTCGCTCAAAAAACTACACGCCACAAGAACTATCCGCGATGATTCTGCAAAAGCTGAAGCAGGATGCAGAAAACTTTTTGGGTGAAGAAGTCACTCAGGCAGTGATCACGGTACCCGCATATTTTACAGATGCTCAAAGACAAGCCACTAAAGATGCTGGCACGATCGCCGGATTAGAAGTCCTGCGAATCATTAATGAACCAACATCTGCGGCTTTAGCTTTCGGATTAGACAAGCAAGATCAAGAGCAGCTAATTTTAGTATTCGACTTGGGAGGCGGGACTTTCGACGTATCGATCCTACAACTTGGAGATGGCGTTTTTGAAGTTAAGGCGACTTGTGGTAACAACCACTTGGGTGGAGACGACTTTGATAATGCGATCGTGCTTTGGATGATGCAACGCTTCCAGCAAGACGAGAAAATCGACCTTTCCAAAGATAAGATGGCACTGCAACGCCTACGCGAAGCAGCAGAAAAGGCCAAAATTGAACTCTCCAGTATGGTCAATACCTCCATCAACTTGCCATTCATCACATCTGATGAAACCGGACCAAAGCATCTGGAAATGGAACTCAGCCGCTCTAAATTTGAGGAACTGGCAGGAAAATTAATTGAAGCGACCATCGAACCAATGATCCAAGCGCTCAAAGATGCGGATCTCAAACCATCAGCCATAGATCGGATTATTTTAGTAGGTGGTTCTACTCGTATTCCCGCAGTCCAAAACGCGCTGATTAAATTTTTCGATGGCAAAGCTCCCGATCGCTCTATCAATCCTGACGAAGCGGTAGCATTGGGAGCAGCTATCCAAGCAGGGGTTTTGGGTGGCGAAGTCGATAATCTCTTACTATTGGATGTCACCCCCCTGTCCTTGGGAATTGAAACCTTGGGCGAAGTGTTCACCAAAATTATTGAACGCAACACCACAATTCCTACAAGTAAGTCACAAATTTTTTCTACAGCAGTTGATGGGCAAACCTCGGTAGAAATTCATATTCTCCAAGGTGAACGGGCAATGTCACGAGATAACAAGAGTCTCGGCAAGTTTTTGCTAGCAGGAATTCCCCCATCGCCCCGTGGTGTGCCACAAATTGAAGTATCCTTTGAAATCGATGTTAACGGCATCCTGAAGGTTTCTGCCCAAGACAAAGGCACAGGTAGAGAACAGAGTATCAGGATTACCAATACAGGTGGTTTAAGTACCAACGAAGTCGAACGGATGCGTCAAGAAGCCGAACTGTTTTCTGAAGAAGATAGAAGACGTAAAGAACTGGTTGAACTCAGAAACCAAGCAGATAGTCTGTTGTTCAATTACGAATCCACCATCAGGGATAATGGCAACTTTATCGGCGACCAGATGAAGACTTTGGCTAGTGAAAAAGTTTCACAACTTCAAGCTGCAATGATTGACTCCAGCATCTCCACTGGGGAATTTAAACAGTGCTTAGACGATTTCCAACAAACCTTGTTTGCAATTGGTGCTGATGTCTATAACCGAGCTAACAGCCAAACAGATGAGATTGAGAAAGCTTCAGTTAGTCTCTTTACCCCAGAAATAGACTCACCAATGAACGGTACGCTGATCCCACAATTTAACTTTGATTTTGACGAAGAAAGTACCGCACAGGTTGATTATGAGGCGATAGATTAGGGAGTGGGTATTGGGCATAGAAAAGAGGCACAGGGGAAAACTAATTTACCTCCTCCCTTGCTTCTTCCCAATTCCCAATATCCTAAGTTGCAGATTTTTATTAAGAGATTTTAATATATTTAATATTGATTATAGATTTAGCGAAGTTTCACAAGACCCCAGGGGTTTGCTAGATTGTAGAAGCAAATTACTGTTAGGCAGTATGCCGATTCAGATCCACTTCCATTGCATAAGGGTGGTTTTCCACACCAAATGGTGCGGCTAGCCCCTCTGGTTAATGGGCGGGGTTTTCCTCTCCTACGTAGCACAATTGTAAAAGAGACAACCGACTCGGCAGTGATGAAGTTTGAGCAGAAGTTTCCCCTACTCATAACTTCTATAGCTTTTGTGGTCTCCCACGAGGAAAGCACCTGTTGCTCAAGATTTGTCGGTGATTTTTGTAAAAGGTAAAGGGTAAAATCAGTTATTAACAAAAATTAATTTTACTTTCTGCCTGACCTCTGGCAAGCTGCCCTTTAAAGGATAGTGTGTTGCTCTTGCATATCTGTAAAGCAAACCCCTTTTTGTAAAGTAGCAAGTGACCGTGAGTGATGTTCTGCTGACTTCTGCTTTCTTCCTTCTAACTTTTACCTTTGCTATATGGCCCGCGATTATTATGAAATCCTGGGTGTCTCTCGTGACACCGACAAAGAAGAACTCAAACAAGCCTATCGCCGTTTAGCCCGGAAGTATCACCCAGATGTGAACAAAGAACCGGGGGCGGAGGATCGATTTAAAGAAATTAACCGCGCTTATGAGGTACTCTCAGAACCCGAAACCCGCGCTCGTTACGATCGCTTTGGGCCAGAGGGTGTGTCAGGTGCTGGCGCTGGCTTCCAAGATGTCGGCGATATGGGTGGTTTTGCCGATATCTTTGAAAGCATTTTTAGTGGCTTTGCTGGCGGTATGGGTAATCCCACGCAACAAAGACGGCGCAGTGGGCCTGCGAGGGGCGACGATCTGCGGCTAGACCTGAAGTTAGACTTTCGGGAAGCCATATTTGGCGGTGAAAAAGAAATTCGCATTTCACATTTAGAAAATTGTGAAGTTTGTAGCGGTTCTGGGGCTAAACCTGGAACGCGCCCCCGGACTTGTTCGACTTGTAGCGGATCGGGTCAAGTTCGCCGTGTCACGAGAACCCCTTTTGGCAGTTTTACTCAAGTCTCCACTTGTCCCACCTGTAATGGCACAGGAATGGTAATTGAAGATAAGTGTGATGCCTGTGATGGGAAGGGTGCAAATCAAGTCACAAAGAAACTCAAAATTACCATTCCGGCTGGGGTGGATAATGGCACTCGCTTACGGATTTCTAGTGAAGGAGATGCCGGACAACGTAGTGGGCCTCCTGGGGATTTGTACGTTTACTTGTTCGTAAATGAGGACGAAGAATTCCAACGAGATGGCATTAATATTCTTTCGGAAATCAAAGTTAGCTACCTGCAAGCGATTTTAGGTTGTCGGTTAGAGGTAGATACGGTAGATGGCCTTGTAGAATTGATTATTCCAGCCGGAACTCAGCCAAATACGGTGATGAAGTTGGAAAATCGTGGCGTACCTCGCTTGGGTAATCCCGTCAGTCGTGGGGATCACATGCTGAACGTATTAATTGATATTCCCAACAAAGTCACCCCAGAGGAGAGGGAACTGTTAGAGAAGCTGGCTAAAATTAAGGGAGATCGCACTGGTAAAGGCGGTCTAGAAGGATTTTTGGGAAATTTATTTAAGTGATCAAGCCCTCTTCTCTTTTAACTCCCGATGCTCAACTTGATTTACGTGGCACTCCTTGCCCCATTAATTTTGTGCGGACAAAATTACGTTTGGAAAAAATGCCATTGGGAGGTTTACTAGAAGTCTGGCTAGACCCTGGTGAACCGATTGAGCAGGTTCCTGATAGTCTGACAATGGCAGGTTATCAGGTTGAAGAAATTACAGATTGCACTAGTTATTTTTCTCTGTTAGTGCGCCGTCCAGTTGCTAGCCAATGATAGATTTTGCCGCAACTGGACAGTTATTGGGTACGGTGGTAGCTGTACAGGCTAATTTTTACCGAGTACAACTGGATCAAAAACAGGGGGAGATGAGGGAGATGGGGGATCAATATTCTCATCTTCCTTATCCCCCTCTCCTCCTCTGTACTCGCCGAACTCGGCTGAAAAAAATCGGACAACAGGTGATGGTAGGCGATCGCGTTGTGGTTGAAGAACCAGATTGGGCTGGGGGACGCGGAGCGATCGCTGATGTCTTACCCCGTCACAGCGAATTAGATCGTCCAGCGATCGCCAATGTCAACCAAATTCTATTGGTATTTGCTGTAGCTGATCCACCTTTGGAACCTTATCAACTGAGTCGGTTTCTAATTAAGGCGGAGTCTACTGGCTTGGATGTGCTTTTATGTTTGAATAAAAGTGATTTAATCTCAGAGCAAGAACAGCAAAAAGTTAGCGATCGCTTACTTGGTTGGGGCTATCAACCGATATTTATCAGCGTCAAAGATGGCATAAATACCGACCAAGCAGCCAAATATTTGAGTAATAAAATTACTGTAATTGCTGGGCCTTCCGGGGTGGGTAAATCTAGCTTGATTAATACGCTAATTGACTCGGCAAAGCTGCGAGTCGGAGAAGTTTCTGGCAAACTAGCTCGTGGTCGTCATACCACTCGCCATATAGAACTATTTGAGTTACCTGAAGGTGGTTTACTGGCAGACACTCCCGGCTTTAATCAGCCTGATATGGACTGTATACCAGAAGAATTAATCCATTATTTCCCAGAAGCAAGAAAGCGGTTAGCAGTTGCTAGCTGTCGGTTTAGTGATTGTCTGCATCGAGACGAGCCTGAGTGTGTGGTGCGGGGAGACTGGGAACGATATGAACATTATTTAGAATTTTTGGATGCTGCGATCGCTCATCAAACTCAGATGCACCAACAAGCCGATCCAGAATCTAGCATGAAATTAAAAAGCAAAAGCAAAGGCAAAGGGCAGAGTCAATACGAACCAAAGTTAGAAAGTAAAAAATATCGCCGAATTTCTCGCAAGACTCAGTTACAAGACTTGCAGGAATTATATCGGGATGAGGAATAAGGAGTGCGAGGTCTACGATGGGCTGTTCGGTGTCGCACTTCTATATAAAGGTTTGTCACGATAGCATGGATACAAATAGAAAAACTATCTTGTATGTCTCAGTCCCTTGCTGCCACCCCTAGTTTACAAGATGTCACTAATAGTATAATTTTCCCACCAGGTGACATCTATAGTGACGAACCCCCCTTAGAATCTGATTTACACCGAGAACAAATCGATTTACTGATCCGCCTGATTAAATCGTGGTGGCGCGATCGCCAGGATTTTTATGCTACCGGCAACCTGACTATCTATTTCAGTTCCAACCAAAAAAAATCAGAAGAATTTCGAGGCCCTGATTTTTTTGTAGTTTTAGATACAGAAAAAAAAGACCGCAAAAGCTGGGTTGTGTGGCAAGAAGACGGCAAATATCCCAATGTGATTATTGAGATGTTATCTGATTCCACTGCCTCGGTTGATAAAGGTTTGAAAAAACAAATATATCAGAATACATTTCGCACTCCAGATTACTTTTTGTTTGATCCCAATAACTTAGAGTTACAGGGATTTCACATAGTTGATGGGCAATATCAAGAACTTGCCCCCACTGAGTCGGGTTGGTTCTGGAGTCAGCAATTAGGGCTGTATTTGGGAGTTGAGGACGGTAAATTACGCTTTTTTACACCAGATAGACAGCTGGTGATGTTGCCAGAGGAAGAATCAAATCAACAGTTAGAGCAAGTTAATCAAGAGTTACAGCAAGCAAACCAACAACTAGAACAAGAACGTCAAAGGGCTGCAATATTGGCAGAACGCTTGCGAGCCGCAGGTATTAACCCTGAGCAAATATTCTGAAAAGAGAATTTTATTTAGGCATGGAAAAATATTGCTATGAACCAAACAATATCCGATCGGGTTCGTTGGACAACCTCAGACTTAGAATTACTCCAAACTGACGAATGGAAGCGCTATGAAATTATTGACGGAGAACTATTTGTGACCAGAGCGCCTCACTGGAAACATCAAGGGACTGCGGGTAATATATGCTTAGAGTTACAAATTTGGTCTCGCTCTAGTGGGCTGGGGGAAACCCGTCAAGCTCCCGGTATAATTTTTACAGATGCCGATAATGTCATACCCGATGTAGTTTGGATTAGTCATGAGCGTTTAGCACTATTGCTGGATAACGAAGGGCATTTGAGAGGAGCGCCAGAACTCATTGTGGAAGTGCTTTCTGCTGGGACAACTAACGAACGTCGAGATCGAGAAGCCAAGCTGAAATTATACTCATCCACAGGAGTCCAAGAATATTGGATTGCAAATTGGCAATTACAGCAGCTAGAAGTTTATCGCAGAGAAACTGCCCAATTAAAACTGATCGCAACCTTGCTGGCTGATGACGAAATCACATCACCACTTTTACCAGGTTTTGGCGTTCGAGTTAAGCATTTTTTTGGATAATTCTAGCGTAGGCGTAGGCATCGCTCCTCAAACTCAGCTGCACCAACAAGCTGATCCAGAATCTACTAGGAATTAAAAAATATTACCAAATTTCCCGCAAAACTTAATTACAAGACTTGCAGGAATTATATCGGGATGAAGAATAAACAGTATGATGCACTTCTATATAAAAGAAGACTTTACTTTGTAGCTGGCTTTGCCACAGGATCTTCTTTTTTGGCGATCGGTGCAACTTTCATCTGGCTGCAAGTCTTGAGCCAAAATGTAACTGTTCGGGTTTCTGGGTTGCGGGAATCACAGGTTTGGGAATTTAAGGGCTGATTCGCAAACTTTGGGTTAGCACTTACCCGCAATATAGCGATCGGTACTGTGACTCCAAAAGCAACCATCAATCCGATCCAGCCCAAAATATATCGGTGCATTCTGGTAGTTGAATTTTGCATAACAATTAGCACTCCTACATCAAAGTTAACCAAGGGAACAACGGATGCCACGCCATAGCTGTTGCCAGCGTGAACAACCCCAACAACCAAACTAATAAAGTCCGCGGCTTTACCTGCCGATGCTTCAACACCTGATGCAACACTGCCCAACTGACCCACCAACCGATAAAAAACATCATTTCCTTACCAGCGTAGTTTTCCAGGTTGCCCCACATAGGATCAGAGTTCATTGCGCCTGGAATCCAGCTACCCATCTGAATCACAATCTGATTGTTTGGTTTGGAAAGCTCGGCAAAGTGGTGAGTTGCCATCATCGCAACGGCTCCGACTCCGCCGCTAATTAGGGCTGCCGCAGCTGGGCCAGAAACGGTCGGTGGAGCAGATGATCCGGCATGGAGTCCTTTGGGAAACTGCTTGAACCCGTTCCAGAAGCGAGTGTAAATTGGTTCATTCCCCACGGGTTGAACCAGAGGTTTTGGCATGATAGATTTTCCTTAATGAATTTAAATTACTACTGTTTGGGCTGGAGAAGAGATTGGATTAGAGGGCATGGACTTTAGCGATCGCTAATCCTGATACCAAACCCCCCATTGCAAAAAACATCATTCCCATCAAAGCTACACAGGTTGCTGTCAGTACCGGACGATTTTGCTTATCTAAAATGGAGTCGCCGTAGTGCCATAAAATCCAGGTACAGGCAACCCCCAACGGCAGCGTAAACAGACAGCTAAATTCGTGAAACTCCATGAAAATGTATTGAACTAGGGGCGTGTTCGTCTTCAGCCAAGCCCGCGCCCCACCATAAACAATGTTGGCTCGGTAACGGCTGTAGGCAATATTGCCCGTGAAAATACCAAGGGTAGTAATTACAGTAGACCAAAAGGTTAAGGTTCGCATTTGAGGCAGCACTTTGCTCGATCCCCGCAGTAAGGGAAATGCCAGATGCCCTGTGTAGGCTACGACTACTGTGGTTAGCACGGCACTGAAACTGTGGATTGTTCCTAGCGATCGCTGCCACGGACTGGGGTGAAGTAAATTGACCAGAGGTAAAAATAAGAACAAGCCCCCAGAAAGAATCGCCAAGCCGTAGACACTGACGGTGGCAATGTCTAGCTGTCTGGGGAACTCCGAGGAAACGCTTTTTGACTCTAGTGATTGAAATTTCGACTCTTGCATAGATACACTGGAAATGAATTTTAAATTTGAGATTTTGGATTTTAAATTGAACTTCAATCTAAAATCCAAAATTGTTTCCTAATCCCTATTCCACTAAGTAAGCCGGTGGCAATAAACCAACTATGTCACGAAACGTAAAGAGGCTTAAAACCCTTACGAATGACCAATGACCAATGACGAACTTAAGCGATATTCAGGACATAGGAGCGAGTTCCCGTGCTGGTGGTCGGGGTTGGAGTCGAGGTATCTTGGTAGGTGTAAGTTCCAGTGGCCACAATTTGCCCGAAGTCGTTGACGCTGGTGGCGCTGGTCAATGTCACTACCGATCCGTTATAGGTAAGGGGTGTGGTTAGCAAGTTGTTCAGGTCAGTCAAGACACCATTGCTCCAAACGTAGGCATGATTCGTGCCTGCGGCGATTTGAGAAGCCCCAACTACTTGACCAAATTCGTTGAGGCCGTTGACGGAACCTGTGTTACCACCCAAGCTTCCGATCGCAGTAAATGTGCCGTCTGCTTGAAGCAAGAATGGTGTACTAGTGGCGGTGGTTCCAGTTCCATTACTGGTGGAGCCAACGATCTGACCGCCATTGTTGATGTCTCGTAGGGTGGCTTGCTCGGCACCAAAAGTACCAAGGTTAGTAAGTTGATACACACCGTTGGCATCTTTCTCCCACACAATGGCGGTGTTCTTAGCTACACCATCCAAAATGCCGTCGCTGTCCACATAGCCCGCTATTTGACCATAGTCGTTGACTCCACGGGCTGTGCCGCCATCGCCGCCCAGTTCTGCCAAGCCAGTTACCACACCGTTTTCCCAGTAGAGCGGTTTTTCAAACTCTTGGGCATCGATGTTGCGACCGACGATCAGATTGCTCTCGTTGGTGTCAAGGAAGTAACTTTCTACCTTGCCAAAGTCGTTAATTGTCAGGCTGTAAGTGCCGTTGTCCTTTTCCCAGAGGAGGGCGCGATCGGTAGCTTTCGGAATCGGTTGCCGCACTTCATCACCCGTTCCCAGGATGATACCGCGATCGCTGATGGTGTTTACATTAGGCGTAAGCAAGCTAACAGTTGCCCCGTCTGCTGCCCCAAAATCAGATTCACCGTTTTTCACCCCAGTGCTAGTTAAGGCTGTCAATGTGCCATTTTCCCAAATGAAGCCTTGACGCACGAGGTTATTGGGTTGGACTACACCGGTGGTAGCATTCGTATTCGTAAAAGTTGCGCCTGTGTCAAAGCGTCCAGCAATTTGTCCGAAGTCGTTAATCGAAGCCGCGTTGACTGCACCGTTGGGATTAGTACTCAGAGAACCCAAATCCGTTGCCTGATAGCGGTAGAGCGACCCATTGTCCAATAAAGCCTGCGATCCATCTGCCACGCCTTTGAGCGTCGCCAGTAGATCCCGACCAGCATACACTAGCGTGTCGCCGTTCTCGCTGCTAAACCTGAGAGATTTACCCAGAAGGCTTTCTCCCAAGCGAACTTTATCAGATGTGATGTTAAAGCCAGTCACAGTAACGGAGCCTGTACCACCTTCTAGGATCAACTTGTCATTGCCAGTGTTGCCAAGGTACAAAGAGTCTCTACCCGTACCTGCATTGATGACATTGTTACCTGCCCCAGCATAAATCGTGTCGTTGCCCCCGCCAGAGTAGATTGTATCGTTCCCTGCACCAGCATAGATGACATCGTTACCTGCCCTGCTTACGATGCGGTTATTCCCTTCACCTGCAAAGATGGTGTTATTTCCACCACCCGCATCAATGAAATCACTGCTACCACCAGAGTAAATGACATCATTACCTGTTCCAGTGGTAATCAGGTTTATCCCTTCCCCTGCAAAAACGGTGCTTTTAACCTTGGCAATAGCAGTAATCACATCATCCCCCGCCGTGCCGTAGATTGGGGCGCTGGAGCGGGAGTTAGGGAGGCGGAAATCTAGGGGTGATGAGACAATGCCGAATATACCTGCGGTGTTGCTGTCAGGAAGTAAGGTAGGTGAATTGTTGAAGTTAATACTGGATGTCATTGAGAATATTTCCGAAGATTTGGTGTAGTAAAGTTGCAAGAGAATCTGCACCAGTCTGCATCAAGCAAGCTGCTGAGGTGAAATGGAAATATATGAATGTAGATAATGCCAAAGTAATTAACACTATCTATATCCAAGTTACTGAGATAAAAATCAATAATTTGCTAAGATTAATTTCACAAAGCACAAAGTTTGACACACTAATGCATCAATTACAATCTGCTTTGAGCATAACTCTTAGGCGCAAAAGCTTATTGATTGAATAATTAACTCTTGAGACTTAATCTTAAGTATTACCTTTGAGACAATACAACTCATTGAGAAGTTATGTCAATAGATTAAATAAATTTTTTATCTAATATCCTTTTTGTCAAGTGCAGAAAGTAATAAATATCTTTTTTAGCTAAAAATTATGAAATAATGATTATTATTGCGAAGTAATCTCATCAAATCTGGTACTATTACCAGCAAGTCTTGATTAATCCTAATTAATTTATCGAACCCTGATATAGCTCTTGCCTCTGAAAGAAAGTGGCAGAGGGCAAAAAATATTTTTTCTTCCTCCAGCAAGAACTGCACTCTGCCTTTCTTCGGTAAACGCAAGGAGGCTTGTTTTGGCATCGCCAGCTTTAAAATTGTGTTTTCTACCCCGACTTGCGGCATAGTTTTAAGCACTATTACTTATTGACAAATTGCTTATAGTCTTTATGCATCACTAATGCTCTTGAACTGTCGCTCTTATTCAACCTAAGTAAATATTTTTAGTACAGGCTTATACAATAAGCAAATAGGCAGGTTTTACAGAAATTCAAAGCTGGTTAACAACAACGTTCGCTGAGGAGACAACAATGTTGTACCCCCGGAAGTGCTGTATTGAACTCAATTGAAAACTATTCTTACAATCCCCATAAAGTCTTAAAATATTGTTAATTTCAGCCAAACCTCTCAACCTTCAACTTACAAGTATCACCCCAAAATCACTATGTCTATCGGCTACGTCGCGCTTGTACTCCACGCACATCTGCCCTTCGTTCGTCACCCGGAAAGTGACTACGTGCTGGAGGAAGAATGGCTCTATGAAGCCATCACAGAAACTTACATCCCCTTATTGAAAGTATTTGAAGGCTTAAAGCGAGACGGTATCGACTTTAAAATCACAATGAGCATGACACCTCCTCTCGTGTCAATGCTCCGCGATCCTCTGCTGCAAGAACGCTATGAAGCACACTTAGCCCAACTAGAACAACTTATACAACTAGAAGCAGAACATAATGTCAATAACGGACATCTTCGTTATTTAGCGGAACATTATGCTACTGAGTTTAGCGAAGCGCGTCAGCTATGGGAAAGCTATAACGGCGACTTGGTGACAGCTTTTAAGAAGTTCCAAGACAGTAACAATCTAGAAATCATCACTTGCGGCGCTACTCACGGCTATTTGCCGTTGATGAAAATGTACCCAGAAGCAGTCTGGGCGCAAATTCAGGTAGCCTGTGAGCATTACGAACAAAGCTTTGGACAAGCACCTAGAGGCATTTGGTTGCCAGAATGCGCCTACTATGAAGGATTAGATCGGATGCTAGCCGATGCTGGGTTACGCTACTTCCTCACAGATGGGCATGGCATCCTTTACGCCCGTCCCCGTCCGCGCTTTGGCACTTATGCGCCAATTTATACAGAAACTGGTGTTGCTGTCTTTGGTCGAGATCATGAATCTTCCCAACAAGTATGGTCTTCTGAGGTAGGCTATCCTGGGGCGGCAGAATATCGAGAATTTTACAAAGATTTGGGCTGGGAAGCAGAATATGAGTATATTAAGCCCTACATCATGCCCAATGGTCAACGGAAAAACACGGGCATTAAGTATCACAAAATTACAGGACGTGGCTTAGGTTTATCAGATAAGGCACTCTACGATCCTTATTGGGCTAGGGAAAAGGCCGCAGAACACGCTGACAACTTTATGTATAACCGAGAGCGGCAATCTGAGCATCTCTATGGTATGATGCAGCGCCCGCCAATTATCGTTTCGCCTTATGACGCAGAGTTATTTGGACATTGGTGGTATGAAGGCCCTTGGTTCATCGATTACCTATTCCGCAAGTCGTGGTATGACCAAAAAACATATCAAATGACCCATTTAGCAGACTATTTGCGAGATCAGCCAATGCAGCAAGTCTGTCGTCCTTCCCAGTCGAGTTGGGGTTTTAAGGGTTTCCACGAATATTGGTTGAACGAAACAAATGCGTGGATTTATCCCCATTTGCACAAAGCCGCTGAACGGATGATTGAAATCTCGCATTTGGAACCAGAGGATGAATTACAGTGGAAAGCGCTCAATCAAGCGGCGCGGGAACTGCTATTAGCACAATCTTCTGACTGGGCATTTATTATGCGCACAGGAACAATGGTACCCTATGCAATTAGACGGACGCGATCGCACCTGATGCGGTTCAATAAGCTCTACGAAGATGTGAAAGTCGGCAAAGTTGATAGTGGTTGGTTGGAAAAAGTCGAGTTAATGGATAATATCTTCCCCGAAATCGACTATCGCGTCTACCGTCCGCTATAGTCTTCACAAAAAGTAATCAACAGCAGTAAGGTGGGCATTGCTCACCTTATATTAGTAGTGAGGAGCGTTTATTTTCCCAACAACAGAGCAAGCCTTAGCCTGTGTAAGGGTTTGTCAAATGCTGTCAAATCTTTATAAAGACATCCGCTTATTTTGATTTGACGAGCAAACCGGACAGGTTTATATCCTAGCTGGAGATGAACTTCAAGTCATCGTTTTCAGTAATGGTATTTGGGATTTTGTCAATGAACCCGAATTATGAGCAAATGAGTTTTACAGAATTGAGAGCTTATGTCGTGGAAAACCGCGAAGATATTGAAGCTCTACGTTTTTTGATGAGCAAACGCGATCCTAACTCTAAAGGCTATCCTATGCCTGTTACCGAAGCTGATATGCAAGCCCAGATGGAAATCATCAGGCGTAAGATTAACGGAGAGCTTTAAGATTATTGTCTAATTTCAGTAAGGAACGTGGATTAAATAAAATGCAAAACTTCATCCTCTATTTAGTTAGCTTCCCTCTCCTTTATAAGGACAGGGATTGAGGGTGAGGTAAGCTAGGGACATAAATTGTATGTGATTTAATTAATTCTTATTCCTAAGCATAATTAGGGTGGGTAAATCATACTCACCCTATTATTTTATTAACACTGCCGGATTTAGCTAAAGGCTATCTGGATCAATATTCAATTCTCGAAGTTTAGCAGCTAATCTTTGTGCTTTCTCTTCTGCGGCTTGTCGTGCGGCTGCTTCCTCTTCATGAGTTAGGAGTGTTTGACTCGTAACTGGATTGTAAAAACGCAGTTTTCCTGCTCTTAGTTGTAACTCTAGCCCCAAAACTTCACTGGGTAGGGAAACTGTACCATCTGGCAGGGTATTAGTTGCCATTGGAAAATAATTCCCGTCAACCAAGTGTAAACCCTGGAGTTGAGGATTGAGATAATCGCCTGTAGGGTCATATTGGAAATATTCACGCACCCCTAGAAAAGCGTAAATTCCTTTCTTTGCACCTTGGTCTTTACTGCGGGTACTTTTTGAGGTAATCTCTAGAACAAAATCTGGGGTTTGATTATTTTCTTCCCAGGTTTTGTAAGATCGTCTATCACGGTTTTCCACTCCAAATACCACAAATACATCTGGGGCCACGACTGATTCTGGATAACCTTTTTCGTAGTAAATAAATAGATTACCAGCAACGTATACATCTGGGTGATTTTGGAAATAAATCCTCAGCACATTTCTTGCATAAGTCAAGTAACTGCACTGGATATCACCTTCAGCCATCGGCTTACCGTCCTCATCTGGGTATTCAATTGGGGTAACGGGGATATACTCTACTGAGGCTGTCATGGGTAGTACCTCAACTCAACTGGGGCTAGATTAAATTTAGCATCTGAATTCTTTAGCCAAACTGACATCTCACTGACTGGGACATTTGGCAGCATGGCGTTCATAATCTTCAAATCTTAGCTTTGCGATCGCACTTCTAGAAATTGTTCTAGCAACAATACCCTCCGCTCGACCCTTTGCACCTTCATCAAGAGCAACATTCGTTTTCGGAATTATCTTTTTTGAGAAATTCGTGTGTTTCCTGGATACTTACTAACACCAGGAATTGTTTTAATTCCTGGTGTTAGTAAGTATCCATAATCAATTGCTGCTTTACTCAGTTCCTCTTCGTTGAGAAAGCACTTGGCAGAAACCATCAATTTCTAAAGTGGCCTTTCCAGATAAAATGAAGACCCATAAAACGCTACCAGTTCCACCCACGGAGGTTCTACGGGATCAACCGATCTGTGCGTAGTTGCTCGAACAGGTCGAAAAACGACTCGTCCGTTTTCTGGTATATGGAGAAGCCGAGTTTGCGGCTCTTCGACATGTCGGTCATGACCTCAATCGGACGCCCAAGATCGAGATCGGTGTGCCATGCAGACGACAGACGGCTCATATCCGGCTCGGCGAGGCCATGCTGCTTTGCGATCTCGCGCCAGAGAGCATCTTTATTCGCCATTTCAGCTTCGAGCGGGTGCGTTGTGCCGTCGAACCCGATAGGCTCGATGCCGAACCAGTCAGCCAGCCGCCCCCACAACCATATCCATCGGAAGATGTCGCCATTGACGACGTTAAACGCCTCGTTGTGGGCTGCTTCGGTCATCGCCGCCCAGACTAGGTGCTTCGCTAGCACCCGTGCGTCGGTCATGTCGGAGATGCCCTTCCACTGCGCTTCAGAACCTGGCCAGCGAAACGGGTGTCCGGTCTCCTTGCAAATCGCGGCATACACAGCCAGCGTCGTGCCAAGGTTCATTGCATTGCCGACCGCCTTTCCAATGACAGTGTGAGGGCGATGAATGCTCCAGGTGAAACCGTCACGGGCGGCTGCTGCATAGACCTCATCTTCCTGAGCATAATAGAAATTTTCGACATTAAGCCGAGGATGCTCCTCACGCAATGGAGTTTCTGGCAGCGATCCGCCCCTGGCGTATGCATCGAATGGCCCGAGATAGTGCTTGAGACCTGTGACGAGGGCGACGTGCTGCACTGAGTCCTTCGGTGACAGAACATCCAGCAGATTGCGAACCATCGTGCCGTTGACCCTGACATTCTCGGCCTCGGTCGCATTACGCATCCACGTCGTGATGAAGATGTGCGTCGGGGCGATCGCTGACAGTGCAGTTTTCAGGCTAGCTAGATCGAGCAGATCGGCAGCAACAGGGCGTAACCCTTGCACCTCGTTTCTAAGATTTCGGGCCAACCCGTAGGTCGTCCATCCATTCGCGATCAGTTCCCGCGCCAGATAGCTGCCTATGATGCCACTTGCGCCCACAACTAAGGCTGTTCCATGCATGTCGTGTCTCCAGTTCTAGTACGGAAATTTTAGATGAACCTATCCCACTATTCTAAAAATTCCTACTTATTTTCGTGAAATGTGCTTGAAAACGTTGATTTTTCGTTTTCAGTTCTCAATAAGCTTAAGCTTTTTATAGCAATCCGATTTGATTTCTGAATCACTCGTAGAGGTAAGGGACTGGGGACTGGGGACTGGGGACTGGGAAGAAGGAATAAAGGTGTACTGAGTTTTGTTCAAAAATCAAATATGAGTCCTATAGCACAAATATTATTAGTTGGATAGGCTCATTAAAAAAGACAGGCAACAAGCCTGTCTTGTAAGTAATGATTTAGCAAAGAATTTAGAAATTCATCTCAGCAGCTTGAACTTTCTCAACCTGCTTCTTCTTCAGCACAAGCATAACTTGAGCTAACATTACAAGAGCGGTGAACGCAATCATCCATTTGACTCTAGAGGCATCTTGCAGTACGATTTCTGCATCTATTTGACCGAATCCGCCGACATTCGGGTTGCTGGTCAAAGCTTCACCAGTCTTAACTGCTTGCCCTTCGGAAACAAGCAGGTCTGGCCCTAAAGGAACTGTATCAACGACAACATCACCAGATTCAGGTTGAATGTTTACTAGATATTTGACGTTACCATCTCCATCTTCCTCTTTGGCAATCTTAGTAATTGTGCCAGTAGCGGAAGCGTTGTAAACAGCGTTGTTGCTCTTTTCGCCAGTCGGATAAACTTGTCCGCGTCCCCGATTACCACCTACGTGAACTGAATATTTACCGAAGTGGATGTTTTTGTCGGTTGCGGGGTTGGGAGAAAGAACTGGGAAGATGATTTCCTGATACTGTTCACCAGGTAAAGGGCCGACGATGACGACATTTTCTTTGTCTTCGCTGTAGGGTTGGAAGGTTGTGTCGCCAATTTCTTCTTTAAGTTCCTCGGAAATCCGGTCTTCGGGAGCAATCTTAAAGCCTTCAGGTAGCATCAGTACAGCACCGACGTTCAAGCCAACCTTGGAACCATCAGCGCCAACCTGCTGGGCGCTCAGATCGTAAGGGATTTTCACTACAGCTTTGAATACAGTATCAGGTAGCACCGATTGCGGAACTTCCACTTCTGTAACCTTGGCTGCTAGGTGACAGTTGGCACAAACAATCCGCCCGGTTGGTTCGCGGGGGGTTTCGGGATAGGTTTGCTGTGCCCAAAATGGATAGGCGGCAGCTGATTGGGGAAGGGCTAGATCGCTGGTGAAGTAAAATGTCACAGTAGCGATCGCTATGAGCAATGTTTTGACGATCGCTCTAGCACTGCGAGTTAACCTCGCTGTTCCGAAAACATTTCTCATCTCTAATAAGGGCAACGATTGAATTTGTCATTAGTCATTGGTCATTAGTCATTAGTCATTAACCCCTGAATAAAGGACGAATGACTAAGGACTAATGACAAAATTATTAACCCCACCAAGGTGCATCACCGGTGCGGAAGTCGGTTTCAGTCCAAGGGGTCAAAACGATTTTGTCGTCGCTTACATTGGTATGGGCTAAAGCCAAAGATAGCGGTGCTGGCCCCCGAACAACTTTACCAGTTTCGTCATACTGGGAACCATGACAAGGACATTTAAATTTGTTCTCAGCAATGTTCCAAGGGACGACACAACCTAAGTGAGTGCAGATGGCGTTAATGCCATAATCTTTGATCGCCTCTTTGCTGTCTACCACAATATAGGTCGGATCTCCCTTAAGTCCTTGGACTAGGTTGCGATCGCCTGCATTCCGGTTTTCTAGAAATTTTGCAACGCTAACATCGTTACCTAACTCGTCTTTTGCCGTTACACCGCCACCGGCACCACCAGCAGCAGGTGGAATAAAGTAGTTGACAACGGGATACAATGCACCCAGAGCTACTCCAGTGACAGTCCCAAAAGTGAGCAGATTCATGAACTGACGACGACCCATATCAGGCACGTCTGCTGATTCAGAAAATTGAGCCATAATCTACGCGCTCTTTGTGTATTTTGTTAAGCATTTTGACAAAAGTACTGTACTTGAGGAACTCTTGTCTAAGTCGAAATGCTAGCGCTCACAAGGATGCCATACTTCTTTGTTCCAAGATATATCAAGCATCTTTTCTGTTAGCATTACATTTCTTTATATCCTTATCATACTGGAGTCACGGAACTTAACATCATAACTAAATGTAAAATCTGATTGAGAAAAGCTATGACAGGACAGGAATTACGTCAGATGTTGCTTGATAAGTGGGGATATTCTTACGATGTCCAGTTTCGGCGGACACAGGGAAAGATATTTTTGCAAGTCATGTGGAAATATCTGGAGCAAGCGTCTTTTCCCTTGAGCGAGGCGGAGTACCAAGAGCATCTTGACAGCATTGCTAATTATCTTCATGCCTTGGGTGGATCAACACAGGTAGAAACATTTATTACCCAAACACGCGATCGCCCCCGCCTCGGCAAAGCCGTCAGCATTCCTCTAGATTTGGGTGAACGTTCTTCAGAATGGATATTATAACCAGGTTTTTCTTGCTTTTTCCCTTTTTAGTAATAGCTAATTAAACTGATTTCAGGCAATTCTCCTCGTCTGAATTTTTAACTTATATTCACAACTTTTTGATTTCCAAAACCGCTTATCTTAGCTATGCAGTCACCAAATCCTATCTCACTCTCCTCGCTGACCCCTTCAGTAGTGACAGCTTTAGAAGTATACACTGATGAATCGGTATATGCTCCCGGTTATATTCAGCCGCATGGAATGTTGCTGATGCTGCAAGAGCCAGACCTCACAATCTTGCAGATTAGTGAAAATGTAGAACAGTTTTTTGGTATTTCGGCACAAGCATTACTGGGTCAACCCTTACAACGATTGTTTTCCCACACTCAAGTGCAGCGACTTACTCGCTATTTAGCTGAAGACAACCTCGAACTTTGCAATCTGTTTAAGCTAAAAACGCGGACGAGGGTTGACCAGACTGGTTTGCAACGGAAAAGTCAGACATTCAGAGGTATGATTTACCGGATAGTAGATGGGTTGACCCTAGAGCTAGAACCTCAGGGAACCATTAAAACCACCCATTCAATCCAATTTTATCACCGCCTGGAAACCGCGATCGCCAATCTCCGTAATGCTACTAATTTGACGAATCTGGCTCAAACCCTTGCCAGAGAGGTGAAAGCAATGACTGGGTTTGATCGGGTTATGATCTACAAATTTGATGCAGACGATAGTGGTGTGGTGATTGCGGAGGAAAAACAGGGGCATCTAGAAAGCTACCTGGGACTGCACTATTTGATCACCGACATTCCTGCGCCAGCCCACAAGTTGTTTTACCGCAACTGGATGCGATTTATTCCCGATATCAATTACACCCCTGTCTGCCTGATTCCCACCAACCATCCTCTGACGAATATACCCCTTGATCTTAGTAATTCTGGGTTACGGGGAGTGTATCCCTGTCACATTGAATACTTACGGAATATGGGGGTTGCTGGGTCGATGACGATTTCGTTGATCAACGACAAACGCCTCTGGGGATTAATTGCCTGTCACCACTACAGCCCTCAACTAGTGGATTATGAAACTCGCAAAGCCTGTGAATTTTTAGGAAAGTTTGCCTCGATCGAACTGGTGCATCAGCAAGAACGAGAATTACATGTTTACCAAAGGCAAGTAGAAGCGATTAAGGATGAACTGCAACAGGGGTTGTTGCACGAGTCCAATTTTATTGAGGAAGTGTTGATCCGAAATACTTTTCAATTGCTGGATCTAGTTCATGCTCAAGGAGCCGCGATTTTGCTTGACGGTAAGATGACATTAGTTGGTCAAACGCCATCAGTTACGGAGGTGCAGGAGCTTGTGACGTGGTTGGTACAACACCAAGGAGAATCACTGTTTGCTACCGATTCCCTCTCACGTTTATATCCAGAAGCAAAGGCATTCGAAGATCAAGCCAGCGGCCTCTTGGCAATTTCAATCTTATTGAAGCATGAAAAAAAGTCTTACCATATTCTCTGGTTTCGACCGGAGCAAATTCAGACGGTGAATTGGGCAGGCAACCCCCAGGATGCAATCACAATAAACGAAATTGGAGAGATGGAATTGTGTGCGCGGAAGTCCTTTGAAATGTGGAAGGAAACCGTGCGGGAAACTTCCTTACCTTGGGAGGTTGCAGAACTTGAAGCTGCTACTGAGATGCGAAATATGCTGATATTGGTAGTGCTGGAGTTTTCCCAGACAGCCCTAGAACAAGACGCAAAACAAGCCGCGATCGTCAGCCGCGCCAAAAGCCAGTTCCTCGCTAAAATGAGCCACGAACTGCGGACTCCCCTGAATGCAATTTTGGGATTTACTCAGTTGATGAACCGCAATGAGAAGATTCCATCTGAGTTTCAAGAGGATTTAGGCATCATCAGCCGCAGTGGAAAACACCTGTTAACTCTAATTAACGATGTGTTGGAAATGTCCAAAATTGAAGCTGGTCAGTTACAGCTAACGGAAAACTGTTTCGATTTGCATCAGCTAATCCACTCGATCAGAGATATGGTTGCTATCAAAGCTTTGGAGAAAGGAATTGATCTGATCATAGAGCAGCATCCCAGCGTTCCTTGCTATGTATATGGTGACGAATCAAAACTGCTCCAAATTCTGCTCAACTTATTAACCAATGCGATCAAATTTACGACAATAGGCAGTGTCACCCTGCGATTACAAGCTTTGGCTCTTAAAGTGAGCAACGTCAACTCACTTGATTCAATCGAATGTAGTCCCTCTCTTTCTACAGATAATTCTCAACAAATTATCACCCTTCATCTGGAAGTTGAAGACAGTGGATGTGGTATTGCTCAGTCTGATATCGAGACTGTGTTTAAAGCCTTCACGCAAACAGAACTGGGTCGCCATGCTCAAGGTACAGGCTTAGGCTTATCGATTAGCCGTCAGTTTGCCCGTTTAATGGGTGGTGATATTACAGTGCGAAGCATCCTGAATCAGAAGTCAATCTTTATTTGTGAGGTTTTACTGAGTCTAGTAAGATCAGTGGATATAATAGCGCCGGAAACAACTCGCCCTGTTATCGGACTGGAACTGGGACAGCCCATTTATCGCATTCTAATAGTGGAAGACTTGAAAGAAAATCGTCAGTTGCTCGTCAGGCTATTAGAATCAGTTGGATTTGAGGTCTGTGCAGCCGAGAACGGAAATGATGCGATCGCTCTGTGGTCAGAATGGCATCCCCACCTGATTTGGATGGATATTCAAATGCCCGTGATGGATGGCTACGAAGCTACCCGACAAATTCGAGAGCGCGAAGGGGGTAAAGACGTGGTGATTATTGCGCTGACAGCCTATGCCTTTAAGGAAGACTACACCACCAGCACTCAAGTAGGCTGCAACGACCATATCACCAAACCATTTCTAGAAACTGTCTTATTTGATAAGATGGCACACTACTTGGGAGTTCGCTACCGCTACCGCCAAGAAGCTTTACCAAGTTTAAACCAGCAAACCTTATCTCAGAAATCCCTAACCGCCAAAGATTTACAGGTAATGTCACTAGAGTGGATTATTCAGGTGCATCAAGCAACTCTGGATCTCAACGATGTCGAACTCTACAATCTCATTGCTCAAATCCCCAACCAAGAGCAAGTTCTTGCCAATGCTCTAAAATATCTCGTGGATAACTTTCAGCTGGAAGCGATCGCAACTCTAAGCCAAACTGACGAAAAAGACTATGGCTAATTTACTTAAATCCGATTCTGAAACAAATATCCTAATCGTGGATGATGCCCCCGACAATCTACGGTTGTTAATTAAAATATTAGAGGCGCAGGGTTATATCGTCCGTAAATCCCTCAATGGGAAAATGGCATTACAAGCTGCTTATCGACATCCACCGGATCTGATTCTGCTTGACATATTTATGCCGGAAATGAATGGCTTTGAAGTTTGTCAACAGTTGAAAGCATCTAAAATAACAGAGCAAATTCCCATTATTTTTATTAGTATCCTTGACCAAATCCATGATAAAGTCCAGGCATTTGAACTGGGTGGACAAGACTATATCACCAAGCCCTTTCAAGAACTTGAAGTGCTAATGCGAGTCAGAAACCAGCTACTCATCAAACAGCAATACCAACAACTTATTGAACAAAATCAACGCCTAGAGCATGAAATTCAGGAACGCCTGAAGGCTGAATCAGAGGTCAGGCAGCTATCCATAACTGATGATTTGACAGGAGTACATAATCGACGTGGTTTCTTTTTGTTGGCAAATCAGCAATTCAAAATTGCCCAACGCACACAAATGTTCTGCTGTCTTTTGTTTATGGATTTAGATGGTTTAAAGCAGATTAATGACTCTCTAGGGCATGAAACAGGAGACAGAATGCTGGTTGACACAGCCCAATTACTAAAGCAAACCTTCCGTGAATCAGATATTATTGCCCGTATAGGAGGAGATGAGTTTGTAGTCTTAGTTTCTGTCGAGTCCAGAAATACAGATGAATTTTATCTGCGATTGCAGGCAAATATTAATCGTTATAATCAAGAGCATAAATACCCATATCAAGTATCCGTCAGTGTCGGTGTGACACAATGCGCCTTAAATGAAAACATTTCACTAGAACAATTGATAGAAGAGGCTGACAGGCTAATGTATGAGCAGAAACGCGCTAAACGCCTCGCAGATGGAAGCAAAGGGAATGACAATTGAAAATTCAACATTCCAAATTAAAAACATTTTCAGACGTTCGCGTAGCGCCTCGTAGAGAAGAGGAGTGCGGTCTTCTCCCACAGGGCTACGGTGTACATACAAGTCTTTGAGAGTGGCCTCATAGGCTTTTGATCCCCCCATGCCCCCTTAAAAAGGGGGCATAAGTCTCTTCAAGTCCCCCAATTTATCGGGGGATTTAGGGGGATCTCTAACGATTTTGGGTTTGTACAAAGATGTGTGTACACTGTAGCCCAAAGGGAGAGGCTAGCCCCAAGGGATCTCCCCCACCGCAGGATGCGCGTTCTCTGTAGAGGAGCAACTTCGGTGAATTTAAACCCCGACTAAATGGCCATCCAACGCTTTGATTAAAATATTTTTACCTATTCCAAATGTTATTTCCCTGTGAGCTTCACTAGTCCAACACCACCAAAATAAAGCCCTAAAACTGCTCCCGCCAAGAGACTTTGAGTTAGGGGGTCAGTAGAAGGTGTAAGAACCGCTCCTAAAACTACCGCTCCCATAATCACGTAACGCCAACCAGAAACCATCTTTTCAGACGAGACAATATTTAAATTACCGAGCAACAATTGGATGATGGGAATTTGAAATGCTAAACCAGTGCTGAATAACAGTAGCAGTACAAATTCAAAATATTTATCTATTGACCAAAGTTGTTCAACTACATCTGCTCCGTAGCTGATAAAAAATTTCAAAGCTGCGGGGATAAGGAGTAAATAGGCAAATACTAACCCAGCGCCAAACAGTACACTCGAACCAAAAACCACAGGCCCCAGTAAACGGCGTTCGCGGCGAGTCAATCCTGGAAGTACAAACTGGATAATTTGGTAAAGAATGAAAGGACTAGAAAGTACTAAACCAGTGTAGGCTGCAACTTTGAAAGAGACAAAGAAATATTCTCCGGGTGCAAGTTGAAGAAATTTTACTCCTTGCGCTGGAACCTCAAGCAGCTGCACAATCGGCTTAACGGCAAAGAAACAGCCAATAATACCTACTGCTACGGCAATCAGCGAATAAAAAATGCGCTGTCGTAACTCTTCTAGGTGGTCGAAAAGAGACATTTCGACTTCATCGGGCAACTCATTAAGAGGATCTGTATCTGAATTGCCATATCCTTCTGGATCAATGTTGGGAACGTTTGCAGTATCTACGTCTTGTAAAGGCGGCATGAGTCAGCTAGTAGGCAATATTTATAACTGAGTGCTGAGTAATGAGCAAAATTTTTCACTCAGCACTTTAAACTTAGCACTGTTCATTATTTTATCTGGGGAATGCAGCCACCAAGATATGTTTTTGGCTGCTGTGGGTTTTTTGTCCTGTTTTTTAAGGTTGCATCTGCATAAGTTAGTAGGAAGCCATCTTGTAGGCAATGCCTAACCTAAATAGGACTTACGCAAAACTACACGCGGTAGAGGCAATTCATGAATTGCCTCTACCGGAAACTCAAGGTTTGGCCTATTTTTTGCGTAAGTCCTGCTAAAAAAAGGGTGGAACTGATAATTTAGAAATCACGTCTTTGCGGCTAGTAGCCTGTAAAACTAGTTTTGATGGTTTGTAGTAAGCACTTTAGTGCAAGAATAAAGACTAAAATCCTTACTGCCAGATTGTCTACCCATCAATTTCAAGTTGATACACTACTAGTAGTGCTGGGTAAATTCACACAACATTAATATATAATACTCAGTTTTAAAAATCCGGTTCATCAAGGTGGCATCTATACATACATAGCGCAATCGGAAATTTTTAGCTGAGGTTGGGTATGAACCGGACAATTTGCTTTGTCTTAATGGCATTGCCTGTTTATTTATATAATGTTGGGCTAAGTAATACTCCTAGTAGTGACGTGACAATTGTCAAAAACCAGCTTCCGACAATAACTGCTCTAATTGCCCACAGTACAAATGCTCCGTTACGCATATTGCCGTGGCAAATATCAGCTAGAGATGACCAAACGGAAGATTGTCTTCGAGCGGGTATTTGCAAAGATTGATCTGAATTGGGGATTGGGGATTGGGAATTACGGTAGTCACATTATAAAAAAACAAAATTAATGGTTGTAGCAAATCAACGTACAGTAGTGGTTACAGGAGCTTCAACAGGAATTGGTCAAGCATCTGCTTTGCTTTTAGACCAGTTGGGTTTCTCTGTTTTTGCTGGCGTGCGTCAAGATATTGATGCTCAAACACTTAAGCAGAAAGGATCGCCAAGACTCATTCCGATTTTTTTAGATGTTACTGATGCTGAATCGATCGCAGCTGCGGTTGAAAAGGTAACAAATGCAGTCGGTGATACTGGAATTTTCGGTTTAGTGAATAATGCCGGAATTGCTATCCCTGGGCCTTTAGAATTATTAGCGATCGCAGAATTTCAATACCAGATGCAGGTTAATGTTACCGGACAACTAGCGGTGACACAAGCATTTCTTGGTCTTTTACGCCAAAGTCGGGGTCGAATTATCAATATGGGTTCCATTTCTGGTAGGAGTCCCACGCCGTTCTTGGGAGCTTACAATGCTTCTAAATTTGCCTTGGAAGCACTCACTGATGTGATGCGGATGGAGTTACGACCTTGGGGAATCTCGGTTTCAATTATTGAGCCTGGTTCCATCGCTACCCCAATTTGGGAAAAGTCCCTAAATCAATCTGAAGTAGCACAGCACGATTTATCAGAATCGGCACAAAATCTCTACGGTCAAGCAATGAATATTGTCCGTAAAAAAATGCAGATTCTCGCATCTAAAGGAATTTCTGCCGATATTGTCGCTCAGACTGTTGTCGATGCGCTGACTGTAAAGCAGCCCAAGACGCGCTATCTCGTTGGACAAGATGCCAAAATTGGAGCGGTGCTAAAGCATATTCTACCCGATCAGCTACATGACAAGATAATTTTATACTCAATGGGATTGTAGATTACTAATTGTCAATACTTCAGAGGTTGCCACTCTGAATTCAAAAGCTGTCATTCATAAAATCATGATTTTCATTCATAAAATCATGGTTTTCATTCATAAAATCATGATTTTCATTCATAAACTCATGGTTTTCATTCACAAAATCATGATTTTCATTCATAAACTCATGATTTTCATTCATAAAATCATAGTTTTCATTCACAAAATCACGATTTTTGTAAGCAGAGGCAAAATCTAGCTAAAAAATTAACTCTGAACTGAAGTTGACTTCAGCAACGTTTTTGTTAAAAGTCCTATTATGTAAGGGTTGTTTGAAAAGTAGTTGACTGTGATTTTAATCGCGTTATTACCCCCCTTAATCCCCCCTTGTAAAGGGGAAAAACCGGAAATCTAGTTCCCTCCCCTTTATAAGGGGAGGGTTAGGGTGGGGTAAAACCTTGGTTAATCAGCTATTTCAGACTTGTGTGTACACCGTAGCCAATACATACGGGGAGGGTTAGGGTGGGGTAAAAAATATTTGATACATCAAAAGTTCTATATCCCCCTAAATTTACGCCACGTGCTTCAAGTCGGCAGAGCCGCCCAACGCAGTGGCTCCCCTTCAAAAGGGGGACTTTGATTCCGATTCCCCCCTTTTGAAGGGGGGTTAGGGGGGATCTAAAAGTGCCTAAAATGACAGCGAAATACTTTTCAAACATCCTCTAAGGAATGAGGATTATTTTTTCGCAAAAGTCACGGAAGCTTTTAATAATTTAAGCTGATGATGGGTTCAATAGAGCTACAAAATTGTACTTAACAGTACCTTTTTTTGTGTTGGATATTTTTAATATTCATAAGAGTACCTTATTTAATATAAGAGCTTTTGATTCTTTGTACTTATAAGAGTATTTCTGCTTACTTTAACTAAAATCTCAGGATAGCTCTGTGCTACATCTAACTTACAAACAATTATCAGAAATGTTGCTAGTGTAGTTAGTAGTTAGATGAAAATAAAGCATAAATTCCCTAAAATCAATATATTTATTCAGTAAATTTTGTCATCCTCATTTTTGAGTGAACTTGATTAGTTATGCTCCTAGATTTAGAAAGATTTTATCAGGCTTGCAATCCGAGCAGACCTCTAATTATAGGAAACCCCAGCGATCGCAGGTACTATATCGATTTTGCTGCGGTGCGGGGTGGCAAAATTATCGAAGCTTTGCAACGCACGATTGCCCGAATCTCCCCGGATGCACCAACTTGTCAGCTATTTACAGGGCATCTCGGCTGTGGAAAATCAACGGAGTTGTTACGCCTCAAAGCTGAGTTAGAAGCGCAGCAATTTCATGTAGTCTACTTTGAGTCTACCCATGTCTTAGAAATGGCAGATGTGGATGTGACTGATATTTTGTTGGCGATCGCCGGCCAAGTAAGTGAAAGCCTAGAAGCGATGAAAATCAGGCTCAAACCTGCTTACTTTACCAGGTTGTTTGGTGAAATTGTAGATTTTCTGCAAACGCCAATTGACCTTGGAGTAGAAGCAGAATTGTCTGTGGGAATTGCCAAAATTACAGCTAAAACTAAAGAAAGCCCCCAATTGCGGCGGCGGTTAAGAGATTATTTAGAACCACGAACAGCAAATATTTTACAGTCAATTAATCAAGAATTGCTAGAACGTGCCATCAAGGAACTAAAAACTAGGGGTAAAAAAGGACTGGTGGTTATTGTTGACAACTTAGATAGAGTTGCAATTCGACCTTTACCATCGGGGCGATCGCTGCCAGAATATTTATTTATTGAACGGGGCGAACAGTTACGCAAACTAAATTGTCACGTAGTCTACACTATTCCTTTAGCCTTGACTTTCTCCAACGATAGCGCCGAACTTCAGCATCGTTTAGGGGGAGGAGTCGCACCAAAAGTATTACCGATGATCCCTGTACGCCTGCGCTCTAGAGAGATTTTTCCTCAAGGGCTAGCACTGATGCGGCAAATGGTACTAGCTAGAGCTTTTCCAGACATTTTACCTAGCGATCGGTTAGGCTTAATTACAGAGGTGTTTGATAGTTTAGAAACCTTAGATCGGTTGTGCTTGATTAGTGGTGGTCATGTCCGCGACTTGCTAGGGTTACTGTTTGACTGTCTGCGAGAACAAGATCCACCTTTTGAGCGGGAATGTGTTGATTTGGTGATTCAAAGACAGAGAGATTACCGAGCCAACGCCATCGACCCTCATGAGTGGGAACTAATCTTTCAGGTGGTGCAACAGCAGAGAGTTAGAGGTGATATAGAATACTACACTTTATTGCGAAGTTTATTTGTATTTGAATACCGAGATCATCAAGGAGCTTGGTTTGCCGTCAACCCAGTTTTAGCAGAGACGGAAAAATTTAAATCATGGTTGAACGACACCAACAAGCAGATATAAGAGCAGCTAATGAGCGGGCTTTAAGAAATTTGGGGAGAGCAATTACCCTTTCTAGCGGTCAATTTTCCCTGGTTTTGGTGTGCTGCAATTATCGGGTTTTGCAAGAGCTTATGCTGCAACGACTCGAAGAAATTTCTTCAGGTGTACACCAAATTCAAAAGGTAATTCTGCCGCAGAATGCGAGAAGTCTTTACACAAGTATTCATTTACAACTGGTAACTGAAGAGAATCCGCCATCGGCGTTGATGATTTTGGGTTTAGAGTCAGTAGATGAAATCGACGATTTATTGAGATCGATCAATCATATTCGTGATGAATTTCGCAAACGCCACCCATTTCCGATGATTTTGTGGGTGAATGAAGAAGTGTTGCAAAAGGTAGCTCGTTTAGCACCAGATTTTGCTAGTTGGGCGGCTACACCGATTCGGTTTGAGATGACAACTCAATCATTGCGGCAATTTTTACAACAGGAAACTGACTCTTTATTTGCTACGGTGTTACCAAGCGATGCTGGACAACACCAACCTCCTCAAGTTGCAAAGCATTATTTGACTGTGGAGCAAGTCTGGAAAAATAGCTATGAACTCCACTTTGCGATTGAAGAGTTGCACAATCGTGGTATTACTTTAGAGCCAGAATTACACGCTAGTTTAGAGTTTGTTTTTGGTCTAGATAATTATATTAGCGATCGCATTAGTACAGCTTTAAGTCATTTTCAGCAAAGCTTGAAAGTTTGGCAAAAGTTGGAGGAAATAGGAAATAGGCAAGTAGAAGTGAACGAAAGAGTATTTTCTTCGCCTACACCTCCATCGCCCCCATCTCCGCTACTTCTGCGACAGGGAGTCTTGCTGTTTTATATTGGGTTGTGTTATTGCCGTTTAGCAGAGCAAAATCAAACAGAAAACCGTCGCCATTGGTACACAGCTAAATCTTATTTTCAGCAATGCTTGAATGTTTTGCAGGTGGCTGGGCGTTTAGATATAGTTGCTGGATTTATTAGTCAACTTGCTGAAGTTTTGCAATATCTGCAAGAGTGGGAAGAATTGCAGACTGTTGCTCAAAAGTCTCTGGAGTTGCATCAAACTTATGGTAGTCAAATTCAATTAGCTTGTGACTACGGATTTCTGGCACAAGTCGCCGTGCAGCAGTCGCGGTGGGTACAGGCGAGTATATTAGCGCATGTATCGCTGCTAAAATTAGCCGAAGCGCAGAAGCACAATGACCCTTATAACTGCTTATTTCCATTACTGTTAGGCCAAGTTTACTATTTACTGTTGGCAAAAGCACAGCGAAATTTAGGTGAGCTAGTAATCGCTTATGAATACTTAGAAAAAGCAACAAAAGAACTGCCAGCAGCCTTAGAAAGCAGTGCGCATCAATACGATGCTCATCGTTATATTCGCTTATTGCGGACACTGCGATCGCTCTACTTTGAAGAAGGTCGCTATTTAGAAGCCTACTATATTCGCCAAAAACGGCGTTCTGTTGAACAACAGTACGGTTTTCGGGCTTTTATTGGTGCAGGACGTTTGCAACCTCAAAGACAGGCGACAAACCCAGCATTGATGTTACCTTCTGGGAGTAGCAGCGTTGCTTTAGAAATTGCCGCTTCTGGTCGGGAGCGTGATATTAATAACTTAATTGGCAGAATTAGCCGCGCCGATAAAAAGCTGACGGTGATTCACGGTCAATCAGGGGTGGGTAAGAGTTCTATTGTCACTGCTGGTTTGGTTCCAGCACTACAAAACCGCGCTATTGGCGACCAAATAGCTGTGCCTGTAGTATTGCAAGTTTATACCGATTGGGCGCGAGAATTAGAGAAATCCTTGAGTGAGGCGATGTTTGCTGACGCATCCCTTACAGTCTACGCTGATATTAACTTAGAAACAGGCATTGAAGCGGAGGCTTTGCCTTACTCTGACACACCCATCACCATCGTCAGAATTATACAACAACTCAAAAAAAATGCTGATAACCACCTGATTACAGTTTTAATTTTTGACCAGTTTGAAGAATTTTTCTTTGGTTATAGCGATCGCAAGCAGAAGCAAGAATTTGATAAATTTATTAGCGACTGTCTGAATATCCCCTTTGTCAAAGTCATCCTTTCATTGCGAGAAGATTATTTACATCGGTTATTAGACTTTAAACATCTTTCGGCAC
This sequence comes from Nostoc sp., assembly GCF_036917465.1. Lineage (GTDB taxonomy): Bacteria > Cyanobacteriota > Cyanobacteriia > Cyanobacteriales > Nostocaceae > Nostoc. Next base: position 71,474 of record NZ_JBALDL010000060.1, read on the forward strand.
TAGAAGCGATTAATAATAATATTCTCGACAAGCATATTCGCTACCAGTTGAATAACTTTTCGCCAGAATATGCCAAAGCAATTATCCAAAAATTGACCGAGCGATCGCAGTTTAATTTAGAACCTGCTTTGATTGATGCCTTAGTCGAAGATTTATCCACAGAATTTGGAGAAGTTCGCCCCATTGAATTGCAAGTTGTAGGAGCGCAAATTCAAGATGAGCGGATTACTACACTAGAAGAATATCAGCCATATAGACCCAATAAACTTATTGAGCGATATCTTAAAGAACTGATTAAAGACTGCGGCCCAGAAAATGAACGAGCCGCTTTACTCGTCTTATACTTATTAACAGATGAAAGTAACAACCGACCTTTTAAAACTCGTGCTGAATTAGCGGCGCAGTTAGCAGAATTAGAAGATCCTGGCAAATTAGAGTTAGTATTAGATATTTTAGTTAGCTCCGGTTTAGTGGTACTATTCCCTGATGTCCCAGAACGCTATCAACTAATTCACGATTATTTAGTAGACTTGATTCGCTACCTGCAACAACAAGAATCAAGCTTACAGGTGCAACTAAATCAGTTGCGCCAAAAAGTAGAACAAAGCCAAACTGAGATTGAGCGACTGAAAAGCGAACTTAGCCAAAATGAACAGCGTTCCAAATTAGTAGATCCTTATCCCCAACAGGGATTAGACTTATTAACAGAATTACGGGAATTACACAAGCGCGAAGAATTGAGTCAGTTAGAAATTGAGCAATTACGAGCCGAACTCAAAGAAAAAGAATTAACAGCTAAACTTGCAGAAAGTCAAAAGAAACAAAGACTTAGTGAAGCTCAATTAAATCGTTCGTTGAAAATTGCCTTGACTGCTTCTGTTCTCGCCATCTTGGGATTAAGCGTTTCTATAGTAACAGCAGTAGATAGCGAAATTAAAACCCTTAGTGCATCCAGTGAAGCCCTCTTTGCCTCGCAAAAAGGTATTGATGCTTTAAAAGATGGTTTAAGGGCGGGAAGAAAATTACAACAAACACTTTGGGTTGATTCTTATACAAAAGAGCAAGTACAGACGGCGCTATATCAAGCAGTTTCTGGGTTGAGAGAATATAACCGTTTAGAAGGGCATATATCTGGAGTAAATAGTGCTACATTCAGTCCTGACCGCTCTTTAATTGCCTCAGCTAGTGCAGATACTACAATTAAACTTTGGCTTCCCGATGGTAGTTTGTTCAAAACCTTGTCTGGGCATGAAGATGTAGTTAATAGCGTTAGTTTCAGCCCCGATGGTCAAATTGTTGCTTCCGCTAGTCAAGATAAGACGGTGAAACTGTGGAGTCGAGATGGTAAACTGCTTGTTACCTTATTAGGGCATCAAGGTGTAGTGAATAGTGTCAGTTTTAGCCCTGATGGTCAGATTATTGCTTCGGCAAGTACAGACAAGACAATTAAATTGTGGAGTCAGGATGGTAAACTGCTCAAAACCTTGCAGGGACATGATGGTGCGGTTTTGAGTGTCGCTTGGTCAAGCGATGGACAGACCATTGCTTCCGGGAGTGCTGACAAAACGGTGAAATTGTGGAGTCGAGATGGTAAACTGCTCAAAACCTTACAGGGACATGAAGATGCAGTCAAAAGTGTAGCTTGGTCAACCGATGGACAAACCATTGCCTCTGCTAGTTTAGACCAGACAATCAAACTGTGGAATTTGTCGGGTAAGCTAGTGCGAACATTGTCAGGGCATAGTGCTGGAGTTACCAGCGTCAGTTTTAGCCGTGATGGTAATACCATCGCTTCTGCAAGTACCGACGAGACAATCAAACTTTGGAGTTTTGAAGGTGTGCTGCTAGGAACCCTGAAGGGACATAATAATTGGGTTAACAGCGTCAGTTTCAGCCCAGACGGTCGTACCTTGGCTTCTGCAAGTCGGGACAAAACAATTAAACTTTGGCATTGGGACGATGTGTTATTGCGAAAGCCTAAAAGTGATAATGATGACTGGATAACTAGCATCAGTTTCAGCCCAGGCGATCGCACCTTAGCAGCAGCAAGCCGAGACAAAACTGTAAAATTATTCAGTCGAGATGGTAAACTACTCCGTACTTTCACTGGGCATCAAGGTCAAGTTTGGGGAGTTAGTTTCAGCCCCGATGGTCAAATAATTGCCTCAGCTAGTAAAGATCAAACAGTGAAGCTTTGGAGTGTTGACGGTAAACTGCTCAACACCTTACAAGGTCATAATAGTACCGTCTTAGGTGTAGCTTGGTCGCCCAATAGTCAAGTAATTGCCTCAGCTAGTAAAGATAAAACAGTCAAGCTTTGGAGTCGAGACGGTAAACTACTCAACACCTTGCAAGGACATCAAGATGCAGTGAATTGGGTAAGTTTTAGCCCAGACGGTAAATTGCTAGCCTCAGCCAGTGATGATAAAACCGTAAAAATCTGGAGTTTAGATGGTAAATTACTATACACCTTAATTGGTCATAGTCGCCGAGTAAATGGGGTTGCTTGGTCGCCTGATAGTCAGGTAATTGCTTCAGTTAGTATTGATAGCACCGTCAAACTTTGGAGCCGCGACGGTGATATCCTAAATACTCTCGCGGGGGATGGCGATAGTTTCATCAGTGTGAGTTTTAGCCCCGATGGTAAGACTTTAGCAGCTAGCAGTGATGACAAAGTAAGGATTTGGAACCGAGAAGGGACATTACTGATTGCTTTGAAAGGCTATGAAGCTGAGTTAACCAGCGTCAGTTTCAGTCATGACGGTAAGACTCTGGCTGCGGGTAGTGGTAACGGCACAGTAATATTCCAAAATTTGGCAGATATCCAACTAGATAAATTACTGGCACAGGGTTGCCATTTGTTACACGATTATTTGCAGACTAATCAGAAAGTAATGAATGGCGATCGCGCCTTGTGTTCTGGTAGGTAATGGAGAAGAATGATGAAAGGCGATGCGGTGTTAAGATAAATAAGCCGATTTACTCGCGCCAAAGTTCAATGACTATTGCCAAACTATCCGAACTAGGCATTACTCACCTTCCCGACCATACTGAGTTACCAGAGTCGGATGGAGCTTTTGTTAAAAATTTTCAACAACACCCACAAAGCATACTTCTAACTGACTCCGTTCAAGGTAGATTACAGCAAATTCACTCAGATAATCAGTATTGTATTGGTCAAGATTGTGGCATTTACTGGCGTTTGACAGAACCACCTGAGCGCGGTGCTGAAGCACCCGATTGGTTTTACGTCCCGAATGTTGCACCTATGTTAAATGGTCAGTTTCGGCGTTCGTATGTGTTATGGCAAGAATATGTTGCTCCCCTAATTGTACTGGAATTCGTTTCTGGGGATGGTTCACAAGAAAGAGATAATACTCCAATTACTGGTAAATTCTGGGTATACGAGCAAGCAATCCGCGTACCTTTTTATGGCATTTACGAATTTAGCAAAGCCGCGATTGAGGTTTATCACTTAGTTGATGGTAGGTATCAGCAACTCACAGCTAACGAACGTGGACACTATGAGATTTCCTTGATGGGTGTCGAATTGGGTATTTGGCAAGGAAAGTATGGAAATACTACAGCGCCTTGGTTGCGTTGGTGGGATGCACAAGGAAATCTATTACTAACTGGTGAGGAAAAATCGCAGTTATTAACACCTCAACTAGAACAAGAGCAAGAAAAATCCCAGTTATTAACATCCCAATTAGAACAAGAACAGCAAAAAAACCAGCGTTTAGAAGAACGCTTGAGACAACTTGGAATCAATCCTGATGAAGTTTAATATTTGATTGGGGATGGCTTCACGAGTGTTATTATGCTACTTCTTTAATGCAGTAGATAATTGGCGTAAGCGATCGCTCTTATCATTGGCAAAGCGATAGCTGGCTTAACTCAATAGACTTTTTGCATGAGAAAGTCTCTATTAGGACTTACGCACTGTACAAATTAATCATGGTATGCATTTAGGAAAATAGGTTGTTTCAGGCTTTTATTAATTATTGTTTGATGGTAAATCTACCTGCAAGGTAGGGACACAGCACTGCTGTGTCCTTACGACAGTGGGGTTTTAATCCCCTGCTTTGATTTCTTCTGAAAAGCGTGTAGGACATAGATTTTCTCTCCAATCTTTACCGCATAGACTGCCCTGTAAGTATCGGTATCGTAGCGTTAGCGAGTCCGCGAGCGGATGAATAAATGGGTTTAAGAGGTTGTTTGAAAAGTAATTTGTTGTGATTTTGGACACTTGTTGATCCCCCCTAACCCCCCTTAAAAAGGGGGGAACTGGAATCAAAGTCCCCCAATTTATCGGGGGATTTAGGGGGATCTAGAACGTTTTGATACTCACAAGAGGACTTTTCAAACATCCTCTAAGACCCCCACCAAATTTTTAATTTGGTGGTCTACATACAATGAGTGGCGGGTCTGAATCCCCCACGAGAGTGATTCTGACTCCTGTTAGCGGATAGCTATGGTTTAGCCCATTCTGGCTTCTGAATTGTTCTTCAATTCATCTAAAACTATTCGCATTGGGAAAATGACTTGATGGAGAAAAATTAAAAGAGGCGTTTTCCAGCTAATACGGTAAAAATAAAATCCCTATGACCTGCTATTAATCAAGGTCATAGGGATTTTTTGACGGGACTGGTGCGGCTCGAACGCACGACCTGACGCTTAGGAGGCGTCCGCTCTATCCAACTGAGCTACAACCCCAACTAGCAAGCATATATGATTATAGCAGTAGTTTTAGCGAGACTGCCAAACATTATCCCAAGAGCCGCCGCCTACTTCTAAGCCACAAAGAAAACTTTCTGCTTTGAGAATTATCTGAGATTTTCTCCCATTTAGTTCTCGTAACTCTAAATTTAACTTTCCTTGCATGGTGTCTCGGCAACAATATCTTAAACCTTCTGCTGTTGGCGCACGCAGAGGTGTACCAGGTAAATCCGTGGTTCCTGTCAATTCAATTTCATAGTTAGAGTTAGTAGCTTTCATTTGCCATCTACCCCAAGGCTGAATTTCCCAGTCTACTTGTGAATTCCAGGGAACGAACTCATAAAACTTGCCTTGATAATGCAACCCAATCATCGCTACAGATTCCATCCACCACAGCACACCCCGCCTTCCACCGCCAGCAGTTAATGCTAAGTCGGGTTCGCCCTCGAAGTAATTACAATTTATCCAAAACCATTTTTGAGGAAAAGCACCACCCCAATTTTTTTCGCCGTAGGCTGGGGCGTTGGTGAATTCGTAGATTTTGCCATTCCAGTCAATCTTCCCACTGGCTAAACCGTGAGCCATGAAAATCTGCCATCCAGGTTCAAAAATCTGCGAGAATGAGAGCCAGCCGGCGGTTGATTGCTGAATGCTATTTTTATTGCCCCAGCCGTATACTGGTTGAATTTCATAATCCCAACGGCAATAATTATTGGTGGCATAGTCACGGATAATTCCCTGATTCAAGGTAGCTGTAGCTTGATATCCTTCTTGAACATGATGCTCAAACTCTGCTGGGAGAAGGTACAGAGGAGCAATTTGCAAATCTGTTTTACCCCAATGACCTAAACCCAGAACATCCCGACTACCCCAAAATTTCTTCACATCAGGAAAAGTCCGACATAAATACTCATCATCTGGGCCGAGGATTTGGGCTGCACCGCCACTGTAAGGTTTACCGCCAATGGGGTCTTCAATAGAGTACATAAAAGCGAAGGTTTGCCCAATTTCTGGTAAAGTAACGCGGTAATACCAACCTTCAAAGAAACGGCGGCTACCGCCATCCCAGTGATAACCAGAATGGGGCGTTTGGGTTGATTGGAGGAGATTTAAGGGAATGGTTAACATATATCTATATAGTTATAGTTGCCGATTTTTTCAGTATGCGCGATCGCTCCGATATCAATCATGCTTATGAAATTCTTGGGCTGGAACCCGGTGCATCTCAAGCACAGGTAAAGCGAACTTACCGTAAACTGGTGAAAATTTGGCATCCCGATCGCTTTATCGATCAAAAGCAAAAACAGGAAGCTGAGGAAAAGATCAAATCAATTAACGTAGCTTACAACAAGCTCAAATCTGAAAGTCCATCCGAGCCTCCCATTTCTGAAAATCCATCTTCATCTTCGCCTAAAAATCCCACAAAAATATCTGTCAATCGTTGGGATGCAGAAGCTTTCTATACTTTAGGAGTAGAAAATGCAACAGAAGCAAGATATGAGGATGCGATCGCAGATTTTACCCATGCAATTCGTCTCAATCCTCTTTATGTTGACGCATACAAATATCGTGGGCTAGTTTGTTCTCAACTAGGATACGAATATAGAGCCGCTTCCGATTTAAATAAAGCTACACAAATAGAACAAGAGTTAAGAAATCCGGGTGCTGTACGGAAAGTGCGATCGCCTAGATATGTATCAAAGCCTAGACCTCTGCTAGAAAGATTTTGTCAGGGGATTAAAAAGATATTACGGCTAAATCGGCGTTGGAGATAAAAACCGCTCAGACGGCGGCACCATACTTTGAGTTAGATAATACTTATACTTGGGAATACTAAGTAGAGTGAGATTTGCTGCTGATTTTTTAGTATGAGCGATGTCTAACGATAAGCCGAAACGTCTACGCTTTGATATAAATCATGTTTACGATATTCTGGGGTTAAAACCAGGTGCTAGCGCTTTTCGATTGAATCCAATATATACCCAAGCCTTAGTCTACTAAATCCATGCTCTAGAGAGTTGGTCGTTTACTTTCGAGGATTTCTGTTGCTTTCTGTACAGAAAGTGGGCGGTAGAATAAATAACCCTGTATTTCATCACAGTTGATAGATTTCAAGAACTCGAATTGCTCCTCTGTTTCTACCCCTTCGGCTGTTAACTTCAATCCCAAGCTTTGTCCCAAGGTAACTATGGCCTTGATAATATGAGCTACTTTGGAATCGGGCTTCAAATCTTTAACGAAAGACTGATCTATTTTTAGAGTGTGGAGTGGTAAAAGCTGTAGGCGTGAGAGCGAGGAATGACCTGTACCAAAGTCATCAATGGAGATGTAAACACCCATCTGCTTTAACTCCTCTAACACCGTTCTGGTAAAATCTAAGTCCTCAATGGCTGTGGTTTCCATAATTTCTAATTCTAAAAAGCGGGCTTCTAGACCTGTTTGCTCTAAAACTGTGGTTATAATATCCACCAATTTGGGTTGGCGGAACTGCTTCAGAGAAAGATTGACAGCGATCGTTATAGGTGGCAATCCTGCATCTTGCCAGATTTTATTTTGGATACAGGCTTTCCGTAGCACCCATTCGCCGATGGCGATAATTAATCCGCTTTCTTCGGCGAGGGGAATGAAGACACTGGGTGCAACTAATCCCATTTCTGGGTGCTGCCAACGTAACAGAGCCTCCATACCAGTAATTTCTTCTGTGGCAATGTTCACACGGGGCTGATAGTACACCGTAAATTCTTCACGTTCTAGGGCATAGCGCAAACTCTTTTCTAAAGTTAGAAGTTCTGGATTTTTGGCACTCAGAGAAACACTATAGAATTGGTAGTTATTCCGCCCTTTATCCTTGGCGTAGTATAAAGCGGCATCTGCGTGCTGGATTAGTGTTTCGGCATCAGGACTGTTGTTATCAAGCAACGAAATACCGAGGCTAGCAGTCACATAAAGTTCATGCCCTTGGAGATGAAAAGGATCTTCTAAGGCTTGTAAGATTCTGTACGCCACCTGCGTTACCTCTTCAATATCAGTGACTCGCGGCAGCAAGATAGTAAACTCATCGCCTCCCCAACGGGCTATGGTGTCTCCGCCTCTGAGTAAGTCTTGTAATCTTTGAGAGACGCTTTTCAACAATTGATCGCCCAAAGTATGCCCCAAGGTATCATTAATGACCTTGAAGCGATCTAGGTCGAGGAAGATCACAGCTAAACTTTCGTTATTGCGCGTGGCGTTGGGTAGAGTTTTACTGAGCAGTTCACTAAATAGTAGACGATTGGGCAACCCTGTCAGCAAGTCATGAAGGGCTTGATAGCGAATCCTTTCTTCTACTTGCTGACGCTGCCGCGCACCAAGAATACTAGCAGCCATCGTTAAAAGGGTAGATTCTTCGTGCTTTGACCAATGACGCTCAAACTTGCAATCTGCCAAGCCAAGGTATCCCCAGCATTCATTCTCCAACCTGAGGGGTACTAAAATCAGGGATTTAATGCCATCTCGAATTAGGAATTCTTGTTCGGCGACAGGAAATTTTTGGGTGAGTCCGCTAATGGACTGGCCCCTAGAGAGAACAGTATACCAACGGGCTAATCCAGAATCTTTATAAGACTGATTCTGCCAATGGTGATGGGTAGATTCAATAGAAGATTGCGTCCATTCAAACCGGAGACTGAGGGCTATTTCTCCTGTAACAGGATGAAGATGGTTCTGAAAGAGATAAGCACGATCTGCCTGGGCAGCTTCGCCCAGTATAGCTATAGCTCGCTCAATACCAGTTTCGTAATTCATTTCCCCTAGCAAATAATTAGCGGCTTCTGCAACTGCTTGGAGCAAGCGATCGCGCTGACGCAATTCGGCTGAGGCTTGTTTTTGCTCTGTAATATCCCTAATAATAAAAGTTCTAATTAAATCACTTTGAGGAAGGTAGAGAACGGATTGTTCAAAAACTTCTGTATCTACTTCCACTTCCCGCACAAAAGAATTTTTTTCTAAATTCTTAACTGTACTTATGAGTCCTGCTAATATTGGGTGTTCTGTCCCAACTTCTCTGAGTTTGGGAAACTTGAGGGTTGCGGCTGGATTGAGATAAGTTACTATTCCCTCGAAATCCATCTCAATAATTGGATTCGGGATGAGTTCGGGGAACGATGCTAGGCGAGCTAAGGCAGATTCACTAGCTGCTTCAAAACCAAGATCGATCGCTAGGGTTTGAAAAGGATTGGCAGGACTAGCTTGCTCTGATAAAAAACCAGATAAGTCTTCAATATCAAAAGATTCCGAAAATGCTTGTTCTGAAATATTGGAAATAGCGTAATATTTAGCCTGAGCTTGATTACTGCCAAAAGCTATAATGTCTCCATTTCTAAGATTATGAGAAAAGCATTTATTCCCATTTATAAATAAGCCATTGGTACTTCCTTTACCCTTGTAGTTACCATCAATAATCTGGAAGCCATATTGGTCAGTCTCTGGAACAGTTACTCGCAATAAGATTGCATGTTGCAATGATACTGATCGGGAAGCCAAGATAATAGTGTTTGCAGGATGCCGTCCCAGAGAATAAGTAGTCTCTAGCAAGACTACAGTTCGTTGTCCTTGCAGGTCTTTAATGACCAACAGATGACGTATTTTTTCCCGCTCATTTCCTAGCATGGCTGTTCCTCAAATTCTCATATATTTATGTCTTGTCGTTAAAAATACCACTCACAAAAGTGCGATCTTAAAGTCTGAACTTCTAGAAAAATTTACTTAATTAAAATTGCAAATCAGCCCTTTTATTCAGAATTTCTCTTATTGAATAAGATGACTAATTGTTCAATTGGTTTTTGTGGTAAGCATTTAATTTGCACGCTCGACGCGGGCAGGATGCCCGCACTACAATGATTTGAATAAATCACAATGTGCAAATTACAAGATTATCAGCTTAGAAGTTCTAGCTGTTTTCTCAACTTATTTGGAATTCCGAAAAATAAATTATCCAATCAGGTGTTTTATGGCGTTAAGCGTAACATACCCTCTACAGATAACAGGTGCGTTACGCTGCGGCAGTAACATACCCTACAACCACGGTGATTGGTTGCAATATTTTTAACTGGAAGTCCCAAAGATAAGTTATAAACTTTGTCCCTTCGTCTATATAGCCCAATTGTGCCTTTCTTAGGATACCCAGAATAAAATCAAACACTGAATAGAAAACATGGTATATTTACGGTTTTTTATCAATGAAGGTAGGCTACGGTGTACACACAAGTCTTTGGTGAGGCCATTTACGGTTAAGTCTCATAGTCCCTGAGATACCTCAAGAAAGCTTTTACTACGTAAAACCTGTCCCTCTCCTTACTCAGGCTACGGCGTACATACAAGTCTCTAAGAAACCTCACCCTGATTTTACTACGTCAAACCTGTCCCTCTCCTTAGTAAGGCTACGGTGTATACACAAGTCTTCTAGAGTTGCCCCAGAGCGTTTTGATCCCCCCAGCCCCCCGATAAATTGGGGGGCAAAAGTCTCTTAAAGTCCCCCAATTTATCGGGGGATTTAGGGGGATCTCCAACGATTTTGGGTGTTGTACAGAAATGTGTGTACACCGTAGCCTTAGTAAGGAAAGGGATTAAAGATAGGACAGGGTGAGGTTTTTCTTTTGTTTTGGGTAATTCAATGACTTGTGTGTACACCATAGATGCTAGAGAGGGGAAGGAGAATGAAGTGTTTGCAACAGCTAAATTTTAAAAAGGATTATAGAGCAAACTAAAATACAGACCCTTTTCTTGTAATGTTCTCTCATTTGAGTCAACAGAAATTAAAGGAACACCCCAGTCAAGACGAACAGTGAAGCGATCGCCTTGTGACCAACGCAACCCCAGACCAACAGCAGCTAAAGTATTAGGGTTGGGATTTTCTCTATCCGAACTATTCCAACCAACACCAAAATCCACAAAGGGAACAGCCTGTAATATGCTACCTATCTTAGGTAAGCGCAGAATTGGGACTTGAACTTCCGCAGAAACAAAAGTGCCGTTATCCGTCAACAGGTAATCTTGACGATAGCCCCGAACGCTATCCTGCCCACCTAAGCCAAATTGCTCTAAAGGCAGAAGTGTTCTAGATGCTAGTTGTGTGTTTAAACGTAATAACAATAAGGTTTCAGGAGCTAAAAGGCGTATCCACTGCGCTTGCCCTTGCCAAGCAAAAAAACGGCTATCGGGAGCATTTTGATTAATCGTGGGATTCAATATATCTATGCCTAAACTGAATTGAGAGCGTAGGGCAATAACTTCACGGCTGTTACGACTCGTCCATTCTTGAAAAAATCGGAATGCAGATACCTTGGTGCGTCCTTGTTCATCAGCCCCAGGGGAAAGTACAGGGGCGGGAATCCTTTCTTCTCTCTCTAGAATCCACGAGATATCACTTTCGCGTCGGGAGGCTGTTAACCCAAGGGCAAATTCTTGTGTGGGAGTTTGAATTATGGGCTGGCGGAATGTCACTTCGTAATAGCGAGAAGCCGATTCGATATCTAAAAACTTGAAATCAGGCTCAATAACATTACTCGACGTAGTGCCATAGTTGAAAGTCAGTGTGCCATTGCGAGGATTGAGCGGTAATGTGTAGCTTGTGTCCAAGGAATTGCTACCATCAGTATTAGTGTAAGCAACACCGAGAGAATCCCCCAATCCTAATAAGTTGGCTTCATTCAATTGTAATCGGCGGCGAAAACTACCAACGCTAGGCGATCGCCCATTATCAAGAACTATCTGGCTACTAAAGGTTTTTGCCTCACTAACCTTGACTTCTAAAAGACTTGAACCAGTCCGCGATCCTGCTGAGACTTCAGCAGATACATTTTGAATCAAAGGATTAAGTTGCAATAGTTGCAGTGCTTGTAGTAGACGCTGGCGATTCAGAGGTTGCGATGTAGCTATTGCTAGTCGGCTGCGGACATAATTCGGATTCAACCGTCGAGTTCCAGTTACCTTAATATCTTCTAATTTACCTTCGACCACCTGAATTTTGACAACACCAGATTTGATTGTTTGGGGTGGGATATATGCACCAGAGGTAATATAACCATTTCTGACATATAAATCAGTAATTTTAGAACGTGCTTGATACACTTCAGTCAACGAGATCGGTCGTTTGGTAAATTCAGCAGTGGCGAGGGCTAACTCTTCGGGACTGAAAACTGTGCTACCAACAACTTCAAACCGTTCAACAACAATAGTTTGAGGAAAGTTGCCAGGGATTGGTTCATCAGGTAGAGGAGTTGGAGCAGAGGGGGGAAATAGTTCTGCGGGTGGGGGAAGTGGCTGTGGCAGTTCAGGTGAAGGAAGTGGCGAAGGTATGGGTGGTTGGACATCCTGTGGTGGTGGGAGTTTTTGTGACAGGACAAAATTACTCGTTGGTAATTGTGTAGTATCAACAGCCTGAGCTTTCAGTAGACTAGAAGATATACTGCTGAGTAATATAAGCATACTCAGTGGTAAGTGGGATGCTATAAGATTCTGAGGATATTTTTTATTAATCATCGCACTAGACTATTTTTTGTCAGTAACTATGGGATTACACGGGGACTGCCTCAGAGGTTGTTTGAAAAGTATTTGGCTGTGATTTTAGGCACTTAGAGATCCCCCCTAGCCCCCCTTTTTAAGGGGGGAACCGGAATTAAAGTCCCCCTTTTTAAGGGGGATTTAGGGGGATCTGAAATGTCTTGCTACCAACGAGAGGACTTTTCAAACATCCTCTCAGATGTGAATCTTACTTCATCTTTTGTCGCTAAAGTTGATATCTTGGGTAAATCTCAATTTCAAAGCATTTCAAAGCTCAATAATCTGGTTAATGCAGATTTAAAAGCATCGATTACAAATCTGAGTAAAAAAGAAAGTAGAGACGTAGTATTGCTACGTCTCTACAAAGGTTTTAGTGAATGCATAATTAATTTCACCGTTTAATAGTTTTCACGAAAAAAGGTAAAGGTTTAAAGTTTTGTCCCCAAGTGGTGCAACCTAGTTTTCCCCATTCCCGATTCCCAATTCCCTTTCATTCCATATCCTTTTGCTGAAACATTCCCATCAATTTATGTTTTCGAGCATGGGTTTGCATCAAGTTTTCCCGATAATTTAACCAGTCAGCTTTCTTCCCAGACTCCAAGTAGGCAGCGCGGACTTTTTTTAACCATTCAACTGCATAGTAATAGTATTCGGCTTTACCTCCATCCATAATTTTTTCGGCACGACTACGCGCATTAGCAATCACCCAAGTAGGATTGTGAGGGATAGCAGCATTCATAACTCGATTAATCAACTCTGAATAATCAGAACTGAGTTCACTAGCGATCGCAATTGCATCATCAATTAGCCCCTCATGCAAGAATATATCTACTTTGGCTGATTCTGTTCCCCAACCACTATAAGTACGGACAATTCTCAGCAAGTCTGTTTTAACTGTTTCCCAGTTTTCCCCAGCCAATTCTGCCATCTTTTCGTAGTCAACAAAGGAGGGCTTGACTTGAAAAGCCGCCTTGATTGCTAATAAAGCAGCTTCACTATTACCCAACTCAACAGCTAAATCACTTGTCCAAATTCCTAATTCGTACTGACAATTACCCGGTAAATTTAATCCACTCTGGGCTATATCTAGTGCTTGCTGTAATGCCTCCTGAACGCTAAGTGTTTTCGCTAAGGCAAAAGCCTCTTCCATTGAGTTCATCTGGGTTTGAGCAGCATCAATTGCTTCTTCTACCCTGCCCAAACGCCCCAACATTGTCAGATACTGCTGGGTTTGCCCTTCTGCTTCTGCTAAATACAGGTATTCTTGATAACGTTCCTGACCTTCGAGAATTTTTAGCCGAATTAGTGCCAAATCATCTGCATAGTCTGGTACGTCTTCTTCCCAAGCTCCCCTGTCGGTAATATTACCTTGAAGAACTTGGACTAAGGGCGGATAATCCCAACCTTGGCGTAAAGCTTCCATAACTAGGCCAAAATCAGCATTCCACTCATCTTGCCAAGCTTCCAAATTTATTTGAATATCAACTTTTTCTTCTGGGGTGAGTTCAGCAGTAAGAATTGCTTCACACCAAGCCTGATTTAATTCCCCGACAATTTCATCATTCTCAGCGCCGTAATCGGCAATATCGTCCCAATTTTCCACACAAGTAAAGGTAATCGCCTCTAAAATTGCGATCGCATTTTCACCTTCTCCCCGTTCGCTAAAATCTACCGCAGTTTGCACCACACTCAGTAAATCTTCGGCAATCGGATCTTGTTCACACCCCTCCTCAAAGAAGCGCACAGCATCCCGAATAATCTGCCGGACTTGTCGCCGAATGGGAGCCGGATCAATAGTCAGGCGGCGCACAGGTCTTATGGTTGTTGGCTCAACAATTGGATGCGTCATCCAACCTACATGACGATCAATCGCCTCAATTAGTGGTGGGTATTCTTTTACCAACTCTTGCAGCAGCCTTTGAGTTTGGATACGATCCAAGCGTTCGAGTAGTTGTTCTAAGCTAGGGCGCTGCTCAATATATTCTGAGTTCCGCGCACAGACGAGCATCGTCGCTACAATGTGTTTGCACCAACCGTCAAAATCGTAGGCACAGGTGCAGTTTGCTGAGGTTAACCCACTGCTATCGAAACTTAGATTGACATGATAAGGTCTTGCTTCGGTGCCTGCAACTTCAGCCTGAAGGATATGACCTCGTTGGGTAACAGCATGAACAGCACCAGCCTCATAGTATGCCTCGCCGCGTTGGAAAGATTTGGCGTTGGCATGACGGCGGATAGTAAATTCAGTAATTTGGGGAATAGACATCGAGCGATCGCCTGTGTAAATCCTCTGGATCAATCCTAAATCCAGCTTAGGTGTTAGGCGATGGTGCTGTAAAGTCATTGGGAATTGGGGATTGGGAACTCAGAACTTCGACCTCTGAACTCGGAACTTCGACCTTTGAACTCGGAACTTCGACCTCTGAACTCGGAACTTCGACCTTTAAACTCGGAACTTCGACCTTTAAACTCGGAACTTCGACCTTTAAACTCGGAACTTCGACCTCTGAACTCGGAACTTCGACCTCTGAACTCAGAACTTCGACCTCTGAACTCGAAACTTCGACCTCTGAACTCAGAACTTCGACCTCTGAACTCAGAACTTCGACCTCTGAACTCGAAACTTCGACCTCTGAACACAAAGCATCAAGCTTAGAACTTACTATTCCCAATCCCTAATCCCCAATTCCCCATTCCTCAATTCCCCATTCCCCATTCCCTCTAAAAAAAATAAGTATCTAGATTTGACTATAATTACTGAAAACATCCATCTTTTCGCCCGAAGTCAGTGAATCATAATTAAAGCTAGCAACACCCGAACGTTAAATCAGAAAATGGTTATCAGGCGGATGGTAGAGGATTTAAATCAGGTGGCAGTTTCCAGTGTTCACTGATAACTGTGTGCTAGGGGCTTAAACCCAGCAACAAAACTGATTGCTGATAACTGATAACTGTTAAAGGGGTTGCGCTGATTGTCGGTCAAGTTGAGAATAAATAGGCGAAACAGACGGGGAACCTAACGTGAGTCAAGGATTTGATTACGATTTAGTCATTATCGGCGCTGGTGTAGGTGGACATGGCGCAGCCTTACACGCCGTAAGTTGTGGTTTAAAAACAGCGATTATTGAAGCTGCTGATATGGGAGGAACCTGTGTTAATCGGGGTTGTATTCCTTCTAAAGCGCTGCTGGCGGCATCTGGGCGGGTGCGGGAGTTACGCGATGCCCACCACCTCAAATCGCTGGGAATTCAAATTGGTAGCGTGGAATTCGATCGCCAAGCGATCGCTAATCATGCTAATAATCTCGTCTCAAAAATTCAAGGGGACTTAACCAACAGTCTCAAACGTCTAGGAGTCGATATTATCAAGGGTTGGGGAAAAATCGCTGGGGCGCAAAAAGTCTCTGTAACCGGAGACGGTGGCGAAAAAATCATCACAGCCAAAGACATCATCCTTTCCCCTGGTTCAATTCCTTTTGTGCCTCCAGGGATTGAAGTAGATGGCAAAACTGTCTTTACCAGCGACCAAGGTGTAAAGTTGGAGTCGTTACCAGACTGGATAGCCATTATTGGTAGTGGTTACATTGGCTTGGAATTTTCTGATGTTTACTCAGCTTTGGGTTGTGAAATCACCTTGATTGAAGCCCTAGATCAGTTAATGCCAGGATTTGACCGCGATATTGCCAAACTTGCCGAACGGGTGCTGATTACTTCCCGCGATATTGAAACGAAAGTCGGAATATACGCCAAAAAAGTCACCCCTGGTTCACCAGTGGTAATTGAGTTAGCAGATTTCAAAACCAAAGAAGATGTAGATGTCATCGAAGTAGATGCTTGCTTGGTGGCTACAGGACGCATCCCGGCAACCAAAAATCTTGGTTTGGAATCTGTGGGTATAGAACTCGATCGGCGGAATTTTATCCCAGTTAACGATCGCATGGCAGTACTATCAGCAGGTGAAGTAGTACCAAATGTGTGGGCAATTGGCGATGGGAATGGGAAGATGATGTTAGCACATGCGGCTTCTGCTCAAGGCATCATCGCGGTAGAAAATATAGTTGGGAGGGAAAGAATAGTAGACTATCGTAGCATTCCCGCAGCAGCTTTTACCCACCCAGAAGTCAGCTATGTAGGTTTAACAGAAACCGCAGCCAAGGAATTAGGACAAACCGAAGGGTTTGAAATCGCCACAAGTCGGAGTTACTTCAAAGGGAATTCCAAAGCGTTGGCAGAAAATGAAGCCGACGGTATTGCCAAAGTGATATATCGCAAAGACACAGGAGAAGTCTTAGGCGTTCACATTTTCGGGCTGCACGCCTCAGACTTAATTCATGAAGCGTCAGCCGCGATCGCAAACCGTCAATCTGTCCAAAGCCTCGCACATCTAGTTCACGCCCACCCGACACTCTCCGAAGTCTTGGAAGAAGCTTATAAACGAGCCGTAATTTAGGGAGTGGGGACTGGGTATTGGGTATTGGGGTTAAGGGAGAGGTGACAGGTGATAGGGAATAATCTGTACCCTGTAACCTGCAACCCAGTCCCCATTCCCCATTCCCCACTCCCCAGTCCCCAGTCCCCATTCCCCAGTCCCCATTCCCCAGTCCCCATTCCCCAGTCCCCATTCCCCAGTCCCCATTCCCCATTCCCCATTCCCCAGTCCCCAGTCCCCAGTCCCCATTCCCCAATTTATGCAAATCCGTCGTCGTTCCCCTAACCCAGCTATTGATGTATCAATATTGCGTTACCAGGCTGCCGTGCCTGATTCAGCGCCAAAAAACATCTTGGAAGAAATTGTCTGGCAGAAAGAACTAGAATATGACGTAATGCGGGAAAAAGTTCCTTTACAAGAATTGCGAAAGCAGGTACTCACTGCGCCGCCAACCCGTGATTTTGTCGCCGCTTTGCGCCAAGGTAAGACAAAACCAGCATTGATTGCCGAAGTAAAAAAAGCTTCACCAAGTAAAGGTGTTTTCCGAGAAGATTTTGACCCAGTAGCGATCGCCCAATCTTATCAACAAGGCAAAGCTACTTGTCTCTCGGTGCTAACCGATGTCAAGTTCTTTCAAGGTAGTTTTGACAACTTAGCCAAGGTTCGGGCTGCCGTAGATTTGCCCTTATTATGCAAAGAATTTATCATTTATGCTTACCAGATATACTTAGCGCGGATTCACGGTGCAGATGCTATTTTATTGATTGCGGCTATCCTGGGCGATCAAGATTTGAAATACTTCCTGAAAATTGCTAACAACCTGAAAATGGCAGCCTTGATTGAAGTCCATAGCTTGGCAGAACTTGACCGGGTGTTAGCCTTGGATGGGGTCTCCTTAGTAGGAATCAATAATCGCAATTTGGAAGATTTCTCTGTTGACCTCCAAACTACTTGCGAACTTTTAGCAGCAAGAGGTAGCCAATTGCAGGAGAAAAATATCCTTGTTGTCAGCGAGTCAGGACTACACAAGCCAGATGATTTGAGCTTAGTGCTTACAGCAGGTGCATCTGCTGTACTCATTGGAGAATCTTTGGTAAAACAACCAGATCCCGGTGCTGCGATCGCGAGTATATTACCAAGGAATTTATGAAAAAATACTTTCCCTGTACCTCTTAGCGCTCTTTTATTACTTTGAAAAAATAAAATATTTGTAGGTTGGGTTGAACATTCGTGTTACCCAACAGAAGCAGGGATAATTGGCGTTGGGTTTCGTTCCTCAACCCAACCTACCCATAGATTTATAGAAAATAGTGACAACAAAGGTTTCTGATTTTTATCTCCTGAGAGTCATAAAAGAGCGTTAGTGCAGGGCAACTAATAGGGCATACTATGCGTAGACACGCAGCACTTTGCTATCTACTCTTATCGATATCTTTGCCAAATCTTCATCACTAATCAAATCAAAGCCATAAGCAACAAGTTATTTCTTATGTAAGAATTTATTTACAAGAGATTAAATTTGACTAATACAAAATTCAAAATATGAAATCCAAATTGAACTTCATGGAGCAAATTCCTCTGCCTTCACCTATTCACTACGAACTTATACTTCAATTGTTAGAAAGACAAACTATGTTAGCAGTAAATGATAATCCAGATTTACGACATCAGGTAAATCAACTAATTATTACTCTCCGTAAAGCTGCGGTACAACAAAAACGACTAGAAGAAATTTGCGAATTTTCCTCTGTGGCTGTCGATCATCGTTGGTCAATCAACCATCATAACGGTAGCAAAGTTGTTGCCCCCGATTAAACCTAATAACTTGATATTTAAACCTCAAATTTTGCATCTTCGTTAAGATATATTACTATTATCAGGAAATGTCTCTGTGTATTGAACAAGATAGTACTAAAAGCTTCCACCGCACTTGCTTGACTCAAATGCACAATTTGGGGTATCATTTAAAATGACTGTACTTATAAAAATTTTTCTACCTTGCAAGAATTTCTACAGATGCTAGATGAGGATTTGAAATCGATAGTCTTAATAATCAGATTTTAGTTGATATAAATTTTACTTGATTGAGCTATTTACCTAAAGTTATACATAGTTATTTTTCCTTCAAATCCTAACTTTTTATAAACTAAATATTAAGTAGGGTGTGTTAGGCGCTTTGATCGCATTTGTGTGAAAAACCATCTGGAAATATTCATCTAACAAATACACCCTACAATAATTTTATTTTTACCAGACTTATGTAAAAAAGTTCTGAAGTAGCGGTAATTCGTGAATTAACGCTACGACAAATCAGGTTTTTGAGAGAATTTTGCGTAAGTCATATTTATTTTATAAATAACCTCTTAGAGATTTTTTTAGTAAAATAGATAGTTACTTATTATCTAAAGTATTTTAAAAAGTATTTTAATCTAGCCATGTATACATCCAAGTTATAAGCTTTTATTAGAGGCAATTCATGAATTGCCTCTATCGAGATTATTACAGCCAAGCTACTCTCACAAAAAATTATTTCTTAGTAATTATCCACACTGCATGAATAATTCCAGGAATGTAACCAAAAAGCGTCAATACTATATTAATCCAAAAATCTATGCCAAAACCTACTTGTAAAAAAACTCCCAAAGGCGGTACGAAAATGGCACACAAAACCCGAACTAAATCCATTTAAACCTCCTATTCATATTCCCAAAAATAGCTTGTTGGGTAACTTATTTACCACTGGTCAAGCATATTTGTACCTCTCAAAGATAACATTCCCTTCCTCAATCGAGGTCACGATTAAGATGCGGGAAACCGCACTCAATATTAGCCACCGCTAATTTTGGCTTTATAACCTAGCTTGGTCAAAATCTCGACAATTTTCTGCTTGTGTTCGCCCTGAATTTCAATTTCGTTATCCTTAAGTGTCCCACCCGTCCCACACTGGGTTTTCAACTGCTTCACCAAATCTGCCAAGGTTTCTGGTTTAGCTTGAAAACCGCTAATCACTGTGACAGTTTTACCTTTGCGTCCTTTGCGGGAAGCTTGTACTTTAAGATTTTGTTGCTGTGGGGGTAGTTCTAGAATTGGTCTTTCTGTGGCGGCGGAGTTGTCGTTGCCAAATTCACGGTAGATAAAGCTTTTGTCAGAAGATTTAGAATTGGAAGAAGACATAAAATAAATGTTTAAGAAAAGTTTCAGAGGCAGTGGAAACTTCTACGCAACCATTCTGCTGGGATATCAACTTCTAGCCTAACATTACAAATCCACTGCAAGGGATTGGGCATTGGGCATTGGGCATTGGGCATGATTATTTCTTCCTCCCCCATTCCTCATTCCCCACTCCCTAGATATACCCAGATATGTCCCAGACTTTTCTATAATAATTAAGTTATTTCCGTCATCAAAAACAGCCTGTGACTACTACTCCCCTCTCTCCATCAACCGCTCAGGTTCCCGATTCGCTAGGTCGCTTTGGACGCTTCGGCGGTAAGTATGTACCCGAAACCCTGATGCCTGCGCTTGCTGAATTAGAAACAGCTTATCAGCAATACCGCAATGACCCCGGTTTTCAAGCAGAATTACAGCAGCTGTTACGGGATTATGTGGGACGCGCCACACCATTGTATTTCGCTGAACGCCTGACTACTCATTATGCCCGGCCCGATCGCACGGGGCCACAAATTTATTTAAAGCGCGAAGATTTAAATCATACTGGCGCTCACAAAATCAATAATGCCCTTGGTCAGGTATTGTTAGCGAAACGCATGGGTAAGCAACGGATTATTGCCGAAACTGGTGCTGGACAACACGGAGTTGCTACAGCCACAGTTTGCGCTCGTTTTGGGCTGGAATGCGTAATTTACATGGGTGTTCATGATATGGAACGCCAATCTTTAAATGTCTTCAGAATGCGGTTAATGGGGGCAGAAGTGCGTCCGGTGGAAGCGGGAACTGGAACCCTGAAAGATGCCACTTCTGAAGCAATCCGCGACTGGGTGACAAATGTGGAAACAACTCATTACATCCTGGGTTCGGTAGCAGGCCCCCATCCTTACCCGATGATGGTACGTGATTTCCATGCAGTAATTGGACAAGAAACTCGCGCCCAAGCAATTGAAAAGTGGGGTACACTGCCTGATATTCTCTTGGCTTGTGTTGGTGGTGGTTCCAATGCGATGGGACTATTCTATGAGTTTATTAATGAGTCTTCTATCCGGTTCATTGGAATTGAAGCAGCCGGAGAAGGTGTTAATACCGAAAAACACGCAGCAACATTGACAAAAGGGCGAATTGGTGTGTTGCACGGAGCAATGAGCTATCTATTACAAGATGAAGATGGGCAAATCATTGAGGCGCACTCAATTAGTGCGGGGTTAGATTATCCCGGTGTGGGGCCAGAACATAGCTATTTGAAAGATACTGGTCGCGCCGAATATTATAGTGTGACGGATGCAGAGGCAATGGCTGCATTTGGGCGATTGTCAAAATTGGAAGGGATTATCCCAGCATTAGAAACAGCCCATGCGATCGCATATCTCGAAACCTTATGTCCTCAACTCAGCGGCAACCCCCGAATTGTAATTAACTGCTCTGGACGCGGTGATAAAGATGTACAAACGGTAGCTAAGTTATTAGATCCAGCGTAAATCTACGTAAAATATTTGGGAGGAAGCAATGATGGCTCAACAATTCCAACACGCTATGCTACCGCAACCCACTCACGACGAGTTGGCACGCCAAAACTTTGTCCAAAGTCTGAAAATTCACATTTTTAGGAATCTCATTCCTGGCAATAAAGTAGTTTATGAAAAACTAGCCAAGCCAAAGTTTGAACAAGAACATCAGCGTCCTCCCCAAAATCGTCACGAAATTCGGGAAGTAATGCAGCATGAACCCTACTACCGATGGACTAGTGCCCTCAAGCGCATCAACCAGGAAATATTATGGGATGCTGTAAATACCACTGTTGAAAGACAACTGCCAGAGTTGATTGAGCGTGCCAAAGATCGGGGTGGTGAACTGGGTACTTTAACCCTCGACCCAAATTGTCAAATACCTAATCATCAAAAGGCTGTAGATATTCACTGTATGCCTGGAGGATATCACAGTGAATTTACTGCTGACGATCTAGCTGCCGGCGCAACCTACGATCGCGGCGTTTACGTTTATGGTCTAGGTTGGTTGGGGCCGCTTAACAATGATATGGGGCTATCTATAGTCCAAAATTATCTGCTACCAGAATATCCAGACTTTCGACCGAGAAAAATTCTTGATATGGGATGTTCTATTGGTAATAGCACATTACCCTACGTAGATGCTTATCCAGATGCAGAAATCCATGCCATTGATATAGGCGCACCCATGCTGCGTTATGCTCATGCAAGAGCCGAAGCCTTGGGCAAACGGGTACACTTCTCCCAGCAAAATGCCGAACATACTAACTTTCCAGATGAATCATTTGACTTAGTGGTTTCTCACATCTTGCTGCATGAAATTCCCCCGCCAGTTGTCCGTAAAGTTATGCAAGAATCTTATCGTCTACTGGCTCCCGGTGGAATCATGCTCCATCTGGAAGCACCTCTGTATCGTCACATGGATCTGTATGCACAATTCATGTTTGATTGGGAAACTGCTAACAACAACGAACCCTTCTGGAGTGCTGTACGCGATCTGGATTTGGTGAAGCTAGCTACTGAGGCTGGTTTTTCAGCAGATAAGACATTCGAGAAATTTGTCCCCAATGGGGCATGGAAAGCAAAAATAGCTAATGGTAATTCAGGCAACCAAGGCACTTGGTTTGTGGTTACAGCAAGGAAGTAAACACTAATTTGTAATTCGTAATGACGTACACACAAGTCATCGAATTAATTACCCAAAACAAAAGAAAAACCTCACCCTCTCAAGAAAGGACATCCCTCTCCGATACTTTGGAGAGGGACAGGTTTTACTACGTAAAACCAGGGTGAGGTTTCTTAGGGGCGTATTGCATCCAAGCAAGAAGCGGTATAACGTAATTGAGAAACTCAGGTTTTATTTGGGTTTCCTCATTTTGGATGTGTAGTCTTATTTTTGGATAATTGGGATTAGGATGATCAAAACAGCCAAGGGTAAACGACCTGTTTACCTAGAAAATCCGCAAATCGATAAATTGTTAGCGATCGTTATGGCTTTGACTGGTGAGGTATCAGTGCTGCATGAGCGTCTGGACACCATTGAACGGTTGCTAGAGGCTAAAGATATTTTATCGCCTACTGAAATTGAAGCTTACCAGCCGGATGCCAAGGTAATTAAGGAGCGGGAAGAGTGGCGGGGGGAATATATTACGCGGGTGTTGCGTGTGGTGCAAGAAGAGTTAGAAACCCTCAAGGAAAGCTAGTCACACAGAGGTTTTGGGAGAAAAATTGATGCTATTTATATTAAGATTTATGCAAAACTAGACGCTGTAGGGGCAATTCATGGAGACGCATTCGCCGAGCGGCTCCGCTCCTGACTTCTTCTTCAATATTTGCATAAGCCTTATATATCAAAACAATCATGCTAATGGTAGAGGGAAATTTTTTATAAATAGTACGATTTTTTCATAAGATTGTGATATTTAAACGTTTGCTGGTAGTTTTTGAACATAAAACCGCCATAAAGAAAGGTATATAGACTTATAAGCAATTTGTCACATTGACATTAGTTTGGTTAGATTGTCTGGAACTTTACTTTCAGCAAATGATTAGAACAAGCATCTACGGACTTGTAAGTACTATTGTTCTCAGTAGTGGAGCGATCGCTACTCCTGTAAGAAATCCAAATTTTACACCAGTGCCATCAAACATATCAAAGAATACTTTCGATATTGCAGTATCTAGCGTCAACACTGCTGATCTAGAACAATCGGTTTTCACCCAAATTAATGACTACAGAGCTTCCCAAGGGCTACCAACGCTGACTCGTAATGCTGCCATCGATAATCAAGCCAGGATTCACAGTCAGCAAATGGCTAATGGGGAAGTTCCTTTTGGACATACAGGATTTTCAGAACGTATTCAAGCAATCGGTATTTATTACAGAGCGGCTGGTGAAAATGTCGCTTACAACCAGGGATATAGCGACCCTGCTACGACAGCCGTTCAAGGCTGGCTCAAAAGTCCAGGGCATCTAGCCAATATCAAAGGCAATTATGATAAAACGGGGATTGGTATTGCTGCCACTAATACAGGCAAAGTCTACTTCACACAAATTTTTCTTCGCTGATAGGTTTAGCAAAATTTAGATTTTTTCTGAAATTCCCCAGATTTATGTCTGTTGACAAAGCTGTTGTTAGATGTTAAAAAATGTAGTTTAAATGAAATTTTTTTATTGAATACTACATCATTTTTTAGTAATTCATAAAAATCGTCAATTCTCAGCAAAAATCAGCATAATTTTATGAAGCTGAACTATTGAAATATTGACAATTGGAAAAGATTATTTGTACTTCCTGTAAAGGATGTAGGCAAATCGCCGAAATTCATCAATACTTAATAGTATCGTGGTATATATCTTCAAAACAATAAGTTAGAGTAGAAGTCTTATTATCTCTAAACATTACGCAATTCTTCATGTTCCGACAAACTGCTTTTGGCATCGCTTTAAGTGCGCTTGTCCTTGCTAGTGGATTAACGGCTGTTCCGATACCAAATCATCCTTCTCCGAATACATCCACCCCTAATAAGCTGTTGTCGCTTTTTTCGAGTCAGGTTGCGATATCGACTCCTACTTTTAAAACTACTGAACTGGAAAAATCAGTTTTTGAGCAAATTAATCGATATCGGGCTTCTAAAGGACTGTCAAAGTTGACCCTAAATGCAAATATTACTAGACAGGCAAGAATTCATAGTCAAAATATGGCTAAGGGGAAAACCCCATTTAGCCATCAGGGATTTGAAAAGCGAGTCAAAGCTATCCCTCTTCGCTACAACAGTGCGGCGGAAAATGTTGCTTTCAACCGAGGATATAGCAACCCTGTGGAGGAAGCTGTTACTGGTTGGATTAACAGTCCGGGACATCTAAAGAATCTGAAAGGAAATTACAATCTTACTGGAATTGGCGTTGCTACTAATAATCAAGGCGAAGTTTACCTGACACAAATTTTTTTTCGTGCTAGGTAGATTTAATTTCTGGTTTTTGCACAATAATAATGTAGTGTCTGACAAAACTTTTATCTGCTGGACACTGCTATTATTTTTAGACAATTCATGACATTACAAGATTTTCAGGTGAGCGATCGCGATCTCAGTGACGCAGCCGTTGGACAGTATTTAGAATCGAGTGCGATCGCAGTTGACACAGAAACTATGGGATTATTGCCACAGCGCGATCGCTTGTGTCTTGTCCAACTGTGCAACCTAGAGGGGAAAGTCACTGCAATCCGCATAGCCAAAGCACAAGCTGAAGCTCCCAACTTAAAAAAACTCTTGGAAGCGGCGAATGTTGTAAAAGTGTTTCACTTTGCGCGATTTGACCTGGCTACTTTGCGGGCTAATCTGGGGATTCAGGTTAACCCTGTTTTTTGCACCAAAATTGCTAGTAAGTTAGCTCGTACTTACACAAATCGCCACGGACTCAAAGACGTGGTGCAAGAGTTAGAAAAAGTGGAACTGGATAAAAGCTCTCAAAGTTCTGATTGGGGTAACTCTATTAGCTTATCTGAAGCTCAACTTAGTTATGCTGCCAATGATGTGCGCTACTTACTTAGTGTGCAACAAAAATTAACAGAAATGCTCAAACGAGAAGAACGTTGGAAAATTGCTCAAGAATGTTTTGAATTTTTGCCTACTATAGTTTCCTTAGATTTATTGCAATTTAAGGATTTGTTTGAACATTAATTAATCAAACAGTTAATCTCTTTTAAATAGTGGGTTGGGCATTGCAAGATAGATTTTCATCTGGGTGCATCCCAGTTTTTATGCTTCGATTAAATAATAAAATTTGAAATGCGATGTATTGCGAGGCAGAAAGCAATTCGAGTCATTGCGATCACTACCCTTCTCCTGATAGAGACGCAACGCGAACATTTTCCGAACGTCCTTCCTCCTCTCTACCAGACGCTGTTCGCGTTCGTAATGACGAAAGATTGTTAGATTTTGCAAAAGTTATTGCTGCTGGAGGACAAGATTACAAGACAATCGAAATTAGACCTCTTGAAAAATCTTTTAAGATTTCCTAGCCTTTCACTACAAGCAAAGGGGCAGGACTTTGATGTAATATCTAAGGTATAGTGGGATTTTATTCTTAATTTATGCAAGAGGTCTATCGCTAATTTTATAAGTTTGCCTAAGAGGATGTTTAAAAAGTCCTCTTGTTGGTATCAAAAGTTTTAGATACCTCTAAATCCCCCGATAAATTGGGGGATTTAGATTCCGGGTTAGTCGCTGTTTAAGGGGGTTCTGAAAGTGCCTATAGTAATAGTCAAACACTTTTAAAACAACCTCTAAGAGCCAACATTGGAATCATCTCTGTCTAGAGAATTTTTAGCTTCATTAATGCCTTCTTTGAGATTGCTAGCTCTCTCTTGAGCGCCTTCCTTGAGGTTACTAGCTCCCTCTTGAATACTTTCTTTGAGGTTACTAGCTCCTTCTTGAATACTTTCTTTGAGGTTACTAGCTCCTTGCTTAATGGCTTCCGTCGCGCTAGTACCTCCCTTTGGCTGATTTTCTTGGTGATTTTTTAACCGATCTACAACATTGTAGTCATCTGCACCTGGGGGAGTTTTTGATTCAACAATCCCTTCTGTTGGCCCACCTATAGCCTTCCATGCGGCTAAACCACCTTTGAGTTGAGATACATGCTCAAATCCATTGGAACGCAGCTGTTGTGCAGCTTGGGCAGTTTCTTCTTCATTAGCGCCATAAAGGTAAATATCACGGCTTTTATCCAAAGAAGCTACTGCACGCTGTACCAATTCATCTATTGGCATGGGCATTGCTCCCATAATGTGACCTTCGTTGAAGGTGTTGCGATCGCGTATATCGAGGATTGTAAAAGCTGGTTCGCCCCATTCTAGACGAGATTTCAGCACATGAGCATCAGATTGTGCTTCTATTGGTGGCTGTGGGGGAATGATGCCGCCAACTAAATTATTAACCATAATTATCTCTCTCGTGACGATATTAATAGCAATCTAACGGACTAGATATATTTAATTGCTCTTTCTCTGGGATGAATTTATTCAAAGTCTCTCTTGGGATAGAGTACCTAATTAAAATATTTTCTACCATTTAATCCATTGCAAATACAGTCAAATTAGACTATGAGAAGGGATTTTCATCTATATTGATTACTAATAAAATATTTTAATTTTCTATTTGGGATATTTTAATTATTAATTATTTAAATATTTTCTAAATAATAAGTTTTCTCCTAAGTTATTAAAGTGGTGTAGCGGTTCTCAGTTGAGTGAGGTACAAGAACCCAACCCCCTCCTCGCTTGCGGGGAGGGGCTATGATGTAACTCATCTGATTAAGAAACGCTATATCTAAAATAGATTAGAAGTTAGTATGCGTTCAGCTATTATTACTGGAATTACATAGATTTTTAATATCTGCGAACGCTAACAATAATGTTTATTCAATCTCTTGCCGCACTATTAGAGTTACACAAGCGAGAATATTGACGAAATCTACCACCAATCTTTTCACATTGTAATATTTTTGGAGCAATTCTTTTTGCTGTTCATTAAATTGCCAATCATAACCAATATAACGATATTTAATTAGTATATCTTTTAACTGTTTACCCCAGGCTTTACCCTTCGCTTGCCACCATTCTCTAGATTTATCTGGATTGTTATCTATTTTTCAAAACAAGAGCGGAAAACTGACTCGTCTGCAAAAAATTTTGAACCTGGTTAAAATGTAATATCTAAAGCTATTGCTAATTTAGGCTGACTCCAATTTTTGTCTGTTAAAGCTGTTTTTGCTGCCCTAATACCTTTTGGTGATGCTCTTAGTTCTTGGCTTGTCACAGTCTCAGGCTGAAATTTGTAGTATAGTATATGCTTAAAAAGGTAGCTACATGTAAATGCGCACTGAGTAAATTTTCGTAGTTCCTCTTCAGGGGCAGATACCCATTGGTTAAAGTAGGGCTGGGTAGAATCTGATTGGCTTATGGCTTGGTTTGTAAGCTTTTATGGATAGCTAATTAATCAGGGAGTGTGTTGCTTTTCCAAAGTTATAGCAACTGCCGTCATGTCTGGTGTTTATCTAAACTATTTGTGCTTGTAGAAATGGTCTTCAATTACACTTATTTTAAGGATGTACAAAAGTCGATAATTATACAATTCAAATTGAAACTTATACAAATATAATACAATAGTTATACATTTTATAAGCATTGCGATGACTGAAATTTTTATAAAGTTCATGGAAAATTAATTGTATACAAGTACTACAGTAGCGATCGGACTCATCAGATACGCGCGCGCGTGAATCCACTCTCAACAGAAACACGTAAAGCAATACTGGCGCAACAGCGAATCGCCCAATCTACAATAGGCAGCATTATGGTTATGATTACCGCTACTACTCCTAAAATTCTGATTGTTGATGACGACTTCGGTGTGAGAAATCTCGTCCATCGTTTTTTGAGTCGGAAATATCAAATAGAGGCGGCAGCAGATGGTAAGACTGCATTATCGATGTTTGAGCAATTCAATCCAGCTTTAGTAATTCTGGATTGGAATTTGCCAGATGTTAATGGTTATAGCCTCTGCCAAGAAATGCAGAGTCGGACTAATGTTTTAGTGCTGATACTGACTAGTAGGACTGATGAGGCTGATAAAATTAAAATCTTGAGTGCAGGGGCTGATGATTTCATGACTAAACCATTTAGTCTTGCAGAAGTAGAACTTAGAATAGAAGCTCTTTTGAGGCGGATACGCTACATAAACCCCTCACCAACACAACGGATCATTTTCAAGCAGCTAGTAATTAACCCAGAGGGTAGGGAGGTAACACTTAACGATAAGCCTCTAGCTTTAACAGCGCTGGAATTTAATATTTTACATTTTTTAGCAAGTCATCCTAATCAGGCTTGGAGTCGTCCACAGTTAATCCAAAAAATCTGGGGTTGCGACTACGTAGGAGATGGCCGGGTGGTTGATGTGCATATTGGTCAGCTTCGCAAGAAGATGGAAGTCGATCCTAGCGTACCAGAGTTTATTAAAACTGTGCGGGGCTATGGTTACAAGTTTGAAGCACCCGATGAGATTACTAATTCGTAATTCGTAATGACGCTCTCTACGAGACGCTAAAAGCGAACGCGGACTCGCTTTCTCGTGTCGCTAACGTAATTCGTAATTCGTAATTAATGAGTACTTGCACCGTTAGTAAATACCATTACTTTAGACACCTTAAAGTCACAGAAGAGAAAGTGTACTCACTGCGGATTGTACTTTCGAGAGTCAGATGTACTGGAGATTGACCAGATTATCCCCAAAATTTTGGGAGACAAAGACAAGTACAAAAATCTTCAGATATTACACAAACACTGCCACGATGAAAAAACAATTGAAGATGGTTCAGTTGCGAAGTACACATGACTTTGTGCCGAATCATTGAGGAGCCGTGTGAAGCGAAAGTTTCATGCACGGTTTTGAAGACCAACGGGGTTGGTGACAACCTCGTTGAGTTTACTAGTGTCAAAATAACATTAATCATCCCCAGCGATCGCTCAAACTGTTTGCTGGGGATTTCTTTTTTTCTACTGCCAAACGTAGATGAGGATAAACAAAATAATCCAGATAATATCGACGAAGTGCCAGAACAGTGAGGTTGCATTCACACCGAAGTGACCTGTATCGTAGTTGCCAGGGATAAAAGAACGTACCAAAATAATTGACTGCAACAGAATGCCGGTGAAAACGTGCAAACCGTGGAAACCTGTTAGCAGGTAAAACGTCCCACCAAAGACCCCTGTGGTGAAGCCAAACTCCAGGTGGCTCCACTCAATCGCCTGTCCAACCAAAAAGTAAGTACCCATCGCCATTGTTGTCAACAGAAATAGGCGAAATTTCATTAAATCATGGCGTTGCAGGGCGCGTTCTGCTAAGTAAATTACAAAGCTACTGGTGACAAGAATTATCGTGTTGATTGTCGGATCTTTTACTTCTAGCCCCGAAACACCAGCTGGTAGCCAGTTAGGAGTTGTTGTTTTGTAGATTGCATATCCAGCGAAAAAACTCAAGAAAATGACGCTTTCAGATAGTAAAAAGACAATGAAGCCAAACATCTTGTTGCCTTCTTCGTCGTGGGTATGTTCTGCGCTTGCGTGGTGCGATTCATCTGAATTGATATAACTGTCCATTTTGGTTTTAACTTGGGGGTTGAATTTTAAGCGCAGAGAAACGCAGAGAGTTTCTGCGTACTTCTGCG
Source organism: Nostoc sp. (assembly GCF_036917465.1). GTDB lineage: Bacteria > Cyanobacteriota > Cyanobacteriia > Cyanobacteriales > Nostocaceae > Nostoc. Next base: position 101,564 of record NZ_JBALDL010000060.1, read on the forward strand.
TTAATCTGGGTTGTGGCTGGAAAGATTAGCTGTCAACGGTTCCGATTTGCCGTAGCCGTAGGGTTCAGAGATAATAATGGGGATTTCTTCAAAGTTTTCTACTGGTGGTGGTGAAGAAACCATCCACTCTAATCCAATTGCCCGCCAAGGATTATCAGGTGCTTTCTCACCTTGCATCCAAGAAATTACCATGTTGAAGATGAAGGGCAAGGTGGACATTCCTAAGAGAAACCCGCCCAAGCTAGCGATGACATTCCAGAATTGATACTCTGGGGCATAAGATGCAACTCGGCGTAACATCCCTTGCAATCCCAAGGGATGCATGGGCAAAAAGTTGAGGTTAGTACCGATGAAGGCTAACCAGAAGTGGATTTTCCCCCAGCTTTCGGAGTACATCCGCCCAGTCATTTTGGGGAACCAGTGATAGATGGCAGCATATAAGCCCATCGTCACAGTTCCGTAAAGGACATAGTGGAAGTGACCCACTACAAAATAGGTATTGTTAACGTGGACATCAACCGGCACGGAGGAAAGCATGATGCCTGTAATGCCGGCGAAGACAAACATGATTAATCCACCAAGGGCAAACAGCATGGGCGTATTTAGCCGCAATTTACCGCCCCAAATCGTTGCTACCCAAGCAAATACTTTAATTCCTGTGGGGACAGATACAAACATCGTCGTCAGCATGAAAATCAACCGCATCCAGCCTGGTGTACCACTGACGTACATGTGGTGTACCCAAACGATACCACTGACGATCGCAATCAAAATCGATGAAACGGCAACTACTTTATAACCAAATAAGGGTTTACGTGAATAAACTGGGAAGATTTCTGAGAAAATCCCGAAGATGGGCAAAATAATCACGTAAACGGCAGGGTGGGAGTAGAACCAGAAGTAATGCTCAAACATAACTGGATTCCCACCCTTGGCAGGGTCGAAAAATGCGGTACCAACCGTGAGGTCGAGTAGCAGCATCACAGCGCCGGCGGTCAATGCAGGTAATCCAAATAGTTGGATAATTTGGGCGCTAAATACTGCCCAGACAAACAAGGGCATTCTGAAGAAACCCATGCCTGGGGCGCGCATCTTGACGATGGTGGTGACAAAGTTTACTGCCCCCATAATTGAGGATACGCCGGATATTGCCACCGCCAACAGCCAGATAACTTGACCATTAATTAAGTTACCTGTGGGATTCTGGAGACTAACTGGTGGATAAGACCACCAACCCGCTTGGGCTGGGCCACCAGGAACCAAAAAGCTTCCCATCAGCAGAACTCCGACTACTGGCACCATCCAAAAGGCGACGGCGTTGAGGCGGGGAAATGCCATATCTCGCGCCCCAATCATTAGGGGTACTAAATAGTTAGCAAAACCAACTAGTGAGGGAAATGTCCACAAAAACAGCATCACAGTGCCGTGCATGGTGAACATACCGTTGTAGACGGTGCGATCGAGTAAATCTGATTCGGGTGTTAACAGTTCTCCCCGAATCACCATCGCAAAGATGCCGCCGACGAGGAAGAAGAAGAAGGAGGTAACGAGATACTGGATACCGATTACCTTGTGGTCGGTACTAAAACTGAAGTATTCTTTCCAGTTATTCGGAGATTCGTGGTTAGGCTTCTCATCAGGGAGAAGCATACCTTCAATAGGAACATTAGTCATGGTTATTTTCCTTTCAACCAGGTGAATTGACTAGAGGAGGTGCAGCAGGTGGAACTGTAACCCAACCAGTTTGGACTGATTGATTGGATGTTTGGGCATACTCAGAAGCCGCCTGATTTTTTGCTGGAGATGGCTTTTGGGTTGCAATTTTAGCCAGCCACTGCTGATAATCTTCAGGAGATTCGACGATTACATTCGCTTGCATCGTCGCAAAGTATGTACCGCTATATTGGGAATCGGTCAAGCTGTATTTGCCGGGGCGGATGGGAGTAAATTCAAAGTCGATGGCATGATTGGGAATAATATCCTGCTTGAGGCGAAATGCAGGTATATAGAAGCCGTGGAGAACATCTTGCGATTTTAATGCTAAACGTATCCGGCGATCGCTAGGTAAATGCAATTCGGTACTCGTAACATCTCTTTCTGGATAATGAAACACCCACGCCCATTGTTTAGCTAGTACGTCAATTTTCTCTACAGGTTCACCTAAGGCTGGTGCATCTTTTGCTTCGGCATAAGCCGATTCCATTCCCAATGGATTATGCAGATGAACTATTTCTGATGGGCCTTGAATTCCCATTTTTTCGTAAACTTGGTAGCTGTAGCTTGCAATCCACAAAACTAAGAAAATTGGAATTGCTGTCCAAACAACTTCTAAGGTGATATTACCTTCAATTGCAGGGCCATCAGTAAAGTCATCTTTGACTGCCCGATGGAAGATCACAGAATACATTAGAGTACTTGTTACTCCCAAGAAGATGAAAGCACCAAGAGTTACTAAGAAGCTAATCAAATCATCAATTAGTACGGATTCGGCTGCCGCTTGGGGGGGAAGCCAGGAGTAAGACTGCTTGCCGATCCACAGACTGATCACAGTCACTGCGATCGCGCCTGTAAGCAGCGTCAAAATATTTAAAATCTTCTGGATGTTCATCATTGGTCATTGGGCATTGGTCATTGGGCATTGGGCATTGGTCATTGGGCATTAATCAAAGGACAAATGACAAATGACAATTGAATTATTTGAGTGTCGTGTTGAGGTCTTGGTGCGATCGCAGCAAATTATCTGCTGTATTGTGTACGCCAAATTCGGCGGCTAGTTGCGCTCCTAGTGTGCCGTGGATGTACAGAATGAACATGATTGCTATGCCTGCGAACAGGTATAACCACTGCACTTCTCTATCTGACTGTTTATATTCTTGTCTGCCCCAAACGGAGCGCTGCCATCCTCTCCAGATGGTCATGCCAACAATCAACGCTAATAAGAACACACCACCCACACCATGCCAGATCATGGTTTGCATTGCCTGCAATCCCCAGGCACTTTTCATATCAGCTGGTGGTGTTGCCAACAGCATTTCATAAAAGCCTGCTGCCACCGTGAAAAATGTAATGGTGCTGGCAGCTAGCATGTTGTACCAGCCAACATCAAAGAAATTCTGACGTTCCACGGTAATTGCCAAAAATTTGAAGACCCATTTTTGGAAGGGGAACAGAACACCAACGATATCAAAGGTTATCCCAATAATGAACAAACCTATTGTCAGATGGACTAAGTTGGGATGAATGGGAATGGTGTAAGGTAATCCGTTTGCGCCAAGAGAGCCGGTCAATTGGTCAATTAATTCTGAGTTCATCGCAACAGACCATCCTTTACTGCTTCCACAACTGGTACGGTATGCAATCCATACACCCAAACAAGCTCATCTCCGAGATATACTTGTAAGCCAACTATTAGGGTTAAAAATAGTCCGGCTCCCAAATAATAAATTGGCAATTTTTGCGGGTTGCGAGCACGAATTACATAGCGCCAAGCTGTAAGCGCCGTGATGATTCCCGAAAGCGACCAACCAATCAGTGTATGAAAATTCAGCACCGATTTGGCTAGGCTGTAAGGTTGTGCTAAACCCGCTTCAAACTGACCAAAAACGATCGCAACAAAGATGGCGATGGTGGCAACCAACATATTCCACCAACTCACCTCAAAAAGACTGGATTTACCAGTAAAATAGCCAACTACATCGCAGAAAAACGAAAACAATACCATCGCAATTACGAAGTGGACAACGATGGGATGAACCGTATCTGGATAGGGTAAATTGTGGTCATTCAATGATGTAAAATACTCAAGCATTGTATTCTCCTGGACATATCTACCGCACCGTGGGCAATCAATTTTGGATTTTAGATTTATTCCGCCTCTGACGAGATATAAACCAGAAGACCCTAATCTCAAATCGCTAGTTAAACTTCCATGATTGATGGATAATCACTAATCTCATCACAAGTATCCATCCATAATTGACCGGAATATGTTCAATATGTGCGCGGTGCAATACCCTTAATCATGTCTTAGCTTTTTGCAGCTAAATCTCGTGAGCTTACCTACAGGGAATAATTGTGATTGTGATTAATTTCCTCATGCCAATAGTCTGTAACAGCAATTCTTGGTGGAGCTAAAAAAATTGCTGTTGTTTATTGATTTGCTTAACCTATCTTTTAGCTTAAGTAAATTTTTATGAATTGTCAAAACAATAATAATTTAAATTTTAAAAGTTAGTTATTTAACTGAAAAGTATTTCTATAATGTAGCGATCCTGGCATTTGATTAAGATTAAAAAGCCCCTAAATACAATATTTTTCTGTCAAGTATTTCACAATGATAAAATCTTTAATTGTAATGCTTTTGACAAAAATATATAATTTTGAATAGTTGGTATAAATGCAAATCAAGGTAAGTAGCCTTAGCAAAGGTCATTCATGGCTATACAGACAAAACCCACCGACCTCGGTTTCAAATTCATTGAGTTTGTGTGCAAAATAAACTGCGAACTCTAAGCGCCAGGTATATTTGCAAAGGTGAGATGCTTCCTGTGAGGACTAAACAAGTGTTGTTTAAAATTGTGGTGATTGGTACTTCTTTAGGCGGATTATCAGCATTAAAAATTATCTTGGGGAATTTACCAGCAGACTTTATAGTGCCGATCGCGATCGTGCAACACCGTCACAAGGAATCTAACAACACACTCCAGGAGTTATTGCAAGAATCCACTTCATTACCGATTCGAGAAGTAGAAGATAAAGACGAAATCCTGCCAGGACATATCTATCTAGCTCCAGCAGATTATCACTTATTGGTTGAGCCAGGTCACTTTGCTCTTTCCACTGATGAGCCAGTTTCTTATGCCAGACCATCTATTGATGTGTTATTTGAGTCAGCAGCCGATGTCTACACTGAACAAGTTATTGGTGTAATATTGACAGGGGCAAATCAAGATGGTATGCAAGGTCTTAAGAAAATAAAAGCGCGGGGAGGAATAACTATCGTACAAGAACCTGCCACAGCTGAGAGCGATATTATGCCAGAAGCAGCAATTTCTGCTGTTACAGTAGACTGGATTTTGACACTCTCAAACATTGCTTCCCAAATGGTCAAGCTTTGTCACTCATTACGGAAATAAGCCCATGCAGATGGAAGCCAAAGTAAACATCCTCCTTGTGGATGATAAACTAGAAAATTTGCTAGCACTAGAAGCAATCCTAGAAAAACTAGGAGAGAATTTGGTGAGAGCTACTTCTGGGGAAGAAGCTTTGAGATGTCTGCTGCATCAAGACTTTGCAGTGATTTTGCTAGATGTGCAAATGCCAGGGATGGATGGTTTTGAAACTGCTACCTTAATTCGGAATCGGGGGCGATCGCGTCACACCCCAATTATCTTTCTTACCGCCTTTAGTACCAGCGACCAAATGCTATTTAAAGGCTATGCCTTGGGTGCAGTTGATTATTTGCTTAAACCATTAGACCCCAACATTTTGACTTCCAAAGTCACAGTATTCGTAGAACTATTTAAGAAAACAGAAGCAGTCAAGCAACAAGCAGCGCAACTAGTAGCCGTCAATGCCGAACTCAGGCAAAGTGAAGAACGATTGCGATCGCTAAGTACTTGTTCACCCGTCGGCATTTTTGAAATTGATACTGAAGGAGGATGTAGATATACAAATCCTCGCTATCAAATAATTTGTGGCTTAAAACCAGCAGAAAGTTTACAAAAAATCTGGTTAGAATCAGTTCATCCAGAAGATAGAGAACGAGCAGTTGCCAGTTGGTCTAACTACATTTGTGAAGGTGGTGACTATTCTGAAGAGTTTCGCTTTCAAACTGTTCATGGCATCGTTCGTTGGGTTCAGGTTCGCTCATCACCAATGCTTTCCAGTCAAGGAGAATTGCTGGGATATGTAGGCACTCTCGAAGATATTACCGAACGCAAGCAAGCAGAAGAAGTCCGCGCTCAAGTAATTCGAGAACAGACGGCAAGACAAGAAGCAGAAGCAGCAAACCGGATGAAAGATGAGTTTCTTGCCGTTCTCTCCCACGAACTCCGCACACCTCTAACCTCAATGCTGGGCTGGTCAAAAATTCTCCGCTCTAAGAAACTTGATGAAAAAGCCACTTCTCGCGCCCTAGAGGCCATTGAACGCAATGCTATATCTCAAATGCAACTAATTGAAGATATCTTAGATGTATCTCGGATTATCCGTGGACAGTTGCGGTTAAATGTGTCTGCGGTAAATCTTATCTCAGTCATGGAGGCAGCCTTAGAAGCAGTGCGTCCCCTAGCAGAGCCAAAAGAGATTCAATTAACTACTGTCTTAGATACTTCAGTCGGTTCAGTTTATGGCGATCCAGCCCGGTTACAACAAATAGTATGGAATCTACTAACTAATGGGATTAAGTTTACCCCCAAGGGCGGCAGGGTAGAAGTGCATTTGTCAGTAGTCTCTGGTGAAGAACAACAAACAACTCAACAATACGCTCAAATTCAAGTTATTGATACAGGTATTGGCATCAGTTCGGAGTTTTTACCGAAAGTATTCGACCGTTTCCGGCAAGCAGACAGCACCACAACGCGATCGCACAATGGACTAGGATTAGGACTAGCGATCGTCCGTCATTTAGTCGAACTTCACAAGGGTACAATCTTTGCCCACAGTTTAGGCAGTGGACAGGGAGCAACCTTTACTGTGAATCTCCCCCTACTACAAAATAGGGCGAATAGGGTAAATAGAGAAACCACAGGAGAAATTTCTTCTGTAGTTTCGACACCCCTTGCTGGATTAAGGGTTTTAGTTGTAGATGATGAAGCAGATACCCGTAACTTTCTCAGTTTTATGTTTGAGGAGTATGGAGCTTTTGCCACTGCGGTAGCATCAGTTGATGAAGCCTTAGCAATACTTCAACAAGCAAAAACAGATGTCCTAATTAGCGACATCGGTATGTCAGAGCAAGATGGTTATACGCTAATTAGGAAACTGCGCTCTTTAGAACCAGAAAGAGGTGGATGTATCCCAGCGATCGCTTTGACAGCGTACACGCGAGAAGAAGACCGTTTAGAAGCGCTTTCAGCAGGGTTTCAGCAGCATTTATCTAAGCCAATTGACCCTACTAAATTGATTGCTATGGTTGCCAGTGTATTAAAACTACCTATGGAAGTTTTAGTTAGTTAGGAGAGACGCGATGAATCGCGTCTGTACATGAGTTGGGAGCGTCAAAAGAGGCAAGGGAGCAGGGGGCAGGGAGCAGGGAGAAAAATACCAATTCCCAATTCCCAATTCCCAATTCCCAATTCCCAATTCCCAATTCCCAATTCCCAATTCAAGAAGAAGTTACAGCATGTTTTTTCAATTCGTCTAGAGAAACCGCTTCCAAAGCTCTAGCATGGGTTGCAGAGAGCATGACAGGTGGAGCAACGCCAGCTTCGAGGGCTTCTTGCCAGCGAGAAGCACACAAACACCAGCGATCGCCAGGCTTCAATCCAGGAAAATTAAAATCAGGAGCAGGTGTACTTAAATCGTTCCCCCGCGATTTGGTGAACTCTAAAAATTCTAAGGTTACTTCGGCACATACGACGTGCGACCCGAAATCCTGACCACCTGTGCGACAAAAACCGTCGCGGTAAAACCCAGTCACGGGAGAAGTGCAGCACGATTCTAAGTCTCCACCGATTACATTTTTAGCTTCTATCATTGTTAATTTATTGCACTTGATTTTTTTACTCCGATATAAGCCTATATTGACACTTTCCTAGTTGAATAAAACTCGCTATTTTTGATTTGGAATTCTAGAATCAACTCAATATTAAGCTGCCAATCTTACGGTTATTAGGAATAGTGGAATATTTCAGTAAAAGTTCTAATAAAAACCCCTGGTAGTTAGCCAGGGGTAATGCAAGTCAGTACTTTTTCGCATGGAATGTATCCTACTCAAATACCATAGCAACCGTCTTATTTATAGATATGCCATTTTGCCAAACAAAAAAAGCCCCCGTAGTAAGCTGAGGGTTAATTTTTTTGGAATAGCGGTAATCTACAAAGCTATTCTTCCCAGATCGGTAGGCAATAGAATCACATGTTCACATATATTGTCATGTCATACAAAAAATAACTTCAGCGTATCTTAGCTCGTTGCTGACATTTAAATAAGAAAAACTAATAGGTTCTATCAGCTTTCCAAAAGTGAGAAACTTGATTAAAAAATGTAAAGCATTGTAAAGTGTATTCACAGGCAAAGACAAACCGAGCCTGATTCATAAATAACTAACCGCAATTATAAAACCATGACAGCAACCATCCAACGCCGCGAAAGCGCCAACGTATGGGATCGATTCTGTGAGTGGATCACCAGCACCAACAACCGGATTT
>NZ_JBALDL010000061.1:0-34550 GCF_036917465.1 Nostoc sp.
GACGCAAGTCGAGAGAGTAGGCTTTCATTGCCACCAGTTATCAGTAAAATTGCTCTTTTCTATTGTACTGCACTAGACTAATAACCGCTATATCAATTTCATCTACTTGAGCGCTCATGCGAATTGCAGTTTCTTCTACCGCCGAAGAACCTGCTCTATTTAACCAGGTACTCACATGAGTATGAGAGTGATTACCCTCGTGTAATTCTGCGCCACAAATACAGCGTTGAGAATTGAGTAAATCATTCACAAATTCCCGCGAAATTCCTGATGTTAATTCACCGCGCTGCTTCAAATCATTGATAATTCCTCGAAACTGGGATGTAGTTTCTGAGAGCAAAACGGTATAACCCCGCGCAGAAATAACTTTTTTCAGCGCTTCCTTCGTTTTTTTATATTCTTCTTGATTCGCCGTCTTCTGTGATTCTAAATCCTGCCATCTTTCTTGCAATTCCTTAGCAGCACTCAATTCTCGCAAACGGTTACTTGTCTCTTTTTTAAAAGTTTGTTGATATTCTAACTCTTCTTTAATTTCAGTTTGCCGTTTGGTAATGCGTTCGCGTTCGCGTTCTATTTTTTCTTGCTGTCGTAATAACTGTTTAGTTTCAGAATCACCAATCGCTTTCAAATCATTTTCTAGAGTTTTTTTAGCATCTCCCAAATGTCTGATGGAACGGTTGATTACTTCCACACCCAAGAAGATTTTTGTAGCTTCAGCAATTTCAGCTTTTTTATCAGAACGAACAATTTCTTCAATTCGTTCGCCGTCGAAGAAAAAATATTGATGTAAGGTTGCGGGTAAAATTTGATTAATTATATCGTCTGGTTGCTGAATTGGAATATTCCATTTGCCATCATCCGCACCAACCCACATGGTTAATTGAGTTTTACCAGCGTCAAAATCACCTTCATTTTTATATCCCCGACAGGCGCGTTTAACTCGATAGCGTTTACCTTCATGTTCCCAGCCAATCTCTACCCAACATTCTACAGCTTGACCTTTTTGGGTTTCTGCGATCGCACGTTTATTCACCAACTGCTCTATCGATGCGAACGCTGCACTAAATTTATCATACAATACCCACGTAAAGGCATTCAGCAAGCTAGTTTTTCCAGAGCCATTATTCCCATGAATAATTGTCGTGTTCTGAGCATCCCCCCCAGCGATGCTCATCTCTGGTGTCATACCATAAAAGGAGCGAAAGTTGCAGAGCTTGATTGAAGTCAGCTTCATCGCACCTCTTCCTTAATAATGTCCAAAATATTATCATTTATATGGCTGTTAATCTTTTTATCTAGTCTGCCTTTTTCCAGCTTCCATACCCGCTCAATAATTTGCCGTACTTCTGGCGGTGCGGTGGTAATTGGCTCTTGAACATCATCAATATTCGCCTCTTGTGACATATCGGATTTTAAAATATAGTTTTTCTACATTTTAACTTTCTCTAGTGCTAGAATAGCCTCCTTAAACCCACTATTAGCGTTATCTTTAAAATCCTAATTTTCTTTGAAAAAGCACTTTATTCTTTAATTCTTTTCTGTTATTATATTAAGTAATCTAGATTATAATGGGATGTAAATAAAATTTTTAAAGCGGCTTACATCCCATTATTATTAAATCCATACTTTTATTATTTCATACTTAATGCTTCTTTTTTCAAAACTCGAAAAATTTTATAAAAAAATACAACTATTTTCTGGTTCATCATCAAATATCTAATAAACCATATCGCTTTTGTAAATCAAGTAACTTCATTCTTGCAACACCTGCGTTATCAGCCAAATCAGCAAACTCTACAAAGCGCCGTAATTCCTTTTTCAACAAATTACGCTCAACTTCGATAGTTTCTCTATCTAAATCTGGTGGCAAGACAATCATGTCGAATATTGTCGCGCGTTCTTTACCCGGATGAGGACGTAAAACTCGCCCCCGTCGCTGGATAAATTGGCGGGGATTACCAGAACTTGATAAAATCACCGCAGTTTGAATTGCCGGAATATCGACACCTTCATCTAAACAACGAATTGCGACTAAACCTTGTAACTCTCCACTTTCAAATTGATGGCGTAATATTTCCCTTTCTTGTAAAGTTGTTTGAGCCGTATAGGTACTTACCTTATACCCCAAATCCACTCCCAGAATTTTAGCAACAGCTTTAAGTTGGCGTAGAGATGAACGTTGTCCCGCATCCTGTGAACCATCACTGCAATAAAAAAGAGTGTGGCTCGTTTCACGGCGAGTTGCCATTAATTCATGCAAGGCGGTTAATTTATTTTCCGCCGCACCAATTAATCTGGCTCTTTGCATCAATAAAGGTTTTAAATCTTCATTGTCTTCAAAGTTTCCTGATTCTCCATTTCCTCGTTCTCTATATAATAGCGATCGCCCAATTCTTTTAGTTAACCTTAAATAGGCAATACTTTCGGCTTCAGTTAACTCCACCAACACCGGATAATACAGATAATGTACCAAAGCCCCTTGAGCGATCGCATCCCTTAAAGTAAACTCTGGTTGGAGAACTGGGCCAAAATAATCAAATAAAGATTGCGTGCCAAAATCATCAAAATATCTCTCCGGTGTGGCAGATAAAGCTAGTCTCAACCCCACACTACGCGGTAAACTTTCTTCTAACTTGGGTGCGCCCAAATTATGCGCTTCATCCCCAATAATTAAAGTTTTAGCGGGAAAATATTTGAGTTGAGACTGAAACCCATCTCCAATTAAAGTGGAGTTCGTAGTAATCACAGTCATAAACCGTTGAGAACCAGAACGCAGATTATAAATTTGCCCAGAAAGTTGACTTTGCCAAGTGCGTAAATTCTCGAAAGCTAAAATTGGTTGCAAATTAAACTTTTCACATTCTCGCGCCCATTGGGTAACGAGATGGCGGTAGGGACACACCACCACCAGAACTTGTAAATTAATCTGCTGATATAATTCACAAGCGATCGCTAATGCAGTAATAGTTTTACCACTACCAGTAGCCATTTTCAGCGTCCCTCTGCCATTGTTGGTAAACCAGCTAGCGATCGCTTGGCGCTGATATTGCCGCAATTGCAGAGACGGAGGCATTTTTGGGCATCCTGGTAATAGTTGCGTGTGATAACTGCCCTTACTTTCCCTTGTAAATGGTAATTTCAACCGGAAAGTGGGCAGTTGCTGCACTGAATTTTTCGTCAGGTACATATTCATTTAGTCATTAGTCATTAGTCATTGGTTATTGGTACTTATCTTTCCCAATCCCCACTCCCCACTCTCCATTAATCAGTTGTAACCACGCCAAACACCAATGAGTGAACCTTGCACCTGTACTTGCATAGCACTGACTTCAATGGGATTGTACTTAGGATTTGCTGGTTTGAGAGTAACGCGATCGCCTTGGCGATAAAAACGTTTTAATGTTGTACCAAATCCATCTACTCTGGCGGCGACGATCGTGCCATTTTTCAAATGATTTGGTTCTGCTACTGGACGCAGAAATACTACATCGCCATCAGTAATTAAATCTTCAATCATGCTATCGCCAGCTACGCGTAAAGCGTAAGTCTGGGGAGGTAAATCGAAATTAGAAAAGTCTAAATGATCTACAGCATCAGTAAACGGTTCTATTAAACCACCAGCCGCGATCGTCCCCAAAATTGGTATACCTTGCTTCACAGGACGCAAAATCCGAATCGTTCGCGCTTGTCCTTCAGTCCATTCTATATATCCCTTAGTGCGTAAATGTTCTAAACGACTTTGAATTGGTGCTGGTGACTTCAGGTTCATCGCTTGCATCATTTGCCGAATAGAAGGCGAATGCTGGTGCGTTCTGATATATTCTGCCAACCATTCGTAAAGTTCTTGTTGAGCTTCCGTTAGACGTTCCATAAATTTGTGGGAAGTGATTATTAATGTCTCTAGAACATTAGTACTACAAAAAACTCCCCATAACAAGAGAAAAGTAAAAATATGAAAGGCAAAAGTAAGATTATTTTATTTTCTTTTGCCTTTAACTTTTGATTTTTGACTTTCTACTCTGCCCCTAAAATACTCGCAAGCAAAGCTTTCTGCGCGTGGAGGCGATTTTCTGCCTGTTCCCAAACTCTTGATTGGGAACCTTCAATAACTGCCTCAGTAATTTCTTCACCGCGATGGGCTGGTAAGCAGTGTAAAACAATTGCCTCTGGGTCAGCAAGGCTTAATAGCTGTTCCGAAATTTGGTAAGGCTGGAAAATTGGCATCCGATTATCTGCTTCTGCCTCTTGCCCCATACTCGCCCAAACATCAGTGTAAAGTACAGCAGAACCCTTAGCGGCTAATTCTGGATCGTGAGTTACGAGGACTTCCGTTTTGTTATTAGCGATCGCTCTTGCTTGTTCTACAATTTTAGAATCTGGCTCATATCCGCTAGGGGTTGCAATTTTAACATTCATCCCCACCAAAGCACAACCCAACATCAGAGAATTAGCCATATTATTCCCATCACCCACGTAGGTCAAAGTTAGCCCAGCAACGCTATTAAAGCTTTCTTGAATCGTCAATAAATCAGCTAATACCTGACAAGGATGTTCTGCATCAGTCAGCGCATTAATGACCGGAATCTTGGCATAATGAGCAAAAGTTTCTAAATCCTGCTGGGCAAAAGTGCGAATTGCCAAAATATCCAGATATCGATCTAATACCCGCGCTGTATCCTGTAAAGGTTCCCCGCGACTAACTTGAGTGACATTAGGGTTAAGATCGATTACCTGTCCACCCAGTTGGTACATCGCCACCGTAAAACTTACCCGCGTGCGAGTTGAAGCTTTGGAGAACAACAACCCCAAAACTTTATTACACTGCAACTTCAGCTGTTGCGATTTAAGTTGAGTTGCCAATTCCAGAAGTTCTTGAACTTCTGTAGGACTGATGTCCGCTAGACTTAATAAATCTCGTCCGAGCAATGCTGCCATGCTTATAAACTGTAAAAAATAATTATATATTTCTGTCCCTTAATTCAGCCGTGCTAAGAGAATACAGTTTTAGAACCGTACAAATATTTTTGCGTCCAGTCTAGGATTTGAGTTAGCTTTTGCCAAACTTGCGGATTTCCTAGCCCAATGTAGTCAGAAGGAAATATTTTAGCGATCGCACCTAGACAAATAAACCGATTATGGTACAATAAGAAATTGTGGTTGCTAATTAAAAGTAAACACAAAATTTGCCAGCATAGCACAGTGGTAGTGCATCCGACTTGTAATCGGAAGGTCGCGAGTTCAAATCCCGCTGCTGGCTTGGAGTATACATAAGAATTTGAGTTGTCAATTGTGTACAGTAATTAAGCTAATTGGCAATCTACTGCAAGTGCATCATGTCTTAAAACTTATGGAACGAAAAGAAAGGACAAATTAAACGGGCATCCTTCAGAATATCTTCAAGTTCAGATAACACAACTTAAACTTTTTATGTAAGATTAACTTGATTTTTATACATATACATTGAAAATGTTGATTTGCCAGAGACGGTTACTAAAATTGAAGAAAAGCAATCTGATGAAATAATAGGGAAAAACTTCGGCTAAATGTTTATTCTATTACTGAAAACTTTTTGGTGTTATGAATAAGGAATTGGCACGATCGCACCAATTCCTTACACTTTTTATCCTTATTATTGGTTTAACCAAATTTCTAAATCAGCAATAGTAGAAAAGTCTAGCAATGCTTCTCCTAGATTTTCTAATTGTTCAATTGATAATCCTTGAATTCGCTCGATTAATGATTCATTAATTTCCCCAACACGGCGATTGAGCAGACGTGTAATTAAATATTGTTCTCCTTCCTGCCTTCCCTCTTGTTTGGCTTGTTCCCTATCTCTTTGATAAAGTGGTTCTAATCGCATAATTAACTCCCTATCATCTGCTTCTAATTGTTGATTTACTCTCAAGTTTTCGCGCAAGTTGTAAACTAATTCGAGGGTTGCTTTCTGGTATGGATGATTTAATGGTAACGCTTGCAATTCAATAATCGCTTTTGACTGCACGCTTCCCCTACCCAAAAGCCTCAACCATAAAGTTTCTGGTATTTGGGGTAGTTGATGTATCGCTACAATTACTGTCCGCAAAGCATCTGGGAGAAAATGTACTCCTGATAACCAACCTTCTTTTTGCATAGTTCCAAAGCTAGATAATCTAGTTTCAGATACCGTTGGAGTCAGAACCCACAATTTGGGAATTTCTGAGTCCTGAAGTTTGGTTTTCTTAGCTTTAGCTTCTCGTCGTAAAACAGCTTTGACTTCTAATAATTTGAGAATACAGTCGCATATTTCATCGGTAGAAGCGGGATTGCGGAATGGTTCTATGAGTGCAGGATGTTCAGCAAATCTTCCTAGTAAACCCAGTATTTGTAAATTAGAGTTTTGCTGTTTGTCAGGAGTGAATAAAACATCTATTTCTTTAATCTCTCCTGAAACTTTTTCTGATGCCTTGACTTCTCCGTAATCTTTTAGTAATTCTTCTAGATAGTCTTTGGCAAATTTGTCATGTATAAAGCGCGTCATTCAATTAAGAGTCCTCTAGTTATTTAAATTATCAAGAGTTGGTGCAATGCGCGATGCCTTGGGCGTAGCCATCGCGCCAACTCCCTACACCTTTTATTTCCTAGACTTGCTATCTAATTAATACGCTCACTACATCGCCTGATTCACCTAAATTACCTGCTTTTACAGGTTTAGACCAAAAGCCTACTTCTGCATAACCTGTAGTATGCAAGAGTTGGATAGTCCCCTTAACTACATTAGGACTACCGACTAGCAGGTGTTTTATCTTTTCTCTACTTACCTGAACTCGATCGCTGTTGTCAGCCATTGTCTATCTGCATATTATTCAATGTTTTCTATGACAATCGTTGTCATATATGATAACAAAAATACAGAAGCTAGGTTATCATAAAAGTTAACAAAGTCTACTCCTTGTCCTGTCATAATGGAAACTATGGGAAAAGCAGGACAAGCACTCAGACAGGTTTTAGAATCGTACAACATCAGCCAAAGCCAACTAGCGACAGGTTTAGGTGTTGAGCGTCCGATTGTCTTTCGTTGGTATCACGAAAAAATTGATCCTACATCTGAAACTGTTGCAGATATTGTTAAAGCATTAAATAAAATTAATAAATCAGCTGCAAATGATTTCATCCAAGCATATTTAGGAGAGTTAACATTTTTTAAAAATCCACTTATTACTCAAGATTTACCGCTATCAGATAACGTTAATGTTACAGTCTTAACACAAATTTTTAATGATACAACTAACTCTTATAAATACCTGTATTTTTTATCATTATTAGACATTATCAAAAGAAGAAGTTTTGATACTTTATCACCTATTAGCTTTCAAGAGATTATCGTTGAGATGTTTGCTAATGCTTGGTATCCTCATAAATACTTTAAACTTTCTTTTGGTAGACAAGACAAAATCGCTGATAAGTTAGATACTCTGAAATTAGAAATTACAGAACCGATTTTAAAATTTAGAGATACAGATAAAAAACTTTTACGTGCAACTATTCATAATCAAAATATTGATGACACTGTAAACTCTATTAATCGCTATGTATCTTATCGTTTAATTCGTCCTTTCTTTTCTCAAGAAACGAGAGGATTAAAAGATTATGATGTTAACCCTACTATTATTAGTTTGGCCAACAATCAATTTGATACTAAAAAGCCCTTATATTACTTTAACGCTGAAGATCAGAAAAATTGTAACGCCATTATTTTACATCCCGATTGGATTCAATATTTAGAGGAAAACTACACAATAGTTAGGGGGTGGGCTTCTTGGGAATGGTTGAATTATATGCAGCAGAGAAACCCCAGCACTCCTAATGTGGTTAACAAATTATTTATGCCACAAGAAAGAGATTCTTTGGCAAATCAAAATAAATATTGGAAAACTATTTTAGAATATCGAGATATTGAATGTATTTATTCAAAAGTTAAATTAAATAAGAATGAAATTTCCTTAGATCATTATTTGCCTTGGTCTTTTGTAGCTCATGATCAATTATGGAATTTGATTCCAACAACAAAATCTGTTAATTCTTCTAAATCTAATAGTTTACCATCAGAAGAATATTTTCTTGATTTTGTAACATTACAACATTTAGGTTTAACGATTTATAAGCAAATTGTTTCTCAAATAAAATGGTCAAATGATATTGAGACTTTTGTTGCAGAGTTGAAAGTTGATCAACCAGACGAATTATTAAATTTAGAAATCCTCATTAATGCTTATACAAAAACTATAAAACCTTTAATTTCTTTAGCAACTTTGCAAGGTTTTACTCCTAATTGGATTTATGTCTAAGAAACAATGAACCTACTTTAGTAATTTGGTTGGCATATAGTGAAGAACTTTGCGAACAAGCAGTTACAGAATTTCAAAAAGCCTGGGACAGTTTAGGCGAACAGCTACGCTGGGCGGTTACGCCATCGCACCACCACCACTTACCGCTTCTGGGGCAACCATGAGTTAAACTTAGCACAAGCGCAAGATGGCTTAGTCGTAGCAGGATTAGCGAAAGTCTATCACGCCGCCAAAAAGAGTATTCGCTTTATTAATCAACTGGGTGTGCGTTGTTCATTGGTCATTATCGATGAAGCCCATCAAGCAGTTGCCGAAACCTATAAACTCGTCTTAGATGCTTTAGTCATCCCCTATGAAAAAACCGCCTTATTAGGTTTAACCGCTACACCCGGACGGACTTGGGCTGATATTAACACCGATGCACAACTAGCAAAATTCTTCGCCCAACAGAAAGTTACTTTAGAAATCCCAGGTTACGACAACCCCATTGATTATCTCGTCGATCAACAATACCTCGCTAAAGTTAACTATCGCTCATTATTTTATGAAACTGGTATTGAACTAACTCCCCAAGACCTGAATCGGATTAATACAGAGTTAGACATCCCCCAATATATCCTCAATCGGTTAGCAGCAGACGAACAACGCAACCTCCGCATCATCCTAGAACTAGAAGCACTAGCCCAACATCATCAACGGATTATCATTTTTAATACCTCCGTTGAACACGCCCGACTCCTCGCTTCAATATTGCGTTTCAGAGGATTTAATACTGATGCTGTTACAGGCGATACCCCCAAATCAGAGAGAGAACGGCTGATTCAAAGCTTTAAAGACGAACAGCCCCAAACCAAGATTTTATGCAACTACGGCGTTTTAACCACTGGATTCGATGCACCCAAAACCAGCGCCGCCGTTATCGCCCGTCCCACCAAATCCCTTGTCCTCTACAGCCAAATGGTAGGACGCGCCATTCGCGGACTCAAAGCTGGGGGTAATGCGATCGCCGAAATTGTCACGGTTGTAGATAGCCAACTCCCCGGTTTTGGTTCAGTAGCATCAGCTTTTCACAATTGGGAAGACGTTTGGAGGAAAAACCCATGAATGCTAACGCCCATGATATCGTGCCGACTCACCTGGCAGTGCAAGCAATGCGCGATAACGGTTATAAAAATGCCGCTTATGCGATCGCTGAATTAATGGATACAGCACTTACGGCAGCTATGAGGTACATTCTCAAAGCTGAAAGCTATGATAGAAGAGGGGCAAGAGGAAAACTGTATTGCATAATAGCCGGAAGCGCTGTAATGCCATTCAAGCCGGTGCATCCCAGGTAGAGTTACTGTGTGGGGAACGTAAACAACAAGTAGAGGGGAGGAAGCGATCGCGTATTGAACAAATCGCAGTATTAGATAATGGTCGAGGTATGGATGCTAATGTTTTACGTCTAGCACTGCAATTTGGAAATGGTACATATTTAGATGAAGATAAACATACCGGAATTGGACGTTTTGGCATGGGTTTACCCTCGTCCTCTATTTCCCAATGTCAACGTGTAGATGTGTGGTCATGGCAAAATGGTCTAGAAAATATACTTCATACTTACCTTGATTTAGATGAAATCAAAAATCGGCGACTAACCGAAGTACCCGAACCTAACGTTCAACCAATTCCGATGATTTGGAGAAACATCGGTCAAAAATTTGGTGAAAATGGCACATTAGTAGTCTGGTCAAAAATCGACCGTTGTATTTGGCGAACCGGAAAAGCGATTATTGATAACTCTGAATTTGTAATTGGCAGAATGTATCGCAAATTTATTAATAGTGGCGAAATTAAAATCCGCATGGTGGCGTTTGACTTAGATGCCTTATATGACCTGATTTTAGAAAAATATGCTTTACCTAACGACCCTGGTTATCTAATCGAAAAAACCTCCTGTGATCCACCATTTGATAATCACGCAATGTTCCAACCTTGGCAGGGTGATACATCTTATGAAGCTATTTTTACTATTGATTTTCGTGAACAGGAATATGAAGTCAAAGTTCGCTTTTCTTATGCTAAAGAAGAAGCACGTATAATAGAAGGAGTGAATAATCCAGGAAGTACACCTCATGGACAACACGCAAAGAAAAACATTGGAGTTTCTATTGTTCGTGCAGGTAGAGAACTAGAACTAGATACGGGAGTAGTCAATGGTTATGAGCCTACAGAACGTTGGTGGGGTGTAGAAGTAGAATTTCCACCCTCTCTTGATGATATTTTTGGTGTCACTAATAATAAACAATCAGCCCGGAATTTTAGTGAACTTTTACAAGTCAATATTCAATCTTTATTAGAGGCAGGTAAAACAATTACCCAACTCAAAGAAGAACTCAAAGAAGACGGAGATCCCAAAAGTCCTCTTTTAGATATAGCTCATAAAATAAATAGTCAATTAAGTATTATCCCTGCTTTAATCAAGGCACAAACAAAAGGCACTCGTACCACACCTGAAAAACGTCATGACCCTTATAAAACTGAGAAAGTAGCCACTACAGTCACCCAAGAACGTAAATCCCAGGGTTACAAAGGTCAAAGTGATGTAGATGAACTATTACCCAAAGAAGAACGAAAACAAGTCATTAAAGAAACTTTAAAAGAAGAAGGAGTTACAGAAAGCAAAGCCGAATTATTAGCAGCTACAACAGTAGATGATGGCTTAAAATATACCTTTATTGAAGCCCCTCTTGATACTTCTGCTTTCTTCTCCGTTAAACCCAGAGGAGGAGCAATTATTGTTACTTTGAATACCAATCATCCGGCTTATCAAAATTTAGTAGAAATCTTAGAGGAGGATGTAGATAAAGCCGACATAGATACTTTACGTTCTCGGTTGATCAACTCCTTAGATGGATTGAAGCTACTTTTAATGGCATGGGCAAGATATGAGGATGAACAACCAGATGGTAAACGCAAAGAAAATGCTCAAGATACTCGCATTGATTGGGGGAGAGTTGCCAGAAGATTCTTAGAGAATGAGTAATCAAAGAAAATGACTACACAAGAAAAAATAATTTACCTTGATTACCATTCAACTACTCCCGTTGACCCCAGAGTAGCAGAGAAAGTCATGTACTATATGACTACTGCTTTTGGTAATGCTAATAGTGTAGATCATAGTTCTGGAGACGAAGCAGCAAAAGCAGTTAAACAAGCCGGTCAACACATAGCAGAATTAATCAATGCTTCTGGCAAAGAAATTATTTTTACATCTGGTGCAACAGAAAGTATTAATTTAGCAATTCAGGGACATATTAATCAACAAAATACTCCCGCCAAAATAATTGTTTCACCAGTTGAACACAAAGCAGTTTTAGATACCTGCAAAGCATTAGCCAAAAAAGGACTTGCGGAAATAATTTGGTTAAATGTCAATCAACAAGCCCAAATTGATTTAGAACATCTAGAAAAAGTCTGCTCTGGCGGGGCTTCCTTACTCTGTGTGATGGCTGCTAATAATGAAGTAGGGACAATTTACCCAGTACAAAAAATTGGTGCGATCGCACAAAAATATAATATCCCTTTTTTATGTGATGCTTCCCAAGCAGTCGGCAAAATTCCTATCAACTTTCAAGACTGGGGGATTACCTATCTAGCAATTTCTGGACATAAACTGTATGCACCTCAAGGAGTTGGTGCATTAGTAGTGAGAAAAGGTTATCATCTCCAACCCCTTATCTATGGTGGTGGACATCAACAGGGACTGAGATCGGGTACACTCAATGTCCCCGGAATCGCTGGCTTGGGCGAAGCTTGCAGATTGAGACAGTTGGAGATGGGAGTAGATGAAAATGGGATGCCTGCGGCGGGCTGCACCTACGGACTTTTGCGAGATCAACTGCAAAACTTGCTGCAAGCTCAAATTTCTAATTTACTGGTGAATGGAGACTTAAAAAACCGTTTATCAGGTAACTTACATATTTCTATCCCTGACATTCCTAATAGTGCCATTATTGCTAGAGTTCGCCATCAATTAGCTATTTCTACAGGTGCGGCTTGTTCATCAGGTATTGTCGCGCCATCTCACGTTCTACAAACTATGAATCTTGCAGAAAATATAATTGAGGGAGCCTTGAGAATTGGTATTGGAAAATTTACAACCAAAGAAGAAATCGAAAAAGCATCTTCTCTGATTGTCAATGCAGTAAATGAAATTCATCAACTTCTCTAAATTTAAATTACACAATATATCAAATTTTAAAATACAGCAGTTTCCAGTAACTGAGGTACAAAATGCAGGAATTAAAATCAGATATAAATAGTTTCTAACTCCTGCTTCCAAACCCCTAACTTTGTACTTCATGCAAAAGAAAACTGCTGTAATTCGGCAAGCGATACTTATGATTTCGCAAGTTTTCGGTAGCGTTCTTGAACTTCCTGAATCGAAAACAAAGTTTCAAACTTCAACCCAGATGACTGGTACAACTCACTTCCACCTTGCTCTCGGTCTATCAGTGAAATTACTTGATTTACAGTATAACCTGCATCTTTAAGGCGCTCAACCGCTTTCAGAGCAGATTGTCCAGTTGTTACCACATCTTCCAAAACTACTACTTTGGCACCCTCTGGTAAACTAGGGCCTTCTATATAAGCTTTCGTTCCATAACCCTTGGCTTCCTTGCGAATAATCAACGCTGGTATCGGTCGATTTTCATAAACAGAAACTATACTCACTGCTGTCACCATTGGGTCAGCCCCCATCGTTAAACCTGCTACAGCCTGAGTATCTACGGGTAGTAAAGGAAACAGCAATCGTCCAACAGCTAAAGCACCTTGGGGATGGAGTGTTACCTGCATTTTATTGACATAATAAGAGCTACGTAGCCCAGAAGCGAGAACAAAATCACCCTCTTGATAAGCAAGTTGACAAAATAAATCTAGTAGCTTGTGGCGTAAGGTGGTCAAATCAGCAGTGGTTGACCAAATATCTGAGTGGGTAAGAGTTTCAGTAGGATACGTCATTACAAAACATTAAAAGTTGTGCTACACCAAAGGTTGAACTCATAAGAGTTCTGAACTTAAGCATAAATTAAGATTCGCCCAAAACGAAAATTGAGGAGTCAGAAACGTGCGTATAACATTTAAAACCTTTCGTGGTTTATTGGTGCTGCTAGCTGCTGGTATAGCTTTCCCCTCAGTAGCATCTGCCCAAACTGAAACCCCCAAAGCTGAAACTATCAGTGATGTATTTGAACGAGCTTTTTTTCGTCACGATCGCAATTTCTACGAAAATAGCAGTAGCCTTAAGCGTCAGATAGATGTATTTCTAGGATCTGGTTCCGGTTTCGGTGGTTCCTTCCCAGAAAATGAAGTTGCCCATGATGCTGAGTTGGTTAACACTTTATATCATGATGCCCTGACTCAGCAAGTTGGCAACGATCCTTATATTCGCACCCCTGATTTACCAAATCCTTATAACACATCGGTGATCATGTCTCCTCGTTTGAATAGCAATAAACTCAAAGTCGGAACTGAATTCAGGTTTGAAACCTTACCATCTAGGTAAGATTAGGGAGCGGGGAGTGGCGAGCAAGGGATAATAATTACTAACCAACAACTCAGCAACGCTCAGTATAAGCGCCTATGCCCCATGCCCTTTATTACTATTTATTTCATCTTCAGTGCGCCCTGCTGGAATCGAACCAGCCTGAAGGCGAATTATGAGTTCGCTGCCTCCCCAATCGGCCAAAGGCGCTTGTTTTGTTGGGTTTTCGTTACTAAAAGTTAATTATTTAAACTTTTAGTTCAACTTTATTAGCTAATGTATCCTAGACAATTACATAATCATACCACGAATCTTTCGCCTATGAATACTCAGATGGGAATCAGCTAGAAATTAAATAAAAAAAAATCGAAAAATCGATGAATTAGAAATATTTGTCGGCTCAAAAAGCAAAACTCGCATCTGCACGGCAGCGAGCAACTTAAAAGAGAGAATTTTGGCATAAGTTTGGAGCGATCGCATTTACATTAGATATCTCCAAAGCATGAGTTAGGGCGATAGACCCATTTTAGATTAGGGATAAGCGATAAAATAATAGTTAATACTTTCGTAATATTGCTCTTTAAACTCCTCTTTATTTAAAGGCTTTTCACCATTCAACCATGAATCCAGTAAAGAAATTTTAAGTCCACATTCCAAACAAAGTAAGTTATAAATATCATCAGGTTTAGTTGCACAGTAGTCTGCCGCTACTGAAGCAAACTCAAATATTATAATAGGCTTGTCTGTTTTAATAATATTTTTTGCGCCAACTAAAACTTGCAGTTCTGCTCCTTCAACATCTATTTTTATCAATGATACCTTTTGATTACTATCTAATTTACCATCTAATATATTATCTAAGAGATCGGTTTCTACACTTATTTCAACTATCTTCTTGTCTGATCTAAGATACTGACTCTTTTGTAAACCGCTGTAAGCAGGAGAATCTACGACATAGTTAAACTTTGCAGTCCCTTTTGTGTCACTTAATGCCATGTTATATATTTCAATATTTGGCAAATCAAATTGTTTAACTAAATACTTATAGGAAATAGGTAATGGCTCAAATGCAAAAAACCTACCTTGGCTACAATAGTTCAGCATTGTGCCTAGTATGATCCCGTGATGACAGCCTATATCTACACAAATCGAGGAAGAATGTAAGGCTTTTTTGATAACTTTTCCTGTCAAATAGTCATAGTTAGCTGCTTTACGGGCTGTTTGGGATAAAAATAATTTTGCTATAAGAAGTTTTAGATAAGGTATGTTTTCTAAACCTATAAAGGAACGAAGAATACCTATAGCGATAAGTTTCATAATTTTTTATGTTGTCACAAATATCTATTTTTTATATTTTAAAATATCTGTGTATAGTATAATTTAATTTTTATTTTACAGTTAAAACCGGGGCGAATTATATATTGAATTACATCAAAAGTCAACCTTTCTGCCTAGCAGCTTATTTACCAGCTATTTAGTTTCTTCGTAACTCACACTGTCTATTCGTTTATTTTGAAAGGAGAAAAGGAGCTAATAAGACAGATGATATTCCTGTAGTGGAGTGGTTCACACAAATGAAGATAGCTAAAACGTATATAAATCCCCTTAAAGCGAAGTTGTGGCACAACCCGTCGAAGACAGGTAGTACTGTATACATACGTGGCGATCGCAACCTATAAAGAGTGATTTGCAAAAGGCTGAAACAACGTAAAGACCTTGATAGACAGGATTATTATTTTGTAAAGTGGGTAAGCCATATAGCTTACCAAATTTTTATAATACATAATTTAATTATGAAATAGGGCAAACTAATATTGATTAATTTCGTTTAAGGACTGAAGTCAAAAGCTTCATTATTCTTAAATAGACCAGCATTTTTATGTGATAGCTTATCAGCAATGAAAATAAATTCTACTGTACTTCTTACTTTGATTTTGTTAATCCTGATGATGGGAGCGGGTTCTGTGAGCGCCTTATTGGGGTTTGAACTCGGGAGTTCAGCACTTAAAGGCGTTACCGCACCAGATGGGCGGCCCACAACCAAATTTGCCAGTAATAAGGCTAATAGCTCTCAACAGGGAGGGCTAGTGCTATTAAAAGAGGAAGAGATTCTGAAAGTTGTCAAGGCGCGAATTGATGGTAAGACCAAGGCTGCTAAATCGGAAAAGCTAGAGGAAGATGACGAAGAAACCAATAGCAGCAAGCAGAAGCCAGAGGAGAAACCTCCAGAAGTGGTTGAAGAAAAACCCCTACCAGGTTTTCCAGTTACTGCCCAAAGTGAGGGTGTAACCATGACTGTGCAATCTGCCCGCTACTCTGGTGGTGATTTGCTACTGAAAGTGAAAATGCAGAACAAAGGTAAGGATTCTGTACGCTTCCTGTATAGCTTTTTAGATGTTACCGATGATAAAGGACGAACCCTGAGCGCTAGTACAGAAGGTTTACCAACAGAATTGCCTGTAAATGGGCCAGCATTTTCAGGTACAGTGAGCATTCCCACAGCTTTGCTTGATAATGTTAAGAAAATATCACTTGCTCTTACTGATTATCCCGCTCAAAAACTGAAGTTAGAGGCATCGGATATTCCTGTAGAAAGATAGATTGGGAATTGGGCATGGGGCATGGGGCATGGAGAATTGGGAATTGGGAATTGGGAATTGGGAATTGGTGACTATCTGTTATTTTTTTACTATTACCCATTACCCATTCCCCAATCCCCCTAAATGGAGGGCGTGAGTTTTACACGAGCTTTGGCGGTGATTGGTTTTCCTAACTTAATTTGGACGGACGTGGCGCTGCGGTTGTTGTCAGTGCTATTACTGATTGCCATCAATGCCTTTTTTGTGACGGCAGAATTTTCGATGGTGAGCGTGCGGCGATCGCGTATTCACCAGCTAGTTAAGGCCGGGGATATTCCAGCGATCGCAGTCGAAATGCTACAACGTAGTATTGACCGACTGCTATCTACCACCCAGTTAGGCATTACCCTTTCTAGTTTGGCACTGGGATGGATTGGAGAAAGTACGATTGTTGTACTCGTAAATGGCTGGTTAAGATCCTGGCCTTTACCCAGTGGGATGACTAACTTTTTGGCCCATTCTCTATCAATTCCCATTGCCTTTTTCTTAATTGCCTATTTGCAAATTGTGATCGGAGAATTATGTCCCAAATCCTTAGCCATGCTGTACTCAGAACAGCTAGCTCGGTTTTTGGGGCCTTCGGTAAAAGCGATCGTGCGTTTTTTTGGCCCCTTCATCTGGATTCTCAACCAATCAACTCGTTTTTTATTGCGGATTTTTGGTATCCAATACACAGGACAAGGCTGGCGGCCGCCTGTGACTCCTGAAGAATTGCAACTGATTATCTCTACAGAATGGGGATCTACTGGTTTACAGCGTGCGGAACGAGAACTGCTCAATAATGTCTTTGAGTTTGGGAATGTCATGGCCCAAGATGTGATGATCCCCCGCACTAGTATTATCACGCTGCCAAAAGATGCTACCTTCCAAGCATTACTCAGGGAAATGGCTGCTACTGGTTACTCACGCTACCCCGTGATTGATGAATCTTTGGACGATGTTCGGGGCATTGTTTATTTTAAAGATTTGGCACAACCCTTAGCTGTAGGAAAGCTCAGTTTAGACACACAGATTCAACCTTGGATGCGTCCCGCCCGGTTTGTTCCCGAACACACGCCCTTGAGTGAACTTTTACCCATGATGCAGCAAGAGAAGCCCGCTATGGTCATGGTAGTAAATGAATTCGGCGGGACTGTGGGACTGGTGACTATAAAAGATGTCATTGCGGAAATCATCGGCGACGCTAACGAACCTGAAAGCAGTGACGATTTACTGATTCAGATGTTAGATGAGCAGAAATTTCTGGTGCAGGCACAGATCAACCTCGAAAACCTCAATGAGGTTTTGCATCTCGATTTACCCCTGACCAGAGAATACCAGACACTAGGGGGTTTTTTGCTGTATCAGTTACAGAAAATTCCTGTCAAAGGCGAAACTTTCTGTTATGAAAATCTCGAATTCACTGTCGTATCAATTGTTGGGCCACGCCTGCATCAAATTCAACTGCGACGGTTAGAAGAGTTAGGAGTTGAAAGTTAGGAGTGAGGAGTGAGGAGTGAGGAGTTAGGAGTTAAGCCGAAAAACATCTAAGTTAAATAATTGAATTAAATCAAACTCTTGTGGGGTAGGCATCTTACCCGCCTTAATTATGAAACTTAAATGTGAAAAAGGTTATGAATTTTAACTCTTAACTTCAAACTCCTAACTCTTAACTCCTCACTGCTGACTCCTCACTTAAGAAGCATACGTCACCGGATCAACGAGTCCCAATTCGGCAAAAGCTGCCAACCGCAAGCGACAAGAATCACATACACCGCAGGCGACATCACCACCTGCATAGCAAGACCAAGTTAGCTCCCAAGGAACTCCCAATTGATTCCCCAGTTGGATAATTTCGGTTTTTTTCAAATTGATTAGGGGTGCAACAATCTTAATTGGTTGTCCCTCACGCCCTTGTTTGGTTCCCAGGCGAAAAACTTCCTGCATTGCCTGAATATAGTCGGGGCGACAGTCAGGATATCCTGAGTAATCTAAGGCGTTGACACCGATATAGACACGCTCTGCGGCGATCGCTTCGGCGTAACCAAGAGCAAAACTTAAAAAGATGGTATTACGAGCCGGAACATAAGTGACAGGAATATCTTGAGACATTTCATCCAGCGATCGCTCCTGGGGTAGATCAATCGCGTCATCGGTAAGTGCAGAACCACCCCATTGCCGTAAATCAAAATTAACTACCTGATGTTTTGCGATCGCAGCTTTTTGAGCGATCGTGAGGGCTGACTGTAACTCTCTTCGGTGTCGTTGCTGGTAATCAAAGGAAATAGCATGACATTCACAGCCATCAGCCTTAGCTTTATACAGAATTGTGGAAGAGTCCAATCCCCCAGATAACAGAATTACAGCTTTCATCTCAGTTGCAAATTTTAGATTTCAAATCACCAAATCACACCTCAACAAGATGCCAGAAGGCAATGCCAAGGAAAAATACACTTAAGTCTTACTGAATGTTTTAAAGTTCATCAAAAGACATATATTTTTGTAGGAAGTATCAAAGACAAAGCAAACCCGAACTATCTATACAAAAGATATTTAGATTACGGGAACCGATCGCAAACTTTGAAATTCTTCATAAACATAGGCTCTATGTTACCATCTGGATGGTTTTAGACGGATCGTAACTGGCTTTCGAGTATAAACGCCAACGGCCGTAGCGTCTCTATATTTGGTGGTTGAGGAGAGAATAATAGTGCAAGATAGCATGTCAGTGGCAGAATCGAATCCATACACACAGCGCAACCAGCCACGACCGATCCGCATAGGCGTGATTGGAGTGGGTAACATGGGACAACACCACGCTCGCGTGCTGAGTTCAATGAAAGATGTTGAACTGGTCGGAGTAGCAGATATTAACGTCGAGCGAGGATTAGAAACTGCCAGCAATTACAAGGTGCGTTTTTTTGAAGATTACTGTGACCTGCTACCCCTTGTGGAAGCAGTGTGTATAGCTGTTCCCACCCGTCTGCACTATGCCGTGGGTATTAACTGTCTGTTAGCGGGAATTCATGTTTTGATTGAAAAACCGATCGCAGCCAGTATTTCTGAGGCAGAGTCTTTAGTAAATGCCGCAGCTGAGTCTGGATGTATCCTGCAAGTAGGTCATATTGAGCGTTTCAACCCAGCTTTTAAAGAACTAAGCCAAGTTCTGAAAACAGAAGAATTGCTGGCGCTAGAAGCCCACAGAATGAGTCCTTACTCAGATCGGGCAAACGATGTTTCAGTCGTGCTGGATTTAATGATCCATGACATCGACCTACTTTTAGAACTAGCTGCTTCCCCAGTCACAAAATTGACTGCTAGCGGGACTCGCTCTTTAGACTCTGGTTATTTAGATTATGTAACCGCCACCTTGGGGTTTGCCAATGGTATTGTTGCTACTCTGACCGCCAGTAAAGTTACCCACCGCAAAATTCGCCGGATTGTCGCCCATTGCAAAAATTCATTTACTGAGGCAGATTTTCTCAAGAATGAAATTTTGATTCACCGACAAACCACTGCCAATTCTCTCACCGACCACCGACAAGTACTTTATAGGCAAGATGGTGTGATTGAAAAAGTCTACACCAGCAATATTCAACCCCTGAGTGCAGAATTAGAGCATTTTGTCAACTGCGTACACGGTGGCAATCAACCCTCAGTAGGTGGTGAACAAGCTCTTAAAGCGCTAAGACTGGCAAGTTTAATTGAGCAGATGGCGCTGGAAGATCGAGTTTGGAATCCATTAGACTGGCAATCGGAACCAAGAGTACAATCATTGACCCCGACAGCCTAGAAGAAGGGATGAGGGGGATAAGGGGGACAAAGTAAAATTTGCACCCTTCTCTCCTCCATAGCTGCAACCTCATAAGAAAACCCTAGAGGATGTTTTTAAATTTGCCATCAAGTCTTTAGATCCCCCTTAGTCTTTTTAGAAAACTGACTAAGGGGGATCTAAAAAATTAGAAAATAAAACTTAGTGGTTTGTTTCATGAATTTTGTCAGGTTCGTAGTGAGCGATTTATCACTCAATTTCAAGACTTAGAGGTACTTGCAGCAACTTGCAAGTAAATGAGATACAAAACGCAGGACTCAAAATCAGATATGAAGAGTTTCTATCTCCTGCCTTTTGCCTTACGAACTTTTCTAATCCTCGAAATTAATGAAACAGACCCCTAGCTTCCACTCGTCTTACTCTATTTTTCAGCTACGATCTCAACTTTTAGTGCAGTCAAGTTGCTTGGACTTTAACAAGCTGGGATAATTACCTTTTAAAAAAGCTAAAGCTGAATTTTACTAATAAGACTAGTACAGTAATTTCAGGAATTGACTCAATGCTTGAATGGATAACTAATACTATTAACTATTTTGGCCATTGGGGAATCGCCATACTAATGTTCCTAGAGAACCTCTTTCCCCCCATTCCTTCAGAATTGATTATGCCCCTAGCTGGATTTACAGCAAGTCCATATCAACCGGGAGGGGCAAAGCTGAATATCTTTGGAGTGTTTTTTGCAGGACTTTTAGGTTCTGTATTGGGCGCACTTATTTGGTATTATCCGGGTAAGTTTTTGGGCGAAACCCGTTTGAAAGCTTGGGCTGACAAGTATGGTAAATGGCTGGCTATATCCAGTAAAGATATCACCAAGTCCAAAGAATGGTTTGATCGGCAAGGTAGAAAAGCAGTATTAATTGGTCGCCTTGTGCCGGGAATCCGCACCTTGATTTCTGTTCCCGCAGGGATCAGCAATATGCCCTTGCTACCATTTCTGTTTTACACAACAGTAGGTAGCGCGGCTTGGGTGGGTTTGCTAACATACTCTGGATACGCCTTGGGTAGTCAGTATGAACTTGTGGACAAGTACCTTGCTCCTGTATC
Source organism: Nostoc sp. (assembly GCF_036917465.1). Classification (GTDB taxonomy): domain Bacteria; phylum Cyanobacteriota; class Cyanobacteriia; order Cyanobacteriales; family Nostocaceae; genus Nostoc. Next base: position 21,349 of record NZ_JBALDL010000061.1, read on the forward strand.
TAAAATCGTACTTGGGGGTTTGGTTCTAGCATTTGTTTTTTGGGTATTCAAGCGCCAGTTAAGACGTACTAGAAGATGAAACACGGACGCTTTTGGTTTGAAAGCAGTAAAAGCAGGGGTTACATCTGGCCAAAATTCGCCTACACTATGCCAAATAATACTAGATGTGCGAAGGCATGAGCTTATCGGAGATATGACTGGAATTAATTTTTGGCGTATTTCTAGCTACACTTGACGCAACCTAGAATTTCTGGTTGCTCGCATTTTTGTAAGATGAGCATGACAACTTTTTACAGTTAAGTTTGAACTAGGAGCTTTCATGACAGACCAACCTTCCGCCGCTAACCCTATGAATAGTGCTGCTATACCCATGAATAGGCAGCCGTTAGCATCGACGACTCCCATTAATACTACTGTTAAGAATAATCCTCCTTCCGGTAGTATCAACCCAGGCGGTGGTTCCGGGAAAACCATTCTCAGTGTTGATTTAGGTAGAACTTCCACAAAAACTTGTGTGAGTCGTGAACCAGGCAGTGTGGTGTTCGTACCTGCTAACGTCAAGCAGATGTCGATAGAACAAGTCCGCGGTGGTGTTTTTGAAGCCAGAGCGACTGACCCCTTAATGGATTTGTGGCTGGAGTATCAAGGAAATGGATATGCTGTTGGTCAACTAGCAGCAGATTTTGGGGCGAATCTAGGAGTCGGACAATCTAAGGTAGAGGCTGCACTAGTAAAAGTGTTAGCAAGTGCTGGCTACTTCAAACTCAGAGACGATATCTCAGTTGTACTAGGTCTGCCTTTTCTTTCCTTAGAGCAATTTGAAAAGGAAAAAGCACAGTTGATTAGCCAAGTAGGTGGCCCTCATGTGTTGAACTTCCGAGGCGAATCTATATCGTTGAACGTCAGTAAGGTATGGGTAATGCCAGAAGGCTACGGCAGTCTATTGTGGTCTGAAGCTCAACCGAAGAAAAGTCCTGGCAGTCCCGATTTTACAAAAATATCGGTGGCGATCGTCGATATTGGACATCAAACCGTCGATCTTTTGATGGTAGATAACTTCCGTTTTGCCAGAGGTGCTTCTAAGAGCGAAGACTTCGGGATGAATAAGTTTTATGAATTGGTGTCTGCCGAAATCGAGGGAGCAGATAGTCAATCTCTCGCGCTGATTTCTGCTGTGAACAAACCTAGAGGTGAACGTTATTACCGTCCTAAAGGTGCTAGTAAGCCCACCAACCTAGATGATTTTCTTCCCAACCTCACGGAGATGTTTTCGCGCGAAATCTGTAGCCGTGTGCTAGCCTGGTTGCCAGAACGCGTCACCGATGTAATTCTGACTGGCGGTGGTGGTGAGTTCTTCTGGGACGACGTTCAACGTCTTCTGAAAGAAGCAAAGATTAATGCTCATTTAGCAGCACCTTCACGACAGGCTAATGCTTTGGGGCAGTATATTTATGGAGAGGCACAATTATCCTCCAATCGCGCTGCTAGGGCATAAAGCTGATGTTCCAATGGTCAAAAAAGGTAGTTAAATCCGTCACGTTCAACCCAGAGCTTGCTGATGAAAGCTTGTTAGCGCAAGTAGAAAGTTATTTGGAAAAACAACCAGACAAGACTTTCAGCGACCTCTGTAAAGAAGCCTTATGGCAATCTTTATGTGTACCGGAACCTGTACAACCTGCTCCACAAACAGCAGCAACAACACCGGTTGAACAACAAATCGGTGAACTGCAACGTCAAGTGGCTGGACTTGAGGAACGTTTTTTTGCCAAGGGATCTAATCGTTTGGAGGCGATGGAACACCATCTTCTGCAACTTTCTCAACAAGTTGCACAACTGGCGATCATAGTCAACGATCGCTCGTTCATTCCGTCTCCAAGTCAATTAGAAGTAGTAAATAATACTTCTTATACTGTTGCTACCCCTCCTCAAGAGGTTGACCCCGTAATCAGTCGCCTTAGTCAGTTTCTCGATGATTTTTAAGAAACGATCGCGTTTGTGAGCAGTTTTTGCTCATCTCAGCAATCCTTAATAGTTAATACTATTAAGGATTATTAATATTTATATATTTAAAAGTTTAGATCCCCGACTTCTTAAAGCAGTCGGGGATCTGGATACCAGCAAATCATCAAAACAATTCAGTCTAAATCCAAAATTCAATATTATTTTTGTTAGGATCGCGACCCTTTAATAGAGCAACAGAAAAATCTTCAGACTCGAAGTTGAAATAAGGAGTCTGTATTTTTTTGCACTTTGAGGCGCTCTTAGGAACTTTATCACTCAGATAGTTCATTAAATGAGAAATCTTTACAACATCCACATCAGACTGATTGCCTTTTCCCTGCAAAGCTTCAATGAGGTGGTAAGTGTAAATACTCATTTCATCATCAGGTCTTATCCAGGAACTTTCCTCTCCTTGAGATGAAGTGAAAACTACCCGACCCTTACCTTGACTTAAATCTTTAATGACACTCTTTGGAACAGGAATTTCCTCAAAGTTAGGGGGAATTTCTTTAGCTTTAGGGCTAGCTTTAGGGCTAGCTTTAGGGCTAGCCATTCCTGCTGCATGGCAACTATCAATGATTACCAAGAGTCGCTCAGATTTAATCTGACGCAAAGCGTTAGTGAAGTCTTCTGCACTCAAACATGAGCCTTCAAGGTCGAAGGGGTTAACGTCATGTGGCAGTAAATAGTAGCGATCTTGGCTTCTATTAAACCATCCATGTCCTGAATAATAAATAACCATTGTAGCTTTTGGATTAGCTTCCGCCTTTTCCTTCAACCAGTTCAACTGTTCCAAAATTTTACTGCGTGTGGCTTCTTTATCATGTAACCGCCGAACATGTTCCGAGTCATTACAATAGGCACAGAAATTTGGGTCAACTAAAACTTGATGAAGTGCTTGAACATCTTTGACAGTCACTGGTAGAGATAAAGGTTGGTAGGCAGATTCCCCAACCCCAATAAGTAAAGCATAACCATTAGCAAAGATAGGAGTTTTTGGTTCATAATTGGGATTTGTTTCTGGTTGAGGATCTGGTCGTCTAAACCAGCGCATATAAACTACCCAAGTTAAGCCAGATAGTGTTGCTATTATCATTAATGAAATAAATATCAATTCTTTGGTAAATAGATGTGGTGGTGGGGGAGACATAATGTATTGTTTAGTTAGTAACTGTATATCATCTTTTTTATCAATAAAAAATTGGTTGATTATTTGTACCCATTTAGTATCATCCATTGGAAGTATTAATCCATAACTTTCGTAGCTTATTGCTAATTCTGAGTCAATGTAAAATTCACTTTGTGTTCCTAAATCTAATTCTTTTAAAATTCTCCTCAAAATGATTTCATCGCTAGCAACGGCATCAATTCTTCTATTTATAAGAGCATTAATCAACTGCGCCCTGCCACCTGGAATCTTTACTATTTCTATTTCTGAAAGAAGGGAATTGAAGTAGCTTTGAAGCCTGTCTGAGGTTATACTGCTACTGATAACTCCAATTTTAGGTTTTGAATGGCTGGAAAAGCTAGGTAGTGAACTATTTTTTAGAAATGAGAATTTTGACTCTTCCGTTTTACGAATTAAAAGTAATGTTTTAGTTGCGAAAAAAACATGAGAAAATGTAATTCCTTCTTCGTCTTTTCTAATTGAATCTGAACCACATTCGCCAGCAAGATGAAGAGAATTCTGAGCATGATATCGAGTTTTTTTAAACCTTTCTTGAATGCTGATTGGGTATCTGACTATATTGATATCATCATTGATAAATTTTTTCTCTCTTAAATATCTATCTAGTAAATCTGTTAAATTGGTACAAAAACCTTGCCAGCGACCAATTCCATCTTGAGAGCTAATAGGAGGAGAGTCTTGCCTAAGTCCCCAATTTATTCTTTTAGTAGCTATAGCTTCTCTAATAATTCTAGAAGACTCTGGCTTGATTGCTGGAGGTATCTGTGCTACACCAACAGAATTTAATAGTAGAGTTAATCCTGTTAAACTCGGAAAAAGCAAAGTTTTTATATTGAGCATTATTGATAATAAAATTACTATTTATAGGCTAATGTTTTATAGAAGCTCAACTTGATTTCCTGAATCAGCTAACTTAGCATATTCATCTAAAGGTAACAGATCGTTGTAATTTAGCTAAAGCACGGTTGTAATCTAAAATAGCTTGGATTCGATTACCTTCTGCTCTAGTCAAATCGTTTTCTGCACTGATAACGTCAGTTTGAGTACTAACACCTGCTCGGAAACGCAAACGTCCTAAATTTAAGGCTTCTCTAGCTTGATTTAAAGCCACACTGGAACTTTGCACATTATCCAAATTAGACTGCAATTGCGAATAAGCTTGTTCCACTTCAAACCGAATATTATTCCGTTGGTTTGCAAATTGCGTTTCGGCAATCCTAATTTCTACATTCCGTTGAGCCGCCTGAGCTTTTGCTGTTCCTCCATCGAACACTCTCAAGCTTCCTTGGACTCCTAAAGAATAACCATTAAGAACACTAGCGCGATCATCAAATACATCTTGCAGCTTGTAGCTGGAAACGAAGCTAATTTGTGGTTTCAGTCGAGAAAGAGCTACTTTTTGCCGAAATTGAGCAATGCGCCGCTCTACCAATCGTTGTTTTAGTTCTGGTCGGTTTTGAAAGGCTAGCAAAATAGTCTCTTCAACTGTTAACTGCCACAAACCAGATAATTGTACAGGGTCAGATGCACTGATATTCACCGACTGCGCCAAATTTAACCGAGTTGCTAACTGACGACGGGCAATTTGTTGCTGCGAAATAGCATTAGTTAATTGTTGTTGCGTGTTTGCTAAGTTTACCTGAGCTTGCAGCCTATCGAACTGTGTACCGACACCAGCTCTTTCTAAAGCTTCTGTATCTCGCAAACTAGCCTCAGAATTCTGCACAGATGAAAGATTAATTCGTACTTGTTCATCTGCTTGTTGCAAATTGTAGTAATCCAGGGTGACATTCAAGCGAATTTCCTCTGACAGACGCTCTATTTCCAATTCATCTAGACGCACTTGCTCTTTGGCGGCTCCTCTACTGGAAGCACCTGGGCCAAAATTATAAAGACCATAAGTGAGTTCCAAACTACCACTAAAAGTGGTAGTAAATTCATCTGGATTTAACCTTTGATTAGATAAGAATTGAGCTTGTTCACCTAGTTCTTCTGTATAAAGCTGGCCAAAAGCAGACTGAGCGCGACTTAAATCAGCACTCAAACTAATAGTTGGATACATACCAGCTTCAACCTCTTGTAAAGCAGCATGACTGCGTTCGACCTGGAATAACACCCCTTGTAATTCAAGATTGTTACGTCGTGTTAATTCCAAAGCTTGCTGTAGACTAATCGGCTGATTTTTTTGAGGGTTGACTTCTTCTGTTCGGGAGGGAAATTGTAAAAGATTGGGACTAGGATTAAGGTCATTGGTTACTTGTGCGGCTCCAGATCCAATATTAATTAAAGTGATTATACAATTTATACTTGTAACTATTACATAGCGATGAGCCGACATAATTAATTAGTATTTGATACTACTTGCAATGGATTAGATATTAATACATGGTACATAACAAATCAATTACATTAAGTAGCTTAAATGATTACAGTATTAGCACTGCTATTAAGCAGGAAACTGAAAGGAAGTAGATATAAAAACAGCCTTGACAAAAACCTTAATTAATGTGCTAAGAGAGAATTTGATTTATTTTCCAATGCTCAAAATAATGTCTCTAACAAGCTCCGCCTATGTACATTTGCAATACACAAATTGGCTCACTTTTGTGCTGAATATTATTAGTACATATTTTTACTAGATTCTTTTTTTACCTTATACACTGTATAAATGCTAAAATCCTCAAGTAGACAGTTAGGATACTTAGATGCCAGTTGTAGCTAACTCAATCAAGTTTGGTACAGACGGCTGGCGGGGCATTATTGGTGACGAGTTCACCTTTGAACGCCTAGCCCTGGTCGCGCCAGTTGCCGCAAAAGTATTATATGATACATATTTTTCTACGGTTGGTAGCCGAACAATAATTGTCGGTTACGATCGCCGATTCATGGCTGAAGACTTTGCTCGTGCTGTCGCCGATACTGTCTCTGCTGTCGGCTTTGATGTACTACTGAGCGAAAGCTTTGCCCCAACCCCAGCTTATAGTTGGGCTGCAAAAGAACTCAATGCTTTAGGGGCGTTGGTAATTACAGCCAGCCACAATCCGGGTACATATTTAGGGTTAAAAGTCAAGGGTTATTTTGGTGGGTCAGTGCCGCCAGAAGTCACAAAAGAGATAGAAGCGCAGTTGTCGGTGGGAGTACCACTAGCAGCTACCCCAGGTAAGCAAGAAAAATTCGATCCCTGGCCTAGTTATACCCAAGCGCTAGAAGGTAAAGTTGATATTGCCAAACTTCGGGCTGCGATCGCATCTGGCAAACTAACATTATTTGCCGATGTCATGCATGGCGCTGCGGCTGGCGGATTGGCAAAACTACTAGGCGATGGGGTCAAAGAAATCAACTCAGAACGCGACCCCCTCTTTGGTGGCGGTGCGCCGGAACCCTTACCTAAATACCTTTCAAAGTTATTTGGAGTCATCAAAGCTCACCGAGAAACCGATAAATCCGGTTTAACTGTGGGGTTAGTATTTGATGGAGACTGCGATCGCATTGCAGCAGTCGATGGAGAAGCAAACTTCCTAAGTTCCCAAGTATTAATACCGATATTAATCGACCACTTAACCCTACGGCGCGGCTTTAGTGGTGAAATAGTCAAAACCGTTAGTGGTTCCGACTTAATGCCCCTTGTAGCAGCATTACATAACCTCTCAGTCTTTGAGACAGCAGTTGGTTATAAATATATAGCTGACAGAATGTTAGTAGCAAAAGTGTTACTGGGTGGTGAAGAGTCGGGAGGTATCGGCTATGGTAGCCATATTCCCGAACGCGATGCACTGCTGTCAGCATTGTATGTGCTAGAGGCGATCGTAGACTCTGGTTTGGATTTAGGTGAGTATAATCGCTACTTGCAGAAACAAGCAGGTTTTACCTCAGCTTACGATCGCATTGATTTACCCTTAGCAAGTATGGAAGTGCGATCGCGTCTTTTGCAACAACTGGAAACCGAACCATTAACAGAAATTGCCGGGTTAGCAGTAATTGATTGCCAAACAATTGACGGCTACAAATATCGCCTAGCTGATAAAAGCTGGTTAATGATTCGGTTTAGCGGTACTGAGCCAGTTTTACGCCTCTACTGCGAAGCCCCAACAATTGAGCAAGTGCATCAAACTCTTGCTTGGGCCAAACACTGGGCGGGGTAAAATTCATTATCAGTCATTAGTCATTTGTCCTTTGTCCTTGGTAAATTACTAATGACCAATGACTAATGACCAATGACAAAATTACTTGTAGTAGCCACAGGAAATCCAGGTAAGTTACGCGAAATGCAAGCTTACCTGGAAGATTCTGGTTGGGAATTAACCCTCAAACCTGAAGAATTGGAAATTGAAGAGACGGGTGAAACTTTTGCCGCTAACGCTTGCTTGAAAGCATCACAAATTGCTAAAGCTACGGGAAATTGGGCAATTGCTGATGATTCAGGCTTGCAAGTAGATGCCCTCAATGGCGCACCAGGAGTTTATTCTGCACGTTACGCCAAAACCGACTCAGAACGGATTGCTAGGATATTGAAAGAATTAGGCAACGAGGTAAATCGGCAAGCGCAGTTTGTTTGTGCAGTAGCGATCGCTCGTCCTGATGGTGCGATCGCATTACAATCTGAAGGTATTTGTCGTGGCGAAATTATCCACGCACCCCAAGGTGATAGTGGTTTCGGCTACGATCCAATTTTTTATGTGCAAGAGTTGCAATTGACCTTTGCTGAGATGACACGGGAGTTGAAGGGGTCAATAAGTCATCGAGGCAAAGCTTTTACAGCTTTACTTCCGCAACTGGAGATAGTTAGGAGTTAGGAGTAGAGACGCGATTAATCGCGTCTGTACAGGATTTATGAATTCTGCTAAATCTTCATTCATTAAGTCCTGACTCACAACTCATAACTCTTAACTCATAACTTTTTTAAACTGCTTCTGTGTTCTTTTCCCCGGTACGAATCCGAATCACTTGCTCAACAGGCGAGATGAAAATTTTACCATCGCCGATTTCGCCAGTGCGGGCAGCAGCAATAATTTTGTCTACCACCATATCAACCTGATTGTCGTCAACGACGATTTCCACTTTGAGTTTTTGCAGAAACTCGACAGTGTATTCAGAACCGCGATACCGTTCAGTTTGGCCTTTCTGCCGTCCGAACCCCCGGACTTCAGAAACAGTCATACCGACAATACCAGCATTAACCAAGGCAATTTTTACCTCATCTAGCTTAAATGGGCGGATAATAGCTTCTACTTTTTTCATCTTCTTAACTCCTGACTTCTACTAGCTTCGTTTATATATCTAACCAGATCCGTTGTCTGAAGCTGTAACTAGCAGTGCTTTTCCTAAAAGATATGTAATAATTACCACTTTTTTAAAGTGTAGATGCTTTGCCTGATCTTTGAAACATGAGAACCAGCAAGGATTTATTAATTGGATAATCTTTGAGGTTCTGATATAAATAATTTGCTGTAAAGCTAGTATATTATGTAGCTTTTATAACCTAAAAATAGATAAATTTCGCTATTTAGAGACTGATTGCAGAGGAATTGCTTAGTAGCCAGAAAGCCTGCTGCTACTGACTGTGGGAGTGTAAACTAACGTTTCTGATGTTCAAAAAAGGGACGTACAACAAAATATCCAGCGCTAAAGGCAGTAAGCATGATTAACAAGATGGTGATAATTAACCACCAGCCATTGAGTCCCTTAGCATCTGGCTCAGTAGTGGAATAATAACTTACTTGTTGCTCTTCTATAAAAACTGGTTGTGGTATCGGGAAATTAATTTCCATTACAGGCGTGGAAAAGTTTTGGCGGTGGCTTTTTTCGGGTGGGGCTTTGGAGATAACAGATGGACGTGGATGAGCAACTTGCTGCGGTTGAGGCGCTTGAGTTCCTGGCTGTTTGGCGACGCTTTTCACACCACTAGAGGCTTGGGTAGCTTGGTGATAACTAGGCGTAACATAGGAATCCACAAAATTTTGCAAATGAGAAAAAGACTGAACAACTTTGATAATTTCTTGGCGTAATACTTGATTTTCTTGTGCTAGTTGGTGATTTTGGGTGGTGAGTGCATTTAGCCTCGCCTGTGTTGCTTGCAACTCCGTTGACAATTCCCTGTATACAGATAGTGGTACAGAGGGAGGGTAGGCTTGAGTAGTCGATGTTGGCGAATTTCTGTGAACAGAACCTATGGTTGTTCGCATTGGGGGCTTGGTATTAAAAATCAAGATAAGTAGATCGTACAGAGATGCTAACAGAGATAGTCAGCCCTGAAACTATGCCCAAGAATAATAGAAAAATTCCGAAAGGGCAAAGATTTGTTATTGGGGAATTGGGTAATCTTCCTAATCCCTAGTCCCCAGTTTCCACAATGGGAAAAAGTGTCCTACAGGGCCTTGCCCTTTGCCAATATCTAGGGCGTAAGTGAGTGCAGTAGTCACATACTCCTTTGCCTGTTGCACTGCTGGCCACAAGTCATTTCCCTTAGCCAGATTAGCAGCGATCGCAGCCGATAGTGTACAACCAGTACCGTGAGTATTTTTTGTCTCTACTTGTTTTGTAGTCAAAACTTCCAACTTGTCCCCATCAAACCAGATATCAACGCCACGCAAATCTCCCTGCATACCACCGCCCTTAACTAAAATAGCCTTTGTGTGTAAAGTCTTGTAAATAATTTCAGCAGCAGCTTGCATATCCTCTAAGGAATTAATTTGTAACCCGCTCAAAATCTGAGCTTCGTAACGATTCGGCGTGATGATAACTGCCTTGGGAATTAGAGTATGGCATAGAGTCTTCACAGCATCATCATCAATCAATTGTGCCCCCGTACGTGACACCATTACTGGATCAACTACTAGATTCTCAATTTGTAAAGCTTCCACCTGCTGGGCAACTGCAAAAATAATCTCCTGATTGAGCAACATACCAGTTTTGGCAGCTTGTACGCCAATATCCTCAACAACTGCCTGAATTTGCGCCACAACAGCCTCTGTTGCCATAGCATCGACCCTTTTCACTCCTAGAGTATTTTGTGCCGTGACGCAGGTTATGGCGCTAGTCCCGTGGATACAATGAAAGGCAAAGGTACGTAAATCAGCTTGAATTCCTGCACCACCACCACTATCTGAACCAGCAATAGTTAAAGCAACAGGTATTCTAGGGTTTATTTCAGCGTTCATATTATGAAGATTAAGTAGGCGCTATCAAACCAAACTATCTCAAAGATTAGTGAACTAGCCTAAAACCATCCGTAATAGGTCAAAATAAAGCGAATTTTGTTAATCAGCTAAAATACTCAAAATATTTGTATTGAAAATGATAATCGTAAGTGGAGCAGGATGCAAACGCTGCTCGGTTCCTTGCCCGTATTTGATTATCATTATGTTCATTTTATAAGAGTCTGCGAAAACCAGCTTTGAGGCTGGATTTCGGCTTTTTTCTTGCACCCTCTTGATAAAGGTGCAATTATCTTAACCTCTCACCAATTAACGACCATAGATTATTGAAGGATAATCTAAAATCTAAATTTTTTAAACTCCCCAGGCCGGATTCGAACCAGCGACCAATCGATTAACAGTCGATCGCTCTACCACTGAGCTACTGAGGACCACTCACGATTTATAATCTTAGGGCTAAAAACAGTATTTGGCAAGTACTTTCGCCAATATTTTTTTATATGCTTAATTTTAGATAATTTTTCCAGCCAAAATCCATTCAGAAACTTAAGCAGAGACTCTTAAATACTAGATATTTACTGTAATCCCATTCGTAATTCAGCCAGACGCTGCCGCGCCTTAGCATCAATGGCATTAGCTAAAAACCTACTCTTAGATTGTTTGCGCGTATGATACTTTTGTCGCATCCGGCAGACGGTAGCTTCTACTTCCCCACAAAGTTGTTGTGCCGACAACCATTCAGCCCCATACCCCTGTATCATCAACTGCTGCGCCCGATCTGATGTAGCAACGATCACACGAGAAATCAAAGATTGGGCTATTTGATGGCGAAAAGAAGCACAGTATTTTTCAATATAAGTATCTGCTGTTTGCCCAAAATCAGTGTAATAAACTGATAAAAGCTCAGTAATCATTTCTTTATTACTAGAGCAATTTTGATATTGAGCATCAAAAACTATCTGAGTTGAATAACCTTGAAACGCACTATAACCAGTCATCGCTTCCACAAGTTCGCCCCGTGCGGCCTCTAATCCAACGCTATCCCGCGTTTTTTTAAGGCAAGGCCAAGCGCCTATTATATTGTAGCCGTCCACCAACAAAACGGCTTGGAGTAAGGAACGGGACATGGTTTTTAATCACAATTTTCTAGAGTTAACAAAATTCATTCATAAGTTTTATAATAATTGATGCATTGTCTGTAACACTATGCTACATAGAATAAAAAAGACGGTAGCCTCACAAAACTACAACTTAATACAGACGCACCAACTTAAAAAGCGCCTTTTAAACAAAGGCGCTTTTTAAGTAGTAGTGAAAATTAAGAGTGCTGAGTTAAAAAACTACCTATAAAAGTGGAGTATCTACAAAATGTGGAAGTACTTTTTATCTCACTCAGCACTTAGGACAGGGAACTCAATTAAGAGGCTTCGCTGTGTACCTCCATCAGACGTTGTTTAAGCCGTTGGGCTTCACCCCTATCTACCAGAGAGCCTTTTTCTAGCAAAAAAGCGCCGTCACAGTAATTTAACTCGTCTAATCGATGTGTTACCCACAAGGCTGTGATCCCTCTACTTTTGACAAGGCGACGGACACTAGTAACTAAATCCAACTGGCTATCTGGATCTAGTAAGGCAGTGGGTTCATCTAATAATAAGACTTCAGAGCGACGGGCGATCGCACCTGCGATCGCCACTCGTTGTTTCTGTCCCCCAGAGAGTGCATAAATAGGTCGTCGTTGAAGGGTAAGCAAATTCACCGCCCCAAGCGCCTCCTCAACCCTGGCTCTAGTGGCAGCAGGTGGTAACTTTTCTTCCACCAATCCAAAAGCCACATCAGCACCAACCGTTGGCATCACCAGTTGATGATCTGGATTTTGGAAGACAAAGCCAACGGGGTGTAAAACCCTAATCTCGCCAGATTCAGAAGCCAATAGCCCCGCCAGCAGTCTAAGTAACGTTGATTTTCCACTGCCATTTGTACCCAACAGCATCCAAAACTCACCCTTGGGTACTTCTAAAGAGCAAGATTTGATAACTTTCTCTCCATTCGGCCAACTGAAATTTAAATCCTTGACCTCAATACCCACTTGAGCCATTTGTCAACCTTGCTTACTCAGCAGCTACAGCGAAAAATCCAGGTGGTCTGCCACCGCCAGGGGTTGTACCATCTTTCTGAACAATCTGCACCCCAGAAATTTCACTAGCGCGGACAGCAATTTTTTTCTCTGTCTTGCCCTCGCACTTGAGTTCCACAATGTCAGGATTTCCAGAACGTATGGCTGCCAAAATTAGCTGATAGACAGCCTCAGCATCCTCTGCTGACTTACGTTGTACCGAGATAGGGAAAGCAGTGTTTCTGATGCTTAAATCGATGGTAAACATTTAGCAATAATCAAATTTAACTGTGGACTCATTTTAGCGTCAGCTGACTGATTCTAGGGAAATGGGCATTGGGCATTGGCAATTGGATTATTTGTCTTGTCTCTCTCATCTGCCCACCTCATTTAGAGCAAAAATTAATTTTTATGACAAAACCCCTAGAAAAATTAGCGATTTACACCTAATATGATTAAAGGTGTGTAAAAAATTGTAAACTTGGTTAAGAACCTGGTTAACTTTCTGCTTATAGAAGGCTTTTATATAGCCATCTAGAATACAGATACAACCTGTACTTATAAACATTTGGAGATTTGCTCTAATGACCATCGCAGTTGGACGTGCGCCCAGTAGAGGGTGGTTTGACGTTCTAGACGACTGGCTCAAACGCGATCGCTTCGTATTCGTAGGTTGGTCAGGGATATTACTATTCCCTTGCGCCTTCCTAGCACTAGGCGGTTGGCTGACCGGCACCACCTTCGT
>NZ_JBALDL010000062.1:0-30032 GCF_036917465.1 Nostoc sp.
GATGCGGCATTTGCAGAAGTGACGATAGAAAATTTAGTGGGTTGGTTTACTCACTGCTGCTACTGTACTTCATAAGACTGATAATTGCTATATCAAAAGGGCCAAAGTAATAAGTACAGCGCGGAACAGTGGTGTTAACTTCTACCCACCAGGCGAACTCTGATTGATTAGATTGAAGTAAATTCATCATGGATACCAATTATTAATTTAACTTGATTTTGTTTTCTACACTGGCATTTCTTGATAGCAGTAGCTACAACGCCAGTAAGCTCTCCCTGAACTCACGTGACGGAGTAAAGCATTTGAACAGCAAACACAAGTATATTTTCCCTTTATAGATTGACTCATTTCTGTAGATATATAATTCTGTCTAGAAATACATATCAAATTATTTGGATGCGTAAAAAAATGTTTCATTTTCAAAGCCTCATCTGCTAAATTTATGTAGCTGATATTGTTGCTATTTTTCGCGTAACTTTGAAGATAAATATAGCGTTTCCGTAATCATCCGAGATACATCATAGTCCACGCTCAAAGAGTGGGGGGTGGGTTTCTTGTACTTCACTCAACTGAGAAACGCTAAAATGAATATTTAAATACTAATAAGGTAATCGTAAAAATAAAATTTATAATTGGGTTTAGCAACGAAAACTAACTTATTAATATTTTTAAACAAGTAGTATTGAATAATGTTATTGTCTCAAATATTGCCTAAGTTAAACAACCCTAAAAAACATTAAATCTAACTACCAGCCTTGCTTATAGATAATTCAAAGCCTCTCTCCTCTTGGGAGAGAGGTCTAATATTTAAGAACAGTTAATCTACTTAAAATATATCTAGACAATAATGAGGTAATGACTATAAATAGTTTCTACCTCTGAGATGTTATTCACTATCTATATATTTACCGAGGAATCAACAATGATGTGGAAGACACCGTTATCATCAGCAGCATCGGATTTAGATGCTCTGACTTATCATCTGTATTGAAATTATTGAAAGGAGCAATTTTAAAACTTGAACCTTCAATCGGGTTTATGGGTATTACCTTACCGGAAACGATGTGATATGTCAGCAGTTCCTGAATCTTATTAATATTGTTAAGCAATGTCTCTACAGTACCTGCTGGAAGGTTGTCAAATGCTTGACTTGTGGATGCAGAGGCAATAAATGAGTCAACCCCTTTGAGAGTATCTATCAGATTGGCGGCCTTGATTGCATCAACTAGGGTGCTAAAAGAACCAGTGTTAACGGCAGTATCAATAATATCAGTCATTCATTTAACTTGCTTGTGTGTAATTTACTTATTATTTTTAGCATGACATCCTAGTGTTATAAATCATGTTTGAGTAAGTGGTTGAGTAGCGTATAAATTGTATGATTTTAGCTAAAAAAATTAAATAATTAAAATCCGGCAGAATTTAGGAGGCAATGGAAAAATCTTGTTAGCGACAATCCAAGATATTTTATCTAATTTGCGGTGTATTACAGAATTTGTAACAGAGTATACATTATTTTTAATTATTTGCGTTTACCTGTTTATATAGCAGTCCTAAATCACTCGTGAAAAGTTAGATCACCGACAACTTTTACGAAGTCGGGGATCTGGAGACTGCGAATTTTGTCAGTTAAGGATTTTGGGTAGTGATTTTAGACACACAAGTTAAAAAATGCTCTACCCACATTTTTGTCATTTAGGAGAGGCTTTGAAGTGAATGTCAGAGTGTATTGCATCCATAGACGTGTAGCGGCTACTCTGCGAGTTCTCCGACGTACGAATTATTTCACTTTTTCAAAACTACATTGAAAGAATTTAAATACCCAGTAATAGTTTTAGCTAATGTCTTTTGCTGTTTTTTTGTAGTTATTGCCATTACTTGATATAGCCTTCCTTGGGCAATATACATTCTATTTATAGTGATTTTCCCTCCAGAATTGATGTACTCAATTTCTTTACCAGGATGATTATTATAACTACGAATATTTCGTTGACTGATTAGATTACTTTTCGTAGTCTTTAAAGCCATATCCCGCGCATTATTAAGTACAGCTTGGGGGTCAGTTATTTGACCATAACTATAAGGAAAATCATTGTAAGCAACTATGTATGCGATTTCCTGTTTTGGTGGTTGAGCAACAAATATTTCTAAGGTAATTTCCCCCATGTAAGTTTTTTGGGATTCGGTATTTCTGTTGGGGTTTCCCGGCATCAAAATAGTAAAGCGCCCATCTGGAGCGGTGTATACCTTCCATTTTGGCTGCACGGGTTTAGCGACGCTTGGTTTGACAACAGCCACCGGAGGTTTGGGTTGACGTGCTTCCACGAAAATAGAACCACCACAGATAAAGGTGGTGGCGATTAATGGCAACAGACTTTTAACTGTCATAAATTTTGCCTTTTGAGATACCGATCTCACTGATGATGCTAGCTGTTATAACCTAGCAGCGCATAAAGCAGCACCTATTAGCCCCACTTCCGGGTTGAGGATAATATACACGGGTATTTCTTCGAGGAGGCGGCGCATTCTGCCTTTTTGGGTGAAGTTTAATAAGAAACCACTATTTTGGATTAAGGGGAGAATTTTGGGCGCAATCCCACCAGCAATGTATAAGCCACCATAAGGTAGGAGTTTCAGGGCGAGATTACCAGCTTCTGCACCATAAGCTTCTATAAATAATTGCAAGGTTTGTTCGGAAAGGCGATCGCGTCCTTCTAATGCGGCTGTACCAATAACAGCACCAGGATCGACACTTTTCTCTTCTTGTCCGGCTTCTTGTTCCCAAGTTCTGACGACTTGGGCGATATCTGGTGATTCGTGGGCAAATTTGCGATCGCGCAAAAATTGATAAATTGCCACAATTCCCATTCCAGAAACCACCCGTTCTACAGAAAGGCGCTGGATATCATGTTTACCCAGCAGGTATCTCAACAGTTGAAATTCCATCTCGTTCCGAGGAGCGAAGTCAGCGTGTCCACCTTCTGAGGGAAAAACTTGATAGTTGTTACCCTGTTTGATTAAAAATCCTTGTCCTAAGCCAGTACCAGCACCAATAATCCCAATCGGGGCTTCAGGTTGAGATTTGCCAACTTGTAACGTCAGCAAGTCTTGTTTTTGTAAACCTACAATGCCATAGCCAATGGCGGCGAAGTCGTTAATCAAAGAAATATGCGGGATACCTAATTCTTCTTGTAGACGTTCGGTATCCAAAAACCAGGCTAAATTGGTCAGCTTGGCAGTATTTTTGACAATGGGGCCTGCGATCGCAAAACAAGCCTTTTCTGGTATTGGTGTATTAGCTTTGACCAAAAACTGCTGCACTATGGGTACTAAATCGGGAAAATCAGCACTGTGGTAACTTTCCTGATAAATAGTATGTGGATTTGGTGAATCTGATGTTTCAACCAATCGAAGAATAGTTTTCGTACCGCCGATGTCTCCTGCTAGTAATAAAGTCATAGAACTTATTCGGGGATTAATTACTTTATTTGTGGGATATACCCAACCTACCAGAAGCTATCAACACAAATATCTATCAGAGGTTTAAGCAAATCGAATCACTTCCTCTATGTGGGTTAAATGAGAAGTATCTCCCTTCAGTTCTAGCAACCATTCTGGATCTTCGCGTACCACTTTTACTAGAGAACATAGAGAAGCCTTGACTTCTGTTTTGGCAATTTCCCCCACTAGCCCCATTGCTCCCCCCAATACAGATGCCCCATGTGCTACAAGCAGAATATCCTCTGGGAAGAACTCAGTAGCTAAACATCTAGCAGTTTGCCCAGAACGTTCTCGCACTTTTTCGTGAGTTTCAGGATATTTGGCAGCAATGCGCGAAGTATAGCTGGTGTCAATCCTGGGGAATAATTTTGCTAACGCTGGAGTTGAGAGTCTTTCGGGTTCTTCCGTCATCCAAGCTGGATTTAGCCATTCACTCAAACCTGTTTCGAGTTTAATTGGCAAGTTGAGCAGTTCTGCAACTGCATTTGCCGTTTGTACGGTTCGCAGGAAAGGGGAAGCGAAAATATGGGAAATCTTTTCTTTTTTCAATCGTTTCGCTAAATGTTGTGCCTGCACCATACCATCATCAGACAAGGGCGGATCGTAACGTCGTTCGGCGGTGAGAAACCAATCAGGGTTTACGAAATCGAGGCGGTTAGCGTGTCTTGCTATCCAGACTATTTGACTCATGGGTTTAATTATTCCGATGAATAGAATTCGCCGCTAAACAAATATAGATATCTGCAAGGAGGGCTGCAAATATTAATATAGGACATTATTTGTAATAATTTGTAATAATATAAATAATTTGGAAAACTTATCAATATAAATTAGTTAAGATTGTGTAATGAATTTAAATATAAATACCAGATTGGGATGGTTCAAACCAAACTCCACACTCAATAACTGATAGTAGATGACTAATTGTAATTGTTTTGAGCGCACCGTGACGTTTGCGATAGTAAGATTCAAAAAGTAAAAAAAATAAATGTGGTTCTTCATGGAAGTAGCAGCAAAAAGCAAACCCTTGCCAATCTACGCCAAACTGTTCAGCAATTTTACAAAATAGTACATCAACATCATCGCCATCTATTTTGAGGTCTTCCCGAAGCCGTGTATTAAGAGCAATATGTTTTATTTGTACACCCAGTTCATGAGAAAGAATTACTGCAAGTTGGTTAAATCTATCTGTAAATGACATAAAGCCAGAGATCAATCTATATAATTTGCTTATAACTTTAACCATCCAAATAGTTGCCCTACAGTTAGTTGAAGATCGCTAACTAAATCGGGAACTGGTAATATTTCTTGTTCTTCTTGTAAAAGTTCTGGTTGCTGCTTTGGTGGATAGACTAAAACAGAACGCTCATCTGGATCAATCAGCCAACCAAAGCGACTACCATGTTTTAAACAATGTAGAATATTTCCGGTTACTTTAGTCTGGCTTTGATCTGGCGAAAGAATCTCAATCGTCCAGTCGGGATAAGTATTGAAGACATTAGCGACATCTCCCCGTTCATCTATGGGAATCCGTTCCCAAGCAAATACTGTTACATCAGGTACAATTGAACGTCCGCCAAAAGTACACCGTAACTCTGGAAATGCAAGGGCAATTTTTCGACTTTCAACTACTGCATTTATACCTGTGACTAAGTTACCCTGTAATTTACTATGTTTTCCCTGTGGCATTGGTTTTTGAGTAATTTGACCGTTGATGTATTCACTAGCTGGTTTTGTTTCTGGTAGTTTCAAAAACTCTTCTAAACTTAGGGATTTAGTTAGCGATTTTACCATTTACTTTTGCCTTACAATTATTCATATATAACAATAAATTATCTATAGCTTAAAAGCTGAGATCCCCGACTTCTTAAAAAAGTAGAGGATCTTGTAGTTCACGATTTTACCCTAAATAAGCTTTTTTAACTCGCTCATCACTAATTAATTCTGATGCTGCACCTGATAAAGTGATAGAACCGGCTTCCAAAACATAACCGCGATCGGCAATTTGCAGTGCTAGATTAGCGTTTTGTTCAACTAATAAAATAGTCACGCCTGTAGCCCGGAGATTTTCAATAATCGAGAAGATTTCCCGGACGATCGCAGGGGCTAAACCTAAGCTAGGCTCATCTAAAAGTAAGAGTTTTGGTCTACTCATTACAGCCCGTGCGATCGCTAACATTTGTTGTTCACCACCGCTCAGAGTTCCTGCTAGTTGATTGCGTCTTTGAGACAAACGTGGAAATAGGTCAAATTGATGCTGAATATCTGCTTTAATCTCCGCTTGATTGGAGCGAATGTAAGCACCTAAAAGTAAGTTATCAAATACTGTTTGTCGCGCTAATACTCTGCGTCCTTCAGGACAATGGGCAATCCCAAGTTGTACAAGTTCGTGAGTTTGGCGACGGGTAATATTATGTCCATTATAAATAATTCCGCCACTCTTAGGATTAACTACTTTAGATATGGCGCGGAGTGTAGTAGTTTTACCAGCACCATTAGCACCAATTAGAGTCACTACCTCGCCTTTTTGAATAACTAAATTAATCTTTTTCAGAGCTTGAATACCGCCATAATTTACATCAAGTTCTTGAAGTTCTAAAATTGTATAATCTGGTCTACTTTCGGATTTCATGGCGGTTTACATCCAGAAATGTTGATTCAAAATCTAAGATACATCAATCATACATTTCTTAAAACAGTGCGTAGACATTGTTTAAACTTAAAAACCAACGCCAGAATACTGCAATCTTTATGATGTACCATTAATTACTGATAAATATATCAAGCGTCCTGTGGCAAAAGCAGCAGATATTGGTAGCAAACGACTAATTAATTTAGCTCCCGATGCATGGGTACAGTGGGTGACACAGCGTCCTGAAGTCGTAGCGAAAGAAGTTCTCGGCTCTGAGTTTCAGTGGATTAGCCGCGAAACAGATGTGTTGGTGAAGGCATACAGTGCCACTCACGGAGATTTTCTAGTACTAAATGAACTACAACTGCGTTATACAACACAGATGCCTCTACGCATGAGAGCATACACAGCATTAGCACAAGAACGCTATCGATTGCCAACTTACCCAGTCCTCATTAACATTTTACCGCCTCCATCCACCTTAACTATTGTCAATAGTTACGAGCAGGAATTTCTGGGATTACGTGCCATCCAAGATTATCGCGTAATTAATTTGTGGGAAATCGATGCTGAAATAGCGTTTGAGCAACCACTACCGTCGTTGTTACCCTTTGTGCCAATCCTCCGAGGAGGGGGAGAGGTATTAGTCGTGCAACGCGCATTACAGGCGCTACAAGCAGACCCACAGTTGAACCAATTAGAATCATTGCTAGCATTTTTTGCTAGCTTTGTCTTAGACACGCCTTTAGTGCAACAAATCATGAGGTGGGATATGACAGTATTGCGAGAATCGCCTTGGTATCAGGAAATTCTTAACGAAGGTGAGGAACGTGGTCTTCAGCAAGGTCTTCAGCAAGGTCTTCAGCAGGGTGGACGACAACAGTTAATTCGAGTATTGCGACGACGTTTTGGCGAAATTCCTCATGAAGTAGAAGCAAGGCTTGAGGGTGAAAGTGTCGAACAATTAGAAATTTTAATGGATAGCGCGATCGCAGTGAGTTCTGTAGACGAATTTGTGAAAATTTTGTTTACATGAATTCTATAGGAGATATGAAGTTACCATAAATCTTACTTACTGAGTGTATCTATACCTTGATGACAAAGCCTGCTGATGTTAGTACCAAAAAATTAATCAGCCTCGCACCCAATAACTGGGCAAGATGGGTAACGCAGATTCCTGATATTGTTGCTGGAGAAATTCTAAATAGTGAATTTCAATGGATTAGCCGAGAAAGTGATGTTTTAATCCGTGTCAGTAGTCCCCAACATGGAGAATTTTTGCTTCTCAACGAATTGCAATTACGCTATAAGTCGAACATGCCACGTCGGATGCGTGCTTATGCTGCGCTTGCGGAAGAAAAATATGACTTACCAACATACCCCGTTCTGATCAATATTCTTAAAACTGGTAACAACGAAATACCTACAAGCTTTACATCAAATATTGCAGGATTACGGGCAATACAGGATTATCGGGTAATTAACCTGTGGGAAATTGATGTCAACATTGCTTTTCAGCAACCCTTACCATCCTTACTGCCATTTGTACCCATTCTCAAAGGTGGTGAAAATGAATCTATTATTAGAGAAGCATTGCAAATTCTCCGTGCTGATGAACAACTAAACCAACTGGAAACAGTTCTAGCTTTTTTTGCTACGTTTGTTTTAGAGAATACGCTCGTTCAAGAAATCATGAGGTGGGATATGTCCGTATTACGTGAGTCACCTTGGTATCAAGAAATTTTACGCGAAGGAGAAGCACGCGGGGAAGAACGCGGGGAAGCACGCGGAGAAATGCAAGGAATACTTTCTGCTATTGAAATTAATTTAGAGTTGAAATTCGGCGATCGCAGCTTAAACTTAATCCCACAAATTAAGCAGATTCAAGATTTAGAGCGTTTGAAGACAATTTTACGGAATATTGTCACTGCAAATACTATTGAGGAATTGCAACAGATTTTGTAATTCTCAAGTTAAGTTATCATTCATTTCCCAAATATGCTTCAATTACAGCTGGATCGTTTCTAACTACAGATGGTTCACCCAAGGCAATCAACTGCCCAAAATCTAACACGGCAATGCGATCGCACAAACCCATAACCAAGGGTACATGGTGTTCAATCAGAATGATCGTCAAATTAAACTGTTCTCGCAGACTGCGGATAAATTCGCTCAGTTGGTGCTTTTCGTTGGGATTCATCCCCGCCGCAGGTTCATCGAGGAGTAAGATTTGCGGTTCTAGGGCTAAAGCGCGGGCAATTTCTAGCCGACGCTGATCGCCGTAAGCAAAGTTTTTGGCTTTTTCGTCAGCGCGATCGCTTAAGCCTACCATATCCAATAATTCTAAAGCTTTCCGCCTACTTTTTTTCTCTTCCCGACGGGCTGGCGGTAATCCCAAAACTCCTGTTAAAAAATTACTTTTATTATCCAAATGTCGAGCAATTATGACATTTTCTAACGCTGATAATTCCCCAAATAAGCGAATATTTTGAAAAGTCCGAGCAATACCTAAACCTGCGATTTGATGCGGACGTAGTTGGGAAATATTAGCACCTTGATAGCGCAATTCTCCACTAGAAAGGGGAATAAAAGCTGTAATCAAATTAAACAGTGTTGTTTTACCAGCGCCATTAGGGCCAATTAATCCAAAAATCTCATGTTGATTAACTGTAAAAGATACATTATTCACTGCCACTAAACCCCCAAAACGGCGAGTCAGTGATTTGGCTTCTAAAACAATGTTATTTGTCATTGCGCTGTGGCTTTAATCAAATCGGCTGCTTTTTCACCCATCATAATTACTGGTGCGTTTTGATGTTTTAAAAATTAACTTTTTCAATTTTGTTTGAAGGGTTTTCAAAATATCTGGAGTTACAAATCCTTGGGGAAAAAATATAGTTCCTAAGACTATTAATATACCATAAATAATTAATCTCCCATCTCGTAAGAATTGGGATAACCAATTGGGTAATCCGGCTATATCGGCTATTCTTCGTAAAATAATTTCTAATAAAACTTTCAGGACAATAGCGCCGACAACCGAACCTAAAAAAGTTCTAGAACCACCTATTAGTACAATCGTTAAATAGGTAATACTAGCATCAAACGTACCTTGTCGAGCATTCCAAGTATTGAGAAAATGAGCGCTGATTACACCTACAATTCCGGCAAGAATCGCTCCGAGAGTAAAAGCTAAAACTTTGTAATAAGTGGGGTTAATTCCCATTGCACTGGCGGCTAATTCATCTTCGCGGATGGCGATGAATGCTCTACCTGTACGAATGCGTTCTAATCGGTAAAATAATACCATACTAATTAACAGTAATGGTATGGCAATCCACAAATATTCTATTTGGCTTTGGAATGGTTGAGGAATACCAAAAATCCCGACAGCACCACCTGTAATATCTAAATTTAAGGATACAACTCGTAAAACTTCTACAAAAGCGATAGTTGCGATCGCTAAATAAATACCCCGCAACCTTAATGCCGGAATTCCGACTATTACAGCTAATATACCGGAAAATAAACCAGCGATTAACATTTCTAATAAAAGTAATGGAATGGGAAATAAATTATTACTAGATGGGAAAACTTTTGTAGATAAAATCGCGGCAATATATCCACCTAAAGCATAAAATCCAGGACTAGCTAAAGACAATTGTCCAGCCATTAGTGGTAAGTAAAGCGATAATCCTAATAAAGCCTCCAATACCATGTAGACTATTGATGATTCATAAGTAGAGAAAAATTCAGCCATTGTAAAATATTTTAATTAAGCTATGACTTTTATTAAGCTGTTAATATTTCCTCTGCTGTTAGCGCCAATTCAGGAAAAGTCCGTGACACGATTCTTTCTGAACCTCTAAACTGTGTACGTTGATATTTACCTTCAGCATCTAGTAGAAAAACAAACACAGCCGGAACTTTGGGATTTCCCAAATACTCTCTTAAACCAATTGCCAAATAATCCACAATCCAATATTCTGTAATCCCTAAGCGTTGATATTCATCCAATTTATCAATGTAGTCATCTTCCCAATTAGTTGATGTTACCTCGATAGCTAACTGAATGGGTTCTTCAAGTGCAGAATAAGCAGAACGATTTGAACGCCATATATCTTTATCTATAACACTAATATCAGGCTTGCGCCCTTGTTCTATTCCATTGACAGTTATAGTTCTAAAAACTGCTGTATTTTTTACTACATAATTCAGATTTAGACGTTTAATTTCATCTTTGAAACAGTCAGCCGCAAAATCAGCTACATCATCATGATTTCTAGTTGCACGCACTTCTACAATTTCTCCATCCACAAGTTCATATAAACCTTCCTCTGAACACTGTTCCAAAAAATCATCAAAAGTTAATTTTTGTTTAGTGTATGTTTTCATCGCGCTACGTCTCTTTAAACTTTCTGAATAAACCGACGACCTAGCAAACCTTGCGGTCTAACTAACAACATGATAAATAGTATTCCATAAGCTACAGCTTCTTTGTAGCCGGAATATTCCGCCGGCACAAAAGCTTCAACTAACCCAATGAGTAATCCTCCTAAAACTGCGCCGGGAATACTACCTAAACCTCCTAAGACAATTACTGCTAAACCCCGCAATCCAAAAGCAATGCCGAAATATGGGCCAGCAATACTAACACTAGAAGCGACTAAAGTTCCTGCTAATCCTGCTAAAAAACTACTGATGAAGAATGTTAAGATGATAAAACGATCGCTATTAATCCCTAACAAACTAGCTGTAGTCGGATCTTCTGCGATCGCTTGCATTGCTTTACCATACTTAGTCCGATTGATAAAATAGGTAATAATTGCCACAATCAAAACTGATACAGCAAAAATTATTATTTGAACGGTGCGAATGGGAATTTCCTTTTCTTGAGTACCAAAGTTAATAGAAGGTGGTAAATTCCCATAAGTATCTGCGGGGTATGTGTAACTTTCTGCGCCTATTAAATACTGGATTAAGTTCACAATTACCACTGCTACCCCCAAGCTGGAAACAACAGTTAGTAAAGGATCAGATCCTTGACGGCGCAAAGGTTGAAAAGCAACCCGTTCCATCACAACCCCTATTAATCCTGCTAAGGTACTTCCTAAAATCAAAGCTATAGCAAATGGTAATTTGATTGGCAAGGCTGCATTAGCTAGCAAGCCATTAAATCCAAAGCTACCACCCATAAGAGCATAGGTGAAATATGCGCCCAAGGTGAAAATTGCACCATGAGCTAAATTAATGATACCCAAAATCGAATACACTAAGGTATACCCTAATGCAAAAATTGCATAGATACTACCAATAGATAATCCGTTCAAAAATTGCTGCAAAAATAGAGTTATATCCATGTTGCAACTATTTTATAAATACGAATTTTCCAGTATTTCCATCTTTATCCATCTTAATTCGGGCGACATAAAATTCGCTTTGAACTACATCACCTATTGGTGTAAAACCGATCTTACCTAATGGAGTATCATACTCTCCAGTGAGTATTTCCTTGTTCAATTCTGTCCGCAGTTTATCAAGAGATAATGTGCTGATTTTAGACTTTTTATCCAGCTTTTTAAGAGCTTCAACATACACTTGCACTGCCGCGAAAGCTTGACCGGTAAATTGGGCTGGTTCTTTCTTGTACTGCTCAATATAGGCTTGGCGAAATACTTTATTAATCTCACCAGGATATTCAGGACTGTAAGCTTGAGCAATCAGCACACCATCGCAAAGGGCTTTACACACTGATAAAACATTGGGTGTATTCAGACCATTACCACCAATAATTATACCTTTATAACCTAGTTCTCGCAGTTGCCGCACTAAGTTACCACCATCGGCAGCTAGTCCCGAAATAATTACTAAATCTGGTTTTAAGTTAATTGCATTAGTAGCTTGGGCTTGAAAGTCTGTATCAGTAGTTTGGAACTTTTGAACTGTTACTAATTCTAGCCCTTGTTCTTTAACTGTTTGTTGAAAGATTTCTGTTTCTGATTTGTTAAATGCATCATTTTGGGCGTAAAAAACTGCCACTTTTTTAATTTGAGGATTCTGCTTGAGTGCAGCTTTCACCGAATTAGGGGCAACTATAGAAACAGGGGCAGATACACGAGCTACATAATTACCAATTTCTGGAATTCCTTTTGCGGTATTTGATGCTCCAATAACTGGAACTTTAGCACGTTCGGCTATGGGATCAGCACTAAAAGCTTGCTGTGATAAAGTAGGGCCAACAATACCAACAACTTTATCTTTGTTAATTAAAGTTTGAAAAGCGTTAATTGCTCCAGCTTCATCACCGCTAGTATCTTGGGCTATTAATTTAATAGGAGTGCCATTAATACCACCTTTACTATTGAAATATTTCTCAGCAATTCTGGCTCCCACAAATCCTTCTTGACCAAGTAATGCTACGTTGCTAGTTTGTGCTAAAGCGATACCGATGGGAATAGCACCCGATATAGTCGTTGTCTGGGTAGTGTTAGTAGTAGTGTTATTTGTAGTACTGTTTGGAGTATTAGTTACAGAGCCACCGCCACCACCACAGCCTGTTAGTAGCAAAGCGCAAGTTGATAATAATGCTGTTGTCTGAGCGATCGCGTTATTCATCGTTAAATAATCATGCAGTTATTAGATATTCTGCAAAAGTCAATAAGGTCTGCAAACTAAATTAGGCAGTTTATATTTTTGCAAGAATTTTATTTTATTAAATCATTTTTATTTGATTATGCAAATAAAAATATTCCAAATGTTTGTTATTCAAGTTATTAGAATTAATAATAATTTAACTATTCGCAGCTCCAAAGGAAGGGTGCATTACAGCTATGTAAATATTTTAGGTTTAAAAGGGTAAAAATTAGTACAAAAATTAAAAAGAAAGAATACCTATACTGCAAGCTTTTTACCCAGTTCAGATGGTAGGTTGATTTCCGCCATGATGTCCTAGCTGTAACGTACAACGTACCCTATAATTTAAGGTTTACTTTAAAAATCATTTCTTAGAGAATGTTTTAAAACTCCTTTTGTCGGTATCAAAAGTTTTAGATTACTCTAAATCTCTTAGTTTAACTAAAGTTACTTGAATAGAGAGGTTAAGAGGGATGTAAAGGTGCTTAAAGTCACAGTTAAACACTTTTAATACAACTTCTTATACAATTAGGTATTTGATGGAAAAAGTAAATTGATAATCACTTAGAGAATGTTTGAAAAGTAGTGTTGTTAACAGCAACTTTATAAACTTAACCTCATGTTCAACTTTTTATTATCTCTCCCTAATCCTCTTGTTTTAGGAGAGGATTAGAGAAAAGTTTTTGTTGATGAATGGGGGTTTCAAAGCCTCTCACTTGTGAAAAATTTGGGTTTGAGAGGGCTTATACTATACTTTACAACTTTTCAAACACCGTCTTATGACTACTTAACCTTGTGTGTAATTTCATTTATCGTTCGCACGGTCAAGATTTCCGTATTGGCTATTAAATAATCCTAAACGCTGTTTGATTACCAAGTAAATCAAAGCAGGATTACCAAAGACATAACGCTTCCACAAGCGTCGAGGCTCTGTTAAAAGCCGAAAGAACCACTCCAGCCCTAATTTTTGCATCCAAACTGGCGATCTTCTCACCATGTTGCTAACTAATTCAAAGCTGACACCAATACCGACAGAAATCGGTACACCTAAATGCAAATAATTGGCAGCGATCCATTTTTCTTGTTTTGGTGCTCCCAAACCAACAAATAGGATATCGGGAGATGTTGCTGTAATTTTTGAATTGATTGAAGCTAATATTGTTGGCTGAGATTCAAACCCGTAAGGAGGACAGTAAGTACCTACAATCTGCAAGCCTGGATGTCTGGAGACAAGAATTTCTTGAGCTTTTTCAGCAGCACCAGGGCGACCTCCTAATAAAAAGACCTTCAATCCTTTTTTAGCAGCAATGGCGCATAGTTTCTCGAACAAATCTGTACCATTAACTCTACCATTAAGGGGAGTTTGTAAGAACTTGGCTGCCCACAGCAGCGACACCCCATCTGGTACTACTAAAAAAGCCTTGCGATAAATTTCTCGGAAAATGGCATCCTTCTGCAATGCCAAAATATGCATAGCATTAGGAGTAACTACATATTCTGCCTTACCCTTAGAGAGTACATGTTTGACGATTCGCTCTACGACTTCATCAAAATTGTAGTTATCAATTTCAACTCTGCAAATATTGATTTTCATTAGTACTTCCAGCTTAATCCAATTTTGATAACGACCGATAGATATCTGCTAAACGAATGGAATAGTTTTTAATATCAAATGGTTCAACACTTTTTCTCGCAGCGCTTCCCAGAGAGAGCCTTAAAGTTTCATTTTCAATCAGTAATTGTATAGCTTCTGACAATTGTTGAATCTTTCCTTCTGTAACTAGCAGACCATTTTGATTTGAAATCACTAATTCAGGAATACCTCCTACAGGGGTTGAAATTACGGGTAATCCCCAGCCCATAGCTTCTAGAATCGCCATAGGCAGACCTTCATTGTAAGAAGGTAAAATAAATACATCTGCTTTTGACAACACTTCATCCCGTTTTTGGGAATTAATCCAGCCCAAAAAAGTTACATTGTTTATCAGGTTGAGACTAACTGCTAATTGCTGCGCTTTTTCGATTTCACCATCTCCTGCCAGAATTAGCTGGGCAGATTTTTTTTGAGAATCTGGTAAGTTAGCAAATGCCTGAATTAAATCAAATGCACCTTTCCGTTGACCGACTCGCCCACAAAACACCAAAATGATTTGAGTCCGATTTTGGCGGTCAGGAACCTGTATAGGTAATTCGCAAGGGTTAGGCAAGATAATAACTTGCTTCGGATTTAAACCCAGATTTAAGACATAGTAATCATGCCAAGTTTTTGAAAGAACAATAAACCCTTGACAACGCTGAAATACTGTATTTAAAACTTTTTGTGCTAGTTGAGGTAGTTTAGCATAGGTTACTTGAAATTCTGCACCATGAGCGTGTATCAAGAAGGGCTTATTAAATATCAAGGCAAAAACACAAAAAATAGCTTTTCTCAGAACACTACCACCATCAGACATGTGAATATGTACAGCATCTATTTTTTGAGTAAACATTATCCTTAAGAATTTTGCTAATGCTTTAGCAAAAACAATTATTCTGTGGTATACTGAGCCTTCATCATGAGTGGTTATATGCTTAATTTTAATATCATCAATAACATGCTGAATTATCAGTTTTTCAACTGATGCTATTCCTCCATTTTGTTCTAGACTAGCCCCTAACATCAATATCTGCATTTGGTTCATTCACATCAACCTATGTAATTCTTAAGTAATAATTCAGGTCTAAAGCAAAAGAATTCAAAATGTAGCATGTTGAAAATCGCTAATAATGTCTTTAATAGCCTGTTAAAACAAGTCAATCATGGAACCTCCTTGATGACATACGCTTGTAGTACCCTAAGGAACTCAGTATAGCGACTGTAAGACCTTAAGAATTTTACTCTTTTTCCCAAATTTCTACAAGTTTTTACTCAAGTACCATCCACCCTTAATTTTTTGCCTGTATAAGTTTGTCCGTAATGCCTCTTAAGGCTCTTTTATATATTTCTGAGAAAAGAAAAATAAGATTCTGGACTTGAATATTTTTCAACGCCTTGCTCGACTGGCAAAGCTAAAGAAATCTTGTTTGGAGCCAAGCACCGAGAAACAAGGTTTAGAATACTAAACCCCTCCAGAATTATTTTATGGTAAGTAGAGCCTTTTTAGCTTGCTTCAATTGACATCTGCGATATACAGCGCTTCCGGCTATTATGCAATACAGTTTTCCTCTAGCCCCTCTCCTATCATAGCTTTCAGCTTTGAGGATGTACCTCATAGCCGCCGAAAGTGCTGTAAGCACAGAAAAATCTATCAAATCGAGAGCTAACTAAACTTGGGATTTTTTCAATCCACAATAATTGGTTGCAAGAGGTATATTATTTAATGGGAGTAATATAAAGAGCGTTAAAGCTTATTTTAATTGCCAACTAATTCTTTTGGTTCGTAGTGACGGCAACCGTTACATGGGCCGTCGGGATTTACAGCACAACGCATGTAGCCAGATCGAGCATTAAATTTGCAGCTGATGTCGCCAATCAGATAACCTACCCCTTCTAAATAATAGCGATCGCTCTCAACTGGTGTAAGGTTTTGTCGTCCCTGCACCACTGAAAAATTCATACCTGCTTGCCTCATTCGTAAGCGCGATCGCGTATGGGTTTTACGGATCGCCCACAGAGAAATCAGGGACGGTAAAAAACCAACGGCAATTACTAAAAGTGTGTTTAACACCTTCTTTTTACCTCTTCTATGCGCTGATTGATTGTCCCTGATGTTGCACTCTGCTTTACGGAAGTGCAAATATTAGGGCAGTTTTGTCTAATTGCAACCATAGTTGGCGGCCATTAGCAATGGCAGTGTAGTATCTAGCAATTTTAACGAAGAAGTTCCTTCTGCCACTTCAATCAGCATAACTGTTACAACCCCAGGCGTGAACTGCCGTTGAATGTTGATAATTTTAAGATTTGTTGACTAATGCCTTTTTACACAAGTGTCTTGTGTCAGCCTCCGCCCCACTCTTGTTTTTTCTGTGTCGCTGCGATGCTAATCTTTTTTTGGTTTGCTGACGAAGTTGCTGTGCTAACAGTGCAGCTTCCCTTTCGGCTCGGAATAAATCAACTTTTCGCGTTGTCAAAATAAATGATTCATCAGGCTTTCGTTTTACCCAAGGGACACTAACTGCGAAATACTGACAAATGTGTTTGCCTATCTCTTTCTTCAATAGTGGGTAACGTTTTTGACTATTCAGTGTGTTAGCGATCGCTTTCAACTCCAATATCGCTGCTTCTAACTCTCGCGCCATCTGATTGATGCGCTCAACTTGTGTTATCAAACGCTCCCGTTCACTGATGATTTTTTCCTGTTGCGGTTGCAGTGGAACTATTGCAGTAGTTACAGGTTGAGGCTGCAATAGCGAAACTTTCAGCAACATGGGCTTTTTGTCCGTGTCTAGAATTTTTTTCATACTACCTCAAGTAAGGCTAGCTGACTTTTAAGGCATTTTAGCAGCAATTTAGTATATTTGTACTATATATTCGATATGAGGTTTAATCTGAGGAATTATGCGGGTAATTAGTAAAACTATACACACTCTAAAGTAATTTACGTAGACCAAAAGCGGTATTGCTTCTACCTGCATTATTTGCGTAAGTCCTACTGCTATATAAGTACAAAAGACTCGCCAGCGCTGATAATATTTCTAAGTAGAACGACAGGGAAAACCTAACTATGTTGATAAAATCAAAGCAGATTCTAACCCCCTTTCCTCCTGCTTTCTGCCTTCTGTGGTGAGGGGCTTCCAGTTAAAAAAATATCCCATTGTAGGGGCGCAAGGACTTGCGCCCCTACAAATGTGCAAATAATTTGGGATAATTTATTTTCTGCAAGTCCCTGAGATAAACCAAGGTTTGTCTCAAGAGCAGTGAATAAGTTAAGTTGTTCCACATTTAACTTGCATAAGCTGGGCAGGCAAGATGCCCGCCCCACAATATTGCCGAAAATGATTACAATTTAGCTGCTGGGCGTTATAAGCCACAGGTAACTGAGGGTGTTTCTAATGATGATCCAGTGGAGTTGATTCAAGAAGTGTTGGAAATTGAGCGAGAAATTGCCTCTGGGTTAGAAAAGCTGCTGCATGATGTGGAGGCAATTTCATGAAGTGGCTGAGTGTTCCTCTAAAAGTAGTTGCCCCGCCTAAAGTATCGCGTCAAGAATTTGAGTCAAAACAAATAGTCTGGCATCTAACGCTTGATCAAATCGAAAGTCAAACAGGCAAAATCATTAACAAACAATTGAGTCCCGCTTCAGATGCTGGTAGCTCTACATTTCTATTTGATAATGGTAATGTTCTTTATTCAAAACTACGTCCATATCTTAATAAAGTTATTCATCCACAAGAATCAGGTATAGCAACCACTGAGCTAATCCCATTACGTCCTCTAAAAAACATACTTAATGAGGATTATCTTACTTACTACCTTCGTTCAAACATTTTTCTGAGTTTTGTAAAGCAATACACGACCGGGGCGAGAATGCCTCGTGTCATTATGGATAAATTTTGGGAGCATTACATCCCACTTCCCACAGTTTCTGAACAACACCGCATAGTCGAAATTTTAGATCAAGCTAATGCACTAGGAAGAATGCGGGCTGAGGCTGATGCAAAAGCCGATCGCATTTTGCCTGCGCTATTCATCAAAATGTTTGGCGATCCGGCAACAAATCCGATGGGGTGGGATATTTTATTAGTAGAAAAATTATTTTCGAGAGAACGCCCAGGTACTAAATGCGGCCCCTTCGGAAGCGCACTTAAAAAATATGAATATGTTGATAAGGGTATACCCGTTTGGGGAATTGACAATATAAAGCCAAATCAGTTTGTGGAATCAGGTTCACTATTTATAACTCCAACTAAATATGAAGAACTTAAAAGTTATTCAGTAGAACCTGGAGATATTATAATTTCCCGTGCAGGAACTGTTGGACGTATGTGTGTAGCCCGACCACAACAGTCACATTCCATTATTAGCACAAATTTAATTCGTCTTACTTTAGATAAAAAAGGTATTTTTCCTGAATATTTTACATCTCTTGTTTCATACTTCCCATCATCAGTTAATCAATTGCGTGCAAGTGGTGACGATGGAGCTTATTCGTTTATGAACACTACCATTTTAAAGTCATTGAAAATTCCATTGCCACCATTCGAGCTTCAAAATGAATATACCCTTCGTATGGCAGAAATAAGAAGATTGGATGCAAAGCAGATTGAATCTCAAACTAAATTAAATAATCTTTTTCAATGCTTACTCTATCGTGCTTTTACTGGTGAACTCACAGCCAAATGGCGGGAAGCACACATCAAAGAACTGCTTGCAGAAATGGAAGAACAAGCAAAAGCACTCAAGTTGAAGGATAACAAAGATTCTCAGCAGCTTTCTCTATTGTGACAATACTGGCTCAGTAATATTTATATGTCTAAAAAAATTCTCTTAGTAACAGTTGGAAAATCTCCCGCCCCTATTGTTAAAGCAATTCAGCATATACAACCGGATCAGGTTGTATTTTTATGTAGCGAAAACTTCCAATCCCAAATCATAGGCGAAGGGCTTCCTTGTGAAATTATTCACGGAAATAGTGTTAAAAGATACCCCAATATTCCTAAGCTAGTGGAATTAGGCGATCGCTTTCAGCCAGAGCGCGATTTAAAGATTATTCAAAACCCGCATGACTTAACTACCAAGCTAATTGTCCATGCTGCTGGATTTGGGAGTGATATCCAAGAAGAGATTGAACGGCTAAGAGGTGATTTTGAAGCTGCGGATATTGACCTGAATTCTGATAGTGTTCTACCCGAAGTTGAACAACTGGTTTCCATATGCTAGATACTTGATTACAGATCAGATAGGAGTTTTAATCGAACGTGGATTTGATTTGCTGTGGACTAATCAACAGATGAGAGACAATGGGCTGAATCCCAGTAACGATGATCGTCCTATTCGGGATGTAACTATTTCTCGGATTTCAGAACCTAATAAAATCGAGACAGCAGTACGCAGATTGCCGGATTTGCAAGAATTATGATATCAATTTCATTGATAAATATCTAGGTACTATGAGCCTAAATGGTTGATTAATTCTTCCACCGCTAAATTCTTTGTATCTTCAGGTAGATAATCAAAGACTTTTTTTAAAAGTTCTGGAGACGCATTTTGAGCAAACCAGTCTTCACTAGGATTTTCTTGAATATTCAAAAAATATTTTAACCGTTCTTCTATAGTGTCTTTATCTGATTTATCTAATTGTCCAATTCTATCTAACCAATCTGCTGATGAGTCTTTGAAGCAATTAGCATCAACAGTACATATTTGATGAACTAAAGCGTAAGAATTTTTATCAAGACCATTTCTAATGGTGGAGTTAATTGGATATGTGGTTGGTAAACCGTTAAATGTTCCTTGTGAAGTCAGGGGAATAACGGAAAACGTTGCTATATATCTAGATTCATCTTGAAATTGATCGCTTGTCCAGATGATATAAGGATGTATCCCTCTGAAAACCCTACTTGAATTAATATTCTCAGTGCAAGTTTGACATTCTACTTCACCTGGCTCATCTAAATTATAAATATGGACATGACCCTGTTTGCAACGAAGAGATACCCTATAGGGATTTATGGAATAGATCCAACCTTGTCTAGGTCTTTGTCCAGCCACTTTATAATCCTAATTCACTGACTAATTTTTCTCTTTCTGCTTGTAAGTTAAGTTTAACTTTCTCTTCTGGACGATGGGTATTTTTTGCTTCCATCATTGGAGCAGTGCTATATACATACTCTAGTAGCTGATTCAGTTTATCTGGGCCAGCCCACTCTCTCCGAATATTATCCAGCACGAACTTAAGACTGAGAGGTATTTGCAAATCATCTACCTCAGCAGCTTCATTGACAGGTCTAATGTATGTTGTATTTTCCTGAGATTCTTGAATAATCTCTTTTCCATTCATTTGATTTAAAGCAGCATCTATACCCTCATTCCAAGGGCCAAATTGATAATAACACCAATCTAGATCAGTCAGTTGCTTCCCCGTCCACTTAACAGAGTAAAGATCAGCTAAATACAAAAATTTGATTAACTGTGTTTTTGTAATATACCCTTTTGTCGCGTAGACAAAATATTTTATGAGTTTTTCCAACATAACCCTTCTCTCTGCTGACAATCATAAAATACTTGTATGAACTAACATATATAGATGGATACAGGTATTTAAAAGTATTTTTATTCAAAGCTTTATAAAGAGTTTTAATAAGTTTAGATCGCTTAATTATAGTTGTTTTGCTCCAACTCCTGACACTTTTTTTGCTTACTAGCTAGCTGTAAATAGTTTATATGTACTAGTATATAGTATGGAATTGATATGAATAAACAATTCTTGACTAAAATTTAATGTGTTGTTATCTGATGGGCGTGTCGTGTTTGGCTGAATAACGTTTTGCCACTTTACCATTTCCGTGAACGGCAGAAAGCGCCTTTGATACCAATCGTCAACCCACAACGCCGAAATTTTGAATCTAGCCCTACACTTTGGACATTCTGACAGCAAGCTTTATTTGTGGCGATCGCACCTTTACAAGAACCATCAAACACTTGTTTCCCGTTTGGTGTGGTTTTCTCACAGAGACCACCACTAAGCATCTCATGTATTGCTGTAAGCTGATTGGTTCAGCAGGGACTAGGAAGACAAATTCATGGAGCCAAACCTCTGCTATTCAATTTTGCAGCAATATTCACAGTGCCACAGGCATTGGCGCAAAACCCAGATAGACGCAAACTAGAAGCAGATCGCCTGATTCCCCAAAGAAAACAGCGTAGGCACAGCCGGTCGTAGACATCGCTGTTTCTAAACATCTACAACCGTAGGAAAAATCCGGCTCAAGTCTAATAAGACATCTTCAAATCCAGGAATCGCCACTGACTGATGGGGCAAAGATATCTGCTTACTGAGATAATTAAATTCACCTTGAGAATTTTGATACGGTTGGCTGTAACGCTCAAGTTGGCGAAAATTTAAGTTGACAATCCAATAATTAGAAATTCCGGCTTCTGCATAGATTTCTAACTTTTTTGTTTGGTCGTAATCTAGGGTTGAGTCCGAAATTTCAATCACTAAAGAAATATCTTCAGGATAAGGATGATGGGCGAGATAATCTTCATCTTTACCGCGTGCGATCGCCACATCTGGTTCAGGTTCGCTTTGATTGGGCAAAGTAATCGGATCTTGTCCACGAATCACGGCGCGATCGCCCAACAATCGATCTAATTGGCGACATAAGATAGAACCACAGACTGTATGAGGTGTACCTTTAGCTACCATTTGAATTAGTTCTCCACGAATCAACTCGATGCGATCGCTCTCCTGTAGAAATTCCAGTTCAATCAGCCGATGATATTCGTCAATAGTAAATCGCTTTGGTGTGACAATGTTCATGAGACATCACCGATTTAACTGTAATATAGCAATCCTATTTGATTTATAAACTACTTGCTGAATTTTGCATATCCTCCCACCAACGAGAGATATATGTTGGTAAATTTCCCGATCCTGTATAAAAACTCCTAACTCTAAATCCCAGCTATGCGCGATCGCAAACTTAGTTTAACCGCATTGATCACTCTCATCTTGACTGTTTCACAACCCATTGCAAATTTGCCTCTACTATTCCAAGCGTCGCAGGTATTGGCGCAAACACCAGCAGACCGTAAAGCAGAAGCAGACCGATTGTCGCAGCAAGGTTATGAGCAATCTCAGACCAGTCAATTTGAAGCGGCGTTACAGTCTTGGCAAAAAGCGCTGATCATCTATCGAGAAATCAAAGACCGAAAAGGCGAGGGACAATCTCTGGGCAATCTGGGACTTGCTTACTATGTGCTGGGAGACTACACCAAAGCCATTGAGTACCTACAGGAAACTTTGGCGATCGCCCGTGAAATCAAAGACCGTAATGGCGAGGGTAATGCTCTGGGCAATCTGGGACTTGCTTACAAAAACCTGGGAGACTACAGCAAAGCCATTGATTACCTACAGGAAACTTTGGCGATCGCCCGTGAAATCAAAGACCGTAATGGCGAGGGGACTGCTCTGGGCAATCTGGGACTTGCTTACCAAGCCCTGGGAGACTACAGCAAAGCCATTGATTAC
Source organism: Nostoc sp. (assembly GCF_036917465.1). Taxonomy (GTDB): domain Bacteria; phylum Cyanobacteriota; class Cyanobacteriia; order Cyanobacteriales; family Nostocaceae; genus Nostoc. Next base: position 22,939 of record NZ_JBALDL010000062.1, read on the forward strand.
CACCAGCAGAGATTGGCGATCGCACGTGAAATCAAAGACCGTAATGGCGAGGGTAATGCTCTGGGCAATCTGGGAATTGCTTACCAAGCCCTGGGAGACTACAGCAAAGCCATTGATTACCACCAGCAGAGATTGGCGATCGCACGTGAAATCAAAGACCGAAAAGGCGAGGGCGCTGCACTGGGCAATCTGGGACTTGCTTACAAAAACCTGGGAGACTACAGCAAGGCCGTTGATTACCAGCAGCAGAGATTAGCGATCGCACGTGAAATCAAAGACCGAAAAGGCGAGGCACAATCTCTGGGCAATCTGGGACTTGCTTACCAAGCCCTGGGAGACTACAGCAAGGCCATTGATTACCAGCAGCAGAGTTTGGCGATCGCCCGTGAAATCAAAGACCGAAAAGGCGAGGGCGCTGCACTGGGCAATCTGGGAATTGCTTACAAAAACCTGGGAGACTACAGCAAAGCCATTGAATACCACCAGCAGAGTTTAGCGATCGCCCGAGAAATTAAAGACCGTAATGGCGAGGGTCATGCACTGGGCAATCTAGGAATTACTTACCAAGCCCTGGGAGACTACAGCAAAGCCATTGATTACCTACAGCAAACTTTGGCGATCGCCCGTGAAATCAAAGACCGTAATGGCGAGGGTCAATCTTTGGGTAATCTGGGAATTGCTTACCGTTCCCTGGGAGACTATAGCAAAGCCATTGAATACTACCAGCAGAGTTTGGCGATCGTCCGTGAAATCAAAGACCGTAATGGCGAGGGGACTGCACTGGGCAATCTGGGAGTTGCTTACCAAGCCTTGGGAGACTACGACAAGGCGATTGAGTATCAGCAGCAGAGTTTGGCGATCGCCCGAGAAATTAAAGACCTTAGTGGGGAAGGAGCAAGTTTGAATAATTTGGGAGTGACTTTCTACAAATCTGGCAATCTTGCAGAAGCAGAAAAAACCCTCCGCGCTGGAATTGAGGTATGGGAATCTCTCAGGGGACAGTTGGGTAAAAATGATAGCTACAAAGTCTCAATTTTTGAGGAACAAGCTCGTAGTTACCGCATATTACAAAAAGTCCTAATTGCTCAGAATAAAACCAAAGAAGCGTTAGAAATTTCTGAACGGGGGCGTTCTAGGGCGTTTGTGGAATTATTGACTTCGCGGTTGTCTAGCAAAAGTGCAGGTCAAACCTCAGAACCTCCTGTTGATAAACCTACAATAACTCTGCTGCAACAAATCGCCAAACAGCATTCATCCACTCTTGTTGAATATTCAATTATTGGTCATGACTTTAAGATTCAGGGTAAACAAGAAAATCATGAATCAGAACTCTACATTTGGGTAATCAAACCCACAGGTGAAGTTACTTTCCGCAAAGCTGATCTCAAAAACCTTCACCAGAAAGATAATATCAAACTGATAGACCTTCTTGTCTCTCGTAGCCGTCAAGCTATAGGTGTGAGAAGTCCCAGTATTGAAATGGTTCTCACACCTAACTCAGCCGAAGCAGAAACCCGATTAAAACAACTTCATCAACTGTTAATCAAACCGATCGCAGATTTATTACCCATAAAAGAGAGTGATAAAGTCATCTTCATTCCGCAAAGTTCCTTATTCCTAGTTCCCTTCCCAGCCTTGCAAGATGAAAACGGCAAATACTTGATTGAACAACACACTATCCTCACTTCACCTTCAATTCAAGTTTTGGATCTGACACACCAGCAAAAGAAACGTCTTGGAAACTCCCGATTAATCACATCTTTCCAAAAACAGGATGCGGTAGTTGTTGGTAATCCAACTATGCCCAAAGTTGCGCCTGCAATTGGGGAACCACCACAACAATTACGTGCCTTACCTGGTGCTGAAGAAGAAGCAAATGCGATCGCACCGATTTTGAAAACTCAAGCTATCACGGGTGATAAAGCAACGAAATCAGCTATTTTACAACTTTTACCCAAAGCCCGAATCATTCATTTAGCAACTCATGGCTTACTTGATGATATCCTAGGCTTACGAAGTGCGATCGCTCTTGCACCATCAGATAAAGATAATGGCTTACTGACTGCTGAGGAAATTTTTGCTCGTGTGAAATTGAAAGCAGAATTAGTTGTTTTAAGTGCTTGCGATACTGGAAGAGGAAGAATTACAGGTGATGGCATTATTGGACTTTCCCGTTCCCTGATTAGTGCTGGTACTCCCAGTGTCATCGTTTCTTTATGGTCTGTTCCTGATGCACCGACTGCTGAGTTGATGACTGAGTTTTATCAAAATCTACAGGAAAATCCTGATAAAGCTATGGCACTACGAAACGCGATGCTGGCAACTATGAAACAACATCCTGACCCGAAAAATTGGGCTGCATTTACCCTTATTGGTGAGTCAGATTGATGTTTTGTAAATAAACTTTAAGTACTAATGGCTATTGTTGCAGACTTTCTATTTGCTGCTTGAGAAAATTGGCACGTCTACTATCACCTAGTAAAGTGTATCCATCCTTGGCTTGAGAATACCAACTTATAGCCTGCTTGTTATCATCTGTTGCAGCATAGACTTCCCCCAAAGCGAATTGGGCTAATATCTTCTCTTCTAAATCTTCATCACTTTTGGCAAGTTTGATTGCTGCCAAATAGTTGTCTACTGCTTTTTGGGCTAATCCAGTTTGCCAGTAAATATCTCCCAACGAGCGATAAATTATTGTTGATTGCTTACCTTGCTTTACTAAAGTTTCTAATATTGCGATCGCATCAGCACTCAAGTTATAGCTTTTGAAGGTATCAGCAGTCAGACCATAGGCTTGAATTACATCTTGCGGTAAAGTGTAGCGGCTGTAAAGATTTGCCAGCATGAGAGCCTTTACTTGCTCATTTAATCCTGACTTAGTTATTTTAGTTACTTCCGATTGGATAGCTGCCACCTCAGATTTACGTAGCACTCTAAAATCTAGGTTAGATGTTCCTTCGTCCTGAGATGTTTTGCCAGTATTGGCTTTAATAACTATCGAGTAATTTGTTCCTGGTTGTAATGGAGGTAATCCAGGATAAACTAAAGAATTGTTTTTAACCTGCTTTTGCCACACTACTCCTGTGGGACTGAGCAAAGTTAGCGTATATTGCGTAGCTTTAGGTACGGCGTTCCAACCAAAAGTAGGAGTACTGCTTAACAGTAAGGTATGGCGAGGGGTAATTAAGTAGGGAATTAAGGGATTATTACCGCCTAGAGTCCCAGCAGGTGGAGGTGCTTTAGAGATGATTGCTTGCCAAATAGGACAGATTGTTTTTAAACCTGATGGCACTCCTATAGGAACAAATGGTTTGGAGAGATTAGGACAAACTACTCTCACCCTGACACCCTTATCAGGCTTGATCTGATCTCCCTGATTTAATTCTGTCCCAACAGGAACAGGTCGAAAATTTGACCAGTCGGGGCGCTTGAGAAATATTCTGCCTGTTGTAGAGTCAATTCTGCCTGAATAGACAACTGCTTGTGGCTGACCTTGGGCAATGCTTGTGGCGGACAAAGCCAACGCTGGCTTTACCATCCCTAATACTACTGCTTCTAATACCAACATTTTGCAAGTTAGATTAAAGCCAATCATTTCTTATTCTCCTGTTCTGCTAAACGTTTCTGAGCAGTAATGACCCAACCATCGTCATCAGTACTAGATGCAATATCGGCATATTGGTTGCAAGTTTCCCATTCTTTTAAAGCGCCTTTTTTATCCTTTTGCGCTTCCATTACTTGTGCTAATAGACAGTGAGGGGCAGCAATATTCTTTGTTAATTTGGTGGATTGTTGCAAGTCAATTGCTTCTAGTAGTTTTGCTTCTGCATCCGGGTAATGGCTTTGCATTAGCCTTGCCCAACCTAGATTTTTTAGTAAAGCGTGTTTAGTCTCTGTACTAGGCTTTAGCTTTTGTTCACCAGCCAAGGCTTTTAATAACAAAGCAACGGCAGCAGGATAGTTTTTGTTGAGGATGTAAAGACGAGATAGATTATTGATAGCATCGGGAATATTATCTTGTACCGCAATCTGGTACTCTGTACGGGCAATATCCAATTTTTGCAGTTCTTCGTAAAGTAACCCTAAGCGAAAATGAGCTAAGGTATCATCAGGATTGAGTTTGATTGCTCGTTGATAATTCTCTTCAGCACTTCCCCAGTCACCTTCTTGGTAGTTGTTGAAGCCCCATTGACTATATTGGGTAGCAATTTGTGGTAAGGATAGCCGTAAACCTACTAAACCAAATACTAAGAGTAGTGAAAAACCTGCACTAATTTCATGCCAAAATCGCTCTGGTATTTTCCTGCTTTTCAGAATGCTTTTGTAGGCTTCCTGTCCCGCTAGGGTAAGTGCGCCTCCAGCAGTAAGCAAGGTCAAAATACTTTGTGTACTAACTGCCAGTGCGCCTAGTGTATCAGGGCCACCTGTAAGGAATCGAGAGGAAATGTCTCCGACTAAACCAAGAGAGATAGTCAGGGAGGAGACAGAAACAGCACTCCAAAACCAATCAAGCCCATCCCAAAATTTATCTGACTTGTGTTCAGGTTGCAATGACCACCACCAAGCTTCTTTGGGAGGGTTAAAGCTGGTTTGCCAGTCAGCAGTTTCGCAGATGGTGGCGATCGCACCCGCATTTTCTTTTAGTATTTTATCTAGTTGGGCGATCGCAGCTAAACTCTCCCCAGAAGTCTGCGTAGTATCTGCCAGCGCTGCTTGTACTTCATCTCTTGCTGTGAAAACTTCTAAAACTTGCGTGAGTTTAAGTTGCTGTTTTGCTTCTGCTGGTTGGGTTGGTTTAGCAGTATCTGTAGAAGTATCAAGAATTGTCTTAAGTTCTTCAATCGCTGTTTGATAACGTTTGATTGCCTGTTGTAGGCGAGAATCAGTCATAAGCAGATAAAAATAGAGATTTTCTTTTATTTTGCTTCACCAATAAGGGTAAATGCTGCCCAATCTTTGGGATTTGGGTGAGTTTTCATTGTGGTTAGCATTGCTTGACGTAAAGCTTGAGCTTTGTCGAGTTTGCGCTCCAGCCAGTTGCGGTAAAACTCTGTCATCAATTCAGCAGTAGGTGCATCGGGTACTGACCACAAAGAGACGATAACACTGGGTACACCTGCTGTAATCAGCGAACGGGATAAGCCTATCACGCCATCTCCAGTAATCCTTCCCCTTCCTGTGTCACAAGCACTCAGGACAACTAACTCGGCATTGAGTTTTAAATCTAAAATTTCATTAGCAGTCAGTAAGCCATCGTTAGGTTCACCATTACCAGAGGGAGCAAGAGCGATCGCTCCTGGTACACCCAATCCTTTAAAATCATCTAATAATCCATGAGTTGCTAAATGAATAATCTTTGCTTGGGCTAAAAGTGGCAAGATAGCAGATTTCTTGGCTTTATTACCTGTAATAGCTTCAGTTTTCAAAATCGGTGCGATCGCTTTTGCTTCCTCCCCAGCAGCAGGTAAAGGAGTCAATTGCTGGGCTTGTTTTTCATTTCTTGCAAGAACCTTCGGCATAATGGGATTACCCACAACTACAGCATCTTGTTTCGTAATTATTTGGGTGTTTCCAAGACGTTGTTTTTGCTGACGTGTCAGATCCAAAAGTTGAATCGAAGGTGAAGTCAGGATAGTATATTTTTCTATCAAATATTTGCCGTTTCTATCTTGCAAAGCAGGAAAGGGAACGAGGAATAAAGAACTTTGTGGAATGAAAACTATCTTATCACTTTCTTTTGTCTGGAGAAGGTCGGCGATGGGGTCAATCAGTAACTTATAAAGTTGCTGTAATCGCTTTTTTTGCAATGTTTCATCTGCTTCAGTGGCTTCTATCACAATGCTGGGGTCACGCCCTCTCACACCTATAGCTTCACGAGTAAGAGATACAATATCTATCAGATTTATTTTGTCTTTCTGCCATAAGGGTTTGAGGTCGGATTGGCGAAGTGTAACTTCACCAGTGGGTTTGATGACCCAGATATAGAGTTGCGATTCACGCCATTCTTGCTTTCCTTCAATCTTGAATGCTTCTTCAATTATCGAGTATTCAACAAGAGTAGCATTTTGTTCTTTAGCAATTTGTTTAAGCTGGTTGATACTAGGTTTTGGTTGAATCTGCGTTTTTTGTTTTTCAGCTAATAACTCTACAAATGCACGAGCGCGACCACGTTCGGAAATTTCTAAAGCATCTTCGCGCTGATTTTGAGCTATGTATGCTTGTTGTAAATGTTGGTATAGACTTCTTTGCGTGTCGATAATTGAGATTTTATCAGCATCGTCTAATCCCGGTCGTAGAAGTTCCTGAGCATCAATCGCTGCGCGTAGATATTCTATAGATTTTGTGAGTTTATTTGTTTTCAGGAGAACATAACCAATATTGGCGAGAGTATTTACTTCCCCTGGTTTATCACTAACTTGTTTATGAATTGCCAAAGCTTGTTGGTAATATTTCAAAGCTTCAGGATATTCTCCTAAGCTGTAGTAAATTGAACCAATATTGTTAATTAAGGTTCCTTCCCCGAATTTTGCTTCGATCTGTTTGTGAACCAATACAGCTTTTTGCATTAATTCTAAAGCTTTGGGGTATTCTCCCAAGCTGTAGTGAACTAAACCCATATTATTGAGAGTGGCAAATTCTCCTAATTTATCCTCGATCTGTTTGCGAATTTCTAAACCTTGTCGTAGAAATTCCAAGGCTTTAGAGTAGTCTCTCAATTTGCGATAAATGTCTCCAATATTGTTGAGAACATTTCCTTCCCCTACTTTATAAGAGATTTGTTTAAAAATCTCTCTAGCTTGTTGGTTGAATTCCAAGGCTTTGCTGTACTGCCCCAAGTTTTCGTAAACTGCTCCAAAATTAAGAAGAGTGGCCCCTTCCCCTTCTTTATAAGAGATTTGTTTAAAAATCTTTCTAGCTTGTTGTAGGGATGCTAATGCTCTAGGGTATTCTCCTAATTTGCGGTAAGCTTCTCCAATATTGTTGAAAGTAGTCCCTTTTTCGAATGGCACTAAGAAAAGCCGAAACCCTTGCGGTTTAAGCAGTTTGCAATTGTAGACGTAATTCATGCCGGGGTTTGGTCATCAAGGGGTAAA
>NZ_JBALDL010000063.1:0-51534 GCF_036917465.1 Nostoc sp.
GCGATTGAGTTAGGCATCCTTTGGCTGGCATAGCAGTAAATACACGAGCTTATCTAATTTATATTTTATGCAGATTAGATGTGGAACAGCTTACCTGTATGGTGCTTGCTTCGTTTATTGCCGATACATAAGTTTTGTTTAAGCATTTCCAACAAATGTATAATTTTTTGTTGCAACCGTTGGATTATACATAAGTTTTGTTTAAGTATTTACAGCAAATGTATAATCTCTTGTTACAAACCTTGTATTATACATAAGTTTTGTTTAAGTATTTACAGCAAATGTATAATTTTTTGTTGCAACCGTTAGATCATACATAAGTTTTATTTAAGCATTTACAGCAAATGTATAATCTTTTGTTGCAAACTTTGGATCATTTTTAAGTTTTGTTTAAACATTTCCAACAAATGTATAAGCATTGATCGCAAACCTTACTTCATTTTTAAATCAATAGGCTTGGTGTTAAAGGTAATTCGAGACAGGAGAACATCGGTAAATAAGTCCGAAACCGGGGTTCTAGATTAAAATGTGTTTACCATAATTCTTTTAGCCTTTTAGTTTGATTCCAATCATCAAACACCAACCGCCTCTGGAATCGCACCCTGCATTCTCCCAAAAGCATCAATCAAATTCTGTAATTGTTGATCTGCTTTAAAAACTCCTAACCCGCGCACCGTCACTTTCCCAGGCGAATACACAAACCGCGTCTTGAGATTTTCTGGTAAATTCGCCGCCAACAAATTCCAAGCTGGTTCTTCCATTGGCGTTTCTAAAACGACGTGCTGCTTTTGTTCTGGTTTAATCCGGCTAAATCCGAGTTTTTTCGCTAGCTGTTTGAGTTCCATAACTCGCAGAAGTTGATTTGCTGACACTGGTAAAGTACCATAGCGATCGCTCCACTCGGCTGCAATTAGCTTTAATTCTGATTTAGATTTAGCTGTCGCCACCGCGCGGTATGCACTCATCTTTTGATCCAAATCGGTAATATAGTCTGCTGGAATAAATGCCGTGAGGTTGAGATCAATCTGCGTATCCTCCACTTTCGGAATTTCTTGTCCTCGAATTTCCCGAATTGCTTCTTCCAGCATTTCCATGTATAAATCGAAACCAATGGCATCCATTTGACCGGATTGTTCTGCACCTAGCAAGTTACCCACACCCCTGATTTCCATGTCGCGCATCGCAAGCTGATATCCAGAACCTAGCTGAGTAAATTCCTGAATCGCTCGTAATCGTTGCCGAGCCGCATCAGATAATGTCCGTTGCTTCGGATAAAATAACCAAGCATGAGCTTGGATACCTGCACGTCCTACACGACCGCGTAATTGATATAACTGTGCCAATCCAAAGCGGTGAGCATCTTCAATCAAAATGGTGTTGACTCGCGGAATATCTAAGCCAGATTCAATAATTGTCGTACAAACAAGGATGTCTGCATCACCATTACTGAAAGTGAGCATGGTTGATTCTAACTCGCTTTCATCCATTTGACCGTGAGCGATCGCAAATCTAGCTCCCGGTATCACTTCTCGTAAATTGGCTGTTGTCTCCTCAATTCCGTCTACTCGTGGAACTACATAAAAAACCTGCCCGCCTCTGTCTAATTCTTGACGAATTGCACTGCGGATACTTTCGGAATTTATCGGTGAAAGATGGGTTTTAATTGCTCGTCTAGTTGGAGGTGGGGTGGTAATCAAACTCATTTCTCGAATTCCCGACAAAGACATATACAAAGTCCGGGGAATGGGAGTGGCGGAGAGGGTAAGCACGTCCACTTGAGTTTTCAAGCTTTTAATTTTCTCTTTCTGGTTTACTCCAAACCGTTGTTCTTCATCCACCACCAACAGTCCTAAATCCCGGAACATCACACCTTTACCCAAAAGTTGCTGTGTACCAACAACTACATCTAGTTCACCCGTTGCCAATCGCTTTTGAATATCGCGGCGTTCTTCAGCCGAACGAAAACGGTTGAGCAAACCGACATTTACGGGGTAGGGTGCAAAACGTTCTTTGAGTGTATGGTAATGCTGCTGTGTTAAAATTGTCGTTGGCGCAAGGAGTGCCACTTGTTTACCGGCGGTGACTGCTTTGAAAATAGCACGAATCGCCACTTCCGTCTTTCCGAAACCGACATCGCCACAAACTAAGCGATCCATTGGGCGATCGCTTTCCATGTCGCGTTTCACATCTTGGACAGCTTTGAGTTGATCCGTTGTGGGTTGGTAGGGGAAAGAATCTTCCAATTCTTCCTGCCAAGGCATATCACCTGGAAAGCTAAAACCTTGTTGTTGCGATCGCGCTGCATACAGTTTCAACAAGTCCACCGCCAATTTTTTGATCGCTTTGCGGACTTTATTCTTGGTATTTTCCCAAGCTTTACCGGTCATCCGGTTGAGTTCTGGTGCTTTATCACCTCCGGCGCGGAACCGAGATAAAGCCCCTACTTGATCGGCTGCGACTCTGAGTAACCCATCAGCATACTGCACCGCTAAATAATCACGGGTTTCGTTATTAATTGTCAAACTTTCTAGCTTGACAAATTTGCCAACACCATGATTCCTATGAACTACATAATCACCTGGACGCAACTTATTGGCATCGACTTGCTTAGAAGTAGCTTTGTGGCGCTTGCGAATATAACCAGGAGTTGCCAAGGAATGCTGCCCAAAAAATTCCCGATCTGTAACGATTACTATTCGGTATGTCGGCAGGATAAAACCTTCTAATTCCGCAAGACCAGAATATTTTAGGGCAATGGGAATATGGTTAATTTGCAGCTTATCGATCGCTTGGTAGTCGCGGGGATTGGGGATAAACTGAGCCGGACAATCGTGTTCTTGCAACAGCGAGACGGAACGCGAAGGTTGAGCAGAAAGCAGCCAGATCGAGAAATTGCGCTCGCGTTCTTGGCGGATAGTTTCAGCGAGTTTAGCAAACTGGTGCGGCGTGACTGGCAGCGATCGGCTAGCAAGGTTGACCCCACTATTTTCTTCAGATAGTTCCGATAAATATAGTGTTTTAAACTTAGCAATATCAGCCAAACACTCATCAAAAGACCGATGAATTTTCGGTACTTGGTTAGACTCTTCCCCAGTCCTTAGTCCCCAGTCCCTAGTCCCCAGTCTCCATTGTTCCTCAGAATTTTCTACCCAGCGATCGCTATGAGCATGACACTGTTCTGGTTCATCAATGGCAATCAGGGTATTTTCTGATAAATAATTTAGCAGAGATGCCGGTTGCTCGAAAGCTAACCCCAAGAACCGCCGACTACCCTCCAACAGTGATGAATTCTGACTGCTAAGTTCTGAGTCAGAATTTAACTCATAACTCATAACTCCTAACTCATCACTTTTTTTCAGTGCCGCCATCACAATAGGAGCAAAACTAGTAGGGGTAAGAATTAACTGGCCAACTTTTTCGAGGGCGGAACGTTGTGTTGCAGGGTCAAATTCCCGCATTTGCTCAATTTCATCGCCAAACCATTCCAGCCGCACTGGAAATTCAGATGAAACTGGAAACACATCAACAATATCACCCCGCCGACTCCATTGCCCTTCTGTTTCCACCAAAGGAACTCTTTCGTACCCCAGAATAGTTATTTTCTCACTGAAGGCATTCAAGTCTAATTCCATCCCCCGCTTCAAGGTAAGACAGAATTCCTCAAAAGCCTCTGGTGGTGGTAAATGTGGTTGCAGCGCCCCTTGAGTAGCCACAATTGCTAAATTTGTCATTTGTCCTACCCTGCGGGAAGCCGCAGAAGCGTCTATGTCACTTGTCCTTTGTTCTTGGTTTGTTTCTAATGACAACTGACTAATGACTGATGACTCTTGATTTTTGAGTAAATCCGCCAATACCTGCATTTGTCCCCAACTCATTTCAGTTTCCGGGTCAAAAGGTTCGTAGGGAGAAGCCTCGGAAGTGGGGTAAAAATGTACTGTCTGCCATCCCATTGCCTCTAGTTGTGCATAAACACGTCCAGCTTCTTCCAGGGTGGCGCAAATCACAAACAAATCCTTACCTTGAGCCTGTGCCAATGCCGAAGCGACCAAACCCTTGGGCAATCGAGAAATGCCATTTAACCGCAATTCTTGTTGTCGGTTTAACTTAGAAATAAATTCAGTGGTCAGAGGCGATCGCGCTAAGGCACGCACAATAGAAGAAAATGACATAAGTACTACTAGCGGTGGGAGTCTTTGTGAGTCAGAAAATTTTGAGGCAGTTTATGTCAACTATTTTAAAAGTGTTGACAGCCTTCTTATTCTTTGGATGGAAGAATAATCTACAGCAACTAATAGACTTAAGAACTATAACTACTACTTTATGTACAGTCAAAGCATTTATAGAAGCACCTTTAATACTAGATACTAGGTATTGAGCTACACTCGCTCTGATAAGCGGCAATTTTAAACATGTCCTCCATCACTTTTGAAATTTTAATCATTTTGGTGTTAATTATTGCCAACGGCGTGTTTTCTATGTCTGAGATGGCCATTGTCTCAGCCCGGAAAGTCAGGCTGCAACAGCTTGCCAATCAAGGAGATGCCAAGGCAAGGGTGGCATTGAAACTCGCCGAGTCTCCAAATCATTTCCTGTCAACCGTTCAAGTGGGTATTTCCCTGATCGGTATCCTGACTGGTGCTTTTGGAGGAGCAACAATTGCCAGTCGGTTGGCAATTTATGTCAAGCTTGTCCCCTTGTTAGCACCTTATAGTGAACCGCTCTCCTTCGGAATAGTGGTTTTGCTGATTACCTATTTCTCACTCATTGTTGGCGAATTGGTACCGAAGCGTCTGGCATTAAATAATCCAGAAAGGATTGCCTCGATTGTAGCGATTCCGATGCAAGCCTTGGCTGCGATCGGTTCTCCGGTAGTCTTTCTTTTAAGCGCTTCTACAGATTTGATTCTACGAGTGCTGGGAATTACAGCTTCTACCGAGCCGCAAGTCACCGAAGAAGAAATAAAAATCTTAATTGAGCAAGGCACTGAGGCGGGAACCTTTGAGGAAGCCGAACAGGATATGGTGGAGCGAGTTTTTCGTTTAGGCGATCGCGCCGTCAGCTACTTAATGACACCCCGCCCAGATATCGTTTGGTTAGACTTAGAAGACACTGCCGAAGAAAATCGTCAAAAAATGGCTGATAGTGCCTATTCTCGCTATCCAGTTTGTCAGTCAGGACTTGACAACGTATTGGGTGTAATCCCTGTCACTGATTTATTAGCCAGGAGTTTCCGAGGAGAACCGCTAGACTTAACAGTGGGATTGCGACAGCCCGTCTTTGTGCCAGAAAGCACCCGTGGTTTGAAAGTTTTGGAATTGTTCAAGCAAACCATCACTCACATGGCGCTAGTGGTGGATGAATATGGCGTAATTCAAGGATTAGTCACTCTCAACGACATCATGAGCGAAATTGTCGGTGATGTTCCTTCAACAGATGGACAGGATCAACCCCAAGCGGTGCAACGCGAAGATGGTTCCTGGCTTTTGGATGGGATGTTACCTGTAGAGGAGTTTTTAGAACTTTTTGGTATGGAACAGTGGGAATCGGAAGAACGCGGCAGTTATCAAACCTTGGGCGGTTTTGTGATCACCCATCTAGGTAGTATTCCTGCCGCCGCAGATCATTTTGAATGGCAAAGTATGCGAATTGAAGTGATGGACATGGATGGAAATCGTGTAGATAAGGTGCTAGTCGTACCGAAGGCAACTAAATCAGCAGATAACGAAAAAATCTAACTAGCGATCGGCACAGACGCGATTAATCGCGTCTGTACAAGTTAGAAGTTATTTCTCGCCCAATTCCCAATTCCCAATTCCCAATTTATCAAGTCTTAGATAGACGCTTAACTGTCTCACCCGCCAACATCTGATGCGCTTGTTCCAGAACTTGCGGAATTTTATCAGCGTGGGGATTGCGGGCGAGACATTGGCGTAAGTTTAATTCGTCTAAGCGATCGGCTTTATTACCAGGAAACCAGTGATCGCCATTACCAAGGAGGTTGTAGCGCATTTTGGCATACTCTACCATATCGTAGGCGATCGCTAGATTCCGCAGCCACAAAATCACCCGAATGTTGATTTCACCAGGGGTTTGGTCAAAGGCTGGTAGATTTTTTTCCCAAGATTTTACCCAATCTTCTCCCAAAGTAGCGATCGCTTCTGACTCCAATCTGGCTAAAATTGGTGGCAAAATTTCTGATGCTTGATCTACTAACTCTAAAGTCTTCAGGTGTTCATCAAAATCTTCTGGTTTTGCTGCTCCCACACTCAGAGTATGCACCTCTTGATGACTCAAACAAAACAAATCATTAAACACCATTGGACTCAAGGGGGCGCAAAGATCCACTAATTTTTCTGGAGGTTCATATAACAAACCGCCTTTATTAGATGGACTAATGATAAAAACCCCCATATCGTGGCGTTTAGCCGCTTCAATTGCCGCCCAATTCCATTGATTAATGTAGTACCAGTGCAGGTTTACGTAATCAAATAGATTGGTATTAATTGTCTGCACAATTATATCTGTTGAACCGTGTGTAGAAAAGCCAATAAATCTAACTTTTCCCTCAGCTTGTAACTGCTGTGCCACTTCTAAACAGCCACCAGGACGGATGCTGTAATCTAATGAGTCGATATGGTTAATACCGTGTAATCCTAAAAGATCGACATAATCTAGCTGAAGATTTTTTAATGATTGTTCAAACGTATCGCGGAATTCTTTCGCATCTGCCTTTGGGCCAATTTTGGTTTGAACAATTAACTTCTCACGAGAAAATTGAGGCAATATCCTTCCCAATTGCATTTCGGAAGTACCATAACCACGAGCAGTTTCAATATGATTTATCCCAACCTCAACTGCCCTTCTAATCGTCGCTTCCAGATTCGCCTGACTATCAGCAGGAATCTCATCATTGGGAACATCTTGCCATTTGAACTGATATCTCATGCCACCGCAGGAAAATACTGGCATCTGTAATTCTGTGCGCCCAAATCGTCTATATAGCATCAGTAGATTTTGAATTGCTTACCAACTTAAAGTCTAATAACAAAAGTCATTCGAGCTTTATAATGCCACAAAAATTACCTCTGTTAAATTTGTAACACTAAATAAATGGGGAAGAATAAATCAAACTAAGCTTTTTTGCAACTTTCGCGTAAGTTTCGCGTAAGTATTTAATTAATTAAATTTGATCACAGATGATGGTTTTATACAAGCAAAGAAAAACTAAAATTGACTTTCAAAACCTCTTAACCCGTGGGAGAGAGGTAAAAAGCCATGCCACAAAATGAGAAGTTAAGACTTAATTATCTAATGTTAACTCAGGCGCTCATCTATAGAAAGCTCTAATTTTTTAGCTATTAACTGGATGCTAGGCTCTTGAAAAATACTAACGTGATCCCCAGGAATTTCATGTATCTCCAATTCTCCACCCACTAACTTAGTCCAACCTAATTTAGGCTCATCCTGAAAACGCCTATCACTAGCGATGAAAAGATTTATACGGCCCAAGTAAGGTTGCGGTATATACTGTGTTGCATATTCTTTTACAAGTTTTAAGTGTGCTGCTAGGCTAACTAAATATTGGAGTTTTTTAATTCTAATAAATTTATTTTTCAGAGCAATATTACCATATTTTTCTGACAACCGTTCTATGCCACATTTTAGAAGATAGGCAGGCCCAATTTTTAAAAGTTGATTCAAGTTGTATGATAGGCTCTTGGATACAGGCACTTTTTTAATTGTACTTGGTACATAAGAATCAAACAAAGCTAGTAAAGCTATATGCTGACCTTGTGATGACAATTGTTGAGCCATTTCAAATGCTATGACTCCTCCAAAAGAATGACCCCCCAAAAGATAAGGGCCTTCAGGTTGGAGAGTTCTTATTTCATTGATGTAGTGCGATGCTAGTTCCTCTATCCCATTGAATATAATTGGCATTCCCTGTCCATCCTCTGATATTAGGGCATAAACAGGTTGTTCTGAATCTAAATAAGGAACTAGAGACTGATATAAGCTAAAAGCTTGACATAAAAATAAAGGTGGTTTAGAACCATTAGCTTTAATTGGTACTAAAGACGATAAAGATGGTGAAAACTCTAATTGGCGAATAATTATGGCTAGTTGCTCAATAGTCGGATTTTGATAAAGAATAGCCAAGGGTATATCTTTTTTAAAGACTTTCTGGACTTGTGCCAATAGGTGTATGGATAGCAACGAGTTGCCTCCTAAATCAAAGAAGTTATCCTTGATGCCAATAGGCTTGATACCTAGCAGTTTTTCCCAAATCCTTGCCAGTTGAAGTTCCATCTCGTCGCTGGGAGGGACAAAAGTTTCTTCTGCTTGTTGTCTAGTTTGAGCCGGTTCTGGTAGAGAACGGCGATCTATTTTGCCGTTAGGAGTCATTGGTAAAGCTTTCAAGATGACAAAAGCTGAAGGCATCATGTAAACAGGTAGTTTCTGCTTTAAGAAACGACGCAGCTGCTCAACTTTAACTGTCTGTTCCAGGTTTAAAGTCAGATAAGCTACAAGACATTTGTCACCCTGAACTTCTTTTCTGCTGATAACAACAGCTTCTTTCACAAAGGGGTGTTGTCTAAGGACAACTTCAATTTCTCCCAATTCAATTCGGAAGCCACGTATTTTTACTTGGTCGTCAATACGACCAAGAAACTCGATATTACCATCGCTCAAATAACGTGCTAAGTCCCCAGTTTTGTAAAGTCGTGCCCCTCTTTCAGAGCTAAAAGGGTCGAAAATGAACTTCTCTCTGGTCAATTCTGGACGGTTAAGATAGCCTCGCGCTAGACCAATACCGCCAATGTACAGTTCACCTGATTCACCAACAGGCATAGACTGCAAATTTTCATCAAGGATGTGAATCTCTGCATTGGTAATCGGACGGCCAATGGGAGCAATGCCGTAATTAGTGCCGCGCTGACAAGTCCAGAAAGTAGTATCAATGGAAGCTTCTGTTGGGCCATAACAGTTATGTAGAACATTGTCCAAATTCAGTTGGGCAAAAAAACGTTCTATAAGTTCGCTAGGTAAAGCTTCACCACCGCAGGTAATGTGCCTAATGAATTGGCAATTCTCAATTCCCTTCTCTTCCAGTAAGACACGCAGGATAGAAGGTACTAAGGCCAGGACAGTGATTTGCTGCTCAATAATTAGCTTCACAAGATAGGCTGTATCCTGATGTCCACCAGGGCGAGCCATGAATAATTGCCCTCCAAAGCATAATGGCCAGAATATCTGCCACACTGAGGGGTCGAAGCTAAAGGAAATAGTTAGTAAAACTTTGTCTGCGTTAGTTAATCCAAAAGTTGTTTGCTTCCAGTAGAGTTGATTACAAATCCCACGGTGAGGGATCATTACACCCTTGGGCTGTCCTGTAGAGCCAGATGTATAAATTACGTAGATGAGGTTATCAGCCGTAGTCTCATTTACAGGATTTTTTTGACTGTTTTGAATATTTTCTTGCCAATCTAAGTCTAGACAAACCACTTGTGCGTGATGTGGTGGTAAGTTCTTGACCAATTTTTCTTGGGTTAACAATACTGGTGTCTGGGTGTCTTCCAAGATAAAAGCTAAACGTTCTAAGGGATATGCCGGATCTAAAGGCACATAAGCTCCTCCAGCTTTGAGGATTCCCAGCAGTCCTACAATCATCTCCAAGGAGCGCTCTAGGCAAATGCCCACAAGTACTTCAGGCCCAACGCCTAAAGTACGTAGGTGGTGCGCTAGTTGATTTGCCTGTTGGTTTAACTGCTGATAAGTAAGCTGTGTATTTTCACATACTACAGCTATTGCTTGGGGCGATCGCTCAACTTGTATCTCAAATATCTGATGGATGCATAGATCCTGATAATGAACTGCTTGGATGTCTTTCCATTCGTGTAGTTGAGTGCCTATGGTATAAGTTAAGGCATTTAACGGAGTATTTTGCTTATACTCTGAAGTTTTGCTATTGATCTCCATTTGCTATATATCAACTCCAATCGGAAACTAAGATTTTTTTATTTATGTATTAATCATTGTATAATTGCCTATGATCAATTCTATGCAAAACTAAATATTAACTGCTTCAATATCTCTAAAAGAGGGACTACAAGAACAACGCCTAGCGAGCTTTCACAGAAGGAGGCAGCTGCTATGAAGGCTTCGGACTTCCACCACTCACGATAATATATACATCTTCAAAAAGAATTTGGTATTTAAAGTTTTCAGTAATCAATTAGAATTATTTACGTCTACCATAGTAGCTACAGCATTCTTCGACAACATCTTATTTCACTAAAACTTTAAAATCGAAAACTATATCATATTTATTATTGAATTGTTGAATTATACCCAGAGACAAGCATTTCTTTCCGGTTTGACTCTAGTTAAAAAATATTTTTTCCTTTTCATAATATTGAGCTTAAAGACAGTATTCACCAAACTTTATCCTTTCCCATTAAATTTTGCTGAAGGAAAAAATAATTATTACTAAATCTTCATTGTGTTTCTTTTTATATAAAAATAGTGTAAAGCTATGATTTTTGCTTAATTAATTAGAATTGAGTAAGTATAGCGACATGCATATGCCAGAACATCTCAAAGAGAGGCTGAAAACTAAGTATTAAAAGTAATATTTTGAATCAGTACAAGAAGGAGGATCGTGTAGAGCATCTGCCTCAAGCTTATGTGACTCAGCAATCAAAACTCTGAGATTTCTTTTCATTGATCTGTGGACAATTCTCTACAAACATTCATGAAACGGATGAAGTTTAACCACCATATCCAGTATATGTAAAGTTTTGTAACAATAAACAAACTTTTAATGCATTTTGTTATATGTTATTTATGTAAGTTTTTTTAATCAGTAATTATGCGTAAGTAATAATAGATAAGTTGTAAGCACAAATGAGTTAGTAGAGCTAAAGATTCTAAAAGTAACATCAAAAAAGTGTGAGTTTAACATAGAAATAGAAGTACCACTCTGCAATATAACTGTTTTGCTATTACGATATATTACGTAAATAAACCTAAAAAATCCCAAATATTCTTACGTAGACTACTTAATCATTAATGTGAGAATTTATGTTCAAGCATTGGTGAAATCAACAAAAAATCTTTTTTTGGCATCAAACATCAGAATTTCCATACCAAACTGAAATTATACTCTATAATAAAAACTAAGTATTTGGGTAATTAAACGCATTAAAACCAACTACAAGAAAATTTTTTGATCGAGAACTGAAAGTTACTACGAAGAGAATGGTTACTAGTCGACTCTAAGGGCAACCTCCTTAGGAAGAAAAATCTGAGATTTGCCACTTGTTTGAAATTTGCATCAAACCTTTAACTACACAACAAGTATTGCCAACTATGAGTAATCAAAGTATTACAACAAATAAATTCACTGAAGTGCCTTTGGATTTACGTGCATCTTCATTAGTCAGGGTGCGTAAGGGTTCGTGGTGGTTGAGATTAACAACACTGTTTTTAGTAGACTATGCTCTTTTATCCTTAGCTTGGATCTTAGCTGGTTATCAATTCAATTGGTATATACCGAGTCATTACTTACCCATTATAATAACTATTGGAATTCAAATAGGATCGCTAGCTATAGAAGGGATTTATCGAGAAGGTCAAAAACGCTATGACTATTTTAATATTGTCAAATCGCTAACTTTTGCTCATGGATTAATACTCCTAGTTTGTTCTTTGTATAAACCAGTTATTGATATTACACGTCCGAAATTAATATTATTCTCTTGGTTACTAAGCATATTCTTCATTTGTAGTGGAAGATATGCTGTGAACCTGACTCTTGAATATCTGCGTAAACAGAAAAAAATAGTTCGTTCTTCTGTCTTTATTATTTGTGATCCTCAAGATAATGAACAAATTACTAGCTTTATCAAAAAGGAAAAACATTATTTTGTATCGGGAACTGCTCATGCTAGTTCATTAGATAGATATCAACGTCAAAAAACATTGAATCAGCTTAATGAATTAGGTGTAACAGAGGTTTTTATATCTTGGGATGCTCTAAAAAATAGAATGTTTTTATGCTGGTTATTTCAAGCATCGGGTATCCAAGTACATATTTTACCGATGGAATTAAAACCAATTTATAGAAATGTAGAATTTAGTAAAATAGGAGGAATGCCCTGCCTGAATTTGGATTGTCCTATCATTACAGGTAAAGATTTTTGGATAAAGCGTAGTTGTGATTTTCTTTTTGCAACTTTATTTGTAATGTTATCGTTCCCTATTTATGTAGCTATAGCTATAGCTATAAAACTGGATTCTCCTGGCACAGTATTTTACAGACAAACCCGCATAGGTTTACATGGTCAAGAGTTTAAAGTATGGAAATTCCGAACCATGAGGTCTGATGCAGAGAAATTGCAGAAAGAACTAGAAGCTTTAAATGAGACTAAAGATGGAATTATCTTTAAAATTAAAGACGATCCTCGAATTACCGGTATTGGAAAATTTCTCCGTCGTTACAGCTTAGACGAATTACCCCAACTTTTTAACGTCATCCTTGGAGAAATGAGCATAGTAGGGCCTCGTCCATTACCTACTAGAGATGTAGATAAGTTTTCTGAACATCATTTTATTCGGCATGAGGTTTTACCTGGTATTACAGGTCTTTGGCAAGTTTCAGGTCGCTCAAATATTTTAGATTTTGAGCAAGTGATAAATCTTGATCTTAACTACATTGAGAATTGGTCTCTTGGTTTAGACTTTGAAATTCTACTCAAAACAGTTATGGTGGTTTTGGAAAAAGACGGAGCTTACTAAGGTTACTGCTAGCAAATTAAGGAATTAGCCAAGAAAGCTATTGATCGAGACTACATAAAATTTAACTAACTACAATTTGCAAACAATGGGACAACGAAAACTATTAACAAATTCTCTCTCATTGTTAGTGAATCGTTTA
The DNA here is from genome assembly GCF_036917465.1 of Nostoc sp. Classification (GTDB taxonomy): domain Bacteria; phylum Cyanobacteriota; class Cyanobacteriia; order Cyanobacteriales; family Nostocaceae; genus Nostoc. The sequence continues at coordinate 12,941 of NZ_JBALDL010000063.1, forward strand.
GTACAAAGCATTACAAGTTTTGTGCTAGTTGCATCTATAGCTCGTACTTTAGGACCGTATGATCTAGGGCGATATCTACTAGCATTCAGCTACTACTATATCTTTATGGCCATTGCTTCACAGGGTCTAAAAACCTTGTTTACGCGAGAACTGTCTCGTAATCCACAAGAAATACCTGCTTACCTGGTGAGTGGCACTTTCTTGCAGATGCTTTTAAGCATTATTGCTTATGTGGCGCAGGTCGTTGTGGTGTTTTTACTACCCTATAGTTGGGACACTACAATTACCTGCTACATCATGGGATTAACAATCATTCCGTTTTCACTTTCCAACATCACAGAGGCAATTTTCCAGGCTCAAGAGAGGATGAATTTGATTTGTATCTCTACGGTGCCAGTCTATATTTTACGTTTATTGATAATGCTGTGGTTTTTGCATCTGAATTATGGAATAAATTATTTAGCAGTAATTTTAGCAATTTCCGAAACCGTAGTTTTTATAATTGAATGGATTCTAATTACAAGATCGGTTACGCCAAAATGGGAAATTAGGCAAGATTTTGTATGGCACTTATTTAAGTCTGCTTGGACATTTATGCTTATTGATGCAGTAGGTATACTTAGTGGCAGAATGGCTATTCTAATTATTTCACTATTAGGAAGTGAATTGATGGTTGGTCTTTATGGCGTGATTGGACAATTAACCCTACCTTTTTTCTTAGTTACAGATAGTATAAGTATGGCTGCTTTTCCTGGTATGACAAAAGCAGTAGGTTTAGGAAAGGAGAAATCACGTTCAATTACCGAAAACATTATAGAAATGCTTTTATGTATTGCATTACCTTTTATTGTTGTAATATTTTTTCTTGGAAATGATTTAATAGCATTTGTTTATAATAATCCTGATTTTAGTCAGGTAAATTTAGTACTTAAGGTAAGTTGTTTATCACTCATTCTATACCCATTTGCGCGTACATTTATTTATCTACTTTTAGCTAATGGGTTTGAGAAATTGAGTCTAATTGAGGTTATTGCTACCAATATTGTAGGATTATCTTCAGGAGTAATATTGATTTCACAGTATAAACTAATGGGTGCAGCCTTTATGCAATTAGCAATGGCGTTCACTAGTTTTACTTTATTTATATATGTTGTGTACAGTCAGTTATTTGCGTTACGTTTATCGCGGATAATACCTCGTCCTCTCCTAATTAGCGTTGGGATGATATTGGTATTTTTGATATTAGAGAAATTCCGACTAGACTTTATATGGATTTTACTGATTTCAACTTGCTCATATACTTTTTTTGCTGCTTGCTTGGCAATGAATAAATTAGGAGGTGCCCGTTCTATGTGGTTAAAGCTATTTAGTAGGAGTTAATAAGATGATATAAAAGCTGAAATATCTAAAGTTAAAAAAGCTAGCTACGTTAAAAAATAAATATTAATTTGATAAAAACTTGTTTATGATTAAAGTTGCTTTATTACATTTTGCCTTTGAAGATTACACCATAGAATTAGCAAATAGTCTAGTTAAATATGTTGACTTAACACTAATTCATCCCGAAAAAACATCAGATTTTTGTAGCAATGTTCTTGATTCCAAGATCCGTATCATTAACTTTCAAAAACCACGAATTCGTGACCCTCGTAACCTACTGTCTATGAGCAGTATGATGCGTATTATTAAAGACATACAGCCAGATATTTTGCATGTACAAGAAACTAACGATCCTTGGTACGATTGGACTTTGTTACTCAACAAGATGCCACCATTGGTGACAACTATCCATGATGTATTCCGTCACCCAGGAGATAACATGTCTGTAGTTGGTTCCGAATATACCAGACGTATTAGCTTCTACCGTTCCCAACAATTGATTGTTCATACTCATCAACTAAGAAAAATTTTGATTGAACAATTTCGTATACCTCAAGACCGAGTTAATGTTTTACCTCATGGAGAACTTGGTAGTTTGTATCAGCGTCGTGATAGTCAAAGTATTTCATCTCGTGAACCATATACCTTGTTATTTTTTGGACGCATATTGCCTTATAAAGGATTGAAATATTTGCTTGAGGCTATGCCCTTAATTGCTGAATCTATACCTGAAGTCAAGCTGATTATTGCTGGAAAGGGAGAAAACATAAAGCAGTATTTCCCTAATGGTTGTGATGAAAAACGCTATGAGATAATTAATGATTTTATCCCCCTTGAAAAAGTAGGTAATCTATTTCAACGCAGTACAATAACAGTTCTGCCATATATCGAAGCATCTCAAAGTGGTGTGGCAGCTTTATCTTATGGAATGGGAACGCTAGTTGTAGCTTCTGATGTCGGAGGATTGAGTGAAATAGTTCAGCATAAAAAAGACGGGTTGTTAGTTCCACCCTGTGATACTCGAGCCCTAGCTGATGCAATAATTTCTTTGTTAAGCGATCGCTACTTACAACAACAAATGCAAACTGCGGCACTTGCTCGTTGTCAGCAAGATTTAAATTGGTCAAATATTGCCGCTCAAACAGCCCAAATTTATCAAAGAGAAATTATGCAAAAGAGAAATTAAGTTAATTTATGAGAAAACTATTAATTTTTGCTGAACAAGGATTTACAGTTACAGCCTTATTGATGTATTCAGGGGCAATCTTTGTATTAATTTTGTCAGGAGGAGCAGGCCAAGATGACATAGTAGAATATGATACCTCCTTGATTCGGATTATTTTTTTCTTCTTCTACGCTATTACCTTTTTGTTACTAGTTTTACGTTGGAAGAAAACTCTTTATCTATTTGTATTTAGTAAGGATATTTTACTTTATTCTTTAATATTATTGGTAATTGTTTCTATTACTTGGTCTTTTGAACCATCAACAACATTTAAAAATAGTTTTACCCTCCTTAACTCAAGTTTATTTGGTGTTTATTTTGCTTCACGATATAGTTTAAAACAACAACTACATTTACTTGCTTGGACTTTTGGAATTATTATAGTATTGAGTTTGATTTTTGCTGTAGCCTTGCCTAAGTATGGTATACAAAACGACATCGGTAGCCCAAAATTGCGTGGAGTATTCCCACACAAAAACGGACTGGGAGCTAAAATGGTAGCTAGTAGTACCATTTTTTTTATCCTTGGTTATCAAGCTAAAAGACGTAGTTGGATTTACTGGGTTGGGTTTAGCTTATCAATATTACTTTTACTACTTTCTTTTTCTACTTCATCTCTAGTTAACCTATTAAGTATAATATTTGCATTTTTTGCTTTTCAAATTTGGCGTTGGTCATATAAAGTCATGATACCAACCCTAATATTGGTGGCAACTATCAGCCAAATTTTATATTTTTGGTTGTCTAATGATGCTGATATCCTGTTCACCTCGCTTGGTAAAGATTCGACACTGACTGGTCGAACAGAATTATGGCCATTAGTAATGGATATGATTTGGAAACATCCTTGGCTTGGTTATGGTTATGGTGGATTCTGGCAAGGATGGGATGGTGAATCTGCCTATATTTGGCGTGGATCTGGATGGATGCCCAACCACCCCCACAACGGTTATCTTGCTCTTTGTCTTGATTTAGGATTTTTAGGGCTAGCGTTGTTCTTTTTAGGGTTTTGTCGCAGTTATCTGAAAGGGTTCTCTTGGGTACGTAGTAGTAAAACAGCGTTAAATATTTGGCCCCTTCTACACATGACATATATAGCCTTAGCTAGTCTTACTGAATCTGCTTTGGTCGAATCTAATAGTTTGAATTGGATGCTTTATGTGGCAGCATGTCTATCAGTGAGGACGACAGATGGAATCAAAAGAAAATAATGAAATAAAATGTAGTGATAACATAGAACTTGCCAAAATCTTCTAAAGACATTCTTTTTGTGATTGAGATTTAAACCATTACTTAATCCAGTTTCACCAGTTTCGGACAAATTGATAAATTATCGAGGATACAACCAATCAAGATAAAATATCTCATCATATTTTCATGAAAGAGAGATAAAGCTAAATTGAAGCAAAAATCATCATGACCTGATATTGCATGTACTTTTAATAATGCTCACTCCTCAAGGCTCGTAAGTATTGGCTCTTAGATTATCGAAACTAAAGCCCTTAAATCATTTGAGGATTTTAGACTTAAATAGTCTATACTATATCTCGTATCGTAAAATAGTATTACTCTTAGTTAGTTAATATTTCGTGCTTTGTTGCTACTCTGAAGTAGATAAATATTGAGTTTCTCCCTTAAAACCTGTACTTTTGAAGATTTATGTCAGAAAAATCTATGGAATCTAGAGAATCTATTGATTTAGACCTTAATCGTTACTTATTGATATTGAAACGATGGTGGATGCCCGCTTTCAGCGTCTTTGTGGCTACAGTTCTGCTGAGTGCTATATCGACAAAATTTATGAAGCCATCCTATGAAGCAGAAGGAAAGCTATTATTCAGAGTTCCCTCTTTTAAAGTAGCAGGAACTAGTATTTCGCCCAGTTTCTCTGAAGGAGGAGATTCAGGAGACTTGAAACCTTTGGTAGCAACTCAAAATCCTATAAGCACTCAGATAGAAGTTATTACTTCCCCTGCTTTATTGCAGCGGACAATAGACAAACTAAAACTAAAAGACAAGGAAGGTAAACCTCTGGAAGTACTAGCGCTACAAAAAGCGCTTAACCTAAAAATTATTGGTGGGACAGATGTATTGCGAATTACCTATAGTAGCCGTGATCCCGAAGAAGCAGCAGCAGTGATCAATACAATTATGGGTTTTTATTTAGAAAATGATATTCTGTCAAATCGCTCTGAAGCAGGAGCAACCCGTCAATTTATGGCTAAGCAGCTTCCGAAAACTCAAGCTGCTGTTAACAATGCGGAAGTAGCGCTACGAATATTTAAACAAAAGCATCAGATTGCAGATTTATCAGAGGAAACAAAGTCAGCCGTTGCAACTATTGGAAATTTAGACAATGAGATGAATAATGTTAAGGCTCAGTTGGATGAGGTAAACGCCCAAACCAATGAACTGCGCCAAAGAGTAGAGCTAAATTCTCAGCAAGCGATCGCTGTGAGTGCCCTAAGTCAGTCGCCTGCTGTACAGGGAGTTATTACACAACTTCAAGAAACCGATCGCCAGTTAGCGGTTGAGCGCAGCCGTTTCTTAGATGACAACCCTATAATTATTAACCTAGAAGCAAAAAAAGCTAGTTTAAAATCTCTCCTGCAACAGCAAATTGGTCAGACTGTTGGCAATCAAACACAAACTATTGGTAATCAAACACAAGTTCCCCAAAGTCTATTGCAGATTGGAGCACTTAGACAAGGCTTGATACAAAGTTTTTTGCAGTCAGAAATACAGCGCTTTGGATTAACAAAAAAACTCTCATCTCTATATAATTCCCGTGCTAGCTACGAACAGCGAGTGAAACTTATACCCCAGTTGGCACAAAACCAGCGCGAGTTAGAACGAAAAGTTGATGTAGCAGAATCAACTTATCAAACTCTATTAAAAAAGGTTCAAGAATTACAATTAGTTGAAAATACCAATACAGCCAGTTCCCGAATTATTGCTCAGGCTTTAGTGCCTAAAGAGCCGATAGCAGCCAAAAAAATAATTGTTTTGTTGCTAGGAGTGATGTTCGGTTTGTTTTTTGCTACCACAACTTTGCTTATCTTAGCAATGCGAGATACATCTCTAAAAACACTTAAAGAAGTTAGAGATGTATTTGGATATACTTTGCTGGGAATTATTCCTTTATCTGTTAAAAAGGTTCGCTCCCGTTATTCAAATTCTGAAGCAACAACTCAAACAATTGCTGTTAGAGATACTCCCCACTCTTTAACGAGCGAAATGTACCGGATGATTCAAGCCAATCTGAAATTTTTGAGTTCAGATAAAGTGCTTAAAACTATCGTGGTAACTAGCGCAATTCCTAAAGAAGGCAAGTCTACAGTTTCAGCTAATTTAGCTACTGCGATCGCTCAACTAGGACGTCAAGTTTTACTAATTGATGCAGATATGCGAGTTCCTTCTCAGCATCATCTCTGGCAACTAAGCAATTCAGTTGGTTTGAGCGAGGTTCTCATAGACCAGGTTGAATTTGATATTGCTGTATCTAAGGTAATGGATAACCTTGATGTTTTGACTGCTGGAGTTAGACCTCCGAACCCACTTGCTTTACTTGATTCAAAACGGATGGCATCACTAATTGAAAATTTCTCATCTCAACATAACTATGATTTTGTAATTATTGATGCTCCTCCGCTCCTTTTGGCAGCCGATGCTTTGACTTTAAGTCAAATGACTGATGGAATTTTATTAGTAGCCCGACCTGGAGTGATTGATTCTAACAGTGCTGCTGCTGCTCAAGAAATGCTACACAGTTCGAGTCACAATGTCTTAGGTTTAGTTGTGAATGGTGTAATTGATAAAAATGAGTCTAGTAGTTATTTCGGCTATGCTAAAGAATACTTTACTCATCAAGATTTGCAACAAAAGGTAAAGCCACAAAAACGTATTCCTGACAAAAGCTCTGTATAAATTGGAGTTTTGAATCATCAGTGTAAGAGAACACCTTGACTACCATATCATGTCTGTTTAATTAGCTACAAAATAAGAAGCCTACCAAGGCAGGCTTCTTATTTTGTATATCCATAGGTAGGCTTTAGTCTGACCCAACTATGATGATATTGGCTTACTTGTATTGGTATTCGTATGCTCCCATATCATATGCATTAGCAATAGGACGAGGGTCACCTGCGTAATCAGTTTTCAAATCTCCCCAATAATAACCGTGGTTTGTGGCTCTACTCGTAATCGTGAGTCTAAAGTCATCATTTGAGGGATCCACAAACCCTGGATCTGCAATAATATCGTGAGTCCCCGTTACACGAAGCAGTGCACCATTAGGATAAAGATTGTAGTCATAGACAACGTTGACATTCTCATAGTTGTTGTTCGCGTATTGACCAGGGTAAGCACTGATAATGTTATTGAAAATCTTCACATCAGATGAAAAACCGGCATACACTTGTCCTTGTTGTGCAATCTCTTGACTATTCCCATTTGCATATGCTGTATTGTTGACAACATCTACATGCTCGCTCGCATGTACAACAATACCCGCACCACCATTTTTGTACGAAATATTGTTTGCAATTAAAGTCCGTCCTTTATATGAACCACTTGGACCATCTTTTGCTTGATCGACAATAATGCCATTACCGTCTGATACCTTGCCGAATTCATACCAGGGAATAAAATTTTGATTGTTGAAGACCTTGTTATTGGTTATGAAGATTTTGTATCCTTGGTTGTCGTCAGTATTCCGATTCTTCAAGAATGAAATACCACTGCCACCATAGACACCATACCAGGCATTATTAAACACACTGTTATTAGACACTTTCACATAATCAGCCGACAGGGCTATGATACCTCCTCCTCCACAGTTAAACACTTTGTTGTTCACAATATTTATGTGATGAACAGGATTATTAGTCCCGTTAAGGGTTATGCAGTTTCCATTTGTACGCGGATTTGATGTGTTATACTGCTGACTTAAAGCATAAGAATAACTGGTATTATCATTATCCCCGCTGATTTCTATACCGTTAATCTCGATATATGAAACTCCTGACAACTCAAAACCATTCCATGTATTGTGCTTAATTCTTGGAGTATGTCCAGGATATGCTTTATAAGTAATCCAGGCATTTGCAGTTCCAGAACGGTTAATACTTACGGCACTCCCGGCTCCTGGTAAGTTTGTGTACAACCCATTCATAATTAATACTGTGTCGCCAGGGTTAGTCAGGTCTGCTGCCCTTTGAATCCTCTTAAACGCATTGGCTTCATTGAGTCCACTCTTGTTGTCATCTCCGTTGTCACCACTAACATAGTACGTTGTCGGAGCAGCCTGGCTGATTAACTTGCGGCTGGGTAGTTGTTTTTCATGGACAGGTGATAACTGAGGAATATCTCTAACTAAAGACTCTGTTATTCTCTGTCCTTGAACCAGACCTGTTAATGCCCAGGGAAGTACAAGAGACGCACTTAAACTGAGAAAACCGAAACCATGTATCATCATAGGGAAAAATAGGGTATGTTGCAAAAACTGAATCGTCAACGGTCAGTAGCTCGCTCTAGCCTTAGTAAGTAACTCAGTATTGGATACAGTCGTATAACTGCCATTTGTAAGTTTATACATGGTTTCTTAGGTTTACACCTGAGAATTTCCACGTAAATATGGCGGAAATGCTTTTTTAGCTGGTGTTCCACAAAATAGCAGGTATCTGGTAAAAATACTGAAGGAAAATTGTTAGTATCCAGAACTACTCCATTAATGAACACCAAGCAACCGTACAAATGACATCATTTCCAATTCGACATCATTCTACTGTGTATACGCGGTATCTGTAGTTAAGATAGTATATCTGTCATCAATAAGTTAATTTACTTAAATAATTCTTATGATAATAAGAATCATTTAATCTGAGAAAATAAGGTGGATAGATAATTTATCAATTCTAACTTTTAAATGATTCTCATTCTCGCAAAAATGAGAGTAAGTAAAACGAAGTTTGAAAAAGCCTATCAATAGAAGATTAGAAATTTTCAGGTATATCTTTAGATAGGATTTATCAAGTAGTAATTTTACTTAAAAGCTTACTTAGTTAGTATAAAATTTTTATCGCTAACTAAGTGATAGCCAAAATTAAGCCAGTTTCGTACCCTAGTGTTCTCTTATCCTGTGTCGAGCTATACCTAGCTCGCTTGTCTGTAGGAATATAAGATCAGCCATTCTAGGCTAGAATTTTTTTATAAGAAGAGACTGCTTCGTGTAGCTTGCTTCTTTGGAAGAATACTGCGAGTTACGTTTATGAACGCATCATTCATCTATCTCTAATAAATGATTTAGTAGGCCATTATTAACTCTTGACTATTAAGCTTTGACTCATAGATAGTGTAACTTGGGGACGGAGAGGGATTGATCAACGCCCCCAATTTACATCTGTATTCTTAAACTAGAGTCCGAAAATGTTCAGAAGATTAAGGATAATCCCTAGAGGTCCAGTTATAGTGCTTACGGTATCGCCAAAGTTAGCTGGACCAGAGCGATTGACTAGCACGACATCATTATTGCGGAGTATGGGATTAGTTTGCTCATTAATCCCAGCGGAAAAATCAATTTTTACTATCCGTTTAGTAACAGAACCATTAGGATTGAGGCGGATTAAATCGACAGCCTTACTACTAGCTCTGGCATCATTAAATCCACCAGCAGCGAGTATAGCTTGATTTAAAGAACTATTCGGCTGAATGTCTGTTAACCCTGGTTTTTTAACTTCCCCTACCACACCAACTTGAATGCGTGTAGGAGACAAAGTTGTGGTAGCTAATTGAGTAGCTTCTGCGGGGTTGATTTCAGTTGCCGTCGGAATAACAATTGTATCTCCGTCTTGCACGATGATGTCTTGATTAGAGTCACCACTCTGCAATAGTTGCCAAAGGTTAATATCTATAGTTTGTTCTGAGCCAGTTCTTGTAGGTCGGCGTAGCTTGAGACTACGAACATCAGCCTGTGCTGTAATTCCTCCAGCTAGTTGAATTACCCGCGTCACATTTGGTAGACCGGTGGGAGTAGCAGAGCCACTATTAGCGGTTGCACCTCCCTGGGCATCTGTGCTACCCGGGGTGACAAGATAGGAACCGGGACGGTTTACTTCACCGATAATTGTTACCGTGCGGGGTGTGGTTTGGCTAGCGGCAAAGTTAGATGCAAATATATTGCGGGATTCTGCCACGTTGAATTTAGTTGCAGTTGGCACAACTATAGTGTCTCCATCCCGCAAAGTAATATCCTGTGTTAGTCTGCCTGTTTGGATGAGTTCCTTCAAATTGATGGTGACGGTTTGCTCTGAAGAACGTCCTATTTTACGCCTTAATTGAACTTGAGTCACATCCGCAGCTAAGGTTACGCCCTGTGCTGTTGTCAATGCGGCTAATACAGTGGGGTATTGTACGCCTGGATTGTCTCCCGCGCCTCCACTCAAGCTGAGAGTGTAAGCTCCTGGACGTGTCACCTCTCCGGCAACGAATATATTGATGGGACGAGACGACAATAGATTGACTGAGATTAAGGGACGTTTGAGGAAGCGAGAATATCTTCTAGCAATTTCGTCAGCAGCCTGTTCACTTGTTAGACCGAGGACTGACACACTACCAATTAAAGGTAGGTTGATTGCTCCACCTGGGGGAATTTGATACTCTCCTGTATATTCAGGTACTTCAAATACATTTACACGGATGCGATCGCCGCCTCCTAATGAATAATTAGTATCTAATTGTGTTTGTGTGCTTGGTGATTGTGTAGTTGGTGGTAATGGTTGTCCCTGAGCTAGACTCGCAAATGGCACAGTGACATTGACAGCACTTAACAAAGCCGCACCCACAACTGGCTGAGTTAATAATTTAAACAAACTTGTGTTAAGCATATTCACCTGAGATTCTGAAACTACAATCAATAAAGTACTGTCTAAACATTTTTATTTTGACTATACCTAAGTATTCAAGTTCCCCGACACTCTTATTTTCCTCGAAAAGTGTAATTTTCCGGAGGAAATTTGTTTATTGAATTTGAATTTTTAGTGAAGTTAATTTAAAGTTAGGCAAACTGGAATATATGAATTATCACCCAACATTAGGAATTACGCAAATAATCGTAGCTGATACAAATAATTTTCTGTAAACCAATAAAGCACTTAGGAATAATATCTACTTGTAAAAGTCAATTTTAGGATATTTAAACTATAGTTTAAAATCGGCTATGACTATCAAAATTATGAACAAGTTCATTAAATAAATACAAATAACCTTAATAAAGATATCGTAATCTGGTTGTTTGTGGGTTTACTTGAGAAAGTAAACTCAAAAATGAGAAAGAAAATTTGGGTTTTGTTGCTCAAATAAGCAGAGACTTTACCATTTAGTTATGAAATTAATTTACTGAGTTTTTTATTCTTTGGATTTGTTGAATAAAAAACTCTTCTAAGGAGTAGCGCGACAAGTTAATGGCAATAATTTTACCTTCCATAAGACGAACACTAGCGAGGAAATCATAGTAATCGTCTTGTAGTGTACCTTCCCAGGAACCATCAGGTTCAAATTTGAGAGTGGGTATCCATTTTTTAAGAATTTCCCAGTCACCACCTTGACCTTTTATGTGATATGTGTTGTTTACGCCTAAAAGTTCATTTAGGGAACCAGAGCAAATTAATTCACCTTGAGCAAGGATGGCAATGCGATCGCAAATCTGTTCTACTTCACTAAGAACATGGCTATTAAAAAAAATCGTCTTACCAGCAGCTTTTAGCGCCAGAATAATTTCTCGCATTTGGTAGCGTCCTATAGGATCGAGACCAGACATTGGTTCATCGAGAAAAACCAAATCTGGCTCGTTAATTAGCGCCTGTGCCATGCCGACACGCTGTAGCATTCCTTTTGAGTAGCGGCGTAGCAGCTTTTTACGGGCATCGGCTTGGGATAAACCCACTAATTCCAGCAGTTGGGGAATGCGTTGGCGTTGGACACTTTGGGGAATTTGGAATAGTCCAGCAGCTAGCTGCAAAAATTCCCAGCCAGTGAGATAGTCATACAAATAGGGATTTTCTGGCAGATAGCCGATATGCTGCTTAACACTGCGATCGCCTATAGGCTTATCCAATAATAATCCCCGTCCAGAAGTGGGATGAATAATTCCCAGTAACAATTTTAAAAGGGTGGTTTTACCAGCACCGTTTGGCCCCAGCAACCCAAAGGTTTCGCCTTTGTAAACTGTTAAAGAACAGTTTTTGAGAGATACAATTTTTTGATTTAGCCAAAAACCAGTGCGATAGACTTTTCGCAACTCAGAAGTTAGGACTACTGGCGGAGTGTCTCTCGTATTAAGTTGAGAATCAGGGTCATCTGTAACAGACTTCATCTCGGTCAACCACTAGTTACCAGCTTGGTATTAATTACAAGTTACCTAGTAGGCTGATAATAACCATCACCGAGCAGTGTGTCAATTGTTGGGGAGTGGGGACTGGGGATTGGGGATTGGGTGAATAACGAATGCCCCATGCTAAAATACCCCATTTGACTCGTTTTATAGAACGCCTTTAGAACTAGGAATTAAGCCAGCACGACGAGGGTCAATTTCCACTGCTAGCCGTGTTGCCCTTGCAAAGGCTTTAAATGTCGCCTCTATGATGTGATGGGAATTAATACCATCCAATTGTCGAATGTGTAGTGTCATTTGGCTATGGTTCACGATCGCCACAAAGAATTCGCGCACGAGTTGGGTGTCATAAGTTCCTACACGCTGGGTAGGAATTTGCAAGCCGTAGCTGAGGTGAGGCCGTCCAGAAAAGTCTAGTGCTACCTGAACTAAGGCTTCATCCAATGGTGCAAGAAAATTACCAAAGCGGACAATACCTTTTCTGTCGCCTAGTGCTTGGTTGAAAGCTTGACCCAAGGTAATGCCTACATCTTCATTGGTATGATGGTCATCAATTTCCAAGTCTCCCTTAGCTTGGACATCTATATCAATCAGCCCGTGGGAGGCAATTTGATGCAACATGTGATCCAAAAACGGAATGCCTGTTGCTGCTGTGCAAATTCCTCTACCATCCAGGTTAATGGTAACTTGCACATCAGTTTCACCAGTAGTACGGTGAACAGTGGCAATCCGAGGGGTTTTAGTTGACTGATCGTAATTTGAATTAACTTGGCGATTGGTTGTTTGCATAAGTATTAGGGACTGGGGACTGGGGGACTGGGGGACTGGGGACTGGGGACTAGGGACTAGGGACTGAATTCTTCCTAATACCCAGTACCCAATCCCCAGTCCCTAATTACATTCCCATAATTTCATATCCTGCATCTACATATAGAACTTGTCCGGTAATGCCACTGGACAAATCACTACACAAGAAAGCGGCAGTATTCCCCACTTCTAGCTGAGTGACGGTGCGTCGTAAAGGAGCTACTTCTTCTACATGATGAATCATATCCAAAATTCCGCCTACTGCTGAAGATGCTAAGGTGCGAATTGGGCCTGCGGAGATGGCATTGACGCGGATATTTTGCGGCCCTAGTTCAGCAGCTAGGTAACGCACACTCATTTCTAATCCTGCCTTGGCAACTCCCATAACGTTGTAGTTAGGGATTGCTCTGACACCACCTAAATATGTCAAGGTGACGATACTTCCTCCCTCTGTCATCAAAGGTTTAGCTGCACCACTTAACTGCACTAGCGAGTAGGTACTGATTTCTAAGGCGGTGTTGAAGCCAGAACGAGAGGTTTGGCTAAAATATCCAGTCAAATCGTCTTTGCTGGCAAAGGCCAAACAATGGATGAGGATGTCTAACTTTCCCCATTGCTCACGGATTGTTTCAAAGGTAGATTGAATCTGTTCCTCATCTTGGACATTACAGGGAAGAAATAAGCTTGGGTTTAGAGGTTCTACCAATTCCGCGACTTTTTTCTCCATTTTGCCGCGTTCATCTGGCAGATAGGTAATACCCAGGTTTGCTCCGGCTTTATGCAGCTGTTGGGCGATGCCCCAGGCGATCGAGCGGTTATTGGCAATACCTGTAACAAGAGCATTTTTTCCAGTCAGATTCAGCATAGAAATTGTTAATGCGATCGATCATTAGGAGCATACTAGAATCTGAGGGACGTTTTGTCTTTGTTTTATACAGGATTTGCAAAAATGAATATTGAGAAGGGTGTTTGCTGTGACAAAAATCTTGATTTTTCCTAAAGATTTTCTCAAAATATCTTTATTTGTTCTTTAAAAAACCCTTTTTAATACGGCTATTGGAACTACTTATCAACAATTAGTAGCTGAAAGGATCAACAATTATGTATCATTATAAACAAAGAGTTATGAAGTGATTTGTTTGAGTATAGGAAAGTACAGAAAGGTTGACGGTGCTTTATTCATTTTTCAGGTGTATTCTTAGGTAATCAGTTTTTGTTTTTCCGGCATTGGGTAGGGGAAGGGAGATGATCGTGACACAAGATAAAGCCCTAGCAAATGTATTTCGTCAGATGGCGACCGGGGCGTTTCCGCCAGTTGTGGAAACGTTTGAACGCAATAAAACGATCTTTTTTCCTGGCGATCCTGCCGAACGAGTTTATTTTCTTTTGAAAGGTGCTGTTAAACTTTCTAGGGTGTACGAGGCAGGAGAGGAAATAACAGTAGCATTGCTTCGGGAAAATAGTGTTTTTGGTGTTTTGTCATTGCTGACAGGAAATAAGTCGGATCGGTTTTACCATTCGGTTGCATTTACGCCTGTGGAATTACTGTCAGCCCCAATTGAACAAGTAGAGCAAGCACTCAAGGAAAATCCAGAATTATCAATGTTAATGCTGCGGGGTCTGTCTTCGCGCATTTTACAAACAGAGATGATGATTGAAACTCTCGCTCACCGAGATATGGGTTCCAGGTTGGTGAGTTTTTTGTTAATTCTTTGTCGGGATTTTGGCGTTCCTTGTGCTGATGGGATCACTATTGATCTGAAGTTATCTCATCAGGCGATCGCAGAAGCAATTGGTTCAACTCGTGTTACCGTGACTAGGCTATTAGGGGATTTGCGTGAAAAGAAGATGATTTCGATCCACAAAAAGAAGATTACTGTGCATAAACCTGTTACCTTAAGTAGGCAATTCACATAAAATCAATGGGAGAAAGGGGAATCGGCGCGTGTTTTATTGTGAAAGATGACACTAATAGCTAGAGGTAAATCTAAAATTGAATAATTTCAGCTATTGCCAATTTCCACTTCTTTCCAGACAATGCTTAAAAGTAGTAGGCTGTATCTGGAAGGATTTCGGTAGCTAAAGATGACCACCGGATACATCCTCATCGCAGCAATTTTAATCTTGGGAGGCGTAATTGCCACCGTGGGCGATCGCATCGGCACACGAGTTGGCAAAGCCCGCCTCTCACTTTTTAACCTTCGTCCGAAAAATACTGCTGTAGTAGTAACTATTTTTACGGGCGGCTTAATTTCAGCATCAACGTTAGGAATTTTATTCGCTGCCGACGAAGGCTTGCGAAAGGGAGTCTTTGAATTAGAAGATATTCAAACAGACCTTAGACAAAAGCGGGAACAGCTAAAAACCGCAGAAACTCAGAAAAGTCAGGTAGAAAGCGAGCTAAATCAAGCAAGAGTTGCCCAAACAAAGGCACAGCAAGACTTGCAAGCAATTAATCAATCTTTGCAGGCGGCCAATGCCAAACAACTCCAAACACAAGCTCAGTTAAACCGCACTGTTAGTCAACAAGCCCAAACTCAAACTCAACTGCAACGCACTCAAGGTCAGCTAGGACAAGTTGTAACTCAGTACCAAAAAGCGATAACTCAGTTGCAAAGCGTTTCCAGTCAGAGGAAAGAGCTACAGGCGGCAGTTGAACTACTGAAGACAGAACGACAACGACTCTACGCTGAAGCGAAAAAAGCCATTGATGAAGCTAAAACAGCGATTGACAAACGCGATCGCGAACTCGCTAATCGTCAAGAAGCCATAGAAGAACGCGATCGCAAAATTGGCCAACTGGATCAATTGATTCAAAAGCGTAACGTAGAAGTTGCAGCACGAGAGCAAGTGATTGCCAAACGGGAATCGCGCCTTAAAGAATTGGAAGCACAACAGGAGCAACTAGAACTAGAAGTTGCAAGGCTGGAAAAATATTACCAGTCTTACCGCGACCTGCGTCTAGGTAAATTGGCCTTAGTTCGCGGTCAAGTTCTGTCTGCTGCTGTAATTCGTGTTGCTCAACCGGCTGCTGCTCGTCGGGCGGTGGTACAACTTTTACAAGAAGCCAATCGCAACGCCAATCTCGGATTAAGTGAGCCTGGGGCAAATCCTGCCAATGTAGAGCTACTGCGCCTGACTCAAGATAGGATTGACCAATTGAGCAAGCAGATTAGCGATGGTCAAGAATACGTGGTACGAATTTTCTCGGCTGGTAATTACGTCAGGGGAGAAAAGCAGATAGAGTTTTTCGCTGATACAGCCCGAAATCAATTGGTTTTTTCGGGAGGTGCAGTGCTAGCTACAACTAGTGCCGATTCCAAAACCATGACATCTTATCAGTTACAGCAACGGCTAGAAATACTAATTTCTGCTTCCCAATTTCGGGCGCGTAATGCCGGAATTGTCGAAAATGTGCAAGTAGAAGGGACTTTTCTGCGCTTTGTCGCCCAACTAAGACAGTACAATCAACCCTTGGAGATCAAAGCGATCGCAGCAGAGGACACTTATACAGCCGGGCCATTGAGAGTAAAATTAGTAGCAATAGTCAACGGACAAATTATTTTTAGTACTTAAAAAGTTATTTGTACACTAAGATTTAAACATATTTGAACAGCAGCTAAAATGCTCACTGTTGTTGTATTTCTTAATTTTGAATTTTGAATTTTGAATTTTGAATTTCTTATGACTTCCCGTGAATTTTCACCAACGCAACCAGTCATATTGGGGTTTGATCCAGGCCGGGATAAGTGTGGTCTAGCGGTGATGGGACTGGATCGGCAATTGTATTATCATCAGGTCGCCTTAGCAAAAGAGGCGATCGCTACCATTGAAACACTGCGTCAAAGGTTTCCCATTTCCTTGATGGTTATGGGCGACCAAACTACAGCCAAGCAGTGGAGACAGAAATTATATCAGGAATTGACGGAACCTCTGAGTATCATTTTAGTCGATGAGCGCTATACAACCTTAGAAGCCCGCGATCGCTATTGGCAAATGTTCCCACCCAAAGGGCTAACAAAGCTATTGCCACAAGGTCTACGACAGCCTCCAAGACCGATAGATGACATTGTTGCCATTCTCTTAATCGAAAGATACTTAAATCGCCTCACTGAATCAGCAGTGAGTACTTATGAGTGAGAAGTTAGCAATTAATATCTTCATAACTCATAACTCCTAGAGTTCCGCCCGAATAGTAAAAGCATAATCTCCTCCAGGCTCTAGCTGATAATCTTGTTGCTCCAAGAATCGACCAAGGGGTTCTTTGATTAAAGCGCGACCTTGGGAAGGCTTGACGGCAAGTTCTCCTCGGCGAAAATGCCACTGGAAATGCCACTCAAACTCACCTGCACTCACTTCACCCTCAAGGAAGCCCTGTTGCCAAGATTGGCGGGTGATTCTGACATGGGCAATGGTTTCTGGCAGTCTTCTTTTAGCACTCACAACGCTTTTTGTCAAGTTTAGAATAACAGCCGATCATAGTAGGCTTCTTATTTTATTTATCAAACATAGCTTAAATAGACAAACTGACAAAGTGAGTATTTTTAGTTGAGCAAGAATGATACTAATGGAAAGTGCTGGATGTAAAATTTTAGTTAAAAGTGACTCAAACTTCCTTAATCTAGGCGCTTTGTGTCTGTATTGGAAATCCTAAATCATTTGTCATAGACAATATCCCAACTTCTTAGATAAGTCAGCGATCTATGACTTTAGTCTATAAGCGCAGTAGTAAGTAGTGCAGATAGTTTTTATTAAAATTTTAGGAATAAGAGTATCCTAGAAACTATATATCTAATGCTTTTTTCATCAGTGTATTGTGGATTAATTGGGATTTCTTTAAAGGATTTCAGCACAATTACAGCCCGATAAAGCTTAGAGTTTTTATATTGCTAGGACTTACGCATTGACAGAAAACAATAAATATATATCGCGGAAAAACCATATTTCTCGTAAGGGTTTAGCAATGCTAAACCCCTACTCCACGCTTAATTTCTCGGTAAAAATATAATTAGTCAAAGTCTGAAACAAGCTATTTCGGTGAAAGCATACTATGACTAATTTGTACAGTGCGTAAGTCCTAATTGCTTTTCTTGGATATCCAAACGCAGAATATTTTCTAATAAATGTTCAATAACTTGATTACCACGCAGACTTTTACGTTCGATAAAGACCTTATTGATACTCTTATAGAAGGTGCAGGTAGTTACAGGTGATGTGGCAAAAAAAGCAGCGTAGTTTACCGCCGTAGGCATCGCCATCATAATCAATATAAATAAGATTAAGAAAGACAGAGAATTTCTCTGATTCTGCTGCACTGATAAGGAAGTTTGCCCAGAGTTGATAAAATCGTTTATTTTAAAGGTAACTTCCTGATTATCTTGATAGCTAACATGGGATAAAAGAGCAAAGTCTCCAAATGGAGTTAAAATCATAAGTTGATAAGTTTTTCCCCCTTTGCTACCAGTCTTTGTGAGAATGTATGCTTCTTGGGGATCAAACATTTTGAGTTTCTCCATGCTTCCCAACAAAGTGAACCGCCTCAATTCACAATTAATTTGGTTTGATGGGAGGCGAGCGCAATTGAGACTGACTGAAGCAGACTCAAAAAATAAGCAGTAAATCAAAAAGCTTAAACAGACAGTAAAAATGCACCACCCACTTAACCAATAACTGAGTGGCCGATGCTTTAGCTGCAATATAGTACGGGTTTCCTCGACAATTTTCATCGGTGAATGTGTATAGAATACTTAACTCCTAAGTAGAGTATTCCCTTGGTAATGCATTCAGCGATCGCCAAGTGTAAGTACTAGGGAGGATTTATGATAAATTGCTAAAAAAGCTTTGGCTAGCTGATAGATAATTAGGGCAGAAAGCTATAGCTAGAAGCATGGAAACTAAACAGCTAGGAAAAACTGGTGTCTTTGTGAGTGCGATCGGTTTGGGTGGTATGCCCATGTCAATCTCTAATCGCCCTCCCGAATCGGAATCAATTGAAGTTATTCATCATGCTCTGGATTTGGGTATTACATTTATTGACACTGCCGATTCTTACTGCAAAGATGAGTCAGAAAAACACCATAACGAGCGACTAATTCACAAGGCGCTTACTAGTTACAAAGGCGATGTGAGCCAAGTAATTGTCGCAACGAAGGGTGGTTTGATGCGCCCCAATGGAAACTGGACAAGCAACGGCAACCCAGAACATTTACGCGAAACAATTCGAGTCAGCTTTGAGGCGTTAGGTGGTGCTAAACCCATTGATGTTTGGCAATACCATTCTCCCGATAGTAATTACACCATTGAAGAATCCCTTGCGCCTGTGAAAGAAGCACTAGAGGCAGGTTTGATTCGGTTTGTAGGAGTTTCTAACTTTTCCGTTGAACAAATTAAGCGGGCGCGGGATGTAGTAGAGATCGTTTCAGTGCAGAATCAATACAGTCCTTGGCAACGACGGCCAGAAAATGACGGCGTATTGAAGTATTGTGAACAACAAGAATTGACATTTTTGCCTTGGAGTCCCTTTGGTGGTAGACATCGCCATCAGGATTTGCAAGATATTCCTGCGATCGCTAATTTAGCTAAAGAAAAAGGCGTGTCAGTATATAATATCGTTCTAGCGTGGTTGCGTTCCAAGTCGCCCGCTATTTTGCCAATTCCTGGTGCTAGCAAGGTTTCCAGCATAGAGGACTCAGCAAATGCTATCAATGTAAAACTATCTGATGAAGAAGTGCAAAAAATCGATCGGGCAACTTAATCATTTCTGCCCCCTGTAGTCCCATTTTAGTAAGGGCGGACTACAGGGGGCGGGGGGTAAATATAGTGCAGCTTCACAGAGAAACGGTAATAACACACCCCACTTGAGAATATTTGCGATTGGGTAAATTTGGTTTACTAATTGATTTTTTAACGCCGACTTACTTATAACCCCTGCATGATTAGCCCTATATTGCAAAGGCTGGACGATGCCCAATCCAAGGGTTAGCCGCTTCTAATTGTGCTGCTAGGCTGATGAGTGTAGCTTCAGCCGCAGGTTTACCAATTAGCTGCACACTGATGGGTAAACCGTTACTATCAAAACCTACAGGAATTGCGATCGCAGGTTGTCCAGTTGCATTTGCAGGCGGACAAGGGGCAATCCACTCAATAATATTTTGGAATGTCTCTTCTGGACTCAGCGAAGCCCATTCCCCAACGCGGATAGGTGAATGAAGATAAACTGGTAATACCAGCACATCCACGGTATCGAAAAACGCCACAATCTGCCGTGCCACAATCTGCATTTGGGAAACTGCTTTCAGATAGTCAGCAACAGAACCTGTACGTGCTAATAGCCAGCGATTCATTGGTTGCAAGGCTTCAACCGGAAGTCCTGCCGCAGCTACTCCAGCTTGCCAAACGATTTGAAATGGTTCGACTAAACCGCTAAAATCTGGGGATTTCTGTTCAACGTGATGGCCAAGTTGTTCTAATAACTGAACTGTTTTACGGACACCTTGCTGACAGTTGGCATCAGCTTCTCCCAAAGGAGAAATGTTAGTATCAAAGGCAATTCGCAAAGCACCCAATTTTGTCTGAGTAGCAGCGAGAAATGATGGTTCAGGATCGGGCAACCAGTAAGGATCGCCTGTGATATAGCCAGATATAGCATCCAAAAGGGCAGCAGCATCAGCGACAGTGCGGGCAATGGGGCCGTTGACGGCAATTCCAGCGAGGCGTTCGCCTACAGGTGCTTTACTCACTCTACCCCTAGATGGTTTGAGTCCCACCAAACCACAACAAGCCGCAGGGCCACGAATTGAGCCACCGCCATCAGAACCTTGAGCGATCGCACACAATCCTGCTGCTACCGCCGCCGCCGCGCCACCACTGGAACCACCAGGGGTATATTCTAAATTCCACGGATTTCTGGCTGGCGGAAATCCCGTAGGTTCACTGTATGGAAATGAACCTAATTCGGACGTGGCTGTTTTCCCAAGAATAGTAAACCCAGCTTGCTTAATCCTGGTTACAACCCCATCATCATAGTTAGGGATATTGTTAAGTAATGCTGGATTACCGTAAGTACAGGTAACACCGGCTACAGCATTGAGGTCTTTAATAGAAATTGGCACACCAAAAAATGGCGGTAGTTCTGAGGTAGTCGTCAATAATTCTGTTTTGGCTTTAGCATCTGCGATCGCTAATTCTGCCGTCACTGTAAAATAACTTCCTAATTGCGGATTCAACTGCTCAATCCGTTCTAAATATATTTCCACCACCTCTAGCGGTGAGACTTCCCGGCGACGAATCAATTGCGCCAACTCTAGTGCAGGGGTAAATGCTAAATCAACTTCATTCATAAGTTAGTGAATGGGTAATTTTATTTTTCTCTGGGATTTTTAAACTGAAATTGTTACTTTAGCAGGATTTAGGGGAATTATACATTTTATAGCTCCTAAGATTTGTCACTCAACTAGGATGCTCAGATACAACAGATGTGGTTATGTTCTTACTCAAGCTATTTTAATTGTTCCGCATAAACTTTCGACAAATCCCCAAAGGGTATTTATGGCTAACCTAGAAATACTTCTTAGTGAATTGCCAGTACTAATTCAGAGCCTCAAACTGACTATTGGCGATTCTAATAAAATCATCGAGCAAATTATCCCGATCAATAATGCTCAGGAACAACTACGGAATATTAAAAAATTAATTGCTCATGAATTGAGATTTGACAGCATCAAAAATTCGGCGATCGCTACACTTCCTACAATCGATATTGGAGCTAATGTTGGATTGGTAAATCCAGCGATCGCAGAAAAGTTTGGATATTCAAAAACGAAAATATCATTAACTGATTTACAATCAAAAATCGATAACTGGATTGAATGGGGTTATTTTTTGCAAGCAATAGCTACTGATATTCTCAGTGACGAGCGTTTAGTCAATCAACTAAATTCTGATATTAATCATCTCAGCTTATCTGCTCAATATCAGGTAATTACTGAAACTTTAAAAATTAACTTAGTCTTTGAAAACTCTAATATTTTAGGAAATCAAATTCAACAAATTAGTATTTATCAACAAGAATTACTAGAATTAGAGCAAAAGTTAAATCGCATTTTTGATACTATTAAAAATAGTCGAAGTTTTTTAAATATTTTATTAGGGGTGTCTGCTTTCTGTGGTAAATCTTGTTTTACCTTAGAGTGGTTAGACGATGACCAGGAATTAATTATATCAAGTGATGGTCAATTTCGAGAATTAACGGATATTCTTAATGATTGTGATTACTTTCAAAAACAAATTGCTTGTTTAATTATTCAGTGTGACACTTTAAGAGAACAGGCAGAACAAGCCCTAAAAAAGATTGAAGAAGAAAGTAGAAAGAAACTAATTATTAGGCAGCATGTAGAGAAATTACCAAAATTTTCGACACCAAAAATAATCCGTCCGGCTTTGATTATAGCCACAACTTTATTAATTTTAGGTTTTGGTGGTTGGAAACTTAAAGAGCAAAGCCCAAAATTGCAGCAGATGAGTCTAAGTTTAACTCAAGAAGGAAGTGCGTTCGTTCCAGATGTTGGCGCAGCGATCGCTAACTTTAAATCTGCTCAACAACTCGGTATGCAGGCGGCCTCTCTAGTTCAAAAACCACCGCATACTCTAAAAACCTGGCAACAAGCAGAAACTAAATGGCATCAGGCAATAATATTGTTAGATAGCATTCCTGATGAAACATCAGTTTCTGATCGAGCAAAGAAGAAATTGGCTTACTATCAAATTAACTATAAATCTATCACTCAAAGAGTTTTAATTGAAAAGAAAGCCTTAGCAAACTTAGAATCAGCCCAAAAGCTAGCAACAGAAGCTAATTTATTTGCAACCAATTCACCTCATTCATTACTAATTCGACAACAAGCACAAGAAAAATTGGAGCAAGCAATCAATTTATTAAAAGCTATTCCAGAGAGTACATCTGTCTCTGTACAAGCTAAAGAGATGCTTACTATTTATAAAAGTAATCATGCGGCTATTAGTCAAATGTATAAGTAAGTCGGTGCAATTAAAGCTAACTAACGGGGGCTGTCATTTATCCTTTGCGATTGTTTATTGGCAAGACTTTAAAGCCTATTTACGTTGCGTAATATAGTTAGATTTATTTCCGCCGACTTACTTCGTTAAGGTGTATGCCTTTCCTACTTTTTTATGTAGCTAATTTCCTTAAAGTCAGTTTCAATTTCTGAAACCAGCCTGACAAAAGCTATAGAAAGAGGTTACGTTAAGTGTTAATCACAAGCCGCACCCCAGCAGCGATGGTAAAAGAATTAGCAATTTGTACCCGTGGACTAACTAAGCAATTTGACAGGCATGTTGCTGTCAATGATGTTGATTTAGAAATTCAGGCGGGGGAAGTATATGGACTGATTGGGCCAAATGGCGCGGGTAAAACAACTCTCATCCGAATGTTGGCAACTGCTGAGGAACCAACGACGGGTGAGATTTATATTAATGGCGATCGCTTAGTCCGTGACAAGAGTAACCCCAAACTGAAGCGTCGTCTAGGCTACTTACCCGATGACTACCCGCTATATGAGGATTTAACAGTCTGGGATTACCTAGATTATTTTGCGCGTCTCTATCGCTTGCGAGAACCGCGCCGTACTCAACGTTTACACGAAGTTTTAGAACTCATCCAACTGGGAAATAAACGCAATAGCCAGATTTCTACTTTGTCGCGGGGGATGAAACAGCGCTTAAGTTTAGCGCGAACCATTATCCACGAACCGATTTTACTACTACTAGATGAGCCTGTTTCTGGGCTTGATCCCATCGCCAGGATGCACTTCCGCGAAATCATCAAGGCTTTGCAAGAAGCTGGGATGACTGTAATTATTTCCTCTCATGTTCTCAGCGATCTAGCAGAACTGTGTACATCTGTAGGAATTATGGAACTTGGCTTTTTGGTAGAAAGTACCTCATTACAACAATTGTACCAACGTCTTTCCCACCAGCAAATTGTGATATCAACTCTGGGTAATCTAGAGGCACTTTTAAGGGAATTGAAACATCATCATTTAGTAGAAGAGTGGGAGGTGATGCCAGAAAAAAATAGCGTACGGGTGAACTTTTCGGGTAAAGAAGAAGATAGTGCTGAATTATTGCGATCGCTCATCAAAGCAGATATTCCCTTGATTGATTTTCACTGCACCCAAGAAGACTTAGAAACTATTTTCTTAAAATTAGGTCACAAACAAGCATCTTAATTTGTCAATAAATATCGCCATTTTTGGAGAATTTTTTCTTATGATGCCTAATTTAATAGACAAAATCGGTGATTGGAATCCGCAACTATTGCGAGAACTCAAAGGACGGCTGAAATTTTTTAATGTTGCGATCGCAGTTGCAACCTCCTTGCTGCTGCAACTGGTAGTTTTTTTATATCAGTTCCGGGAACCCCCCGATGATAAATACTCACTAACTGGTACATACTGTCGTTTGCGTCAAGTATACGAACGGCAACAAAATGAGGTTTACCAGCAATCAGATCAATCTAGAATTTCTAACTTGAATGATTTATTTTCAAATAATTTTTGCCCCGCAAATCAAATTGATTGGCAGTTGTGGTGGCAAGACCACTGGCGATATACATTCCTAACATTTAGTGTAATTTTTATATTTACACTATTAGTTGCAGGAACTTATTTGTTAATAAATGATTTAGCGAAAGAAGAAACTCGTGGCACGCTGAATTTTATCCGTCTCAGCCCTCAATCAGAAGCAAGTATATTGACTGGCAAGTTATTAGGAGTACCCAGCTTAATTTATCTTGTAATCTCACTCGCTGTTCCTTTCCATTTATGGGCTGGTTATTCTGCCCAAATTGCTTTTAGTTCCATTTTGAGTTATTACGCAATTCTTGGTGCTAGTTGTATTTTCTTCTACAGTGCTGCACTACTCTTTGCTTTAATTAGTCGTGGTTTGAGCGGTTTTCAGCCTTGGTTAGGTAGTGGTGCAGTCTTATTTTTCTTGTTCACAACGATGGTGATGTCATCGTCTTCTGGCAACCATCTAAATAATTCGACTGCTTGGTTAAGGCTTTTTGCTCCTTGGGATGTAACAACTTATCTATTTCCTCAGTTGTTCAATTTATACAATGGTTCGCTAATGGGTAATGTGCAGTTTTTCTATTTACCATTAGGGGCAAACATTGTTAGTGTTGTCGGTTTCCATTTATTAAACTGGGGATTGTGCAGTTACGGAATTTTGCAAGCGATTAAACGCTGTTTCCGTAATCCTCAAGCCTCAATAATCAGTAAGGGACAAAGTTATTTAATAGTAGCTTTTTGCCAGGTGATGATGTGGGGATTTACCTTCCAATTTTTGATAAATAATTCCACATTTGATGGACAAGTTGGAGAAAATTTAATTTTTCTAGCGTTATACAACTTGGTCTTACTTTTCGGTTCGATTGCCGTTCTTTCTCCTCATCGTCAAGACATACAAGATTGGGCAAGATACCGACATCAAGAGATTGGTGGCCGCAAGAGTGTTTGGCAGGATCTAATTTGGGCTGAAAAAAGTCCTGCACTTGTAGCGATCGCTATTAATCTGACAATTGTTACTGTCCCTTTTCTAGTCTGGCTCTCACTTACATCTATTTTTGATCCAGGCCGTAGCCCAAATTTGGAGGGTGACAATTTTGATAGGTTGAAAGTGCTTTTAACCGTGGCTTTGTCTATCAGCTTAATATTGATTTATGCTACCATTGCCCAATTGATACTTTTGCTAAAAACTCCCAAACGTTCTTTCTGGGCTGTTGGTACTATCGGTGCTGTAACGTTCCTACCACCGATGATTCTAGAATTTATCGGTATCTCCTCGTGGAAATATCCTACAATCTGGCTGTTTTCAACTTTCCCTTGGGCGGCTATAGAACACACTAGTGCAACAACAATTTTTATGGCATTACTAGCTCAGTTGAGTGTTTTAACATTGTTGAATTTCCAGTTAACAAGGCAGGTAAGATTAGCTGGTGAATCTGCTACTAAAGCCTTGTTATCAGGACGCTAAGTAAGTATTTATCTATTAGACATCTTCTAGTAAGAAAGAATTTATAAATGTTGCAATGCAACTTATCTACAAGGATTTCAGGTAAAGTATAATTAATTTCTTGGAGATGTATATTAGAACCCCGATTTCTTAAAAAAGTCGGGGTTTTTGCATTAAAGTAAAACTTTTAATTATCACAAGGATCGTGATAATCTGAAAATTATGCTAAATCGGCCGACTCAAGACCTACGCCATACAGCCATCCAGTTTTTAGAACAAAGTGCGCCACAGCGTCTACAAATTCTTAAGCAACTGGGCATCGCTCGTTATGAGTTTTTAACAAAAATCTGCCTAAATGAAGCAAATATTATTTGCATGATGCGGTTTTTTAAATATCCCAGTCAGCTAAAATTTCCGAATCTAATAGGAGCAGATTTATCTAGTTTAAATTTAGATGGATTAAACTTCATCCGAGGAAATTTATCAGGAGCAAATTTGCAAGGTAGTAGTTTAGTTAATGCAGACCTTTTATTTGCAAATTTGATGAAAGCCGATTTGAGAAATGCAGATTTACGAGGTGCAACTTTGGATGAGACTATTTGGTTAGAAACTCTAGTAGATAAGTGTCAGCTTGGTGTAGGCACTGGTTTAACTCAGCTACAACGGCAAGATTTACAACTGCGCGGAGCTAGATTTAACTCTTGAAAAGACGGTAATTAAAACACAAAAAATTATAAGATTATTGGATTGACATTGACCTGGATAAGTTAATGAGTATTAAGTTGCCCCAAAAATTGATGTTGCTGGGTTCAGGAGAACTAGGCAAAGAATTTGCGATCGCGGCTCAACGTCTTGGTAATTATGTGATTGCCGTTGACCGCTACGCCAATGCTCCAGCTATGCAAGTTGCTGATGCTTATGAAGTGATTTCTATGCTCAGTGCTGATGATTTAGAAGCTGTAGTGACAAAATATCAGCCAAACATGATTATACCAGAAATTGAAGCAATCAGAACAGAAAAACTGATCGAATTTGAGCAGCGAGGAATTACAGTTATACCAACTGCGGCTGCTACTAACTATACAATGAACCGCGACAGAATTCGGGAGCTAGCGCATCAAAAATTGGGCATTAGAACGGCTACTTATGGTTATGCAACAACACTAGAAGAATTGATTACAGTTTCTGATGAAATTGGGTTTAGTAATGTTGTTAAACCTGTGATGTCATCTTCTGGTAAAGGTCAGTCTGTGGTACAGAATAGGAGTGAAGTTGAGAAGGCTTGGAATTATGCGATCGCTAATTCTAGAGGAGACAGCCAAAAGGTGATCGTAGAAGAATTTATTGATTTTGAAATAGAGATAACTTTATTGACAATTAAACAGTGGGATGCACCAACAATTTTCTGTTCTCCTATTGGTCATCGCCAAGAACGAGGCGATTATCAAGAATCATGGCAACCCGCGCTTATTTCTGAAGACAAGATATTAAAAGCTCAAGAAATAGCCATAAAAGTCACTGATGCTTTAGGAGGAGCCGGAATTTTTGGTGTTGAGTTTTTCATTACCAAAGATGAAGTCATTTTTTCCGAACTTTCTCCCAGACCTCACGATACAGGAATGGTGACACTAATTTCACAAAATTTTAATGAATTTGAACTACATTTAAGAGCGATTTTAGGCTTACCAATTCCTCATATAGAACAGCTAGGAGCATCAGCTAGTGCAGTAATTTTAGCTTCAGAAAAATCTGATTCTATTAGTTTTAGTGGTGTAGCAGATGCTTTGTCAGAAAAAGATGTAGATATTAGATTATTTGGTAAACCTAATGCTCATCCATATCGGCGAATGGGCGTAGCTTTAGCAAAGGGTGTAAATGTCCAAGAGGCTAGGGAAAAAGCGACTAAAGCAGCTAATAAAATCACAATTTTCTAATCATAGCCAGCTAGGGCGAAGATTATGAGGCTGTTGGTTAATAGATCCTAGCCTCATGACTTTCTTACTTAAGAATCCCCATCCGCCCATGCGGTGGGGAGTATCAATTGACTAATTAGCCCTAATAGAATTAACCAAAATGTTGAATAATTGCCTCGGCAAATTCAGAACATTTTAACGGTTCAACAGGCGGTTCTAGCAACCGGGCTAAATCGTAAGTCACTTGACTACTTGCGATCGCATCGCTTAAACCTTTCTTAACTAGGTCTGCGGCTTCTTGCCAACCCATAAATTCCAGCATCATTACACCAGACAAAATCACTGAACCAGGATTAATCCGATCCAATCCGGCGTGTTTGGGTGCGGTGCCGTGGGTAGCTTCAAATATGGCACTAGAATCACCAATATTTGCCCCTGGCCCCATTCCCAATCCCCCAACGATCGCAGCAGCCGCATCAGACAAATAATCGCCGTTTAAGTTCATCGTCGCCAGAATCGAATACTCATCCGGTCTGGTTTGGATTTGTTGAAAAATGCTGTCAGCAATCCGGTCATTCACCAAAACTTTCTCTTTCCATTTGCCATCGCCGTGGGTTGCCCAAATTGTGTTGAGAACAGTTTCAACTTCCTTGACAACTTGCGCTTTCTTGTCTGGAGTGAGATTATCAAACCCAGGTTCAATCTGGCGGGCGTTTTCTTCCAAAGAAATATTCGGATTTTTTTCCTTGTTACTCAAAATCCAAGATTCTTGTTCAGTGACAGTTTCTTGGCGAAATTCACTGGTTGCTAGTTCATAACCCCAGTCGCGGAAAGCGCCTTCGGTGTACTTCATGATGTTGCCTTTATGCACCAAAGTCACTTGTTGCTTGTTTTTGGGCAATAGCAAGGCATGTTTGATGGCACGTCTAACTAGGCGCTGGGAACCAGTTTTGCTGATGGGTTTGATGCCAATACCAGAATCAAGAGGAATTCGTTTTTTGCCATGCTCTGGGGTGGCGGGGATCAGTTCTTCATTGAGAATTTTAATTAAGCGATCGCCAATTTCGCTACCTTGTCGCCACTCAATGCCTAAATAAATATCTTCTGTATTCTCACGATAAACAATTACATCCAGCTTCTCAGGATTTTTGTGTGGTGAGGGCGTACCTGCATAGTAACGGCAAGGACGCACGCAGGCATACAAGTCAAAAATTTGCCGCAGTGCCACATTTAAAGAACGAATTCCCCCCCCAATGGGAGTAGTCAAAGGCCCTTTAATTGCGACACCATATTCTTCAATAGCCGTAAGAGTGTCTTGAGGTAAATACTGATAAGTTCCATATAAATCACAAGCTTCATCACCAGCGTAAACCTTGAACCAACTGATTTGACGCTGACCCTTGTATGCTTTAGCTACCGCAGCATCTAACACCTTTTGGGTAGCAGGCCAGATGTCTATACCTGTGCCGTCGCCACGAATAAAAGGGATAATTGGATTGTCCGGTACGATTGGTTCACCATCTTTGAAGGTGATTTTTGCTCCGGCTGCTGGGGGGGTAATCTTTTCGTACATTGTTCACACACTCCTAATCGATACGCTGCTAGTCAAAAAATCCTTATGTGGCAGGCTTGTATATTTTGCTATGTCTTTTGTTCACCAAGCCAGAAGGCACAGATTTTCCCCCTATTCCCCTTGTACATTATTTGGGGATTAAGTGTGGGATTGAGTGAAGCGATCGCAATTTTGTACGATCAAAAATAGTAAACTACTTTTCGCTATCAGTGCTTCACTTTGGAGAATGCCAGATAGCTTACCACTCTTTCACTGACCGCTAAAACGAGAATGGCATGACAGACCCAATGATTTTATCAGGCCCTGCAAATGACATCGACTCCCTCCGACGACCGTTAATCGCTGGGTCTGAAAAAGTCCAACAACAGATAATCCCACAATTAGCTGAGTTGGGTAATGAGGGATTAGACGTGTTGATGGAATTTTTACTGAAACGACGTGATAACCCAGCGACTTGGATTGATGGCAAAGCTTACCAAGTCCTCTATAAATCTGATGCACCTGAAGCCAAAGAATTTCTGCGCTCTTGTTTTCCTGAGGGAATTGTACCTCTAAAATCAGAGTGTGGGATTAACTATAATTCTTTGCAACAGCTACTTGCTGTTCAAGACTTCCAAGCAGCCGATCGCGTGAGCATCGAAAAAATGTGTGAGCTATCAGGGCCAACGGCTGTACAACGAAAATGGTTGTATTTTACTGAAGTAGAAAAGACCTCGGCTGTTGACTTACAAACCATTAACAACCTCTGGTTAGTCCACTCTGAAGGTAAATTTGGCTTTTCAGTGCAGCGAGAAATCTGGTTAAGTTTGGGTAAAAACTGGGAGAATTTCTGGCCAAAAATTGGCTGGAAAGCAGGTAATAGCTGGACGCGATACCCTAACGAGTTTACCTGGGATTTGAGTGCGCCTAGAGGTCACTTACCCCTCTCTAATCAGCTTCGGGGGGTACGAGTATTTGCTTCTTTACTGTCTCACCCAGCTTGGTCAAAGAATCCAGAAAAATGATTTTGAGCTTACGGACAAATAGATTATGATTAATCCCACCAAGCGATAATTCTACGTCATCATTGAACGGGATGAAGATGGTTACTATGTCGGAGAAGTCCCTCAGCTACAAGCCTGTTACAGTCAAGGAGAAACAATTGATGAGTTGATGACTAATATTAAAGAAGTAATTGAACTTTGTTTAGAAACAAAAAATGATGAAAAAATACCTGCTTTCTCCAGGTATAGAAAAGAGTGATTTAATAATTCCATAAAGTTTGAGTAGGACGAAAAGAAAGCGGCAAGAAATATTTTAAAACATCAGGTTTCCTTTGAAGAAGCCAAAACTGTTTTCGATAATCCGCTCTATGTTGACTTCTACGATCCAGAGTACTCAGATGATCAGGATCGTTACCTTATTATTAGAAAATCAAGTCGGGGACGCTTATTAATTATGTCGTATACGGAAAGAGGAAATTCAATTCGTCTCATTAGTGCAAGAGAAGTAACGCGATCCGAGCGAGAAGCTGATGAAGAAAGGTAAGTCAGAAATGGAAGACGATCTGCGTTCAGAGTATGACTTAAAGAGTCTAAGGGTCAGAAAGTTCGGCGCTGAACGAAAGAGTTTTGGTAAGACAACATTTAGAACCTGATGTTGTAGAGGTTTTTCCCAATGCTGATGCCGTCAATGAGGCTCTAAGATTTCTGATTAGAGTTGTGCAGGATAAGCAAGTTTCTGCACTTACAAAGCAGCTTCAAAACTCCTCAGAGGGGACGGATAAAAGCCCCTAATGCTGAGTTGAAAGTGCCACAGATCCCAGACTAAAAATATCGAATCAGATAATGGCAAACGTTCGTCTAGAAGATATTAAGCGTAGATTCAATAACGTCACCGCTATTGAGGATATTACCTTTGAAATTCCTGATGGCGAGTTTTGGGTTTTAGTCGGGCCATCAGGTTGTGGTAAATCGACAATTTTGCGGACGATCGCAGGTTTAGAAACCGCCACATCTGGTAAACTATTTATTGGCGATCGCTTGGTGAATAATATCCCAGCCAGACAGCGAGATGTGGCGATGGTGTTCCAGAATTACGCTCTCTATCCTCACATGAGCGTGGCGGAAAACATCGGCTTTGGCTTACAGATGCGTCAGGTTGACCGGAAAATCATTCAAGAAAGAGTGATGAATGTGGCGCGATCGCTATCTCTGGATCACCTACTGGATCGTAAACCCAAACAGCTTTCTGGGGGACAGCAACAACGGGTAGCATTAGGGAGAGCGATCGCTCGTCAACCACAAGTGTTTTTACTTGATGAACCTTTATCTAATTTAGATGCCCAATTGCGCGACGATACAAGGGCAGAGTTGAAACAGTTACATCAAAAATTAGGCATTACCACAATTTATGTCACCCACGATCAAGTGGAAGCAATGACTTTGGCTGATAAAATTGTTGTGCTAAATCGCGGGCGAATTCAACAAATCGGCGATCCCCAAAGTATTTATGCAAGTCCTGCTAATCAGATGGTGGCAACTTTTTTAGGCAGTCCACCAATGAATATCTTGCCTGCAATCTATCAAAATAACGGTTTTGATGTGAGTGGACAGTTATTAACGGTTTCGGCAGAGGTGAATGAAAAATTACGGTTGTGTCAGGGATACAGTTATGATTTGGGGATTCGTCCAGAGCATATTTTTATTGACGAACCGCCAAGTCGCCAAGGACGCGAAGAAGGAAATGAGAGTCGGCTGATTGTGGAAGTTAAGGTGGTGGAACCTTTGGGAAGGGAAACTTTGATTCGTGCTGGCTTACCTGGTTCGGCGGTAGTGTTGAACATTCAGGTGGGCGGGGATATGCGATCGCGTCCAGGCGATCGTCTTTTTCTACAACTTGATTTGAATCACTTGTTTGTATTTGATCCCAAAACTGGGGACAGAATATTATAAGCGCTTCGGAGCGTAAATATAATTGTTTTGTGTGCAATCTCTGTGACGGGGTGTAGGGGCAATCGCTGTAATTGGTGGCGAGGTATGGTTAGCGATCGCATCCAGAATCATCACCACACTGCCGTTAATCCAATTTTTGACCGATACACTCTGATCTTGGCCTTGCGTCGTGCGATGCCTGCGGCGGGCGTAGCCATCGCGGTCATTTGTTAACCCAATAGCGAAAATTTGCTGTATCTCTTGCTGAGTAAGAACCTTGGCGTGTCCATGCCGATTTACTTTCACCTTTGGCCGCTACACCCCGTTAACTCTTAATTTTCAGGTTACAGCAGTGTGAAGTGTCAAATCCATAATCAGGATGAAATAATGATTCAATCACTGCAAAAACTATTTACATTGGATGTTAGTGATTAGGGAGTTGTCTTGAAGGATTTGTGAGTATTTAGAAACATCCTGAGAGTAAGTGTTTAATTCCTTAGCGATAATTTTTTGAGAGAGGGCGATGGTGTTGTCGGGGTTAGCGGAGCCGATAAGGAACCAGAGTAGGTCGTGTGCTTTGCCGATAATTCTGAGTTTAGAGATTAGGAGTGCGGTTTGAGTGGAGACTGTGATTGTGATTAGTCGGGTGAGTGTTGTAGTAGAGTTTGGGGAACGGACTCAAAGTGATCCGGGTTGAGTTCGGCTTTGAATTTATAAGGTTTAGATGGTGCGGCGAATTATCGCTGGTGAGCTTGTGAAAAAATTGGATTAACGGCGGTGTGGTAATGATTCTGGATGCGATCGCTAACCTATCCCTCACCACCAATTACAGCGATCGCACACAAAACAATTATATTTTATACTCCGAAGCGCTTATAAATAGTTTCTTAAACTGCCATAAATAATCGCAAACTTCCAATTTTTTGTAGCCAAAATCTAAGAAAATAAAAACGGCAATAGAGACTTAATTAATTAGGTGCAAAAACTTATATGGCTATTGATCGACGCAATTTCTTGTTTTTACTAACAGCAGGTGCGGGTGCTTTTGTATTCGATGCTTGTGCATTGGCAGAAAAATCTCCTGATGGAAACGCTGCAACTCCTGAATCAACACCAAATACAAAAGGAAATACAACACTAAATAAAGCAGGTGCCATCCAACTACCGCCTTTACCTTATGCGTACGAAGCACTTGAACCACACATCGATGCTAAAACGATGCAATTTCATCACGACAAACACCACGCAACTTATGTAAAAAACCTGAATGCAGCATTAGATAAACACCCAGAACTGAAAGGCAAAACTATTGAAGAACTGTTGCAGAAACTTGACAAAGTACCACAAGATATTCGCAAAACAGTACGTAATAATGGGGGTGGCCATGTGAACCACTCAATGTTCTGGGAAATTATGAAGCCAAAAGGTGGAGGAGAACCAACAGGAAATATAGCCTCCGCAATTAATCAAAGCTTTGGCAGTTTTGCCGCTTTCAAAAAGCAATTTAATGAAGCCGGTGCTGGTCGTTTTGGTAGTGGTTGGGTTTGGCTAGTGCGTAATAAAGGTGGCAAGTTGGAAGTGGCAACTACAGCTAACCAAGATAGTCCCTTAAGTGCAGGTAAATATCCCATCCTGGGTAATGATGTATGGGAACACGCATATTATCTCAATTACCAGAATCGCCGCGCCGATTATTTAGATGCTTGGTGGAACGTAATTAATTGGGATGAGATTAACAAGCGATTTGCAGCAGCAAGTAAATTAGCTTAAACATTAGGAGCAAGGGAGATATAAAAATAAAAAATTTATCTTCCATCTCTGTCAAAGTAATTACAATTAATGGAGGTTTATACTCTTTCTAATTAGGAATTATGAATTAGTCAAAGAGGCTTTTGAGTAGGTACACCAATAGCACGGGGAAACTGAATTGGTGTGGTGGCTACCTTACGCAAATACACACAGTGCCGGATGCTGTGACTCAAGGGTGTTGTAAATTGTTCAATTGATTCAATAACGCCACCCAACTGTTTCACAGCATTTTGCAAAGCTGTTGTTTCATCCTCTGTCCAATTACCGCGATAAATTATAGCTAAACCTCCCTGTTTGAGCAGTGGTAAGGTATATTCTGCACAGACAGAGACTGCCCCTACAGCCCGAATCAATGCAATATCATAAGCTAGTCGATGCTGAGAGTTCTGACCGATTTCTTCAGCCCTACCAACAATAGTTTTGGCATTAGTAAGGGCAAGTTCAGTTAATATATTGTCAAGAAAAGTAATTTTTTTTCGAGTGGAATCGAGAAGAGTAATTGTGCAATTAGGTACTGTAATTGTCACTGGAACACCCGGAAAACCTGCACCTGTACCGATATCAATAATAGTAGGGGAAGCCAGAGATAAATTTCCTGATAACAGGGGTGCAATTCCTCGTAGAGAATCCCAGAGATGTTTTTCCCAAAACTCTTGGGGGTCAGTAATGCGAGTTAAATTTAGTTGGCTATTACCTTCTAGGATTAACTCATAAAGCCTTTGGAATTGTGCTTGCTGTTGGACAGTTGGTTGCCAATTCAGAGTTTTCTGCCAGATTTCTGCCGTCTCAGGCAATAAGTTTGTCATTTGTCATTTGTCATTGGGTATTATTTTTTCTCCAGTACCCAGTCCCCAGTCCCCATTCTCCAGTTACCTTTCTATACCGATGGTAGGGGTTCTTTGACTTTGGATTCTAGGGTTTTTGGGTCTACTGATTGTAGTTCGCCGTGGTTGAGTGTCCAGCAACGATCTGCGATCGCTAACAGATCCCCAGCATCGTGTGTAACTATCAATAGTGTCCAATCTTGTTTCAGCTTTGCTAATAAATTTACTAATTGCCGACGCATTGACCAATCTAACCCAGCCGTGGGTTCATCCAATAACAGTAAATTTGGCTGGCGAATCAATTGCACCGCTAAAGCTAAACGTCGTTGTTGACCACCACTCAAAGCATGGGGGGCAGCAGAAAGCGATAAATGCTCTAATCCCACCTCAGTTAGGGCCTGTCTAACTCGTTCTGACCCTAATTCAGGATGTCCTAAACGCAATTCTTCTAAAATTGAACCACCGCAAAAGTGCCGTTCTGGAAACTGAAATACTAACCCAGCTAATTGTTGTAGCTGTTCGGCTATAAGTTCTTGTTCCCGCCAGAAGAGTGCGCCAGTAGTGGGTTCAGCTAGTCCTGACAAAATCTCTAGTAAGGTACTTTTTCCTGAACCACTGGGGCCAATAATCAGACCTAGCTGCTGCGGTGCTAATTCCAAGTTGATCGATTTAAGAATTGCTGTTGGACACGCTGTAGGGTGATAATTTACATTTCGGAGATAGAGCATTTGTTAAGATTACCAAAAAGTCAGCAAATTACTGATTAGCGACACTGAGAGTACCTGGAAAAATTTATAATGCATTACCTAGATTAACAGCTTAATCTAGCAGCAAAAATCATCCAATTTTTCTCCATTGTGGCAGACTCACCCTTAAACAATGGCTATGACGAGCCTGGAAATATAGAAAAATTACCAAAGTCAACCTTTATATAAGAAAATTTGGGTTGAGGCAGAGGCAAGTTAAAATTAATCATTATTTTGCATTCTAACTAAGACATACAACTATTTCATCTGCAATTATTCTCAGGGTTAAAATGACTAAAAGGTTTTCTTCGCCTCGATTAGCAGTCCCTATGAGACTCATTACCCTTGTTCATACTGCTTTTGGCTCTGCGTTCGCCTTTGGCGTTGCCCCTTGGGCAATCGCACTGAATCTGTGGGTAAATCCCTCACTGGCTGGCGATCCGTTTCGCAATAGCGAACCTCATCAAATTGGCGACCAAACAGAAGCAGCTTTTAAAGCGATTTTTCAACAGGGCAACTATCCAGCAGCAGACCGTTATCTCCAACAAGCAATATCCAAAGAGCCAAATGAACCTCTAGCTTATGCGATGAAGGCATCTTTGGCATACGGAAATAAAGATTGGTCTAAACTCGCCACCTACAGTCAGAAAACTCTAGAAGCCGGACAAAAACTGATTACCAACGATCCGTTGCGTGGTAATTTATACACTGCTGTCGGTCATTTTTTAGAGGGAGCAGTAATTATTACCCGTGAGGGTACTGTCAACGGTGTACCGCAAGCTTTTGGTCGCCTGCGGCAAGTTTATGAATATTTAGATAAAGCCGAAGCAATTTCTGCCAACGATCCAGAACTGAATTTAATCAAGGGTTATATGGATTTACTGTTGGCGGTTAATTTGCCTTTTGCTAGCCCAGATCAGGCAATTGGAGGCTTAGAAAAAAATGCTGCTCCTGGATATCTCGTGGATCGCGGTATTGCTCTTGCTTACCGAGATTTAAAACGATATCCACAGGCATTAGAATATGTCAACCGAGCGCTAAAAAGCACATCTGAATAATCCAGAAATTTATTATCTCAAAGCCCAAATTCTAAAAAACTTGGGGCAAAAAGAAAAAAGCCAGGAGATGATCCGGGAAGCGATCGCTAATTTTGACAAAGCATTGACTAAAAAATCCCAACTCCCAGGCGATTTACTCAAACAAATTGAACGCGAACGCAAAAATGCTGCTAGCCTAAGTGATGCTAGGTAATTGGGAATTGGGAATTGGGCATTAGGCATTGGTGATTAAGTTTTTTCCCCATTCCCTACTTTGATATGCTTATTTGCAGAAGAGTAATTGAGATATTAGACCAAAATGGAGATTCAGTTCCGCGAAATTAATCCTTTTGATATGTGGATTTGGCTGAAATTCAGCACAAATCCTTCTGCGGGTGAAAAGCAGTATGTAGAAGAAGTTTTCAATTCTTGGTTTTATCTGGGTAAATTGGGTGCATTTAATGCAGAGAATCTCCAGGTGCAGGATACTGGACTCGATATCAGCTACATGAATTATGATGAACAAGGGTATGACAAAAGTTTATTAGCACTGATGCACAACATCGGTGAGTTTGAATATGAGGGACAGTGGGGGCGTTGTTGGTTTGACTTAGGAACCAGTGATGCGATCGCTCTGGATATTTTAATTAACGCTCTTACCCAGCTAAGTCAAGAATATGTGACCATTGAAGAATTATATATCGGTGGCGAAAATCCAGATTGGCCTATTGAGGATAGCGAAAGCCGTCCTCAGTCTATTTACGATAATTAGTTACAAAAATGAATAAAGCAGGGGAAATTCGGGTAATATCCTTGGGGCTAATTCGGGATGGCGAACGCATATTTATGTCTGAAGGCTACGATCCCGTGAAGCACGAAACATTTTATCGGGCTTTAGGCGGTGGAGTTGAATTTGGCGAAACTAGCCACGACGCACTACAACGAGAGTTTCAAGAGGAAATTCAGGCAGAATTAACGGATATTAAATATCTAGGTTGTTTAGAGAACCTGTTTACATTTAATGGTAGGCAAGGTCATGAAATTATTCAACTTTACAAATGTGACTTTGTTGATTCAAAATTTTATCAACTAGAAAGTTTAGTTTTTTCAGAATCACAAACTCATAAACATAAAGCATTATGGATGGATATCTCTAGCTTGAAATCTGGGAAATTTAAGTTAGTACCAGAAGCGTTTTTTGAATATCTATAAAATTATCTGGAAAATTCTAAGATTGCTTTGCTGTTAATTATGCTACCCCACTCAACAGAGACACAATATAGTGGTTGAGACTAAATTGGGTATGCGATCGCACTGTGTAGCTAGAACTGAGAAAGCAACTTGTTATATTCTGCGTGTGATCCAACCCAAAACCAAATAACGGTTTCTCCATCTAACTGTCCAGCTGCTCGATAACTTTTGGTAATTCTTGCTGAATAAATTGGTAGTTCTGGATGTACTTTTTTGAAGCGTAAACTTCGATGGCTCGGATCTTGTTTAAAGAGGCGGTATGCTTCACGGGTTTGCTCTTGAACTTGCTCAGGTAGATGGCCAAACCCTTGACCGGAATTAATGGGATAAAAGCCCCGTCATAGATCGGACGGCTTTATATTGATCGCCAAATCAAGGGTTTAAGACCCCAACCAAAATACGTAGTATTCTTACAAAGTTGGGCGCACGGAAACCGTGACGCACCGCAAAGCTCGCCACGGGGATACTCCCTGTGGCAGACTTTGCGCGAAATGTGCCACGGAGATACTCTCCGGTGGTCACTTTCGCCACTTTGCGCTCAGTTGAGTTGGGGTTTAAATCCCTGACTCCAACTGTCTAAAATGTTTGAAGTAATGAGTAATAACTCACCGTTCGCGTAATCGAGGATGGATTTGATGAAATTAAGGATGTGTGAACAAGGGGAGGAAGAAAAACAGGCGATCGCTACGACTTACCA
>NZ_JBALDL010000064.1:0-1569 GCF_036917465.1 Nostoc sp.
CGACCGACCTAGGTTAGACCAACTTACGTTCTATATAGCTGTATGCTTTTCGATTTGTAAGGGGTGTAGGTCTCCCTAAAAAGGAGGTGATCCAGCCACACCTTCCGGTACGGCTACCTTGTTACGACTTCACCCCAGTCACCAGTCCTGCCTTAGGCATCCTCCTCCCCGAAAGGTTGGAGTAATGACTTCGGGCACTACCAGCTTCCATGGTGTGACGGGCGGTGTGTACAAGGCCCGGGAACGAATTCACTGCAGTATGCTGACCTGCAATTACTAGCGATTCCTCCTTCACGCAGGCGAGTTGCAGCCTGCGATCTGAACTGAGCTCCGGTTTCCGGGATTTGCTTGCATTCGCATGCTTGCTGCCCTCTGTCCGGAGCATTGTAGTACGTGTGTAGCCCAAGGCGTAAGGGGCATGCTGACTTGACGTCATCCCCACCTTCCTCCGGTTTGTCACCGGCAGTCTCTCTAGAGTGCCCAACTTAATGCTGGCAACTAAAAACGAGGGTTGCGCTCGTTGCGGGACTTAACCCAACATCTCACGACACGAGCTGACGACAGCCATGCACCACCTGTGTTCGCGCTCCCGAAGGCACTCCCAGCTTTCACCAGGATTCGCGACATGTCAAGCCTTGGTAAGGTTCTTCGCGTTGCATCGAATTAAACCACATACTCCACCGCTTGTGCGGGCCCCCGTCAATTCCTTTGAGTTTCACCGTTGCCGGCGTACTCCCCAGGCGGGATACTTAACGCGTTAGCTACGGCACGGCTCGGGTCGATACAAGCCACGCCTAGTATCCATCGTTTACGGCTAGGACTACTGGGGTATCTAATCCCATTCGCTCCCCTAGCTTTCGTCCCTCAGTGTCAGTTACGGCCTAGCAGAGCGCCTTCGCCACCGGTGTTCTTCCTGATCTCTACGCATTTCACCGCTACACCAGGAATTCCCTCTGCCCCGAACGTACTCTAGCTATGTAGTTTCCACTGCTCTTATCTAGTTGAGCTAGACTCTTTAACAGCAGACTTACATTGCCACCTGCGGACGCTTTACGCCCAATCATTCCGGATAACGCTTGCATCCTCCGTATTACCGCGGCTGCTGGCACGGAGTTAGCCGATGCTTATTCCTCAGGTACCGTCATTGTGTTCTTCCCTGAGAAAAGAGGTTTACGACCCAAGAGCCTTCCTCCCTCACGCGGTATTGCTCCGTCAGGCTTTCGCCCATTGCGGAAAATTCCCCACTGCTGCCTCCCGTAGGAGTCTGGGCCGTGTCTCAGTCCCAGTGTGGCTGATCGTCCTCTCAGACCAGCTACTGATCGTCGCCTTGGGAGTCCGTTACACTTCCAACTAGCTAATCAGACGCGAGCTCATCTTCAGGCAGTTAACCTTTCACCTCTCGGCACATCCGGTATTAGCCACCGTTTCCAGTGGTTGTCCCAGACCTGAAGCCAGATTCTCACGCGTTACTCACCCGTCCGCCACTGTGCCCGAAGACACCGTTCGACTTGCATGTGTTAAGCATACCGCCAGCGTTCATCCTGAGCCAGGATCAAACTCTCCGTTTTG
>NZ_JBALDL010000065.1:0-152504 GCF_036917465.1 Nostoc sp.
CTTGTAGTACTTTTAACAGATTATTGATACATTTTTTGACATCGTTTAATATCTATATGTTAATAATTTAGCATAACAAGTACTGAAGAACCAAATATTGATAATCCAAATATTGACCGTTATCAATTTCATTCCGTTTTAATAAAGCTTTCCTCCCTTCTTCTTCACCCACCCAATATCTAGGTTCAGCATATAAGTGAGTGAACTGATGAATCATTTTACCTTCATATAATGGTAATCTTCCTTTAGCTGGCTGTTGCTTAAATAAATTGCTGTCGCTAGTCATGTGAAATTCAGCAGTTAAACGCAAATTCCACTTACCCTCAATCTTTTCACCCAGCAAAGGGAACTTAAGCATTTTCTCAGCTATGCGAATATCTACCTGATTCTTAAACTCCATCACAGATAAAGAATCAGGTGATAGTTGACGCACCATGTCAATATTAATCTGCAAGCTATCATCACTAGGAAACCTTTTCAGTTCCTGCACATCATGACGCATAAATGCAGATGGAAATTCTGTTGTTATACTACCTTTTGCAAAAGTAAGAACAACTATTTTAAAACTGCGATGAACACCTTCAAAGATTTCTTTACGATTCTCAAGACAGAATAAACCAGTAACTTTAGTTTGACTAAACAACATCTCCCGCAATTGCTTAGTCCCCAAATCAGTGTAAATACCACTAGGAATTACAATCCCACACTCACCGCCTGAACGCAGAAGATTAAAACATTGTTCTGTAAACAGCTTATAAAGATTAATATCCGTACCTGCTTTTTTACCATTCACAACAGAAATCTGATTTTTATACTGTTCAGATGAACGATAATAAGCGCTGACATAAGGATATTGACTTTGATATTCTAACCAAGTACTTGCAATTATTGGATTTTGTAAAAGTTTACTCTGTTCTTTTTCAAAATCCTTAATATCCATCTTATTCTTTGTCACCAGTTCATTATGCTGTGCAAAGAACTCCTTAGCTTGTGGCTTAAATATTTCCCACGGTGGATTAGTAATAATCGCATCAAAACCTCCACGTTCTAAAACCTTGTCAAAATGATAACCCCAGTGAAACGGCTTCAAAGCTGCAATATCCTCAACCTTTAAAACACGCTTCTGTGACTTTCCAGTTAACTGAACTTCTTCATATTTGATACCCAAACGCTTACTAAACTCATCCAACAGCAAAAGATTTAACTTTTCTTGCGATTTATTATTGAGTTGTTCAATACTTCTGCGTAGATGTCTGTAGCAAGTATCTTTAGGTGTATCTGTGTGAGGTAAATTTTGAGGTAAAAAAGTATATTCTTTATAAATTTTAATTGATTCATTTTTCTCTTCTAATATTTTTTTGTAATTATCGGCTGCTAAAGACTGTAAAAGATTACCTTGTAACGAATTTCCGACTGTATCAAAGGCTGTTTCATCAACTTTAACTAACCCAATCAGCGAATTACCTGCCATAATATTAAAATCAATATTCGGCAATGGTTCTAATTCATCGACATTCTTAGCAGAAGAAACTAGCGCTAAGAAAAGACGTAGTTTAGCAATTTCCGTTGCTTCCTCCATGATATCTATACCATAGAGGTTATCCCTAATAATGAGCTTTCTGATAAAATACTCTATAGAAAGATGCTCAGTTTTTTCAGTTTTTAGCCAGTCTTTTAATTTTTGATCTCCCTGTAATTCAATTGTCCCAATAATAGCAGTATATATAGAAATTAAAGTCTTCATAGCCGCTACGAGAAAAGCACCAGAACCACAAGCCGGGTCAAGAATTGATAAATTAGGAAGAATATCTTCCATTAGTAGACGACAAACATTTGCATCCAGCTTAATCAGAAGTTCGTTAATATCCTCAAATGGCTTATACTGATCGGATAACGCATCATTTATGCGGTCTACAATTAACTTATGGATAGTTCTATCACAGAGATATTCTGTAATTTGCGGTCTAGTATAATAGGCTCCAAAAGCCTTTTGATTAATATATTTTTCAAAAATATATCCTAAAACATCAGGGTTTATCTCGTCGTCTTTACCTTCCGGCGTATCATCTAAATTCCAAGAATAACGCCCAAATAAATCTAGAACTTGCTCAAACGCCTCATCAACTATAGATATATCATATTTATCTTCAATATGATGCTTGAGAAATAGTCCACCATTCAGGTATTTAACCTTACCTACCAATTCTTTTACAGATAAATCGCGTTCAAACTCAGGTTTAGCAAAGCTTTCAAAAAACAAAGCCTTGAGAAATTCGTCATAAAAATGATTTTCAGCTTTTTGCTTACTTTGTTCAAGCTTATTTTGCAGATAATTTAAATCTTTATTATCAATAAAACCCTTACGCTGGAGAAAATAAACAAACATCAGACGGTTAAGAATTACCGATGTATACCAACGTCTATCTGTCTCATTATCAATTCCTTTCACAAACAGCAAAAACTTCTGGTGTTGTTCTTGAAATTCCTTGTAAAACTTCTTAGTTACAGGCTCAACATCAAAACCTCGTTGTAGTTTATAGGCAATTTCGACAACCGTCGGTTCACCATGTTCTAATTCAGTAATATCAATAACTAAAGAACCAAGTTTACTTAAAAATAAGTCTCCTGGTTGACCCTTCACATATAAATGGTCACGAAAGAAGCTTTTACTTCCTTCTCGTTTTACCCAATACCAAAGACTACGTGTGCGTTCTTGACCAATAAAAATTAGGAGATTTTCATTGATGAGTTTAGTAATTTCTTGATGAATATGCTTTCTAACCTTCGCCTCTGGGATGTTCCCATCAGTTGCGATGACTTCAAAGATTGCAACGCCTGAAAGTTCAGCA
This sequence comes from Nostoc sp., assembly GCF_036917465.1. Taxonomy (GTDB): domain Bacteria; phylum Cyanobacteriota; class Cyanobacteriia; order Cyanobacteriales; family Nostocaceae; genus Nostoc. Next base: position 2,850 of record NZ_JBALDL010000065.1, read on the forward strand.
ATCTTTTGGTATTGATACGTGTTGTTCTCAATTTTTAAACTTACAGGTTTTTGTCTGGAAGGTTTAGACCAACCTAACTCTTCTATAAATAAATTACTAAATTTAAAGTTAGAGAGTAAATCGCGGGTTCGTTGAAAATTCAGAGACATAATTTACCATGCTTCAATAATAAAAAAAGAGCATGGTAAACTTGCCATTCAGAAAATAAATCTGTGGCTAGAAAAATTAAGTCTGTGCTGACAGACTTGAAAAAACTCTTTCTATATAAGAATCATATTTGATTTTTGAAAAAATATAAGTATCTGTAGGGCGTGTTAGACGGAACGTCGTAACGCACCATAAGCTTAAGATAGTGCGTTACGCTATGCTAACGCACCCTACTATATTTCAAAAATCAAATACTAATCCTATAGAAGTTAAATTTTTACCATGCTTTTTATACTTTATAAATCCTTTATATCAAAGTAGGTTCAGGGATATTACCTGAGTTATGTAAATGCCGACATTATTTTCTACGGGAGTGATTTTTTAATTGTCAGGTATATTTACTGATTATTTTATAAAAATGCCTAATTGCTTTATAAAAATGCCCGTTTACTTTCTCAAAACACTGAAATGCTTAATCAAAATGACCTTTGACTTACTCAAAAGATCATTTTACTTATTCATTTTGGTGTTTTCCGCAAGCAAAAGGAGCTTTGACTTATTCAAAACATCATTTTACTTATTCATTTTAGTGTTTTCCGTAAGCAAAAGGAGCTTTGACTTATTCAAACCCCAGTTTACTTTATAATTTCGGTGTCTTCTACAAACAAAAAGAGCTTTGACTTATTCAAACCCCAGTTTGCTTTATAATTTCGGTGTTTTCCGAAAGTTCTTAAAGACGGCGATTTATCGCGTCTCTTGCCTTAACCGAACAGTATTGTTTAAGATTAATAAATGTTATAGCAATAAACTAATGGCTGAAAAACTGGAAAGAGCAGATAATGATAGCCCGTGGAAAGAAATTTTAGAAGCTTACTTTCCCCAGGCAATGCAATTTTTCTTTCCCGAAACAGCAAAAATAATTAATTGGGAACGTCCTCACGAATTTCTTGATAAGGAATTTCAACAAATAGCCCGCGAAGCAGAACTTGGTAGGAGATATGCAGATAAATTAGTTAAAGTCTGGCAAATTCAAGGACAAGAAATTTGGCTATTAATCCATGTGGAAATCCAGGCAAAATCAGAAGACATCTTTCCAGAAAGAATGTTTTCCTACAATCTGCGAATTTTTGACAGATTTGCAAAACCTGCCATAAGTTTAGCAATTTTGTGCGATACAGACCCGACATGGCGACCCAATCAATATAGTTATAATTATCCCAATACCAGGCTTAACTTTGAATTTGGAACTGTCAAATTACTGGATTATCAAAATCGTTGGACAGAATTAGAAGCCAGCGACAATCCATTTGCAACTGTTGTAATGGCGCATTTGAAAACACAACAAACAAATAAAAAGCCAGGAGAACGTAAAGCTTGGAAGTTTAGTTTGATTCGCAGATTGTATGAATTAGGATTGCAAGAAAAAGATATTCGTAACCTTTACCGATTTATTGATTGGGTTATGATTTTACCAAAAGCCTTAGAAGCAGAATTTTGGCAAGAGTTTAAGCAATTTGAGCAGGAGCAGACTATGAGCTACATTACCACAGGAGAGCGCATTGGCTATGAGCGGGGAAAACAAGAACAAGGACAAACACTCGTGTTACGGCAGCTACAAAAACGAGTAGGAGAGTTACCACAAGAGGTTCGCGGGCGCATTCAAACTCTTTCTTTAGAGCAATTAGAAGCACTTGGCGAGGCTTTGTTAGATTTTACAGCCATTGAGGATTTACTTAATTGGTTGGAAGAAAATAAAACAGCGTAGAATATTTTTCAATAGACGCGATTCATCGCGTCTATTGCTTTAATTACTAATTAGAAAATAATCCTAATGAACAAATAATTTGAGGTTCTCGCTTTTCTAGTTCTTCTGTGACAATACATAAACGGTCATCCATCCGTAGCGCTACTACCAACTCAGCTAACTGCTGATTATTAATACCGCTTCTGAGTTGGCGGTTGAGAGTATCAATGGCTGACTGTCGCAAAGGATAACGGTAAATCTCATCAATTGCTTTTAAAAGTTCTTCACTGACAAATAATGTTCCTTTCATTTCTTGAACATAACTCTTCAGTCGTTCATAAGTGCGGAACCTTGCACCTGATGGTCGCCCCAATTGACCGCCGGCATTTTTCTCTTCTTCAGCAATCAATTCAGCACCCTTCTGCACTAACTCGTGATGCTGTTTGTCTCTAGGTATTGCTGGGGTAGATTCTTCACACGCCGCTACGCGAAGAACTGCTAATTGTGATTGAGTAACACTATTTCCATCGCGGTCAACATAAATTAAAGAATCATTTCCCTCAGTAGTTTTCATATAAAGCAATACCCCCTCCGGTTGCACAGGCTGCGGAGTATGGGCGCGGGTAGAATAAGCTACATTTTGCATTTCTTCAATGGTTTTTTTCAAGCCGGGATTATTATCAGTGGCTTTTTTCCAAATTTGAAACGCTTCTGATGTCAAATCAACTTCTGTATCTTCTTCACCATCTAAAATTCCAGATTTCTCGTTATAGAGGTCAAGAATTACTCGTGCATCATCATCTTCAAAAAAAGCTTCATCAGTTCCTACGACTTCAGCATTTTCTTGCAGTCGTTTACGGAGTCGTCCGCGCAAATTAATAATCCTTTCTACTCCCTCGGCTGGTAAAAAAGAATAACAGAGAATTTGGTCTGCATTTTGTCCAATGCGGTCTACTCTTCCGGCGCGTTGAATTAAGCGAATAATTGCCCAAGGTAAATCCCAATTGACGATAATTGCACAGTCTTGCAAATTATGACCTTCACTTAAAACATCGGTGGCGATTAAAATCCGCAACTCTGATGATGATGAAATTTGCTCGCGTTTTCCATTACTTACAGGGCTAAATCTTCCCGTCATTAGTGTAGGGTCTTTAGATTGTCCTGTCACCCCTGCGACGTTAGTAATCTGACTCAACTGCAAATTGTCTGTAAGATAACGAACTGTATCAGCAAACTGGGTGAAAATTAGGACTTTATCTTTGGGGTGAGTTTTTGTGAGCAGTTTAATTAAAGCTGCAAGTTTTTCATCTTTTTGAGGATTCCACTCGCCACACTGTTGCAGTACATTAATCAATGCTTTGGCATCTTCTAGCAAATCACGTTTGAGCTTTTTTATATCAAAAAGTGGAGAACGCAGCCATTTAAATCGCCGTTGATATCGAGTTGCATATTCTTGGTAAATTGATTCTGCCCTTTGACGAAATACTTTTTCCTGACTTTTTACAGAATCTGGAAAACCTCTCTCCAAACCTCTCTCCTGCAAGGAGAGAGGCTTTGAATTCTCCCCATTACCTAGTAGGGAAGGGGGTTGGGGGGTTAGGTCAGAATCATCTTCTTCGATTTCTGTATCGAATAAAGCTGCTACTACAGAATCGGCATCTTCATCATTATTACTTGTATCTAATAACTCAGCTTCCTGAGTTCCAATCGGAATATCAAGACCATTGTCTAAAGCATATAAATAAATGAAATTTCGTAATATATGACGTTCAATTGATTGAATAAAAGCAACACCACTACTTTCTAAACGCTTAAATAAATTAGTGCGCGAAAAACCCATTAACCTCCTACCACCACGAAATAAGCTATTAATAAAACGTTGCTCGGTATCTGTAGGCGGCTGTTTGGGTTTAGCAATAATGTAATTTCCTAGCCCATAACGTGGTAAATTTAGTTGATTAATGACTTCTACTACTAATTCAGAGTAAAGACGAGCATAAAAGTCTGTGTTAGAACCTTCTAAAGGAAACTTGAGACTGCGAGGCACACGCTGAGGAAAATAAGAACGTCTCCCATCAGAAAATTCTAAATATTTCCGCCCTGTTTCATCTGTGTGGGCATAATTTTCTTTAATAAATGAACGAGTGCGTCGCACCATGTAACGCTTCATCAATTCTCGCCAGTCATCAGGATGTTCGCTTTTCTCAAAGGCTGCTAAAGAACGGACGGAACATTGATGCTTTCTAATAAACTCTAATTCTCCTACGGAACTGCCGCCTAGTTCATTAATTAAAGCTTCTGGTCTTAACCCCAAATCTTGGTCTTCTGGCACAAATAGCCGCAGTTGTGCGAAAAGGTCAAGATAACTTTTATTGTAAGGAGTTGCAGATAATAAAATACATTTACTTTCGTTAGCTGCAATATATTCTGTAATTGTTCGATAACGTTTACCTTCGCGGTTACGTAGATTGTGGCTTTCATCAATTAACACAACTCGGTAGCGCCGGAGTTTTGGTAATTTATTTTGTACTTGACTAATTGGCATAACCTCGGCAAGTAACCGATAGTTATTTACGTATTCTTGCCACATTGACACTAGGTTTTTTGGGCAAATTATCAGTGTTTCTAAAAAACAATCTTCTTGTAATATCTTCGCTAAGGCGGTTCCAACTAAAGTTTTGCCCAAACCGACCACATCACCTACTAACACGCCACCACGCCTAGTTACATGACGTGCTGCTAACTGTACGGCAGCTTTCTGGAAATCAAATAAGTTATTAAATTCACGAGGGATACGAAATTCTGAAAGTCCTGCGATCGCCTCATGGGATAAGTGGTAAGCTATCTTCAGGTAGATGTAGTAAGGTGAGACTAAATCTTGCCTAGCCCAACTCTGATCGATAATTTCAGCTAATTCTTGAGAAATATCTACACAACCGTAATCTTGCCAGCGATCGCTAAACCACTTTTGCAGTTTATTACAAGCATCATGGTCTAAAATATCAACATTCAACTCCCCTTGTTTTGCAAGTCCGGGAAGGGTTAAATTACTGCTACCCAAAAATCCCACAATTGGGGTGTTGGGGTCATTGCGATGCACAAGATACAACTTGGCGTGGAGAGAATGACGTAGAAACAGTCTAATAATTACCTTCTGACTTTTTAGCTGATAACTTAACCGCCGCAATCCCGCTTCATCCTGATTAGTCGGCGCACCGATGGTTAACTGCTGACGGAATTCTGCCGCCATGCGTTTTTTAAACCGCACAATGTCACTATTATCAATCCTTCTATCACCACTAACAAGGCTAAATGCTGCATAAATTTCATCACTGGGTAAGCTTTGCATCCCAATTAGCAAACGACAACAAGCATTTTCGCCACCAACATACTGTTCGATTAAGTCGTCAATTCTTCGCCAACCTCTGAGATTAAAGTAGCCAACGCAAAAGTCTCCCCGATAAGAGACTTTGAGAGTTTCTCGTAAAATTGGCAGCAGTTGTAAATCAATGTTGTCAAATATCCGGGGCATTATTTAAAACTCTATATTTCGTACCTATGTTATATGAGTAAAAAATTTTTCCAGCCAGATTAGTAAAGAGTGCATTCTTCTTGGCGTTCTTGGCGACTTGGCGGTTCGATAAATTTTTGAACGAACCGCCAAGCCGCCAAGGAAGAAATTTTTAACTGAACTAGTTTTACCCAATGCCATAAAAAAAGAGCAGTTGCATAATACAACTGCTCTAAAAAATACTTAGATAGATATTTTCTACCTATCCACAGAACCCATAATTACGTCAACACTACCAAGGATGACCACAATATCTGCAACCTTCATACCACGCAGTAAATGTGGAACAATCTGGAGGTTGTTGAAATCTGCGGCGCGAATCTTCCACCGTGCAGGGAAAACATTATCATCGCCAACCAAATAAATTCCCAACTCACCTTTGCCACTTTCGACACGGGCGTAGATTTCACCCTTGGGAATCTTGAAGGTAGGGGAAACCTTTTTACCAATAAATTGGTAATCAAAAGCATCCCACTCAGATTTTTTCCCTGCGGCTAAACGCTTCGCTTCCAGATTTTCGTAAGGGCCGCCAGGAAGTCCTTTAAGTGCTTGGCGAAGAATCTTCACCGATTCGCGCATTTCCCGCATCCGCACTACATAACGGGCAAAGCAATCACCGGCAGTTTCCCACTGTACATCCCAATCGAAATCGTCGTAACATTCGTAATGGTCAACTTTCCGCAAATCCCATTGCACGCCAGAAGCGCGTAACATTGGGCCAGAAAGTCCCCAGTTAATTGCTTCTTCTCGCGTGATAGTACCAATACCCTCAACACGTCGCCGAAAGATGGGGTTATCGGTTACTAAACGTTCGTACTCATCAACTTTGGGTATTAAGTAGTCGCAGAATTCAAAACACTTATCTACCCAACCGTAAGGTAAATCGGCTGCTACTCCACCAACGCGGAAGTAATTGTTATTTACCATCCGATAACCTGTGGCTGCTTCCCACAAATCATAAATCATCTCCCGTTCGCGGAACTGGTAGAAGAAGGGAGTTTGTGCGCCTACGTCAGCGAGGAAAGGGCCAAACCATAGCAAGTGGTTAGCAATGCGGTTCAACTCCAACATAATGACGCGGATGTAGCTAGCGCGTTTGGGAACAGCGACACCTGCAAGTTTTTCTGGGGCGTTAACAGTGACGGCTTCGTTGAACATTCCCGCAGCGTAGTCCCAACGACTAACGTAAGGAACGTACATTACATTAGTACGGTTCTCAGCGATTTTTTCCATTCCCCGGTGCAAATAGCCGATAACTGGTTCACAGTCAACGACATCCTCGCCATCCAGAGTCATGATTAGCCGCAGAACCCCGTGCATTGAGGGGTGGTGTGGCCCCATGTTTAGCACCATTGGTTCAGTGCGGGTTTCTAGTCTGGTCATAGATTTTGTGTTCTCCGTTCGTGAAAATTTTGAATTGAACCGCCTAGATGCCAACCACAGCCGATTTATCTAGTCTGCCAAAATGAGGTTTGTAGGGGCAATCTATATAATTTTGACTCTACAGGGTTATGTTGGAGAGAGGATAGCAGCGCAGGAGTTGTAATTGTTTCATTTCGTTGCACCTCTTCAATTATTATAGGGAAGCTTGATATGTAAGGGATTGAGGCACAGGTTTTTTTTCATGTAATCTCTTTTTGCATTGAGAATCCTGATGTTGGGTATTGGGATTGGGTGTTAGATAAGACTTAAATCGAACCACAGAGGACGCAGAGGACACGGAGGAATAAGAGTTTAAGAGGTTTTTGATGTAAGTCTTACCAAATAAAAACAAAAATAAAATTAAAGATGAAATCAGATTTACAAACACCGTTAGATATAGAAGAACTGGCTTTTTCTCATATTTCCGTTTTGGGACGAGAGGTAATTAAGGGTTTAGCGATATCTCCAGAAGGTCACTATCTAGATACGACGGTAGGCGGTGGAGGTCACAGCCGTTTGATTTTAGCAGCTGCGCCAGATGTACAATTAACGGCAATTGACCAAGATGAGGATGCTTTAGCAGCAGCGAAGAAAGAATTAGCAGAGTTTGGCGATCGCGTACAATTTATCTATAGCAATTTTGCTGACTACGAATTTCCCTCTAATACTTTCAACGGTATTCTCGCCGATTTGGGGGTAAGTTCTTACCATTTAGACCAAGCAGAAAGGGGTTTCAGCTTTCGCCAAGCTGCAAATTTGGATATGCGAATGGATCGAGGGCGATCGCTAACTGCTGCTGATATCATTAATAATTGGGATGAAGCAGAATTAGCTGATATTTTCTTTAAGTACGGTGAAGAGAGATTATCACGGCGCATTGCTCGTCGGATTGTAGAACGCCGACCGTTGCATACTACTACAGAATTAGCTGATGCGATCGCTTCTTCAGTCCCCCCAAAATACCGTTATGGGAGAATTCACCCCGCTACTCGTGTTTTTCAAGCTCTGCGAATTGTCGTCAACGACGAGTTAAAATCCTTAGAAACCTTTTTGGATAAAGCCCCAAATGCCCTTGTCCCTGGTGGCAGAATTGCAATTATCAGTTTTCATAGTTTAGAAGACCGTCCGGTGAAGCATGGTTTAAGAAATTCACCTTTATTAAAAGTCTTGACAAAAAAACCAATTATTGCTCAAGAAGAGGAAATTAGTCAGAATCCGCGATCGCGATCGGCCAAACTGAGGATAGCTGAAAAGTTGCTGTAACTTGCAATGCAGCGTTAAACTGTTTCATCTCGTGGCTCAGAATTGCCGCGAATAGGAGATGTGGGAGGTACTAAAACAACAGGTATAACATCTGGAATTAGTGAAGCTTTAGTATCCACAGCATCAGGGTTAGTAGTAGCAATCTTTACATTATTATTTGCTAATACCTTCTGCGGACTCTACCAGCGCCAGATAGCTTGCATTCAAGAATATGGTGGACAGTTAGAATTACTCTACCGCCGTCGCTATGAAAGAGGTGATAAATCTTATGTGCCTAACAGATAAAGCGGAATTGGGTAATTGGAAATTAGCAATCGGTGATTGGGATTAGTTTACTACTTGTTACCGATTTGGCTCTGCAATTTTTGACTCTAATAGTGTTCTAAAATAACTAAATAGCTTTTTTCGCTACAGTTATTGAGGAAATATTCCATGACTATTTGGGTAAACGAGCAAATTGATCCGTCTGGGATGATTCATGCCTGTATTGCTACTTGTAATGAATCTCAAGCTAAAGAGTGTCATGATTCTTTCCAGAATAATTTGACTGAGAAGCAAAAGGCCGCAGGTTGGGTAGCGCAATTGCGGACAGTCGATTCTTGGGATGAAGTACCGGTGAATTCTTTAAAACTCAATTAATTGGGTGAAATGGAGTTCATTTTTTGAGGTTTTGAACGAACAAATTTTAGAAGCGTAGGCGTAGCCCGCCGTAGGCTTCGCTTTATCTTGGACACTCTGCATCTATATTAATGGCTACAGCGATCGCAGCAAATCCCATAAACACAGGTTAATAAAGGATAAAATTCGGATTAAAATTCTCTAATTATTAGCAAATGCTTCTAAAAAAAGTAACATAAGATAAGAAACTGATGATTTTTCTGTACTTTTAAGAGCTATCATCTATACCGTAGATTAAATTAAAAAACTTGTATTAGCCGAATCAATTTAGTGAACTATCCCAAAGTTTACACTTCGGAGCAAGCCTGTCCCATTAATTTAGTTGGCGAAACGGGACAAGCGGTTCAAATTTCAATTCATGCTCCCACTCCCTATATCTGTGCTAACTGCGAACGGATATTACCAGATTGGAAACGGCAGCCATTTTTAAGAGTAGTGATTGTCTTGCAGCGATCGCGTTATCAATTAGTCAAAAAGACGGCAGAAGTAGAGTCAGAGAAAGAACGCTTACGAGAAAAGTTTATGCGATTTGGCTGTGATTTAGCATTTAATCTGCGCGATCGCGGCTATTTAACAGACCTAATCGACCCTCGTACAGGCTATCCTTTGCTGTCTCACCCCGGCGCAATTCCCCACGATGACACAGCAGTTGTCAAAGCTTTACTCAACTATCCAGTGATTAAAAATCAATGCCGCGTACTAGTGCATCCCGAATGGGGTGCAGCAGTTTATCCTAGCATTTTGATATCAGAAGCTCCCCCAATTTTGATCGAATGGGTTACAAAAGGTATAGCATCCATGCATGGGTGGAAAGAAATAGATAATTAATTGACGTATCGCTGACATCCCTTGCATGAATCATCAAATCTTGATGCGATTTTTGTAACTTATTGTAATAATTGAGTAATTCTCTGCACTTTTGCCGATGACTAAATAACTGTACAGGGAAACTTGAGTGGTTATCGTATATATAAATTAGAAGACCAACCTACAGGAAGCTAAAATCTGTGATGCTATTTTAAATAGATAAAAAGCAGTAAAAACAATGAAAGAAAGTTTAATTAACTTTAAAAGCCCCGATATTCGCCATTTTTACGCTTATCAACACGGTGGCGAATTTATCTCTGGATTAAATGTAGATTCTGTAAATATTGAAAATACGATTATAGTTCCTACAGACGATATTGATGAAGACTTAAAAGTAATTGATGAAGGATTAGTAAAACCTAAAGAATTAATTTATTTTTTTGTTAGATCAATTCCTATGTTAAATACACAAATTACCATCAATGTGTCTTTAATGTGTGTTTTGATAGACGTGATATATTATAAGAAATACCTAACTTTCCTTATAGCTTTCTTCTTCGATTTCATTGCTTTTAGTCTTTTGGTCTTTGCTGCAAGCTGGATAGTTAAAAAATTCTATTATTTTATAGGCGAGACTAGAGCTAGGTTATCATCTACAGTTTTTACAATTACTTTATTGGTGACATTACTGCCTATTTGTTCATACGGTCTAAAGTTCGTTCAGAAGTGGGGTTTATTTAGTGGATTGATATATTCCATTTTTTCGGTGCTTGCTGTTCTTAGTTTAATCACATTTTTGACCAACATTAATATCAAGAGTCACCCTGAAATTAAAAAAGAAATCAAATATGAGTGGAAAATCAATAGCAGAGTTTATGGCACACACTTCAGCGAAAACGAAAATGATAAGCCAGTACTTTATCCTAAAAGTGGGCGTAGTTTTTATACCCTGAATCCAATAGAGTATAGAACTCTAGTTGCTTACCAACAAACTAGAGGCGATCGCCAAAAAGCAAAAGAATTAATGACAAGTTGGCATACCAAACCATTAGTTACAGAAAAAATTCGTAGACTTTGGTCACTGGAACAGTTTAATTTACCACGAAGGGGAGGTATTTTCTTATTTAGAATCGGCGCATCATTGCTCTGTATATTTTTAAAACCAATTGCTGAACAAACAAAAGTTAAATATTGGGATATATCAGTTAATTGGTTGAAAATGCAAGGGATTAATCGAGTTTTTTGGATTTATCAAGAATGTGAAGCAGGGCTAAAACGCTTAAGTTCCATGCAAGAAATTTAGTACAAAAATTGTTGTAATAACATGCTAGCTTTTTAAAGCGAGTGAAAAAATATATAGTAAACGGCAAGTTAGAAGCTTTGATTCACTACATTTCTAGCTTTAATATTGGAGAATTGTGATAGCATCAATTATTTTTAGGTTTACGCAGTTGCTTGGAACCAATCGGGCCGAGAATTTGGTTAAGGCTACGCAACTGTTCTTCTGTACCCATACCAATTAGCCGATCTCCCGACATTAATACCGTATCGCCAGTGGGGCCACCGATTAAAGTCCCATCAACGCGGCGAATTGCCAGAACTAATGCCCCAGATTGCGATCGCAATCTCGCTTTTTGCAAACTCTGACCCACAAAGGGACAAAAAGCCGGATCGAGTAAAAATTCTTCCATATATAACTGACGGTCTGCACCTGTCAAAATTCCGTCTACAAAGTCCAACACTTGGGGTCTAAGTGCCGCAGCAGCCATGCGCTTCCCACCAGTAATATAGGGTGATATCACCTGATCTGCGCCACCGCGTCGTAACTTCTGCAAAGCTTCTTCTGTACTGGCGCGGGCAATCACCCGAATTCCTGCATTTAGTGTTTTTGCTGATAAAACAATGTATAAATTTTCAGCATCGGAAGGCAGGGCTGCAACAATACACATCGCCCTTTCAATACCAACTTTCAAAAGCGTATCATCTAGGGTAGCGTCACCTTGAAATGCTGTGTAACCTTCTCTCTGCGCCCTTTGCACAGATTCCATCTCCGAATCAATCACTACAAAAGGTGCGCCTTCTGCCCGAAATTCCTTGGCAATTTGTCGACCAGTGCGACTAAATCCACAGATGATGTAATGTTCTGATAGGGATTCCATTAACCGCCTCTGTTGTTGTAGCCGAATTCCTTCTTGAAAGTAGCCTTGAATAATCGCTTCTGTAAATCTGTTGACAATGTAACCGATATTGACTACACCCAACAAAATCAGGGCAATTGTAAACAATCGTCCTCGGCTACCCAGTGGGTGCGTCTCTCCATATCCCACAGTTGCAAGAGTGATGACTGTCATGTACGCTGCATCTTCCCATGACCAGCCCTCAATTAACGAGTACCACAAAGTGCCAATGACAAAAACACCACCAAGAGCGATCGCCCCAGCCATTAACTCCTTTTGGATACGTTGATATTTTTGCTCAAGTGTTGAGAATGAAGTAACAATAGTACTTTTAACCTACTTTTTCTAGTTTTCTGCTAACTTTTTAGTATATTTAAACTCAGTTTGACTTTGAGGATTAACTGATGACTCAAGCCCTACAAAGAAAACTAGTTACGTTTGAAGAATTTATCACTAAATACCCTGACAACTCAAATAAACGCTACGAATTACACGATGGAGTAGTAATTGAGATGCCACCACCGACAGGCGACCATGAGGAGATTATTTTATTTTTAATCGAGAGATTTATTTTAGAATATACCCGACTGAAGCTATCTTATGGCTGTCCCAAAACAGCATTCGTAAAACCATCTGAAAGTGAATCTGCTTATTTACCAGATGTGTTGTTGTTAAACCGCCCCAACCTAGTAAATGAACCTCTGTGGAAAAAAGAATCCACTCTCACTCAAGCAGAGTCAATTCCTTTGGTCGTTGAGGTCGTAAGTACAAACTGGAGAGATGATTATTTCACAAAATTGGGTCGTTATGAGGAAATCGGCATCCCTGAATATTGGATTATAGACTACGCAGCACTAGGAGGCAAGCGATTTATTGGCAACCCCAAACAGCCGACAATATCGATTTATTCACTTGTTGAGGGTGAATATCAACTCGACCTGTTTCGTGGAAGCCAACGCATCCAATCACCCACTTTCCCAGAGTTGGATTTAACCGCAGAGCAGATTTTTAATGCTGGTAATATCTGAACGGTATTTTTTGAACCGATCAAAATTCCTGAAATCCTTATTCAGAGTTGGTTACGTTGATTTAATTAAATACGTTGTTCATTCCCCTCTTGATTGTGTAACACAAAATCAAGTGGGGAATGTGGGATATAAACGTTAACTTAAAAAGAAGTACGAATTGTGCTAAATAAAAAGTATTTTTTAGGGATTTCTAGCAAACTAGTAAATAACTATATAATGAAAAACTTTCAGGAGGAGCGGTAGTGAGCCTAAAAACTCTCGTTGACCAAGCCACCATCTTTGCAGATTCAGGGTCTGTAACATCTAGTCCCTTTGATACAGATAGCTTTAATGAAGCTGTCATGTCTACCTACGCCCGGTTTCCCTTAGCCCTAGAACGGGGTGCTGGATGCCGGGTGTGGGATACACAGGGGCGCGAATATCTGGATTTTGTAGCGGGAATTGCAACTTGTACTTTGGGACACGCCCACCCAGTTATGGTAGAAGCGGTAACACGCCAAATCCAGAAGCTGCATCATGTCTCTAATTTGTACTATATTCCTGAACAAGGAGAATTGGCAAAATGGCTCGTTGAACATTCTTGTGCCGATCGCGTATTTTTCTGCAATTCTGGAGCTGAAGCCAACGAAGCCGCAATTAAACTGGCGCGGAAATATGCCCACACAGTATTAGACATTGAAAAACCAATTATTTTAACCGCCCATGCCAGTTTCCACGGGCGGACTTTGGCAACAGTTACCGCCACAGCCCAACCGAAGTATCAAAAATATTTTGATCCTTTGGTTCCTGGGTTCCACTATGTAAATTACAACGACATTAACGCTCTGGAAGTGGCGATTAGTGAGTTGGATGAAGGCGATTATCGGGTAGCAGCAATTCTGATCGAGCCATTGCAGGGAGAAGGCGGTGTGCGTCCGGGAGATGTTGCCTATTTTAAAAAGCTGCGGCAAATTTGCGATGAAACTGGCATTTTATTGATTTTTGACGAAGTGCAAGTTGGTATGGGGCGCAGTGGCAAATTATGGGCTTACGAACATCTTGGCGTTGAACCGGATATTTTCACCAGTGCCAAAGGCTTAGGTGGCGGTATTCCCATCGGTGCGATGATGAGCAAGAAATTCTGCGATGTGTTTCAACCAGGGGAACACGCCAGCACCTTTGGCGGCAATCCTTTTGTGTGTGGTATAGCACTCAGTGTTTGCCAGACATTGGAACGGGAAAACATTTTGCAGAATGTTCAAGACAGAGGTGAACAATTGCGAACTGGATTAAGAGCGATCGCGGCTAAATATCCTCAGCACATTAGCGAAGTTCGGGGTTGGGGTTTAATCAACGGTTTGGAATTGCAAGCCGATATTCAACTCACCGCAGCAGATATCGTCAATGCTGCCATCAAAGAGGGTGTATTGCTGGTACCAGCCGGGCCAAAAGTAGTCCGATTTGTGCCACCGTTAATTGTCACAGAAGCAGAAGTAAAGACTGCCTTAGAAGCTGTGGAAAAGGCGATCGCAACTCTTACAACTTAGGTAATCAAAAAGCGAGGATAAGTCTTTGTATCTATTTCTCGCTTTTTCTTAGTTTCAGGACTTACGCAAGAACTCTTTGAAACTCTTATTACTTTGTGTCCTTTGCGTCCTTTGCAGTTCGTTTTATCATGATTTTGCGTAAGTCCTAAGTTTTATCAAAACAGAATTTAGGAATCAGAATTCATTCTGGATTCTGTAATCAAATCAGACCCAAATATTAAGTGCATTCCTGTTGTCAAGGCGGATAAACTGAATTTTGCTGATTTAGACACTATCAAAAAATAAATCAATAACCGTGTCACTATAGAAAATATAGCTGCAATATTGAGCAATAGGAAGACTAAAGAACACTGTGCAGATAACATTCTTAGGGACGAGTTCCGGTGTACCCACGCGATCGCGCAATGTTTCTAGTGTCGCTCTGAGATTACCCCAAAGGGCGGAACTGTGGTTATTCGACTGTGGCGAAGGCACCCAACATCAAATTATGCGGAGTGAACTGAAAATCAGTCAACTCTCCCGAATTTTTATCACCCACATGCACGGCGATCACATCTTTGGCTTGATGGGACTTCTTGCTACTTGCGGTTTGGCTGGGAATGTGGAACGAATTGATATCTATGGGCCACCTGGATTAAATGATTACATTCAATCCGCTTCTCGTTACTCCTACACACACTTTTCTTACCCAATTAAAGTTCACGCTATCCGTCCAGGAGTAATTTATGAAGACAATGACTTCACCGTTAGCTGCGGTAATTTGCATCACCGGATTACAGCTTTCGGCTACCGCGTAGCCGAAAAAGACCGGACAGGACGCTTTGATGTGGAAAAAGCCAAAGCGTTAGAAATTCCTTCTGGTCGCATTTATGGTCAACTCAAGCGCGGTGAAACTGTTACCCTTGACGACGGACGAGTGATTGATGGCACTCAATTATGCGGCCCTACAGAAATTGGTCGGAAAATTGCCTATTGTACAGATACCATTTATTGTGATGGTGCAGTGGAATTAGCTCATGATGCAGATGTATTAATTCACGAAGCAACCTTCGCCCATCAAGATGCAGATATGGCTTTTCAACGCTTGCATTCCACAACCACAATGGCAGCACAAACAGCTTTAACTGCTGGGGCGCATCGACTGATTATGAGTCATTTCAGCCCCCGCTATGCTCCCGGAAATACCTTGGAGTTGAAGGATCTTCTTAAAGAAGCCCGTGCTATTTTTCCCCGTACTGACATGGCTTATGATTTCATGATTCATGAAGTACCCAGACGGCGAGAAGTAGAGTTAACTAAGGTAGGTGTTTAAATTGAACGCCTAATTCCCCTGGTATCTAGTTATAGTTTTGACATTTATATTTCCAGGTGCAAGATGTGAGTAGTCCTTTGCCTGTTTCAACAATTGTCTTTTACTGGGAGCGTAATCACAAACTCAGTACCCTTATTTAAAGTAGAATTGACAGCGATCGCTCCATGATGTTTTTCTCCAACAATCTGATTAGCGATCGCTAATCCTAATCCTGTTCCCTTACCAACGGCTTTTGTGGTATACAAATGCTCAAAAATCTTCTGTTTGACATCATCTCTCATGCCGATGCCGTTGTCTTGAATGCGGATGTTGACGAATTGACTATCGTTTGACAGTTCAGTTTTCACTGTAATCTGGTTTGGCTTCATTTTAATATCTGTGAAACTCCGTCCTATATTCGAGTCTTCCAAAGCATCGATCGCATTTGCCAGAATGTTCATGAACACCTGATTGAGTTGTCCTGGAAAGCATTCGATTTCAGGTAAATTAGCATAGTCCTTGACAATTTCGATCTCTGGATGGTCATCACTGGCTTTCAAGCGGTGTTTGAGAATTAGAATTGTGCTGTCGATACCCTCATGAATGTTAAAGGGTACTTTGTAATCTCGATCGGCTCTGGAAAAGGTACGTAAGCTCGTGCTGATGTAGTGGATGCGTTCAACTCCGAGTTTCATTGAATGAATTAACTTAGGCAAATCTTCTCGCAGATATTCCAAGTCAATATCAGCAATTTCGTTTGCAATGTCTGGTTCAAGATCGGGGATCTTAGTTTGATAAAAGTCAATTAACCGAAACAAGTCGTTAATATAATCAATTGCAGGTTGCAAATTCCCAGCAATAAAGCCAACAGGGTTGTTGATTTCGTGAGCAATGCCAGCTACAAGATTGCCCAACGCAGACATCTTCTCGTGCTGCACCAACTGGAGTTGGGTTTCTTTGAGATGATGCAAGGTTTGGGAAAGTTCAGTAGTTCGTTGTTCAACTTGTTGTTCTAGAGTTTGAGTGAAGCACTTTACCATCAGTTGGGTTTGAATGCGAATCAACATTTCCTCAACTTGGAACGGTTTGGTAATGTAGTCTACGCCGCCTACCTTAAATGCTTTTACTTTATCGAGTGCATCATCAAGCGCACTGAGAAAAATCACAGGAATGGCACGAGTGTTATCAAAGGTTTTGAGTTGGCGACATACTTCATAGCCATCAAGATCGGGCATATTGATATCTAATAGAATCATGTCTGGAGGTTCTGCCTGAGCCGATCGCAACGCCATCGTACCATTTGTAGCTTTGCGTACCACGTAACCCTGCTCTACTAACAGATTAGACACTAAGCGGAGGTTGTCTAGCAGATCATCAACTACAAGGATTTCGGTTTTGGATAGAGTTTTCATATATAAAGATGATTAAGAAATAGGTTGGGTAAGTTCGATCAGCGCGTCAAACTCAAAGTTATCGACCAAATGCTTAAGGGTTTGTACTGTCGCCGATTTTTGGTCGGGAATTTTTTGGATCAGTTCCATCAGCCGTTGATCCCGTCCGACGGTAGCAGCAGCGTGAAATTCACTCAGCCATTCCCTAGACATGGTATTGAGATCAGCCGGTTGCAATTTAGCCGCAAGCGAATGCGCTTGTGGCTGATTTGGAGTTTGCTCATATACGTATAGCACTCCAATGTGCTTTGCCATCATGTCGAAAATTTCGTAGTCTCGAAACGGCTTTCGCATAAAGTCATCGCAACCGACTGCCAAATTTGCGGCGCGTTCTTCTTCTAAACTGCTAGCAGTCAAAGCGATAATTTTCAGGCTGTTGCCGTTGGCTTGAGCTTTAATGTATTGTGTGGCTTCAAAGCCATCTAGCACTGGCATTCGCATATCCATCCAAATCAAGTCAGGCTGCCATTGTTGCCAAATATCGATCGCTTCTTGACCATTTTGGGCTTCCTTGACTTCAAAGCCCAAGGGACTGAGCAACTTCACTAGAATCTGGCGATTGATATCTTTATCATCCACAACTAAGATGCGGTAACGGGGTTGATTGGATTCCAGAGCAATAATCTGTTGCTTGAACCGCAAGGTTTCTTCATCAGCAGCATCAACAGCCGTCACCGGAATCTTGAATTTAACAAGCGTGCCATACCCTATTTGAGAACTGACATTCATCTCGCCACCCATAAGCTGCACAAAATTGCGGCTGATGGGTAATCCTAATCCTGTTCCTTCCTGGGCGTTTTTGCCGGTTTGGGTTTGAGCAAAGGCTTCAAACAACTTATCGAGTTCATCAGCAGCAATACCCGCGCCAGAGTCTTCTACCTCAAAATATAGGGTGTGGCTGGGTGATGCCTCAGAGGAAGCAATCGCCTTGACTCTCAGCGATATACCACCCCGATCGGTAAATTTAATTGCATTACTAATTAAGTTAATTAAGACTTGGCGCAGTTTCACTTCATCAGTTTCCACATAGCGCGGTACATTTGGTAGATGTTCAAATAACAGTTGTAATCTTTTATCTTCGGCTTTGAGGCGGAACATATCTTCTAAATCACTTAACAAGCGATAAGAATCAAAACGCTTGAGATTGAGTGTAGTTTTGCCTGCTTCAATTTTGGACAAATCTAGGATATTGTTGATTAGCGTCAACAGATGTTCGCCACTGCGAGTAATGATGCTGACATTTTCTTGGTGTTCAGTGGACAAAGTTTTGCTGCGAGTCATTAGTTGAGCGAACCCCAATATGGCGTTGAGGGGGGTACGGAGTTCGTGACTCATATTGGCAATGAAAGAACTTTTTGCCTGATTTGCCACTTCTGCTTTCTCTTTAGCGTGTTCTAGGTGCTGATTGGATTCAGCTAGTGCGGCTGTGCGATCGCTAACGCGCTGTTCTAGTGTCTCGAATGATTCTTTGAGTTGTCCTGCCATTTGGTTAAAGGAGATGGCTAATTCTCCTAGTTCATCGGTGCGATTGAGTTCAACTGTTTGATTCCAATTTCCTTTGGCGATGTCTTTGGCGGCTTGATTGAGCCGCAGGATAGGTTGAGTCACCCAACGAGCCGTAAAAATTCCAAACACTGTAGCAATGAACAAAGCAGCTAAACTCAGTACTATTGTGCTGCGAGTGTTGGCATTGATTTGTTTCATAAAGTCTGATTCGGGAATCGTCACGACTACCAACCAATCCAGACCAAATTGATCGCGCCACGGAGTCACTTGTACAAATTGACGTTCACTTTGTGTCAGCAAAGAAGAATCGCCACCGACATTAAAATCAAGTTCTTGTGCATTCTTGATTTGCTCAAAGCTGCCAAATTTACGCTGCAAATGTTGGGCAGTTGCTTGAATCAACGGATCGGGATCTTCTAAAATATTCAGGCGTTGCTTTTCTTTAGCGGTTGCTTTAAGAATTGGCTGTTTTACTGAGTGAGCAATTAACGTTCCATCCCGCTCAATAATGAAAATTTTTCCAGAGGGACTGACTTGCAAATCTTGAAGGAAGTTACCGATCTGAGACAGTGTGAGATCGGCTGCCATCATGCCGATGAAATTTTGGTTGCGATCGTAAACTGGATAACCAAATACAAGAGCAACGTATCCATCAATTTCTTGCAAAACTTTTACAGGCGACCAATTCGGTTTACGCAATTGTGAGGTTCGGACGAATGGAGGATAAGTTAGCGGATTAAAGTCATAAGCACCAATTTTTTGAGTTCGGTTTCCTTGACTATCCATTTTATAGACAATGTTTTTTCCCTTTGTTCGAGGGGAAACTTCATCGATTGTGATCCCTTCACCCGGCAACCATCGTCCAACTCCTAAATAATTGCTATTGGTTTGGGTAAAGTGCATGTAGCTGATTCCTGGATACAATTCCACTTTCTGCCAAAACTGATAGCCAACTAAATCTAAATCTTGTCGGTTAAGTAATCCTGACTTGACTAGTTCAGCATTGCTCCGGGCAATTTGATAAGAAGTTGCTAAGTAGGTATCTAAGTGTTGATCGACTCGTAAGCTGGCTTCTCGAATCAACTGATGGGCTAAGTGATTCACCGCCTGCTGACTGTTGCAAAATGAGAGATAACCGACTAATCCTACAGCAGCAAAGATTTGCAACACAAATGGAATCACTAAGATTGTGCGGAGCGTTGGCGCAGCCCGCCGTAGGCATCGCCCCTTCCTGTGAGGTATATGATTAGCAAGGGACATAAAACAAGCTCCAATCAACACTTTTTAGTTGCAGTTGCAGGGCGATAATCAGAAAATCCCCAACTCTTGATTCCCTACTCTCAGATGAAATTTTGGCAAATTCTTCTTTCAGAGTACCCAGACTAGGGTGGAAACTCACAGAAATCGTATAAGCTAAGAATCTCATTGGTAAAGAGAACTGAATCTGGCTTGACTCAGGTTATAAGCTAAATCGAGAGTAGTTATTAGTACCAATCCAATCGCTGTGGCTTTGCTGCGATCGCTATTATTAAGCAGCAGAAAGTAAGGGATAGGTTAAGCGTCAGTCTTACAGTGCAGATGTTACAGATGGCGATCGCACTGCCAAGAAAATATCATAACGTCCAGCAAATAGACAGTAGTTTGGTTTGACAATGAAGTCAAATAATTAACCAACAATTTACGGTTAGCTAAGTGGATCAAAAATATACAAATAGTATGGGTTAAATATTTATCTGAATGTGTTTTCTAGATTAGAAGTTATCAAAAGAACTTTCATATAATATATGGTAGTGTTGTAAAATTAGATAATTTTCTACTTCAATACTTAGAAAAAATAATTAATTTTTCGTCAAGATTTTTATTCCTGAAATGAAATATTTATTAAAAATTCATTCTTCCAACACTGATTAAGAAACTATATGCATGAATTGATGAACATGAAAGCACCAGTTGGCATAAAACTTTGCCAAGTGAGCTTGTCATCGTTGGAAGAATAGTTAAGTATGCTATTGCGGCTATAAATGTAAAAAACATTTCACATTTCTCATAAATCTTCCAAATAAATATAGTGTTTCGATATTAGAGGAGTTTGATAGTGGCTAAGATTAGTCTGCATCAAGAGCAACAGGTTACTAATTCAGCACAAGGCACAGTTGACATCAGACAACTATCTACTATTTTGCTTCGCCGACGCTTTCTGATCTTCGGGTTTTCCTGCGTAGTTATGTCAGCTGCTAGCTTCTTGGCTGTCATCACCAAACCCACTTACCAGAGCAATATGCAGATATTGGTAAATTCCAATTTAGCTCAAGTGGCAGAATCAAATAATATCCCAGTCGGGGCAGATACTCAGGTTACTGATTCTAGTTCTCAGGTTGTTGATTCCACGACTCAGATGAAACTTCTGCTGAGTTCTAAGCTTCTCCAGAAAGCTGTAAATTTAGTTCATTCTGATTATCCTGATATTACCTTAGAGGATATTAGCGGTCAAACAAGACAGCACAAACAAGCACCTCTAGAAGTAACTCCAGAAGAGGGAGGTATAGGAGCTAATAAAGTTTTTAGTCAAGTATTTAAAGTTTCTTTCGATGATCAAGATCCAATCAAAGCCCAAAAATTCCTTCAAGCTCTACAAAAAGTCTATCAAAGCTACAATAAAGAACAACAAAAAGAACGCCTGAATCATGGACTAGCTTTTGTAAATGCTCGTCTACCTGAGATAAAAAAAGAGGTGAGTAAAGCTGATAAGAATTTGGAACAATTTCGCAAGCAACATAAATTACTCGATCCCGAAGTCCAAAGTAAAATCTTGCTAGAATCTCTAGCCGATATTCAAAACCAACTACAAACCGCTCGTGCCAACCTTCAAGATGCAAACGCTCGCTACGATAACCTAGAGCAACAAATAGCGTCTTCTTCTCAACAGAATGAATTAATTTCTTCTCGTTTAAATAAGTCAAGCCACTATCAAGCATTATTGAGTGAAGTTCAAAAGACTGAACTAGCATTGGCTAAGGAGCGACTGCGCTATACAGACGATTATCCATCGGTACAAAAACTAAAGCAGCAACGCCAAAATCAATTGTTGCTATTACGACAAGAAGTTAAATCTATTACTACTAGCAGTAAGGGAGAACCGCTTTTAAAACGACAAATGGTAGGGGTTGATCCAACGCTAATAGACGAGTTTATTCTAGTGCAGACAACTGTTTTAGGACTAACTGCCAATGAGAAGAATTTAGCCGAGTCAGAACAGCGACTCCGTTCTGAGCTAAACAAATACCCAAGCTTAATAGCAGAGTATAATCGTCTACTGCCAAAGGCAGAAAGTAGTCGCAAAACCCTTGATCAATTGCTACAGACACAACAGTCTTTAGGGCTGAAAATTGCTCAAGAAGGATATAACTGGCAAGTTTTGGCAGAACCTACTGTGGGTACTTATAAGGGCAAAAACAGATTATTACTTTTGGTTGGGGGAGCGGTAATTGGGCCGATTTTAGGTATCTTAGCAGCCCTGATTTGGGAAAAATTTAATGACGGTATTTATTGTGTGGGAGATATAAAGAAACTGACAAACTTACGTGTACTGGGATCGGTACCAAAACTTCCATCGGGTGGTGTCAAAAAGCAACGGCTGGGGCTGCCTTGGAATAGACGACGAAGATCGGATTCCCCTGTCATCGAAGCGAGTACTAAATTGCCAGTCCATGAAACGCTGGATATGATCTACCAAAATATTCAAATATTAAAATATCCCTTACCTTTCAAGTCATTGATGTTTACTTCAGCCCTACCAGGGGAAGGCAAAACAACTTTAGTATTAGGGCTTGTGGCTAGTGCTAACCGAATGCATCGACGAGTATTAGTTATTGATGCTAATTTGCACAATCCTAGCCTGCACAAAATTCTGGAATTATCCAACGACTGGGGACTATCTTTGTTATTGGTTGATGAGACGACTACTCATTTTAAAGATTACATTCAGCCGATTCATCCTTCAATTGATATTTTGACTGCTGGGCCGGAACCAGAAGACACGGTAAAGTTGCTCAGTTCCCAACGAATGAAAGAACTAATAGAGTTGTTTGAACAAAGTTATGATTTGGTACTGATAGATGCTCCGTCTATTTTAGGTACGGTTGATGCCAGAATTGTGGCATCTTTTTGCAATGGAATTGTGATGGTAGAGCGTATGGGTAAAGTGACTCGAAGTGAACTGACTCAAGCTACAGAAATTTTGAGTAAGTTGAATTTAATTGGAATTATCGCTAATGATGTGAATAATTCTCAAAAGGTGCTGGCATCGTAAGATTAGGGATTGGTATGAGAGAATATTCTCTTCCTGCCCCCTGCTTCATGATTTCTAGCTGATAGCTAAAGCAAAATGCATAATTAGTAGGAGGTGGCAACCTCCTGCGTTGGAGTGGTGTCTCATCTTAAAGTAGTAGACGCAATAATTCAGAGCGTCAATTAGATACTAGAGTGATTAGATGACCAGTATGAAATTCCAACTTTACTTAGGCTTTTTATTTTCCCAGATTAAAGTACGTCATTGGTGGGTAAGTGTCCTCTTATGGATTGCTTTGGTTGCCCCCGCCCAAGCGTCTGTAATTCTGCGCGTGGCAATTGAGAGGGGCGTTAATCAGGTAAAAGTGGGCAGTTCCACCACTGGAATTGTCAAGGATAGTACCGGGCGGACTCTGGGACAATTACCAGCAATGAGTGCATATTATGCCCAAGCTATTCCTGGGGGAGTTGCTTTAGATAAGTGGCAGTCTGGTTTATTTTGGATTGAGCCAACAGGTAAAGGATTCGTTTATATTGGCGATCGCTGGTATCGAGGCAGAACTCTGGTTGTTCCCACAGAAAAAGGCTTAACGGCTGTTAATTGGGTTGATGACCAAGAATATCTCTACAGCGTTCTCGGTGGCGAAATGGATGCTAGCTGGCCCCAAGAAGCTCTAAAAGCCCAAGCGATCGCAGCCCGCACTTATGCTCTTTACGAACGAGAAAAACAACGGAATAATCCCGTTTTCGATTTAGGTAATACCCCCGATCGTTGGCAAATTTACAAAGGTGTCATCAGTGAAGCCCCTGCTACTTATGCCGCAGTCGATTCCACACTAGGGCAAGTACTAACTTACAAAAACCGGATTATTCTCTCAGTTTTTCACGCTTGTTCTGGAGGACACACCGAAAACGTAGAAGATGTTTGGGGAAGCAGTGAGCCTTATCTGCGGGCTGTTCAAGACTACGATCAAAATATCAAGGAGTGTAACTGGGTGAAAACCTTCTCGCCCAGTGAAATTAGTGCTAAATTCCCTGAAGTGGGCAGTGTGACGGCGATGACTCCAGAGACATACTCACCTTTCCGTAGTGTTAAAGTCTTAAAAATTGTCGGTAACAAGGGTACGAAGGTACTACAGGGTGAGCAAGTGCGAACAGCCCTGAAGCTAAAAAGTACCCGCTTTACCGTTACCAAGGGAGCCGATGGTAGTTTTGTACTTCAAGGGCTTGGCTACGGTCATGCTTTAGGTATGAGTCAGTGGGGAGCGTACAATCTGGCTCGGCAAGGAGTAAATCACCTGCAAATTTTGGGACATTATTATCAAGGTGTAGCCCTAACACCAATTCAGGCGAAGTAGTCCACTTCTGTACTTGTAGCAACCGTCAAGGCGGTTTGAGCATAAATTGAAAGTAGTCTCTTTTCTTATAGAGCGATCGCTGTATATATGTCCTAACCGCCAAGGCGGTTGCTATATCTTATTATAGGAAACGCTAAAAAAAGACATAACCGCATCTATAAATATGGATGTAAAAAACATTGGGGGCGAACATCTGATAGCCCCCAAAAGTGGATTTCTGCAAGCTTTTATTTAAGTCCAACTAAATAAGTTGGTAAAAATAAACCAAATTATTATGCTACAAAACGCAAACAGGCTTAAAGCCCTTACTAATGACCAATGACAAAGGACAGCCTTTGCCATTTAGCTTTAATTGCACCGACCTACTTAAACTTTTGCTTCCAAAGACTTGAGTAACTCGGTATTCACACCCGATTCACGAGTCAGGGCAATTTTGCCAGTGCGCGCGATTTCTTTCAAACCAAATTTTTGCAACACCTGCACGATCGCTACCATTTTACCGGGATCTCCCACAACTTCTAAGGTGAGAGAATCTTCCGCCACATCCACGACTCGCGCCCGGAAAATCTGAGACAGTTCGATCACTTCTGAGCGATTGCTGGTATTAGCATTCACCTTCAACAGCATCAATTCCCTCTCTACGCAAGGGGTTTCGGTAATATCCTGTACCTTTAAGACATTGACTAACTTGTATAGTTGCTTGGTGAGTTGCTCGATCACGCGATCGTCACCAGGTACAACCATTGTAATTCGGGAGACACCTCCCTGTTCAGCAGGGCCAACAGCAAGGCTTTCAATATTAAAACCACGACGGGCGAATAAACCAGAAATGCGGGAAAGAACACCCGCCTCATCTTCTACAAGAACTGAAAGGGTATGTTTCATCTTCGCCAACAGAGGCTAGAGCAGGAATTGAGTAACGCAAACATTAGTACTGTTTTGCAGAATTCACTCATTCAAAATTCAAAATTACTTGAGTTTTAAGCTCTTGACATTTTGTAAAATGTATGTTGATTTCTGGGCTAACGTACTATTACACTAATTATCAGTGCGACCTTTCATTGTAAACTCAATGGTTGCACTCATTGCATTCTCTAAAGATAAATTAGGCAGAAATTATTCTGTAAGGAGTAATTTTAGATAATGGATCTCTTTTCATTGGTAGATGCGGCATTTTTGTAAAGCTTTTATATTCAGATTGAACAAGCGCGTAATAGGAAAAAAGTTTTTATGGGTTGGTTAAAAAGATTATTTGGAATGGAAAAACCCGAAAATGCAGAAGTAAATCCTACTCCGCAGTCAATAGCGCCAGATACTAGTAGTAACGTTGATACGCAAGCCATACCCCCAGAACGTTTGGGATTAAGCGGCGAATACGACCAAAGTGGTTTGGCGAAGCGGGTAGCGTTGGCCTTCGATCAAGATGACCAATTGGATGATGTTAATACCCTTTGGGTTGCTCAAACTGGTAGCACTGTAGTGTTGAAAGGTAAAGTTCCCAGTCAGGATATTCTCGATAAAATGGTTTCTGTAGCTCGTTCTGTGGATGGTGCTACAGATGTTGATACTGAGCAAGCCGAGATTGAGTAGATATTAAGTAATTCAAAATTCAATGGTGGTAAAGGTATTGGCTGGTGCGATCGCTGCCATTGCATAATATTTAGGTTTAGGAAGTAAGTGATAGCTAGCGATGCCTGCGGCGGGCTACGCCTATGCTAACCATCTCTCAATCCGATCTAAAATAGCTTGGTTGACTAGTTCGGGGCATTCATCATGGGGACAATGACCCACATCTTCTAAATTCAGCACTTCCAACTTCTGGTTGTACTGGGCGAATCGATTAGCCAAGGCTGGGGGAACAAATCGATCCTTTTGTCCCCAAATTAACAGCATCGGAATTGTTAAGGTTGGTAATACTTTCTTGACACTGGGACTAAAGTTAACTCCGATCGTAGCTTTGAACAAAGCACTAAAAGCCCTCGCCGAACCTTTATCTTGGGGAGGGCCTGCTAAAATTTCTATGAGTTCATCGGTAATCGCCTCTGGGTTAGCGTAAGCAAGACTTGCCCAGCGACGCAGCACCCCTGGACGGCGCACGAAGTTAAACAAAGGTTTTAGAATCAACGGCGAAGCAACAATATTTTTAATTGCTCTGACAACTGGTTGCAGCACAGGCGGGATTGCTTCTTGCTCTAGTGAAGGGTCGGGTAAACTCATCATCACCATACCCAGCACCATATCGGGGTGAGTGGCCGCGGCGGCCATAGAAATCAGCGAACCGTTAGAATTGCCGATTAATATTGCTGGTTGACGGATAAATGTTTTCCAAAAGTCATAAACCTGTTCAACCCAGAGTTCGATGCTGTAATTAGCTGCGGCTTTTTCTGAAGCACCGAAACCCAGCATATCGATGGCGTAAACAGTGTGATTTTCAGCTAACACTTCTAAATTATGTCGCCAATGACCAATAGAAGCACCAAAGCCATGTAACAAAATCAGGGGTGTTGTCTTATGGTTATTTTGGGCGGCGCGAATGTAAGTATAGCGAGTTTGCCAGCCCCGCCAAACCCAATCCCTTTGATTCCCAACCCGCTCTTGCCAGTGTAGTGTAGTTGTCACAGTCTCCTTTAATTCTTCAGCGTGAAAATACTATTATGGGACTTACCCACTTTACAAAATAATCATGTTGTGCATCAACGTAAATACGTTATTTCAGGTTTTTATTAATCATTCATTGGTGGTAAATAGACTCCACTTTGTAGGGGCAATTCATGAATTGCCCCTACAACTGATCTTTGTCAACTAGACGTTATCTCATATCATAGCCAAATAAATTTGGGTCTACTTCTCCTAACTGCAACTCTGCTAAACCATACTCCGCCCATCGTCTCTCTACCATCGCCGCCACATCTGGGTCAGATTCTAAAGGCGAACCCCATTCATGCTCTGTTTCTGGCGGAATTTTTGTAGTCGCATCAATTCCCATGCGTCCACCTAAGCCAATTTTTTCACTAGCAAAATCTAATGTATCAAAAGGTGTATTCGGCAAAATAAACACATCCCGCACGGGGTCAACTTTAGAACTAATCGCCCACACTACTTGACGCGGATCGCGAATATTTATGTCTTTATCTACAACAATTACAAATTTGGTATACGTAAATTGCGGTAAAGCGCTCCAAAATGCTAAAGCCGCCCGTCGCGCTTGTCCGGGATATGCTTTATCAATGGAAATAATCGCTGCTTTGTAACTCAAGGCTTCCATTGGCAGGAAGAAATCGACAATTTCTGATACTTGTTGGCGCAGTATAGGCGTATAGATGCGATTTAGTGCGATCGCCATCATCGCTTCTTCTTTCGGTGGACGACCGCTAAATGTTGTTAAGTAAATCGGATTTTTTCGGTGCGTTATACACTCAAAGCGTACCAATGGCGAATCTTCCACGCCGCCGTAATAACCCATGTGGTCGCCAAAAGGCCCATCTGGTAAAACTTCCCCTGGTGTAATTGTTCCTTCCAAGACAAATTCCGAATCTGCGGGAACTTCCAAATCAACAGTTTTACACTTTGCCAACTGGACACCAGAACCGCCGTATAGTCCAGCAAACAGCCATTCTGATAAATCTACAGGGATGGGTGTAGCAGCTGCCATAATAATTAGAGGATCTACACCAAGTGCGATCGCAACTTCTAATTTCTTCCCACGTTCGGCTGCTTTTCGCAAATGCCTTGCACCACCGCGCACCGATAACCAGTGAACTGTCATCGTGTTTTTAGATTGTAGTTGCAAACGATACACGCCTACATTTGGTGTACCCGTCTCACAATCTTTGGTAATTACCAATCCCAGCGTAATAATCTTGCCAGCATCACCAACATAAGGACGTATCAAAGGCAACTTATTTAAATCTAAATCATCACCTTGCAGCACAACTTGCTGACAAGCAGGGAAAAAGTCCCGTCCTGGTTTTGCCTTCAGCACATCAAACAGTACTTTCCCAAAATCTATCGCCTGCGAAATCTTCTTCGGTGGTTTTGGCTGTTGCAACATACCTAGTTTTTTTCCCAGAGTTTCCAACTCTTCTGGATGCTGCATATTCATCGCCCAGCAAATCCTTTCCACAGTTCCCATCAAATTCACCGCCACAGGGAAGGAAGCGCCTTTGACATTTTCAAACAACAAGCCTGGGCCACCTTTTTGCAGCATCCGGTTAGAAATCTCAGCAATTTCTAATTCTGGGTCAACTAAAGCGGAAATCCGCCGTAATTGTCCCTTGTCTTCCAGAATTTTAATGAATCCCCGTAAGTCTCTCGCCATTGTTTTAATAAAGCTGATTATTTAAGAAGTGTGAAGCGCTTTCTTATATTATGGGGCATTGGGCATTGGGCATTGAGCATTGGGCATTGGGCATTGGGCGTAAATAAAATTCTTTCCCATTCCCAATTTACGAAATTATTGGTTTTAATTGGAAATTAACCTATTTGATAACTTTTCTTAACTGTGTTTTCCAAAGTATTTAGTTATTCTATGTAGGGATACGCAATTATTTTTGAGAAATAAGCGCTAATCTAATCAAACATGGCCAGAATATACTATACCTTCCTGGCAGGCGGCTTTGTTATATAGCCCCTGCTGGGTTTATTTTTTACAAGCTTTACACTGCCTTGCTTTTAGAGGTTGAATGAACAAGTGTTTCGTTGTGATTTTAAGTTTTGCTACCAACAAGAGGACTTGTTCATTCATCCTCTTAGATGTTTCTGAATTTTTGTGAGTACGTTATTAAGGGCGCACAGTTGTGCATTGGTGTCAGAGGATGTTTGAAAAGTATTTTGCTGTGACTTTAGACACTTTTAGATCCCCCCTAACCCCCCTTAAAAAGGGGGGAACCGGAATTAAAGTCCCCCTTTTTAAGGGGGATTTAGGGGGATCGAGAAGTTTTGTTACCGAGAAGAGGACTTGTTCAAACATCCTGTCAGATGAAGCCCAAGCGAATGGAATGAGACTGTTGACGAATTCATCAGGAATCTAACCCACTCTTGCCCAATAGCTCTCAAACTTTCAGGCTCCAATTAAAAACAACCGTGTTGTCAGCTACAGTTATATTCCAGCAAAGTAAGCAACAATATTGATGAATAACTAGAAATGCAGCCCTAACTATAAAAGATGCTGCCGTTTCATGAAACCCAGAATTATTGTTTGTGGCTTAGGACGTACCGGATATAAAACCTTTCGTCTGCTGAGACATCAGGGAGCCTTCGTTGTTGGCATTCATCACCAATCTATCCCTGGCGAAACGGCAGGAGATGTGATTGTTGGCGATTTACAAGCAGCTTCTACCCTAACAGCAGCAGGAATTCAACAGGCACACACTTTAGTCATCGCTGGATCTAAAGATGCCCTGAATTTGTCTATTATGATGCAAGCGCGAGTGCTGAATCCCCAGATTCGGATTATCAACCGTTTTTATAATACAAATTTAGGGGAGCGCCTAGATCAAAGTTTGCCAGACCATTTGAGTATGAGTGTTGTCGGATTAGCAGCACCCGTATTTACCTTTGCAGCACTGGGAAACCGAGCGATCGGACAAATCAAATTATTTCAGCAAACTTGGCCAATTCACGAAGAATATATTGATGAAAACCACTTCTGGAAAGGTCTAAAGCTGAGTGAATTGTGGGAAGATCGATCGCGGATGCTGATTTATTACTTGCCAGTAAAAGGTGAGATGGATTTGGTGTCAGCTGTTATATCTGGACAAGAAATTCAAGTAGGCGATCGCTTAATTATTGGTACACAACCCCGCATCCGTTCTCCCCGAAGATCGTTGATTAAAAAACTGCTGAAAGTCCTCACCAATTTTAGGCAGTTTCAGGAACACGGGCGATCTGTAGTACTGGGTGCTATTGCACTATTGGCAGTTATTGCGATCGCTACACTCACCTATATGTCGACTGAGTTGAGCTTGTCTCCTGTCGATGCCCTATATTTTTCTGTCGGCATGATTACAGGAGCGGGTGGTAATGACAAAGTAGTAGAAAATGCTCCTAACAGTATTAAATTATTTACTGTTGTAATGATGCTGGTTGGAGCAGTGGTAATTGGTATTTGGTATGCAATGCTCACCGATTTTGTCTTAGGAAGCCGCTTTAAGCAATTTTGGGATGCAGCCAGAATTCCCCAGAGATATCACTACATTGTCTGTGGCTTGAGCGGTATTGGGGTGAGAATTATCCAGCAACTCCATGCCAGTGGACATGAAGTTGTAGTAGTCGAACCTGACTGCAATAACAAATATGTTAACACCGCCCGCGAACTCGGTATTCCCGTCATTCAGGGCGATGCCAGCTTTCGGACAATACTAAAAGCCAGCAATATAGAGTCTGCCGCCGCAGTGCTTGCTGTTACTAACAATGATGCTACCAATCTGGAAATTGCCCTTAAAGCCAAAGGCTTGACACCCAGTATTCCGGTGATTGTTCACTATGCCGATCCCGATTTTGCCGGCATAGCGCAACAGCTATTTGGCTTCGAGGCCGTACTGAGTTCGGCGGAACTAGCAGCCCCAGCTTTTGCTGCTGCTGCCCTAGGGGGACGCATCCTTGGTAATGGCATCACAGCCGATAGTCTTTGGGTAGCTTTTGCAACTGTGATTACACCTTCACACGCCTTTTGTGGTCAGTGGGTGAAAGATGTAGCCATGTCTACTGATTGTGTGCCTTTGTACGTAGAAAAAAACCACCAAACCTTTCACGGCTGGGATTTATTAGAAACTAACCTCAGCACTGGGGATGTTTTGTATATGACTATGCCAGCGACACAACTATATCAATTGTGGCGTGATGATCAAGTTTGCGAAACACACGCTTAAATAATTCCTAATTTGTCATTTGTCATTTGTCATTTGTCATTGGGCATTGAGTATTGGGCATTGAGTATTGGGCATTGGGCATTGGGCATTGGTTATTAATTTTTGTTTGTGACTCCCTCACTCCATGTTCTCCCCCTGCTCCCATTTATTTGTTAACTACTCGTTGTTGATATTCCTGCTCAGTAATCATATCGAGAGTGTTTTCTAAGCGATCAACAAATACGATGCCGTCGAGATGATCGGACTCGTGTTGAAAAATCCGAGCGATAAAATCGGTTAATTCTTGCTTTTGTAAATTGCCTTGACAGTCGGTATATTCAACTTCAATAGATTTATATCGAGGAACTAACCCCCTAATTCCTGGAACACTTAAACAACCTTCCCAATCTTTGACAACTTCAGTTGAATGAGCAATGATTTGGGGATTAATCATAGCAGTAGGTTCCATTTCCGGCGCGTTGGGATATCTGGCATTGGGACGAGAAGCCACAATAAATAAACGATAAGATTGTGCTAGTTGAGGTGCAGCAATTCCCACACCGTTAGCTTTAGCAACAGTGGCAATTAAGTCCTCAATGAGTTTTTGGATATCCTCGTCTTGAATGTTCTCAACCCAAACAGCTTTTTGGCGCAATGTTGGATTGCCTAATTGAATGATTGGCGCTAATTCAGTCATGATAAAACTCCTTTTGGGAATTGGGAGTAGAGTAAGTATGCCAGTTGTTTTTCAAATGACAAATGACAAATGACAAAATTATCCTTCACGTCTGACGGGCAGAGTAGCAGGCTGGACTCCTAGTTGGACAGTTTGCCCATTGCGTTCTACTTCTATTGGTAAGGTAGTACCGATTTTGCTGTTTTCGACTAGCTTTTGTACTTGATCGATTTTAGTAACAGGCTGGTTATTAATGCTTTTAATCACATCACCGACTCGTAATCCAGCCACAGAAGCAGGCGATCGCGGCACAATCTCAACTAGTAAAACGCCGTCATCTGCTGTAATATTTAAGCGATCGCCTGCTTTATTTTTTATTCTTTCTTTAATTTCTGGTGTCAGTGTCACCATCTGCACACCCAAATAAGGATGATCCACCTTGCCTGTAGCAATTAATTGCTGGGCAATTTTTTGCACCGTGTTGATGGGGATAGCAAATCCCAAACCTTGAGCGCCGCGGATAATAGCTGTGTTCATTGCAATTACCTGTCCACGAGTATTAAGCAATGGCCCACCAGAATTACCAGGGTTAATTGCAGCATCCGTTTGAATGTAATCAACCCGCTTGTCACTAGCACCAATATCAGTACTAGAACGCCCTGTGGCACTAATAATTCCAGAAGTGACGGTATTATTCAAGCCTAAAGGGTTGCCAATCGCTATTACTGCCTCTCCTGGTTGCAAAGCATCAGAGTTACCTACAGCTAGGGTTGGCAGATTATTAGCGTTAATTTTAATCGTAGCTACATCAGTTACCGGATCTTCACCCAAAACTTTGCCATCAAAAGTTCGGCCATCTTTGAGTGTGACAGTCACGGTATCAGCACCATCTACCACATGAGAATTGGTCACAATTTGACCAGAAGAATTAATGATAAATCCAGAGCCGCTACCCCGCTCTACTCGTTGTCTAGGTTGTGACGCACCATCTCCAAAAAACCGCCGGAAAAATGGATCGTTAAATTCGTCTGGTACGCGAGAAGTTATTGTTCGGGAAGAATCAATGCGAACTACCGCAGGCCCCACTTGTTGTACTACTTTTACCACAAAATTAGGATCTCCAGACGATGAAATAATTGGCGGGGGGACAAGTACTGGGTTGGTTTCTGTTGTCTGTTGAGCTTGAGTCTCACTTTGGCGAGTCTCAAAAGTCCTAGCAGGTAGAAGAGAGCAGCTTCCCAGCAACACCACTGTTACCCCATACAAGAGTATCCACAACCTCTTGGGCAAGCGCCTGCTATCAAGATTGTTGGGTGCTAAATCATGGTTTGTTGTCTTCATGTGTCGTTGCTTCTCCGTGTCAGTCAGTGGATGTTAGGATCTTGCCTACCGGGTATGTCCCAAAATGATTACAACTTAAAAGCTTATTCTAGGTCTAGTGTGTGTCAATGCTAAATTGATGTTTTCTCTTCTATTGTGACAATTAGCAGCAAAGGTGGTGGATAATGGAAATTCCCATAGAAAGTCTGTGGAGTCAGGTACTAGAGCGCCTACAGCTTGAGTTATCCCGGCCTACCTTTGAAACTTGGATAAAAACTGCTAGCGCGGAGCGATTAGAAAATAATTGCTTGGTTATTCGCACTCCTAACCCATTTGCTCGTAATTGGTTACAAAAGTATTACATCAATACCATTGCTCATGTAGTACAAGATATTCTTGGTCATCCTGTAGGAATTTACATTACTGTTGCTCAAGGTGATGAAGTTTCTCATTTTAGTGAACGAGAGGTTTCTTGGGAATCACCAAATCCTAGCAGTATTCCTAAAGCTGTTTCTCATCATAATCATAAAACTACCGAATTAAACTCTAAATATCTGTTTTCACGATTTGTAGTTGGTGCTAACAATCGGATGGCTCACGCGGCTTCTTTGGCAGTTGCAGAATCTCCCGGTAAAGAGTTTAATCCTTTATTTTTATGCGGTGGAGTTGGTTTAGGTAAAACTCATCTGATGCAAGCTATTGGTCATTATCGCTGGGAAATTTCGCCTAATTGTAAAATATTTTATGTTTCTACTGAGCAGTTTACTAATGATTTAATTACAGCAATCCGTAAGGATAGTATGCAAACTTTTCGAGATCATTATCGAGCAGCTGATGTTTTATTAGTTGATGATATTCAGTTTCTGGAAGGTAAGGAATACACCCAAGAAGAATTTTTTTATACTTTTAATACTTTACACGAAGCTGGTAAACAAGTTGTGATTGCTTCCGATCGTCCTCCTAACCAGATTCCGAGTTTGCAAGAACGTCTTTGTTCTCGCTTTTCTATGGGGTTAATTGCAGATATCCAAAAGCCGGATTTAGAAACGAGGATGGCAATTTTGCAGAAAAAAGCTGAGGATGAAAATATTACTCTTCCCCGCGATGTGATTGAATATATTGCTTCTAACTATACTTCTAATATTCGAGAATTAGAAGGAGCTTTAATTCGGGCGGTGGCTTATATTTCTATTTGGGGCTTACCGATGACGGTGGAAAATATCACCCCAGTTTTAGAACCACCCAACGAAAAAATGGCAGCTACCCCAGAAGCTATTTTAAAGGTTGTAGCAGATAATTTTGATGTTTCTATAGATGACCTCAAAAGTAATTCACGACGGAGAGAGATTAGCTGGGCGCGTCAAATAGGGATGTATCTTATGCGGCAACACACATCTCTGAGTTTGCCGAGAATTGGGGAGGAGTTTGGTGGTAAAGACCATACAACGGTAATCTATAGTTGCGATAAAATTACTCAACTCCACCAGAGCGATCGCACTTTAGCACAAACTATCCGCCAACTGAGCGATCGCATCAATCTAACTAGCCGTTCTCAAAAACCATCCTGAAGATGTCTTTTAAGTTTTCCACAACCTGCGCTGCGATCGCTAGCTTTAATGGCTAAATAATTAGTCGAAAATATTAAGTAAGGTATAAAATTTGATTAAATCTAACTTAGATTGTGCAAAAATCTAACTTTTTGTAGATAAATCCGTGGATAACTTAATATTTTGCTGATAAAACTTAATTAAGTATAATTACTTTGTAGAAGAACTTATGTACTTTTCCACAAGTTTTCCACAAGGGAAACTTGCTTAATATGATATCCCATCGAACACAAATTCCTCCCCTACGTATCTTTTCTCCAAATCAAACCGGATTCCCATATAGCAGTACTATCTGATTTGTGAAAATTCGCGGTGTCCAGATCCCCGACTTCTCCAAGAAGTCGGGGATCTAACTTTTCACGAATGATTTAAGATTCCTATAGTTACATTTAGAGCTTATGATTCTGTAATTATTCGATTTCCCAGTAAAAATTTATAATCTCTAGGTAGGATTCAAAAAATCGCTAAAAAACTTTATCGCGCAGAGCGCCAGAGAAATAAAGAAGGGTAAAGAAGAAAGAGCAGAGTGCTAAAGGGTAAGAGTGTAAAGAGCTACTAAGTCCTGCCACGAACCAACACAACCCGAAAACCCACGTCGTAGCTCCTGCGCCCACGCCCGCGACAGTCGCGAAACGCCGAGCGGCAATCACAGGGATCGGCATCCCATGAACCACCACGCAGTAGCCGCTTATCATCATCAGTCACCCAAGCGCTACCATCGTTTGGCGCTTTATTATAATTTTCGTGCCATGTATCTTGACACCATTGCCATATATTACCATGCATATCAAATAAACCAAAGGGATTTGGTGGAAATTTTCCCACATCTGTTGT
The DNA here is from genome assembly GCF_036917465.1 of Nostoc sp. Classification (GTDB taxonomy): domain Bacteria; phylum Cyanobacteriota; class Cyanobacteriia; order Cyanobacteriales; family Nostocaceae; genus Nostoc. The sequence goes on from NZ_JBALDL010000065.1 coordinate 38,391, forward strand.
TTGCTTACGATATTCACCCTTTGTCCCAGAATTATAGGTGTAGTTACCGTTATAATTTGCTAAATCAGTTGTAATCATCTCACCAAAATAAAATGGGGTAGTCGTTCCTGCACGACAGGCATATTCCCACTCTGCCTCACTAGGCAAGCGATAAATTTTCCCAGTCTTGTTAGACAATCTGGCACAAAACTCAATTGCATCATCCCAAGAAACACGCTCAACAGGTTGATTAGCACCTTTGAAACGCGAAGGATCGGGAGCTAAATCAATATTTACCTTTTTCAGCGCAGCTACAATAGCCCATTGCCTTTGTGTAACTGGAAATTTCCCCATGAGAAAGGGTTGAAGGGTGACAGTATGCTGTGGACTTTCCGAATCTAGTCTTTTTGGCTCATTCTCTGGCGAACCCATCAAGAATTGACTACCAGGAATTGCAATCATTTCCAGAACTACGTCATTACCCAAATTTTCTGAGAAAAACTCGGCTCGTTTGCGACTCCGATTACTCCGATTGATTTCCCAGATTTTTCTCAAGCCAAGCAATCCTGATTTTAAAACTATGGTGGCGGTGTCGAACTCAAACGGCTGAGTTTGAATACCTGGGGGAGATAGGGGTTGAGAAACAGTTGTATCTAGTTGTTTCTGTAATTCTGCTTGCCGTTTTTGATATTCGGTTCTTTCTTGCTCTTGGCGTATTTTTTCTAGTTCATCCTGCTGGCGCTCATATTCTGCTCTTTCTCCCTCCTGACGTAATTTTTCTACTTGCCGTTTTTGATACTCTAATTCTTGTTCTTTTTCTAAACGAACTACATCATCATCCTTAAGCCCATAGTGTTGTTGTAATTTCTTTAATTCATTTTTAGCTTTTTCATCCAATGGATATCCATGTTGCTCTACAAAACCTAGTAAGAATTGCCTGTATTTATCTATATTTTTCTTATATATGCCGTAAGGCTCTAATGCTTTCTCTCGCATTACCCTAGCTTCTGAGTCTGTTAATTTTAACTTTTCCTGTAAATCTTTCAATATTTCCGATTCCACCAGAGAAATCTCGCCATCAGACGCAAATTCTTCAGCTTTCAGACGATATTCAACTATAGCGGCTTCCCTATTTGCATTTGCCCATTTCTGTTGACGCTCTTTGATTAATTGTTCAGCAGCAAACTTAATTCCCTCAGCTATATTTGTGAAGGCATCATCTTGATTATTCCAAGACTTAACAGGTTGGGCATTTTTGGGTAGAGCTTGTAGTTTAGCAAATGGTGCTGATTGCCAAGAAACGTTTCGCAGAATAATTGGAATAACGCAAGCCTCTCCAACTTCGTGGCGTTCTATTGCTTTGGTAACTTCAACATCCCAGCAGTATTTAGAATATATAAAGTCTGAACTGACGAGTAATAAGATGATATCGGCTGTGTTCAAATTTTCATTAATCTGTTGATCCCATTCTCTTCCAGGTGGTATTTTGCGATCGTGCCAGGTTGAAATTACACCTTGCCGTTCCAACATAGTCAGGTGTTTAGCTAGTTCATCCTTTAGAGGTTCGTCGTTGTGAGAGTAGGAACAGAATACTTTGAGCGACACCAACGATACCTCTTGCGTCTTTAGGAGTAGGATAAATTTGGCTTTTCACAAATTATAGTATGTTTGCCTACTACACCGGGCGACTGGAAGCATGGGTGTCAAGTTAACGTGAAACCTTTGTAAAAACTGAATATTGAGTTCACTCACTACTCCTTACGATCCGCGTTACCCCACCCTAACCCTCCCCTTATAAAGCTACGGTGTACACACAAGTCTGTACAAACCAAAAATCGTTGGAGATCCCCCTAAATCCCCCTTAATAAGGGGGACTTTAAGAGACTTTTGCCCCCCTTTTTAAGGGGGACTTTAAGAGACTTTTGCCCCCCTTAATAAGGGGGGTTGGGGGGATCAAAAGCCTATGAAGCAACTCTAGAAGATTTGTGTATACACGGTAGCCTTATAAAGGGGAGGGAACCAGATTTCTTGTTTCCCCCCTTTATAAGGGGGGATTAAGGGGGGTAAAACGGCTGTGGGACAAAGCTTTAAGCTTAAGTTGACACCAGTGGCGGATGCCGTGTCCCTACAATTTGGATATTTTTTTAATTGGAAGTCTCTAACTTTCGATCGCAGCCGATGCCCCATTTGTAGATCCATTTACAGAAGAAACCTTAACAGAATTGGTTGCTAAAGAATTGGTAAGTTTGGAATTACTTGATGTGCCTTGCTTCTTCTTAGTATTACCTCGTCGCGCACCACCCGCCATCTCGTATTCCTGGCTGGTTTTACCGTAACGGCTGGCAACTCCTAGTAACATTTTTTCTGACATTGTTATTACAATCTGTTCTGCACTCTTCACATCATCTGTGAGTTTGTCAATGGAAGATAAAGCAGTGTTGTAGGCAGCAAGCTTAGATCGTAGATCGTTAATTGTTGCATTGTAAGCTTGTATAGTCAGTCCCTCACCAAAGTCTAGTTGTACACTGATAGATTGTAAACTTTCAATGCGGCGATCGGCTTTTTCTAAAACGTTAGAATTTCTTTTACGACGTGCCATCATTCATCTCTCTCTGTAAAGTAATAGTACTGTTTTATACAAAAAATCCTTTACTTGTCATCAGAAAATATAACAAAATCAGTTGCGTAGGCGTAGCCTATCGTAGAGATCGCATCTCTAAACCTATAGTTAATTTCACTTAAATTATTTTGAAATTTAAGTAATAAATAAACCTATAAAATTATTGCGATAATTGCTGCACTGATTTAAGTGTTTCTTATACATAGAGGCTTAATTGTTGCAAAGTATGAATGATTAGCAGCAATTGCTTATATATTTGCAAGAAATACTTAAGCGTTTCTTATACATAGAAGCTTGATTGTTGGCAAGTATGAATGATTAGCAGCAATTGCTTATATGTTTGCAAAAAATACTTAAGCGTTTCTTATAGATAAAGCAACATTAGGTGCAATCGTTTAAGTTTTTACAAGTCTGAAGCGTAAGAGCGATCGCCTATTAACAATAAGGATGTTACCATATCCTTCACTAGCTGAATCTGACTTATGAAATTAGTTTGCTCGCAAAGCGATCTCAGTACAAACCTCTCACTCGTCAGTCGTGCAGTACCTTCACGACCAACTCATCCAGTACTAGCCAATGTGCTGTTACAAGCGGATGCCGAAACTAACCAAGTCAGCTTAACAGCCTTCGATCTCAGCTTGGGAATCCGTACCAGCTTTAACGCAGATGTATGGCAAAGTGGTGCGATCGCACTTCCTGCTAAGTTACTTGTAGATATCACCTCTCGTCTTGCAGAAGGCGAAATCACTCTCGACGATGAATCAGCCCTCATCGGTGCAACATCCAGTGGAGAAGGTATAATAGTCACACTTACACCCAAGAGTGGACATTACCAAGTCCGAGCAATGGGGCCGGAAGAATTTCCCGAACTACCTGTAATTGAAAATACCGAAGTAATCCATCTCACCACCGCCGCATTAATTGAGGGATTACGGGGTTCATTATTTGCTACGAGTGGTGATGAAACCAAGCAAGTACTGACGGGAGTCCATTTAACAGTTAAACAAGATACCCTAGAATTTGCAGCTACCGATGGACATCGCCTCGCAGTGGTAGAAACTAGTAACGAACGTCCTTTAGGTGGAACTAGTCAACTAGAGGTGACAGTACCAGCGAGAGCATTACGCGAACTCCAACGAATGCTAGCTCATAGCGCCTCATCAGATGAATCTGTAGCTTTATATTTCGATCAAGGTCAAGTTGTGTTTGCATGGCAAAATCAACGCCTGACTAGTCGCACATTAGAAGGGCAATATCCTGCTTATCGACAATTAATCCCGCGCCAATTTGAACGACAAGTGACAATTGAACGGCGACAATTTGTCAGCACTTTAGAACGAATTGCGGTGCTAGCCGATCAAAAAAATAATATTGTCAAGGTCAGTATTGATAGCGAAGCTCAAGAAATTACCTTATCTTGCGAAGCTCAAGATGTGGGCAGTGGTAGAGAGTCAATGCCAGCACAAATTTCTGGAGAAAATATTGAAATTGCTTTTAACATTAAATATTTGATGGAAGGTTTGAAAGAGTTACCATCTTCCGAAATTCAAATGCATTTGAATCAAAGCCTAACTCCAGTGATTTTTACACCATTGGGTGGTTTAAAAATGACCTATTTAGCTATGCCTGTGCAACTTAGAAGTTAAAAAAATGGTTTGAAGGAAGCAGAGGAAAGGGCAGAAGTCAGTTTCCTCCTGCCTCCTGCTCTCTGCATTTTTCGATAAACTTAAAAAATCCTTTACCTTTGGGTTAAGATTTGAGCCTACCTAAACCTCTTTAAAAAGGAGGAAATTAGCTATAAGAGGCGAAGTCTTACTCACCCATTGAGTCTCTATCTATGATGTTCAATATCGTAAATGGCACGCTTAGTTGCTTTGAGTGCAGCATCAATATGCTGAAGAGAGCGATGTTGTAAGCCACGTGTAGATCGATTATCTTCCTCACGCTTCACATCAGAATGCACTTTGTTCAATATTTCCTCTGCCTTGTGTAACCGTCCAGGATGATTATTGGGGACATCGATATTTGGATGATTGTTGATATCTTTGCCATCATCAAGAGATGCCTTCTTAATGTCGTTAATAGTGTAATCTATCTGGCGAATAGCAACATCTTCCTGGCCACTAACAGCAGCATCGCCTGGGCGATGTTCCAGCAGCCAGCGTGCAGTACGTAAATCAGTGAGCGCGTGTAGATAATAAGGATGCTTTCCTGGCAAGTCAGCATACGCAGATCCTGAAGTCGTCAATAGACTGTTACCTAGAACTACTGCTACTAGCCCCGTGAAGATACTAATCGAACGAATTTGATGCTTAATCATATTTGTGAATGAGTCAATCAAAGAAGTCTACATTATTTAGACTTCCTGGTTCCACAAAAGGTTTAATTATATTTACGTCAATGCTGTGTAGTTAATATGTCAATCTTCTGCCTCCTGCCCTCTGCCTTTTTTTGTAAGTAAGTGGGTCAAATTAAATATAAAACCTCACCTTGCCTCCGGCTTCCCTCTGCTTAGTAAGGCTACGGTGTATACACAAGTTATCGAATCACTACCAGTCCTTGAATTACCCCACCCTAACCCTCCCCTTAGAAAGGGGAGGGAAAGAAATTCTCTTGTTTCCCACCTTTCCAAGGGGGGTAATTAGACTTGTGTGTACACCGTAGCCTTACTAAGGAGAGGGATTGAGGGTGAGGTTCTTATATTTAATTACGCCTACCTACTTAACAGATTGGAAAGCAACAGCCGCAGCAAGGTTTTATTTCTACGATTTAGTGATTTGTTTAATGGGGATTTCAATCCAAAATTCTGTACCTAACCCTGGCTGAGAATCACATTTAAACACACCACCATGTTTATCTACGACAATCTGGTAACTAATTGATAACCCCAAGCCAGTGCCTTTTCCCACTGGTTTAGTAGTGAAAAAGGGGTCGCAGATTCTTGCCTTTAGGGTTTCGGGTATTCCTGTGCCATTGTCCGCAATGCGAATAACTATGCTTTTAACATTCCCTTCCATCTCTGCGATCGCAGTGCGGATGGTAATCTGACTGCTATGAGGTTTTGATGTAGACACTTTATAATCTTCTAGAGCATCGATCGCATTGCTTAAAACATTCATAAATACCTGATTCAGTGGCCCGGCATAGCACTCTACTAAGGGAAGCTGACTGTATTCTTTGACTAATTTAATAGCCGGACTTTCCGGTTTTGCTTTCAAGCGATGCTGCAAAATTAGTAAGGTGCTATCAATGCCCTCATGAATATCAACCGGCTTCATTTCTGCCTCATCAAGGCGGGAGAAATTTCGTAAACCCAAGACTATCTGCCGGATGCGATCGATGCCAATTTTCATGGAAGATAGAGTTTTGGGCAAATCCTCGATCAGGAATTCTAAGTCTATCTCGAAAGCGCGATCGCTAATCTCAGGGCTAGGGTTAGGACAATTTTGCAAATAGAGGTCTAGTATACTAAGTAAATCTTGGGCGTAATCATTGACATGATTGATGTTGCCATAAATGAAGTTGACGGGATTATTAATTTCGTGAGCAACACCAGCTACGAGTTGGCCTAATGAGGACATTTTCTCAGTTTGGATCAGTTGGGTTTGAGTTTGCTGTAAATCATGCAAAGCTTGAGCCAGTTTTTGTGTCTGTTCTTTGGTCTGATTATGCAATTGGGCTTGTTGAAGTGCAACTCCAAGCTGATTAGCAATTTGAGTAATAAACTTAATTTCCGAGGCTTCCCAATGACGGGGTGCAGAGTTCTGATAAGCTGCTAGTAAGCCCCATAGCTGCTGACCAATAAATATAGGTGCGATCGCATAAGCCCTTGCTTGAATTTGCTCTAGAGCTGCAACGTGACATTGAGAATGTCCAACTTGATAAATATCATTAACTGCAAAGGTTTCGTTATGACGATATCGCCCACCTTGGGTTTCTTGCAAATAGCTATCTTGCCAAACTGTCTTAGTGTCAGAACCTACTAGCTTTAACCAGCCATCACCCACAAACTCGGCAATATATTCACCACTCCAATCAGCCTGGAAACGGTAAACTGCAACTCGATCGGCTTGGAGTGATTTACAGATTTCTTGGGTGGTTGTCTGAAAAATTGCATCTAGATCGAGAGATTCCCTAACTTTTGCCACAACTTCAAACAATACCCGTTGTTGTTCTGCTGCTTGTTGCAAATCTAACGTCTGTTCTCGTGTCTGAGTGAGTAATTCAGCTTGCTGGAGTGCTACTCCCATTTGGGCAGCAATCTGACTGAGAAAGTTGACTTCAGAGGCTTTCCATTGTCGGGGGCCAGTATGTTGATAAGTTGCCAGTAAACCCCAAAGTTTTTGCCCAACAAAGATTGGCGCAAGCACAAAAGCATGAATTTGAAACTGCTCTAGATTGTCGATATGACACTGAGCAAATCCCATTTTGTAGATGTCATCGACTGCAAATGTTTCATTGTTGCGGTAGCGTCCTCCCTGTGTATCTTGTAAGTAGGTGTCATTCCAAATTGTATTAATACCTAATTCGGACTCATTCGACCAGTATGGACTAGCAGCCTCGAAATCACCGACAAATTGACCACCCCAATTAGAATCGAAACGATAAACGGAAACGCGATCAGCTTTGATTAATTGACAAACTTCTTTAGTTGTGGTTTGAAAAATAGTATCTGTGTCCAGCGATTCTCGAATCTCGGCAATAACTTTAAACACAGCCTGTTGTTGTTCAGATGTGCGTTGTAACTCAACTGTGCGTCTTTTAACTTGTTTTTCTAAGTTTTCATTGAAGACTTGTACTTGTTGCTGTAGTTCATATTGCTGAACTGCGGAAGCAAAGTGTTTACCGAGGTTTCTAGCCAGTTCAATCTCTTCAACCGTCCATTTTTGAGCTTGTGCTTTTTTAGATTCGCGCCAAACCTCAAAGGATCGCCGGGGGTACAGTTGTCTGCGATCGCTCTCATACTGTCCCGCCCATAAAGTCTCTGTATCTACTTCGTTGCGGAAAATACTTAAGTAGCCCAGCAAGTGCTGACGATACAAGAGTGGAATTATCAATATGCTACGAATTTTAGTTGGTTGAAAAGCAACTTGTAAACTTCGCAAGTCAGGGGTATTGTATATATCTGAAATCGCCCAAACATCGTAGTTACTAGACTTATAGTGTTCTTGCCAGATACTATACTGCTCTATGAGCGGATATATAGTTTGTTCTGGCATCACAGGTTGCTGTCCACAGATATAAAGCTTGATACAAGTATTTCCTGGTATTAAGCATTCTGTTAAGGTAGTGACGTTGCCATTATGGAAATCAAAAGCTTCATTTCTAATGCAAAGCCTGCCACCAACACCATTGAAGGCTGCAACAGCCGCTTCTAGGGCTGGTTGTAATACAATTGTGGGTAGTGAATGCAGCAGAGTAGCAATGTGATTTATAATAGTTTCCCGTTCGGCTGTTTTGCGGACTTGAGTCAGGAGAGAACTTTGAGCGATCGCTACTGAGAGTTGATCTACCACCATTTGTAATGCTTCTAGTTCATATTCTGAAATCAAACGCGCTTGGGAATTATGAGACACCAGTAGTCCCCAGAGTTGATCTTGATAGAGAATCGGCGCTATTACAGAAGACTTTACCCCCATTGCCTTCAAATATTCAATATGGCAGGAATCTACAGAGCGGTAACGGATTTCCTCTGATATAGTTTCTCCATTGTCCAAGTCACGCAGGTGAATTTGACCAATTTCTTCAGTATCAACATTTACAACAGAACGCACCCGTGATTTAATAAATAGCTCACGGGCGCTGAGTGGAATATCGTCCGCCGGGAAATTCAGCCCCAATAATGACGGCAAACCATTGTTGTAAATCGACTCAGCAATTACCTGGCCACTGCCATCGGCATGAAATTTGTAAATCATCACTCGGTCAGTTTGTAATAGCGATCGCACTTCTGCCGTTGTTGCTGTGATAATTTCTTCTAACTCTAAGCTTCGTCGGATACGGTTTGTAATCCGGCGTAGTAAACTTTCTTCATGGCGATATAAAGATAATTCTTGTTCAGGGTTGGAGGTCATTGCTTATAGCAAAATCAATTAATAATTTGCAAAATGGCATAATTAAATCTAAAGCCATTTTGAAATTTATTTAATCAATTTGTCTTCAGTAAAACTACGGGCAAATCATTAATAAAAATATTTATTTACCTTTGATAAATTTTCATCAAAACATCACAAAAACAGACGCTAAAAAGTTGCGTCTGTAGTAGCTACAAGAAAATATTCTTGCTTTTAAGTTTTGAGTTATTCTCGAAAATTGCCGTAGCAACAAACTTAAACTCTTATATTGTCAGTAAAGCGGATTTTCAGATAATCATCTTCCATCTTTGCGCCTCCTGGTTGTAGTGCTGCTAAGGCTTGTGGTAAAACTAAGTTACGACGATGGTTGCCGATCGTAATGCTTAATTCGTCTCCATTCTTACTTAGTTGAACTTGGCTTTTCGGAATACCAGGTAAATAAAGTTCTAAGCTGTATTGGTTTTGCTCTTGTACGACTCTCATGGTCGTTTCTTTATAATAAACCTGAGTTGGATCTTCATCTTTGTAGAGGGTTTCCTTCAGGCGTTCTAATGCAGCTAATCCACACATTTCTTCAGAAAAAAGTGGAACTTCCTTAACAGGTAGAGGGTGGAAATTATCATGAATTTCCTGGCGATATTGCTCCTGACTTTCTTTCCAACGTTGGAAAAATGGGTCTTCGACTTCGCGGGGAATAATTCGATTAGCTACAACTAAATCTGTTGCAACATTATACAAACTCAGATAAGCATGGGCCCGCAGAGACTCTTTAATCACCATCTTTTCGGGATTAGTAACTAGACGCACAGAGGTTTGAGTATTGTCTGTTAATACTTTTTCCAGAGCCTCAATTTGTTCATAAAATTCATAAGGGGCATCCATCACCTCTTTATCTGGTAACGAAAAACCAGCAATTGGTCTAAAAAAAGGTTCAACTAGAGGGCGAAGTGCCACCGATATGTTTTGAAATGGTTTGTAAAAACGGCGCATATACCAGCCACCGACTTCAGGTAGACTCAGTAAGCGCAATGCAGTGCCGGTGGGGGCTGAGTCGATAATTAAAACATCAAACTCGCCTTCATCGTAATGGCGTTTCATCCTTACCAAGCCAAAAATCTCATCCATGCCTGGTAAAATTGCCAATTCTTCCGCCTGTACGCCGTCTAAACCCCTCGCCTGTAAAACTTGGGTAATGTAACGTTTTACAGCACCCCAATTTCCCTCTAGTTCTTGTAACGCATCCAATTCTGCACCCCACAGATTTGGGCGAATTTTTTGGGGTGCGTGTCCCAGCTCGAGATCAAAACTGTCTGCTAGGGAATGAGCCGGATCTGTACTTAAAACCAATGTCTGATAGCCTAGTTCCGCACAACGGAGTCCAGTTGCAGCAGCAACGGAAGTTTTCCCCACGCCGCCTTTACCGGTCATTAAAATTACACGCATAGATGCTTTTATCCTGCCTGAGAATTTTTTACATTTATTTACATTATCGACTGTTTCAGGAAAATAAATGTTGTGTTTAGGTATGAACAGTGTCTAATTCTAGGGCGCGATCGCGACAAAGCTATTGCCCTGTGGGATAAATTATTTTATAAGGGATTTCCAAGGAATAAATTATTCCAAAAAACGAACCACAGAGACAAGGCAGCGCAGTCTTGGGGGTTTCCCCCATGAGCGACTGCCGCGCAGAGAACACAGAGGGAGGAGAGATTAAGAGGATTTTTGCGTCAGTTTTGGAATATTTTTTTATTTGGAAGTTTCTAAGAGACTTGCAAATAAAAAATACTCAACTACTTTTTGTGGGGTGGGCAATATGCCACTGGTGTCAACTTAAGCTCAAAGCTTTGTCCCACAGCCGTTTTACCCCCCTTAATCCCCCCTTATAAAGGGGGGAAACAGGAAATCCGGCTCCCTCCCCAATATATCGGGGAGGGTTAGGGTGGGGTAACGCGGATCGTAATGAGTAGTGAGTGAACTCAATATTCAGTTTTTACAAGTGTTTCACGTCAACTTGACACCTATGGCAAGATGCCCAACCCACAAGATTGGGTAATTTATTTGTTGGAAGTCCCTAACTTTGCGTTTAAACTTCAATCGCCGTCTCTTTTTCCTCACCTTTTGGCTGTGAACTCAGCCGATCCAAAATCTCTAAAACCTCTTGTTCAAAAGCAACTTGGGCGCGATTAGTTTTGCCACCAACATATAAGCGATCGCCTTTTTGCAATGCCCAGATTTGCGAATGAGAAAAGTAACTCATCACCACACCCAGCATTAGTAAGCCAAATCCTGAGTAAACAATTGGTATGCCTGGATCGGCTTTAATTTGTAAGCCAGTGCTACCAACAACATCCAAAATTTTCAACTTCACACCATTGACTTGGGTAGACATCCCAGCACGCACAGTATCAACGAGTTTGCCTGTGACATCATAAATTAATACCATCCCTTGCAAGTCTTTGGCTAGCAAAGAGACACCCTCACTCAAATCTGGTTTAGTCGGAACCCACGTTCCCCAAATGCGCCCGTTACCCTTAGTGTCCAATTGCGCCATTGGTAGCTGAAAAATCGGGCTGTTGTTAAATTGGACGCGAACACCTGCGATTCCCCAATCAGTTTGGTAGAAGGTTATGCCACGATAGTGCAGAGGCTCGTTGACAAAAATCTTCTTGCGATCTATTTCCTCTCCCTGCTGATTTAAGACAGACATATCGGAATAAAATTGATCGATGCCACCAGATGGAGTGTAGTCAATCCAAAAACGATTGACGCGCACAGACCAATCTTTAGAGACTTGGGCGGCTATTGGGCCAGCATCTACAATATTTGTCACTTGAAATGTATCGCCACTAGCAACCATTTCCTGGGCCATAAACCCAGTCATCGTCCCCCAAATTCCCCCTAGCAGAATAGCGATGATGCCAATATGAACGATAATTGGGCCGATACGTCCGACTATTCCCTTACGAGCGTAAAGAATATTATCTTTTTCTGAATCAGGAAAAATTTTATAGCGGCGTTTCTGTAATATTTCGCTGAGGGAATTCAGGGAACCATTATCTAGTTCTGCACTTAAAGCTAATTTTTGAAATTGCCGTGGTTCTTCGTAATATTTCCAGCGCTGGGCAGCTTTTAAGGCTGGTAACTGACGGGTAAAAGAACAAGCAGTTAAGCTAGTGCCAAATAAGATGAGTAATGCTAGAAACCACCAAGTACGATATACATGGTCTAACCCAACTACTTGAATTACCTTCCAAGTTAGGAAGCCAAATAAAGCGGGATGTTCTGGGTAGTTGCTCTGATAAAATGCGGGTGACTGACCTTGCTCGATTACAGTACCGGTGGAGCTAAAGATTGCAATCAATAGCAGTAGTGCGATCGCTAATCGTAAATCGGTCAGTACGGGCAAAAGCTCTTGCCGTAAGAACTGCCCAGGTATTGCCCACCATTTTAATTCTTTGGATGCGGAATCTTCTAAAGTCATTAGGTGTAAAATTTAACAAAAGTATTGATATTAAAAACTGCTGAGGGGAATCCGAGAAATTAAGGAAAACACACCGAATCCTACCAACAGCGCCCCGCTAACTGGGTTAATCCAACCAGACCAGCGACGCAATTCTAGTAATCTTTTAATTGAAGCTGTAAAAGTACCTGCCAAAATTAATGGTGCTACATACCCGGCTGTGTAAGAAAGTAGTAAAACAGCGCCTAAAATTAAGTCTTGTGTATTGGCAATCCAACCGAGTAAGCTGGCTAAAACAGGCGTGCTACAAGGAGATGCCACTAAGCCAAAAGTCAGCCCCAGCAAATAAGAACGCAATCCTGCTGGTAAATCTTGCGAAATCCAATTCGTTTCGCCCAAGGATGGAAATTGCAGAGGTAGTGCTTCTAGTAAGTTCAGCCCCATAAGAATGGCGATAATGCTGACAATAATTGGTAAACCAATTCCCACTTGACCGTAGACTTTGCCCACAAAAGCTGCTACGATACCCATTCCTGCTAATGTAGTTGCTAATCCTAAAGCAAACCAAGTTGATTGGGCAGCTGCTTGCAAGCGGTTTTTGGCTTCATAACCACCGATGTAACCAATAGTAATAGGCAGCATCGAAAGCATACACGGTGTAAGACTGGTGAGCAAGCCAGCCGCAAAGATGATAGCAACGCTCACCACGCTCAGGTGTGTCAGTTGGTTAGAAACGAGGCTGTTGGCAAATTGTTCTAACTGGTAAATTTGGGTTTGCAGGTTATCAAACATGGGGAGTTAATGAGCGGGAAATGCTTACTCTGCTTGAATTGTAGCTTATTTTTGTCTGTAGAGTCAGCAGAAGTGATTATCCAAAGCTGATATTATCTAAATTTCATCTGTCCAAGGAAATGTATCTAAAATACAATTAAGCTCGAATTACCTCGGAAGAAGCACGGCTGGAGCATTTAGCATGATGATTGCATTACCCGGATTTAAAATTGTTACTTTGTTAAAAGCAGGGGTAAAAGCAGTCATATACCGTGGAATTAAGGTTGAAGACCAGCGTCCGGTAATTATTAAAGGGTTGCGTCCAGAACAGTGTACACCCAATAATATCGAACAATTCAAACATGAGTATGCGATCGCTCAAAGGTTAAATATCGCCGCCGCAGTCAAAATTTACGCCTTAGAGATGCATCAGGGAATCCCTTATTTAATCATGGAGGATTTTCAGGCGCGATCGCTCGACGAGTTGCTAGACCAATTTCAACAGCCTATTTCGTTTCTCAAGATTGCTATTGAAATCACCAGCAAACTCGCACAAATTCACACTTATCACATTGTCCACAAAGATATTAAGCCACAAAATATCTTAGTTAATCTCGAAACTAATCAGGTTAAAATTGCCGATTTTGGAATTGCTGCCTTTATTCCATATCAGCAGCAAATAGTTAGCAGTTCTAGCCGCATTGAGGGCAGTCTACCATATATATCACCGGAGCAAACCGGGCGAATGAATCGAGGAATTGACCATCGCAGCGATTTGTATTCACTAGGAATTACCTTTTATGAAATGCTCACAGGTGAGCTACCATTTCAAGGTCAAGACCCCTTAGAGTGGGTGCATTGTCATATTGCCCAATCTCCGCCGTCTCTGAAAAAGCTTAACTCTGATATTCCCCAAATTCTCTGTGACATCATTATAAAATTGCTGTCTAAGGTTGCAGAACAGAGATATCAGAGTACTTTAGGTTTGCAATTTGATCTGGAACAGTGTTTAAAACAATTGGAGACAACCGGAGAAATTCAATCCTTTGTTTTGGGTAAGCGAGATATCTCAGAACGCTTCCAAATTCCTCAAAAATTGTATGGACGAGAACAAGAGATTACCAAACTTCTCAAAGCATTCGAGCGAGTTGTTACCCAAGGAAAACCAGAAATCGTCCTCGTCTCTGGCTATGCTGGAGTTGGAAAATCTTTTCTTGTGAAGGAGATTCACAAACCTATTGTCAAAGCACGTGGCGTTTTTATATGTGGTAAATTCGATCAGTATAAGCGAGATATTCCTTACTCCACAATTGTTCAAGCTTTTAAAACACTTGTTAGACAAATTTTAACGCAGCCTGAAGAACAACTTGCCAATTGGAAAAAACGAATACAAGCAGCTTTAGGAAACAATGGTAAATTAATCGCAGATGTAATTCCAGAAGTTGAATTAATTGTTGGAGAACAGCCACATATACCAGAATTAGGGCCTGTAGAATCTCAAAACAGATTTAATTTAGTGTTTCAGAATTTTATCAGCGTCTTTGCTCAAAAAGAGCATCCACTCACTGTTTTTTTGGATGATATGCAGTGGGCAGATAGCGCTACTTTAAATTTAATTCAAACTGTAATCACTGGGTCTAGCATCCAGTACCTCTGCTTCATTTTAGCCTATCGAGATAATGAAGTAGATGTTGTGCATCCCTTTAGTTTGATGATAGAGAAGGTTCATCAGTATGGAGAAATAATAACTGAAATTATCCTGAATCCGTTAAATATTATTTATATAAGTCAGCTGATTGCTGATACCTTGCATAGTTCAGCAGAACGAGTAGAAGCTCTGGCTAAATTGATTATTCAAAAAACTGACGGAAATCCTTTTTTTGTCAATGAGTTTCTGAAAACACTGCATCAAGAAAACCTGTTAAACTTTAACTCGCAACATCAATTTTGGCAATGGGATCTAGCTCAGATTAAAGCCCAAGGTATTACAGATAATATTGTTAATTTGATGGTTGGACGGATGCAAAAACTACCATTCGCAACTCAACAGGTGCTTAAATTAGCTTCATGCATTGGTAATCGGTTTGATTTAGAAGTTTTAGCAGTAGTTAGCGAACAATCTATTGAAGAAACAGCTAATGCCCTTGTTGAAGCAATTTTAAGAGGATTAATTATCCCTATAGAGTCAGATGAAAGTACCCATAAAAATTATCGCTTTTATCACGACCGAGTTCAACAAGCTGCTTATGCCTTAATTGCCGAGGAATTAAAGTCAGCAGTCCACCTGACGATTGGAAGACTTTTGCTGAAAAATGCTAGTTCTGAACAAATAAACGAGCAAATTTTTGATTTAGTCAATCAACTCAATCTGGCAGTGAATCTAATTATTGAACAGGCAGAAAAAGACCAACTATTGCAATTGAATTTAATCGCTGGTAAGAAGGCAAAAGTATCTACAGCCTACACCCCTGCTAAAATATTTTTTAGGGTTGCTATGAATCTTTTAGCTGAGAATGCCTGGACTGAAAAATATGAACAAACATTTACTTTATTTAAAGAACTAGCTGAGTGTGAATTTTTAACAGGAAATTTAGAACAAGCAGAATATTTATTTGAATTACTATTGCTCAAAATAGAATCTCATGTAGATAAATCTAACATTTACATGCTGCAAATTCGACTCTACCAAGTTGCAGGTAGGTATGAAGAGGCGTTCAGGTTGGGGTTAGAAGCCTTAAAACTTTTTGGGGTGATATTCCCTGATACAAATGAAGAAGTGCAAGCTGCGATCGCAATTGAAAAAAATCAGATATTAATAAATTTGGGTAATAGACAAATATCCGATTTAATTGATGCTCAAGTTATTCAAGACTCCAATATTAAAACAGTAATTAGTCTGTTGACAACTTTGGGGCCACCTACTTATCTCGGTAGACCAGAAATCTTCCCTTTAGTCGTACTTAAAGCAGTTAACTACTCGCTTAAATTTGGTAATACAGAAGATTCTTGTTTTGCTTACAGCATGTTTGCCATGTTGTTAGTTTCCATATTCCATGATATTCCTACAGGTTACGCATTTTCTGAGATGACAATTCAATTAAATGAAAAGTTGCAGGACTTGAAACTTAGAGGAGTTGTTTTGCACATTCATGGAAGTCATATTAACGTTTGGCGTAACCATATTTCTACTGATATTCCTTTTTTAGAACGGGGATTTATCGGCTGTGTGGAAGCAGGTGATGTGACGATGGCAAACTACAATGCTTATCAAGGAGCGTGGCAAATTATTCAGTTAGGCTATCCACTTACAGAAACATACAAATCTTTAGAAAAATACATCGCATTCGCTCGCCAGTCTAAACATGAGGCTGTCTATCAGACAATCAGATTACAGCAAATGCTACTGATGAATCTGCGCGGATTAACTCATCACAATCTGACTTTAAGTGATGATAACTTTGATGAATCACACGCTTTATCTATTATTACAGATGCAGGTTTTGTCAGTGGAATTATTTTTTATCACATTATTAAATTAATTATCTTTTTTACCTATAGGCAGTATATAGAAGCGCTAAATTGTGCATTAAAGTTATCCACCTTTCCAGTTGAAACACTGGCATTACCCATTGAAACAGATTATGTTTTATATTACTCATTGACTCTAACGGCTCTTTATCCAACAGTATCTTGTCAAGAACAAGAAGATTTTTTGCAAATCCTAGCATCCCATCAGCAGAAATTACAATACTGGGCTGAACACTGCCCTGAAAACTTCTCACACAAGTCTTTATTAGTAGCTGCTGAAATAGCTCGAATTCAAGGTCGAGATTTGGAATCAATGCGTCTATATGAGCAATCAATCGCTTCAGCCCGTGAACAGGGATTTGTGCAATATGAAGCTTTAGCTAATGAGCTAGTTGCTAAATTTTACTTTGAGCGAGAGTTTGCGTTAATTGCCAAAACCTATTTACAAGAAGCTAAAAATGGATATCTGCGCTGGGAGGCATCTGCTAAAGTTAAGCACCTCGAAGAATCCTATCCTCAGTTATTGCCACAACAACAGCTTATTTCTAATGGAACATTTATTACCACAGGCGAGCATTTAGACTTTTTATCAGTAGTCAAAGCCTCTCAAAGCATATCGAGTGAAATTGTTTTTTCGCAGTTGTTGAAGACATTAATGCAAATTGTCATCGAGCAAGCAGGGGGAGAAATTGGTTACTTATTGCTTGAACACGAGCAAAATCTGGTTATTGAAGTAGAAGCTAAAGTTAATTCCCAGGCTGAAAAACTCAATGTTTCTCAACCCATATTTGAAAGCGAGATTTCACAACTTATTCCGCAATCAATACTGAATTATGTTCAAAGAACTCAAGAAACAGTGATTTTGCATAATGCAACTGAGCAAAATTTGTTTTCGGAAGATGAGTATGTAATCCAAAAACAACCTAAATCTGTACTTTGTTTAGCGATCGCACGCCAGTCGAAATTACTTGGTATTCTATACTTAGAAAATAATCTTATCCCCAGTGCTTTTACGCAGGAAAAACTTTCTGTACTGAAGATTTTGACAGTTCAAATTGCTATTTCTCTAGAAAATGCTCGTCTTTATCAAGGTTTAGAGAACAGCCAAGAACAACTAAACTTGGCGTTGAAGTCTGGCAAAATCGGTATTTGGAGTTGGGATATCGCAAATAATCTTTTTGACTGGGATGAGCAGATTTATCAACTATTTGGGTTAACACCTGAAACTTTTGGTGGCACTGCTGAAGCAATTTTAGCTCGTCTGCATCCAGATGATAGCCCATTACTCGCTCAATCGTTGAGCCGAGCCATTAACGAAGGCGTAGAGCATGATTTAGAATATCGAATTATTCGAGATGACAGCAGTATTCGCTACCTAGCCTGTCGAGGAAAAGCCTTTTTCAACGAAGCAGGTAAAGCGACACACATGAGTGGCGTTGTACTTGATATCACCGAGCGCAAACAAGCTGAAGCCGAACGTATCCAGCTAATTCAAGAGCAAACCGCCCGTCTAGAAGCAGAAGCCGATCGGCAACGAGCAGCGTTTTTGGCTCAAGTCAGTGCAACCCTCGCAGCTTCCCTCAATTATGAAAGCACGCTAGCAAGTGTGGCAAACCTGGCTGTGCCTTATTTCGCCGATTGGTGCAGCGTCGATTTGCTACAAGACAACCAATCAATTAATCGGGTAGCAGTTGCCCACCGAGATCCAGAGAAAGTTAAACTTGGTTGGCAACTTCATCATTATTATCCTAGAAAGTTGGATGAACCTCATGGTGTGCCGAAAGTACTGCGTACAGGAATTCCTGAAATGGTAACTGAAATTTCAGATGCACTTCTAGCAGCAGGCATTCCAGATGCAGAACATCTAAGAATCATACGTGAAATTGGTTTAAAGTCCTGTATAATTCTTCCCTTGATAGCACGGGAAAAAATTTTTGGGGCAATTTCCTTTTTTACATCGGAATCAGAACGTCGTTACAGCCCGGCTGACTTGTTACTAGCTGAAGATGTTGCCCATCGAGCAGCGATCGCCATCGATAATGCCCGCCTTTACCAAGAAGCGCAGCAAGCCCAAAAGACGGCAGAGCAAGCCTTAGAGCGCATTGCCCGTCTCCAATCGATCACAGCTGCCCTTTCCGAATCGCTGACACCAGCCCAAGTATCTGAGGTCATTGTAGAGCAGAGTATGGCTGCCTTGGGAGCTAGTTCTGCCCTCGTCGCCTTACTAAATGAAAATAAAACTGAACTAGAAATTGTGCGGACTGTTGGCTATAACCAAGATTTGGTAGACGCTTGGCGGCATTTTCCCATTGATTCACCTTCTCCTTTAGCCGAAGTTGTGCGGACTGGACAACCTGCTTGGGCTGAATCGAAACAAAATAGAATAGCTCGTTACCCTCACCTAGCTGAAGCTTACACCCAATATGACATTGATGCCTGGATTTCTATTCCCTTGATGGTGGAGGGTTCGGCAGTTGGAGGTATAACTTTAGGATTTACCCAACTTCAACTACTTAGTGGAGAAGATCAAGCGTTTATCTTGGCTGTTGCTCAACAATGCGCCCAAGCGATCGCTCGCGCCCACCTTTACGAAGCCGAACAAACGGCGCGAAATGCTGCTGAATCAGCAAACCGCATCAAAGATGAATTTTTAGCCGTCCTCTCCCATGAATTGAGAACACCACTCAACCCAATTCTGGGATGGGCAAAACTGATGCGGAGTCGCAAACTTGATCAAGCAACAAGCGATCGCGCCCTGGAAACCATTGAGCGCAATGCCAAGTTACAAACCCAATTAATTGAAGATTTACTTGATGTCTCCCGTATCCTTCAGGGTAAACTTAACCTCAACTTCGGGCGGATTAATTTGATATCAGTTATTGAAGCTGCGATCGAGACAGTGCGTTTATCAGCACAGGCCAAATCCATCGAGATTCAGACAATTCTTGAATCTGGTGTGGGGCTAGTTTTAGGTGATGCCAATCGATTGCAACAAGTCATTTGGAATATTCTTTCCAATGCGATTAAGTTTACCCCTAGTGAGGGACAGGTAAAAATTAAATTAGAGCAGGTTGGCTCACAGGTACAAATCTGCGTAACTGATACAGGGAAAGGAATTGCACCTGAGTTCTTACCTTATGTCTTTGATTATTTCCGTCAAGCGGATGGAGCCACAACTCGAAAATTTGGCGGTTTAGGTTTAGGATTAGCGATCGTCCGACATCTTGTAGAACTTCATGGGGGAACTGTGCAAGCAGAAAGCCTGGGCGAAGAACAAGGAGCAACTTTCACTGTTAAACTTCCATGTTTACAGAATGAAAGTAAAGCAATCAAAGATGAAAGAAATAACTCCTCACTTGTGGAAGATCAGTCTTTACCCTTGTCTGGCTTAAAGATTCTCGTAGTGGATGATGATGCAGATATGCGAGAATTTTTACCTTTTATGCTAGAGCAATATGGGGCAACTGTGACAACTGTAGCCTCAGCCATTGAAGCTTTAACTATACTGAGTCAATTTCAGCCAAATTTGCTCATTAGCGATATTGGGATGCCAGAAATGGATGGCTATATGCTGATGCGACAGATTAGGAGCCTGAAACCAGAGCAAGGCGGGACAATTCCGGCGATCGCTTTAACTGCTTATGCTGGCGAGATGGATTATCAGCAAGCGATCGCAGTTGGATTTCAACAGCATATTTCCAAACCTGTAGATCCAGAAGAATTGGTAAAGGCGATCGAAGCATTAATTAAAAGTTTGTAGTCAGCGCCTCCAGCCCCAAGACGGTTCTGTTAAAGTTAAAACCCTTTGTTATAGTGGTTCTCGACAAGCGTGAGCTAGAGTTTTAACCTCTCTCCTAAGAGGAATTACCCCCCTTAATCCCCCCTTATAAATGGGGGAAACAAGATTTCCGGTTCCCTCCCCTTTATAAAGTACTCTGGATTTGGCATGGAGAAGGCAAGCTAAACGGGAAACAAGATTTCCGGTTCCTTCCCCTTTACAAGGCTAGCGTGTACACACAAATCGGAGTTACTTTGATATCCGGGTTTTACCCCCCTTAATCCCCCCGATGTATTGGGGGGAAACAAAAAAATCTAGTTCCCTCCCCTTAGAAAGGCTACGGTGTACACACATCTTTGTACAAACCCAAAATCCCCCGATAAATTGGGGGATTTTAAGAGACTTTTGCCCCCCAATTTATCGGGGGGTTGGGGGGATCAAAAGCCTATGAGGCCACTTTCAAAGACTTGTGTGTACACCGTAGCCCCTTAGAAAGGGGAGGGTTAGGGTGGGGTAAAACCGTGATTTATCAACTACTTCAGACTTGTGTGTACACCGTAGCCGAAGAGGAGAGAGGCTTTGAATTTTTCCCTCTTCCCCTTGTGTAAGGCATACACTTTGTTTGCGTAGTATCGCTGAGAGAGGGCGAAATCTGCTCACTACGAGCCGTGAATAACATTGTTTGAGCGATTAAATCAGAGAGGTCTGACCCTCTATTTATCATCTGTATCCGTCTGTGGGAAAGGGTTTTAGTCAAAATGTAGTTCTTAGTAATCAACTCCCAGCCTTATTCGCAGGATGACGCTAGCTAAACAAGCGATTAAACTATGGATAATATCGAGCTATTGTTGCTTTTAGCACAACCTACATAAATTTCATCTCATTCTTAAATTTAAAATCTCATCCTGCTATATAAAATACCAGTTATGTCAGTGTATCAAGCAAGTTATGGGGAAACCACCGATTTGATGATTGGTGTTCACAACCAAGAAAACCTCGAATTACAAACAAATTCTGCTCCTGTGGGCGCTCTGACCACAAGAAAAGGAAATTTTTCTACCTTTCTTGCTCCCCTGACTCAGGATACTTTTAAGCAGGTCGTTCAAGATGTCGAGCAAAAATTACAGATTGTCCATCAAACCCTATCAATGCTGGATTCTCAGGGGTTTGAAACGCTGCTGCAAGAAATGTTGCATTCGATTACCTTGAAGACCGGGGAATTACTGGGGGCAGACCGGACAACGATATTTTTATTGGATGAAGAAAAACAAGAACTTTGGTCTATTTTAGCTGAGGGGGAAGGCGATCGCTCTTTAGAAATTCGCATCCCTGCCAATAAAGGCATTGCCGGGGAAGTTGCTACTTTTAAACAAGTTATCAATATTCCTTTTGATTTTTATTACGATCCGCGATCGCATTTTGCCCAAGAACAAGAAAAAAGAACTGGCTACCGCACCTACACCATGTTGGCTTTGCCACTCTTAAATGAACATGGACAATTAGTTGCAGTAGTCCAATTACTGAATAAATTAAAATCTGGGAATAATCACGCTACTCCCCTTGCAGAGCGCATTGATACCAAAGGTTTTCTCTCTGCTGACGAACAATTATTTCAAGAATTTGCCCCTTCGATTCGCCTAATTTTAGAGTCCTCCCGCTCTTTTTATGTCGCCACCCAAAAACAAAGAGCAGTGGCGGCGCTAATGAAGGCGATTAAGTCTCTCTCTCAAAGCAGCCTCGACTTAGAAGACACCCTAAAGCGGGTGATGGATGAAGCCAAAGAACTGATGAATGCCGATCGCAGTACACTATGGTTAATAGACCGCGATCGCCATGAATTGTGGACGAAAATCACTCAGGATGATGGTTCAACTAAAGAATTACGAGTCCCCGTAGGTAAAGGCTTTGCCGGTATAGTAGCGGCTTCTGGCAAAAAACTAAATATTGCCTTTGATTTGTACTACCATTCTGACTCTGATACAGCCAAACTACTCGACCAGCAAAATGGCTATCGCACCTGTAGCTTGCTTTGTATGCCAGTATTCAACGCCGATCAACAACTGATTGGCGTTACCCAACTTGTAAATAAAAAGAAAACTGGTGATTTTCCACCTTATAATCCAGTTGATTGGCCCAAAGCTCCCGACTGCTTCCAAGCTAGCTTTGACCGCAACGATGAAGAATTCATGGAAGCTTTTAATATTCAAGCGGGAGTAGCGCTACAAAATGCCCAGTTGTTTGCCACAGTCAAGCAACAAGAACAAATGCAACGGGATATTCTCCGTAGTCTTTCTAATGGAGTGGTTTCCACTGATAAAACTGGGTTAATTATCGCCGCTAATGAGAGTGCCAAGCGGATGCTAGGGCTGGAGATAGAAGACCGATTAGAAGGTAAATTGGTTACTGATGCGATCGCTATCAAAGAAGGCGACTTTAGCAAGTGGTATCAAGATGCTTTACATGCAGTTGATTTAAAAGGCCGCCAGCAATATTACCCCGATCGCACACTCGTAACTACTGGTACAGTGCAGCACAGTATCAATTTATCCATTAACACAATTGCCGATGCCAGCGACAACGAGCAAGTCCGGGGGGCGCTGGTGGTGATGGAAGATATCAGTGATGAAAAGCGGCTCAAGAGTACCATGTACCGATACATGACTCAGGAATTAGCCGAAGAATTGCTGAAATTGGATGATGCTAAACTAGGAGGCGATCGCAAAGAAGTTTCGATTTTATTTTCCGATATTCGCGGCTACACCACTTTGACAGAAAACTTGGAAGCAGAAGAAGTGGTAAGTATGCTCAATGAATATTTTGAATCAATGGTGGAGGCAGTCTTTAAACATAAAGGTACGCTTGACAAATACATTGGCGATGCAATTATGGCTGTATTTGGTTCTCCTCTACCATTACAAGAACACGCTTGGATGGCAGTGCAAACATCCTTAGAAATGCGCGTTCGCCTGCACGAATTTAATCAACGGCGCTATACAGATAATAAGCCTGGAATCAAGATCGGCATTGGCATTAATTCTGATATCGTGATTAGTGGGAATATCGGCTCTAGTAAACGGATGGAATTTACCGCTATTGGCGATGGCGTTAATCTTGGCTCTCGATTAGAAAGTGTCAGTAAACAATATGGTTGCGACATTATTATTAGCCATAACACTTTTAAACCATGCCAAGAGAATATTTGGGCTAGGGAACTAGATTACATTCGTGTCAAAGGCAGAAATGAGCCAGTAGCCATATATGAATTACTGGGGTTGCGTTCCAACCCGATTGAAAGCGAAAAATTGCAAGTCATTGAGCATTATCACAAAGGACGCGAGTATTACCTCAAGCGCCAGTTTTCCTTGGCTAGAGCCGAGTTTGCCAAAGTTTTAGCAGCAGACAACCACGACAAGGCAGCTATGTTGCATCTGTTGCGTTGTCAGCATTGGTTACAATCACCTCCAACAGAGTCAGATTGGGATGAAGGAGTCTGGACATTTCTGGAAAAATAAGTATTGGCACAGCCTAATATATGCTGTGCATCGTTCAGATGCGGTACAAGATTATATTGTGAGGTGTAGGGGCACGGCAGTGCCGTGCCCTTACGGGTGTACCTCACGTAAAGGAGAACCGCTATATAGGAATCCGGTTTTATTTGGGGGACTTCCAAGAAATAAATTACCCAAATGAAACGAACCACAGAGACAAGGCAGCGCAGTCTTGGGGGTTTCCCCCATGAGCGACTGCCGCACAGAGAACACAGAGGAATGAGGAGGAGAGAGTTTTTTCGTCAGTTTTTTGGGTATTTTTTTATTTGGAAGTCCCTGGAGAAAATATACGTAGGATGTGTTAGCGACAGCGTAACACATCAAACCCTTGATAATAGTGCGTTACGAACTCCGTTCTAACACACTCTACAATATCTAATTTAGTTCAAAAATCAAATAGTAATCCTATATATGCTGTGCATCGTTCAGAAAGCAAACTTACATGCAACAAGCAAATTTTCAGAAGTAGAAAAGCCAGATTTATTTCTTCCTAATCCTGATTCTTCAACAAATAAATCAGCGCCTCTACTAAAGCCTGATTTTGTTCATCAGTACCAACGGTTATGCGCAATTTATCATCTAGTCTAGACTGCTTGAAGTAACGGATTAAAATTCCCCGTTCCTTCAGTTTTTGATAGAGATATTCTGCGTTTCTTTGTGGAGGCTGTACCAGCAAAAAGTTAGCTTGGGAATCCCAAACATGAAAACCTAACTGTTTTAAATCTGTTGCTAACTTAGTCCGTGATGCTTTAATCTTTACTACACAAGCATTTTTATAAGCTTGGTCGGTAATAGCAGCCGTGCCAATTGCACAAGCGATCGCATCAATGTTATAGCTATCCTTAACTTTAAACAATCCCTGCAATAGTTTGGGATTCGCCACCCCAAATCCCAGACGCAATCCAGCCAAGGAGTACCCCTTAGATAGAGTGCGAATTATGATCACATTTTCGTATTCCTTTACCAAATCCAATGCATTTTCTTCGGTAAAATCTATATAAGCTTCGTCAATCACTAAAACTCCAGATAACTTACTGGCTAATTTTCGCAGTTCGTTTGTTGCTACCAGATGCCCCGATGGACTATTGGGCGATGCAATAAATGTCACAGAACCATCGACAGCAACCAGTTCTTCCAAAGGTAAACTGTAGTCCTTGCTGTAGGGAATCTCAATAATTTCCGCAGCTTGCATTTCTGTTAATGTGCGATATAGCACATAAGTTGGCATCGGATAAACTACTTTATTCCCAGGTTCTACACAAGCTCGAATTATCACACTCAACAATTCGTCACTACCATTTCCGACAATAATCCAATCGCTAGGAACTCCTAAAACTTTACTTGCTGCTTGCCGAAACTCCCCACCGAAAGGTTCTGGATACCGCCGCAACCATTCGCCATCAATATTTTGTAGCACAGCTAATGCCGCAGGAGAAGGAGGATAGGGGTTCTCATTGCTGTTGAGTTTGATAATCTGTGTCCCGCGTTGAGGCTGTTCACCTGGGACATAGCTAGCCATTGCATCAACATTGGAGCGAAAGTAATTATTCATAGAGCATTGGGTGTGTATCTTAAGCAAATTTCAAGCCACAATTTCTGACGATATCGTTTTTTGTCGTTTTCATCAAAAATAAGCCTTTGTAACAAATTTTTTTACTAATTTTTCTTTCTTTTGCCTTGTTCCGTCACGTTAGAAAATAAAAGCAGGGGAACATAGAGAAATAACTAATATCTCATGCCCAATTCCCAATTCCCAATTCCCAATGAGATATATTATTTTTTACAAACCTTATGGCGTTCTCAGCCAGTTTACAAAAGATGCTCCTACACATATCACGCTGAAAGATTATATTGATGTACCTGATGTGTATCCTGTAGGACGCTTAGACTGGGATAGTGAAGGTTTGCTGCTGTTAACGAACGATGGCCAATTGCAACATCGTCTTGCTCATCCGCGTTTTGGTCATAAACGTACTTATTGGGTACAAGTAGAGCGAATTCCAGATATAGATGCGATACAAAGGTTGCAAACAGGTGTGGAAATTCAAGATTACCGCACTCAACCAGCAGAAGTGAGGCTCTTACCAAAAGAACCACAGCTACCTGAGCGCACGCCACCGATTAGATTTCGCAAAAATGTACCGACAGCTTGGTTGGAAATGACCTTGACAGAGGGAAAAAATCGCCAAGTCCGGCGCATGACTGCGGCTGTGGGGTTTCCAACTTTGCGGCTGGTTAGAGTCAGTATAGGCCACCTAAAATTAGATGACCTACAGTTAGGTCAATGGCGCGATCTCACCACATCTGAATTGCAATTTCTGCATAATTTCGGTAAATCGAAATTGGTGTAAATAATTGGTCTTTGAAGACGCGATAAATCGCGTCTCTATATGATGGTTTTGGGCTTATCTGAACTGGGCGTTGCATATTTGCGGGATGATTTTACTAAATGCGCTGAACTGTATCGGCTATATTAACCAAAACTTTGAACAAGATAAATACTGCAACTTTAATAAGCGGAATTTTGAGAAACTGAGCGACTTGTTCAGAGTATGGATGTTCTGGAATGCCTACATCACCAAAATCTAGAGTGTAGGCGCGGACTTTAACCCCTGCTTGTACCAGCAGCGCCGCCACCACTGAAGAATCGAGTCCACCGGAGAGAAACACCCCAACAGGCTCATCCTTTAAATCGCCTGTCGTTCAATGGAGTTTTTAAAGAGAGTTTGCAATTCGGTAATTGCTGTAGTTAATTAAATATAAAACCTCACCCTGCTTCCGGCTTTCCTCTCCTTACTAAGGCTACGGCGTACACACAAGTTTTTTAAAGCTGCCCTACACTTTAGCTTGCAATGCCAATGCATCGACCTGCAATGCGAATACATCGACCTGCAATGCCAATGCATCGACCTGTAATGCCAATACATCGACCTGTAATGCCAATACATCGACCTGCAATGCCAATACATCGACCTGTAATGCCAATACATCGACCTGCAATGCCAATACATCGACCTGCAATGCCAATACATCGACCTGCAATGCCAATACATCAACCTGCAATGCCAATACATTAACTTGTAAAGATTAGCCTACACTACGTTACGTAGAAATTAAAAGACTTGTGTGTACAAGGTAGGCTTACTAAGGAGAGGGATTGAGGGTGAGGTTTGATCTTATATTTAATTACGTCTACCTACTTACGTGAAATCAAAAGAACTCTATACTCACTTTTGTAGCTTATGACCTACAAAATAAAGTTCTTGCTTTTCGGATTCTTTCTGAGATACTTTTGTGAACCTTAAGAATTTATCTCGTTCCTATGCTCCATATAGGAATGAAGAATGAGTAATTTTGATCGAATCTAAAATCTAAAATCCAAAACTGTTATGACTCAAGAACAACAAAGCGCGATTGAAGGTATCTATGAAGTCTGTATTGGCATCCCGGAACCAATTTCTGCAATTCAGTATTGGGAGCAATTTGGCTATCGCATTGGTCAAGTAGGCGAATTAAGCGCAGATGTAGTCTATCAATTATATGGAGTAAATTCGTCTTTACACTCGATCCGCCTCTACCACCAAAACTCAGATCATGGTTTGATTCGGTTGATGGTTTGGCAAAATCCCACCCATGAAGGTTTGGGAATAGCATCGATGAAAATTAAGGGAAATCGTTGGGCAACAAGCTTAACGACAGATGTATTAAGTATCTTAAATCATATAGAGGATGCAAAAGCCGCAGGTTTTCCTATTAGGCACACTAACCCTTATTGGGAAGTCATCTATAACAAAGAGAGAAAAAGCCGTCCTTTTATTGAGCCAGCAGTTGGTGTACGAGAAATGCTGCTATTGCAACCTTTAACTCGACAGGTTTTATTTCAAAGGTTTGGCTATACACTGCCGCATTACGGACAAGTTAACCATAATGCGGCTCTCAAGACTAGTCAGTTTACTCATATAGGGATCATCGTTCAAGATGACAGCAAAGAAACCCTGAAGTTTTATGAGGAAGTTTTAGGTTTGTTGCGTGTGCGTGATGATGTCGAAACTAGCTATGAATCTTCGCCAGCCGGTCGAGATATTTTTGACCTTAACCCTGGTGAAAAGTTTATTGTTACTACTTTTGACGATCCCCGTTCTTCTAAGTCCGATCTGATGGCTGCACGTAGTGGTAGACTTTATATTGTCCGATTCCCAGAATCTATTAATTTAGAATCGCGCTTTGAGGCAGCCCAACCAGGTAGCTTGGGTATGTCTTTATATACCTATCGGGTTAAGGGAATACAGGAGTATTGCGATCGCATCAAAGCAAGTACTGCACAAAAAGTTACAGACATCACTAGTAATGAGTTTGGCGAGACAAGTTTCTCCTTCCTTGCACCAGATGGATATTTCTGGACTTTGCTAGAAGCTAATTAACTGTGTATTGGTTATTGGGTATGGGGTATAGGGCATTGGTAGTTATTGCCCATACCATATACCCAAAAACTAGTTTTCATTTATCTATGCCAATAGCCAGTTCTTTTTTGCTATGCTTCAACTGTTTCCAAAGCATCTTCATTTGCTCGTAAGCTTCTTCTGGAGATATTTTACCCCCTGTTTCTAGACAAGAAATATAAGTAATTTTTTGGGCAAATTCTTGGAGATTGGCATTAAATGCTAAAGTTTCTGGCTGGAATTTACCATAATATCGACTACGAGGGTAAAGAAAGCTATTTTTATCTTGCGAATTAGGTTCTGTCATTAATTTGCTCTCTATTAATTTTTTGTTAGAGTTCTAGATTTGAGTCTTATCTACGTGTAAATACACATCGGAAAGTTCCAATTCCAGAATAAGTTCATATTATAGCTGTTCGCAATTGAGTCAGTCCAATACAGAGCTAACCTCCAACCCCTTAAGAGCTAGGGTTGGGGAGTAAGATTCAAAGCCTCTCTCCTCTTACGAGCTACGGTGTACACACATCTTTGTACAAACCCAAAATCGTTGGAGATCCCCCTAAATCCACGCCACATGCTCCACTTGGGGAAACCCCAAGACCGCAGTGGCTCCCCTTAATAAGGGGGACTTTAAGAGACTTTTGCCCCCCCTTTTTAAGGGGGGTTGGGGGGATCAAAAGCCTATGAAGCCACTCTCAAAGACTTGTGTGTACACCGTAGCCTCTTAGGGGAGAGGAATGGAAGTGAGGTCAAAACTCTACTGCGCCCAAATGAGAACCGCTATATATGAGGAGGTTGGCGTAAAAATTTGTTGTTGGGATAAGGCAGGAGGCAGAAGGGAAGAGGGTTCTAGCCTAGTTTATCTTTATTTACATAGTTTGGTTTTATTATGCCAACTGACTTAGGACTCCGATTTGATGTTTGAAAAAACTCCGTACATCCCAAGTGTGGCAAAATCAAAGGTAGTGTATCGAATAAACCACTCAAACATCGATTTTAAATGTGAGAATGAAGGAATTCCAGTTCTCGCCCATTCATAGCCATAGAGAAAAAATTTAGAGATAGGATGCTTAGTTTTATCTAATGCACCCTACTTGGAAAAGACTAAGATTTCATCGCTGGATACTGTTTCAAAACCTGCTGCAAATATTGCCCAGTATAAGACCTGGGATTTTTTGCAACTTCTTCCGGTGTACCCACAGCAATCAATTCTCCCCCTTTGTCGCCACCTTCTGGCCCCAAATCTATCACCCAGTCAGAACAACGAATTACATCTAAGTTGTGTTCGATTACTAATATTGAATTACCTTTATCTACCAATCGTTGCAAGACATCTAACAATTTGTGGACATCGTAAAAAGATAACCCTGTTGTCGGTTCATCGATTAAATAAAGTGTCTTACCTGTGGCGCGTCGAGATAGTTCGGTTGCCAATTTCACCCGTTGGGCTTCACCACCTGATAAGGTAGTCGCAGGTTGTCCTAGTTGGACATAACCCAAGCCGACATCAAATAAAGTTTGCAAACGCGCGATCGCTTTGGGTATATTCTGGAAAAAGTCTAAACTCTCCTCAACTGTCATTCTCAGAACATCTGAAATCGACTTATCTTTATACTTCACCTGCAAAGTTTCGCGGTTGTATCTTGCACTTTTACAAATTTCGCATTGCACGTAAACATCAGGGAGAAAGTTCATTTCAATCACATTCACACCCTGTCCGCTACAAGCTTCGCAACGTCCACCTTTAACGTTGAAGGAAAATTGCCCAGGTTTGTAACCCCTAGCTTTGGCTTCTACTGTTTGGGAAAACACATCCCGAATGGCATCAAAAATTCCTGTGTAAGTCGCAGGGTTAGAACGTGGTGTGCGTCCAATTGGGGATTGATCGATAACGATCGCTTTATCAATGGCATTCAATCCCTGAATTTTATCCAAATGTCTCGGTAAGGGAACTTTCTTAGTTAAATGGTGTTGCAGAGATGGGTACAGTAATTCGTTAATTAGGGTAGATTTGCCAGAACCAGATACACCAGTGATGGAGACAAGCTTACCTAATGGAATGTCTACATCTATATTTTGTAAATTGTTGCGATGGGCATTTTTAATCCCCAAACTGCGCCCATTTCCTTCTCGGCGTTCTGTTGGTGTGGTAATTACTCGTCTTCCTGATAAATACGCACCTGTCAAGGAATCTTCTGCTGCTAATAACGCCTGAAAATCACCTTGGGCGACAATATTTCCGCCGTGAATTCCTGCACCAGGGCCAATATCAACTATGTAGTTGGCTGCACGAATTGTTTCTTCATCGTGTTCAACGACAATTAATGTATTACCCAAATCGCGCAATTTAGTTAAAGTTTTGAGTAATCTACCATTATCTCGTTGATGCAAACCAATACTCGGTTCATCTAAAACGTAGAGAACTCCTGTTAAACCAGAACCAATCTGTGTTGCTAGCCGAATTCGTTGGGCTTCGCCACCTGAAAGGGTCATGGCGGGACGGTCAAGGGTGAGATAATCTAAACCGACATCTAACAAAAATTGCAATCTGGCTTTGATTTCTCTCAAGACTAAATCAGCAATTTGTAACTGGCGATCGCTCAACTCAAATTTCTCAATTCTCTCTCGACAATCTCGAATTGATACGGTAGTCAAATCTAAAATTCCATATTGTCCCAACTTTACCGCCAAAGCTTCTGGTTTTAACCGTTTTCCCTGACAAACTTCACACGGCTGATCGATTAAATACTGCTCTAATTTTTGCTTAACTAATTCCGAACCGCCCTCATATTGCCGTTGCAAAATTGGAATAGCACCTTTAAAACTCTGCTTTCTCTGTGCTTCTGCGGCTCGTTCATCTTTTTCCCCATACAAAATAATTTGTTTCTGTTCTTCTGTTAGCTTGCCCCAATTTGTCTGTAACTCAAACCCATAAATCTGTCCTACACTGTAGAGTAATTCTAAGTAATAAGAATTATCTTTTTCTGACCAAGGCGCGATCGCAGCATAAACTGGCGCTTCCCAGTCGGGTACAATCAAATCAGGCGCAAATCTTCTTAGAGTCCCGATTCCATGACAGTGCGGACAAGCACCATAAGGTGAGTTAAAGGAGAACAATCGCGGTGATAATTCCTCCATTACCGCGCCATGTTCTGGACAAGCAAAGTTTTCCGAAAATACTAATTCTTCTTCTTTTTCTTGTCCATCGTCACCAAGCAGACTCACAAGAATGGCTGCAATCCCACCCGATTGTTTGAGACATGTAGACAGGGAATCAACCAAACGCTCCTGAATATCAGGTTTTTTCACCAAGCGGTCAATTACCACTTCGATGGTGTGAGTAAAATTTTTATCCAATTCAATGGAATCTGACAGTTCGCGGATTTCGCCATTGATCCGCACGCGGACAAAACCAAGGGAAGCTAGACTTGACAAAAGCTTACGATGTGTGCCTTTTTTTCCCCGGACAACGGGTGCTAGGATTTGGAAGCGAGTCCGGTCTGGTAATTCCATGATGCGATCGCACATCTCATCGATTGTCTGGGGTGCAATACAGCGATCGCATATCGGACAATGGGGTTCGCCAGCCCGACCAAACAACAGCCGCAAATAGTCGTAAATCTCCGTCACCGTACCCACAGTGGAACGCGGGTTATGAGACGTTGATTTTTGGTCAATAGAAATTGCTGGACTTAAGCCTTCAATCGCCTCCACATCCGGTTTATCCAACTGTCCGAGAAATTGCCGTGCGTAGGCGCTGAGGGATTCTACGTAACGACGTTGCCCTTCAGCAAAAATCGTGTCAAATGCTAGGGAAGACTTACCAGAACCCGAAACGCCAGTGAATACGATTAGGCGATCGCGCGGCAATTCCAAGTCAATATTTTTCAGATTATGCTGCCTAGCACCCCGAATCCGAATGGTATTCTGGCTGTTCTGGCTGGGGTTGGGGAGATGTCCATTCAAGGATGCTGCTAGCTGTTTGTCTGACATATTGGGCGGCGAAGAAGGAGTTTCTTATGAAACAGTCCTTAATAATACTATCTTTAATTAGTTTATAGTAGAACAATCGTACTGTTTTACTTAGTTCTTTTTCCAGAATCATGCCGCAGACATATTAAGGATGGGAGGCGTAGCAAGATCCCCGTAGGCGATCGCACATAATTAAACCATTTCCTCTCTGCTATTTTCCAAAGAAAATTGTCAAGGATTGTATCCGTAGGTTTATTGTAGAAACTGGGCGGTATAGCCCAAATTCGAGTAAATCCACAAAAATTTGTCTGCCGTACCCTTATGGTAAATCAACTAGGATTGGTTCTGAAACTACTTTTACTCTCAGCTTTGTTATCGCTATTAATTAAGTATGCAGGGCCAAGTGTACCAATTCCGGCGACAGCAACCAACGCGCTAATTATAATATTGTCGCCGATTGTGATTATAGCGATCGCGCTACTGTGGCGATTCCAAGCACAGAAATTAACTTAAACTATGTACGCACAAGTGACTAAAATCAGCTAACCTAGCTGAATTACAACAAAATTGCATCTCGCCAACCGTTGGGAGTCAGCCTGTGAACCTCGGTCAATGGATCGGCTTAATCGCCATAGTTCTTTCTTTATACATCCTGTGGCAAATTCGGGAAGTGCTTTTGCTCATGTTTGCCGCAGTTGTCTTAGCCACCACCTTAAATCGGCTAGCAAAACGCTTCCAACGCTTTGGGATGAAGCGTGGATTCGCCGTTCTCTTAGCAGTAGCTATCTTTTTCGCAGGCATTGTGGGTTTTTTCTGGCTGATTGTCCCACCATTTGCACAGCAGTTTCAAGAACTAACCTATCAGGTTCCTAAAGGGTTTGGGCGCTTTAATAGTTGGCTTGATGCCTTGAGAACTCGTATTCCTGACCAGTTGGTTCCCTACATCCCAGATATCAACAGCCTCATCCAACAAGTACAGCCCTTCGTCAATCGCTTGTTGGGAAACTCCTTTGCCTTTGTATCTGGCTCTTTGGAAGTCGTTCTCAAGATTTTGCTAGTGTTGGTTTTAACAGGAATGATGTTAGCCGATCCCCTAGCTTATCGCAAAGTATTTGTACGGCTTTTTCCCTCATTTTATCGGCGACGGGTAGATGGGATTTTAGATAAATGTGAAGTCTCTTTGGAGGGATGGATTACAGGCGCTTTCATTGCCATCTGTGTAGTGGGGCTGATGAGTTTGATTGGCTTATCAATTTTGCATGTAAAGGCAGCACTAGCTTTGGCGGTTTTAGCGGGATTTTTTAACTTGATTCCCAACCTAGGCCCAACAATGAGTGTAATCCCAGCAATGGCGATCGCCTTTTTAGATGAACCTTGGAAAGCGATCGCTGTCTTGATTCTCTACTTTATCATTCAACAGGTTGAGAGCAATTTTATTACGCCCGTCGTCATGGCGCATCAAGTCTCATTGCTACCCGCCATAACCTTAATTGCTCAACTATTTTTCGTTACTTTCTTTGGCTTTTTAGGATTATTTCTAGCGTTACCCCTAACTGTTGTCGCTAAGATTTGGTTGCAAGAAGTGTTAATTAAAGATGTTTTAGATGAATGGGGAAACGATCATAATAAAGAGACTGAGTTGGTAGTAGTTTCGGAATCTCCTTTAGGAGATGATTATTGGACAGCAGATAGTCAAAATGTTAATCGGGAGCAACCGATTGATGATGATATTTAGTCCAGCTTTTGGGCTTGGTGTACACAAGTCCTTAAAACCTTGAGATTCAAGGCAATTTAACCATCTTTATCCGTCGAGGTATATTCCTCGGCGGATTTTTCATGAAGAAATATTTATACCAATATAATTTTCTGCATTCTTTTGGGAATCCTACATTTTAGGAAGCTTTTCACTTCCTGAAATATCACGTAACTTTTAGAGGATAATTATGTCTAAACGCAAATTGCCCAAAGGCCGTAGTATTAGTTCAGTTGCTCTAGAACCAGAAGTTGCGATCGCAATCCTTGGACTATTTTCCGCAGCAGCCGATGGTGAAGGTATTTCTTCAACAGAAGAATATGGTTTAAGTGAATTTCTCGGTCGGGTTGAATTATTTGAAGATTACTCTGAAGAAGACTTTGAAGAATTGACCGAAAAAGTCGTCAACTTAATTCAAGAAGAAGAACCAGAAGATTTAATCGCCCAGTCCATCGAATCCTTACCCAATAAAGGTTATCGTGAAACTGCCTATATCACAGCTATCTTAGTAGTAGGAATTGACGAAGAAGTACCCGAAGCAGAACAAGATTACATCTCTGAGCTTCAGGAAGCCTTAAATATTTCAGACGAACGCGCACAAGAACTTATAGACGCAGTGTTCGGAGAAGATGAAGATGAAGAGTAAACCTTTTTAAATGATGGCTCTATTTCCCCCTTTTTAAGGGGGACTAAGGGGGATCATTAAGGACTGTGCATCTTAACCGAAAAGTATTGACATCGCTCTCTTTTTGAGCAAAAGATAATGTCAACTTGGCTCCCATGTAACAATCGCTTTTTAATTACATTTGAAGAGTGTTGGAACCAAAGTTAATGTCTCGAAAACGGCTTTCTTAGAGGTGGAACAGTTTAGCCTAGCTAACCGCGCTAGTGACAGGGTTAGCTATTTTTGATGCTATGGTTTTTCTAACTTTTATCATTGCACCAAGGGCTACTAGGGAGCCGACTGTGGGAATGGTTGCGCCTCCTGGAGTGTCGAAGGGGACTGCTATGGCATCACCATTTGCAGTTACGAGATCGAAACGCCTAGTTCCTGCAGATGCGTATATTGCACCGCTAGTCGGAGTATAAGAAGTGTTGCCAGTATTTGGATCAAAAGCAGAAACTAGCCGGAAAGCAAAATTAGAATTGTTATTCACTCCGATAATACTTGATAAGTTCACAGTATTATTAATTTTAAATGTATTATTACCACCATCAACAAATGGCGCACCAAAATCCACAAAAGTATTCCCATCAGTAGAATATTGAAACTGGCCATATAAACTTGCAGTAGCTGAGTTGCGCTGATCCCAAGTCACAATGATATTTTGATATCCTACTGTGCTAGTGGCAAATTGCGCCCCAGCCGTTTTGTTACCAGTGTTCTGTCCTGGGTAAGCGGTTGTACTCCAAGCTTGATTAGGGCTACCAGTATCACTAGATGTACCCCCGAAAAAAGAGGTTGATGTTCCTCCAGCATTGGTGGCGGTTCCAGTACCAATATTAGGAGTTAGATTGGAATTGTTGAAATTCCACTGTGTGAAAACGAGTGCGTGTGCAGGCGCAGAAATAGCTACAGCAGCCACACTAACAGCCGTAGCGATTAACGTAGTAAATAATTTCATTAAATTTCGTAAAATATTTAAATTATTGGTTACATCTTATACTCTTTTTTTAGATATCGCCAAACATCTTGATCTTGATTTATCTCAACTTTCTGTTTCTTTAGTCCCATTTCACCAGAAAAGCTCCTCCGCGTCTGGGCGCTTCTGCGTGAGAAAAAATATTTGGAATCCTCCCGTCGAACTGACGTAAAAAAATGCCACACCAAGGTATTATCATCAAGTAGTTTTACTAACTATGTGATGACTAGAAAAATTTCTTTTGGCTTGATGCTGCTGTTTCTGGGTACTCAAATTGGTGTTACCCAGCCAGCAGCCAAAGCACAAACCCAAGTCGCACCAACAACCACTACAAAATCAATTTGCTCTACCCAACTAGGGACAGCTATAGATGCTGTAATCAATCGTCCTTTGTTTAGTCGGGTGCGCTGGGGAATTTTGGTACAACCCCTGTCAACGGGGTCAACTCTTTATAGTCGGGATGCTCAGAAATATTTTATTCCGGCCTCTAACCTCAAATTGTTGACAACAGCAGCTGCATTGCACCAATTAGGTGCTAATTTTCGGATTCGCACCTCTATTTATCAGAATGGCAATGGTATTTTACGTGTTGTCGGTAGAGGAGATCCCAGTTTAACTGATACTCAACTGCAAACATTAGCACATCAGCTAAAACAGAAAGGTATTACTCAAATTCAGAGGTTGATAGCTGATGATAGTTATATTCAAGGCGACATTGTTAACTCCACCTGGCAATGGGAAGATGTGCAGTCAGACTATGGCGCACCAGTCAGCAGCTTTATTCTAAATCAAAATATTTTTAGCTTAAAACTTGTACCGCAGGCTGTAGGTAAATCTTTACAAGTAGTGTGGATTGATCCTGGTGAGGCGAAACAGTGGCGGACAATTAATCAGTCAATAACCGTTGCCCAAAATCAACCAACTTACGTCAACGTTACCCGCGAATTATCAGGAACAGTATTACGAATTCAAGGACAACTAACAACAAATTCTGAACCGTCTTTAATAGATTTGCCTGTAGTTGACCCTAATTATTACTTTTTACGGCGCTTCCGTGCTGCTTTGGCAACAGAAAAAATTCCTTTGGGACAAACATTAGCAGTCAGTGGTGGTCTTAATCAAGAGGAAATAGCATTTGTAGATTCGCCACCTTTATCTGAATTATTAATAGAAACTCTTCAGAATAGTAATAATCTTTATGCTGAGGCACTATTGAGAGCATTAGCTGGGGAAAAACCCAGAGTGAAAACTAAGACTAGCGCTGATGTAGGTTTGGAAGTTGTCAAAGCGAGTTTAACTAAATTAGGAGTCGATCCAGCAAATTATATTTTAGTAGATGGTTCTGGTTTATCACGTCGTAATTTAGTGACACCAGAAGCTTTTGTACAAACTTTGCGAGGAGTGGCAAAAATACCAGCAGGATATGTGTATCGTGCATCTTTACCCGTAGCGGGTAAAAGTGGAACCTTAAAAGGGCGCTTTGAAAACACATCTGCTGAGGGTATTGTACAAGCAAAAACAGGTACGTTAACGGGTGTAGTTTCTCTATCTGGATATGTGAATTCATCTAAATATGAACCGTTGGTTTTTAGTATTATTGTGAATCAATCAGAGCAGCCTGCAACAATTGTGCGGCAAGCAATTGATGAAGTTGTTGTGTTATTAACGCAGTTGAAGCGTTGTTAACAAATGTTTAGAGATACAAAATTTTGTGTCTTTAAATTTGCCTACTCTGGTAACTAATTTAAGCGATCGCAGTATCTGTCAATAATTCTAAGTCCCATAATGACTAAATCTCGTTCAACGTTATCAATTTCGGCAACTTTAGGTAAATGTCCCCAAGGTTGAAAACCGAATGTTTCAAAAAGGTTTAAACTGGGCTGATTGTGGGCAAAAATGAAGCATAGTAGGGTATTTAAACCCAAACTAGGGCTTTCGCTAATTGCTTGTACTAATAGTTGTCGTGCCAAACCACAGCGATGAAATTGAGGGGCTATATAAATACTAATTTCGGCAGTCGTATTATAGGCAGGCCGCCCATAAAAGGATTGGAAACTAAGCCATCCAGCAATTACTCCGTCTACTTCGATTACCCAAAGTGGGCGTTGTGAAGGCGATCGCGCCTGAAACCAAGAAAGGCGACTTTCCACAGATATTGGTTCTAAATCAGCAGTTGCCATGCGGCTAGGAATTGCAGAATTATAAATTGCCACAATTGCAGGCAAGTCAGTTTCAGTCGCATGGCGAATAGTCATTGCTAGCGTCTCGAAGAAAATCTTGAGAAAATATTCAAAAATAATACAGCGTTACGGAAGCCATAACACACCCTTCTCTCTTAGAAAAGGTGGTATCGTAACACCGCTTGGATAGCAGCCGCAGTTCCTCCAGTTCTCCCACCAACAACTAAGACATCAAGAGTCTGAAATATTGCGATCGCAGTGCGCTATCCTCGTCAAAATCATCCACAAGGGTTAGCTTGCAAAGTTTGTTTTATTTTTCGGATATTTCGTTTATGTAGTGTGTATTATAAGATAGTGAATAGAAGTGACGGCGTAAAGTCCCACAACACAGGAGGAAGTAACCACGATGTCTAGATATAGTGTGCTTTCAGAGTCTGTAATGCCTCCAGAGCAAGAAGCGCAATCTATCAAAGAACTGGATCGCATACTGAACGTTAAAGATTTTCAGGCGAAACTAGTAGGAACTAACGGAGAAGAAATTTCCATTCCTGATTTGGTGTATCAGGTGTTGCATCAGGCTGTTCATGCAATGGCATCAGGTAAAGTCGTATCTGTAGTTATTCAGGATCGGGAACTGACGACTCAACAAGCAGGAGACTTTCTTAAAGTTTCACGTCCTCATTTAATTAAGTTATTAGAACAGGGAGAAATTCCCCACATCATGGTAGGAACACATCGGCGTGTTCGTTTTGAGGATTTGGTGAAATATAAGAAACGGCGTGATAGTCAGCGTAGGGAAGGACTTAAGCAATTTACTCAGTTTTTAGAAGAAGAGGGGTTCTATGATGACGACAGTAGCGAATTAGATCAGTAAAATGGTACTCTCGGTTGTTTTGGATTCCTGTGTCATCTACCCTATGCCTTTGTGTGATACCTTGATGCGTGCTGCTGAGGCAGAGTTATACGAACTTCGTTTTTCACAAGAAATTCTGGATGGTGCTACTCGTAACCTTGTAAAAGATGGAAGAATGAAAACAGATGCTAAGGCAGCATACTTTCAAGAACAAATCAAGACAAACTTTCCTGATGCAATGGTGGAAGTGCCAAAGTATTTAGTTGCAGCAATGACAAACCATCCAGGCGATCGCCATGTTGTTGCTGCTGCTATAGTTGCTAAAGCAGAAGTCATTGTTACTACTAACCTTGATGACTTCCCTGTAGAATCTTTAGCTCCTTATGAGATTGAGGCTTGGCATCCAGATGATTTTTTGGTTTACCTTGATGAGCAACATCCAGGAACAATGAATTAAAATTATTTGGGAGCAGTCTAATGCCCTTAAACTTCCAAGGAGTGTTCCTGAAACCCTTGATAAGTTGGAAAAAAATAATTTAAAAAGAAAGAATAGAGTACCAAAATTTACTTGTAGTATTCGCTGCCAATTTTATTGTGACGAAATTGTGCAAACTGCCAAAAAAGCTTTGAAGAGTCAGTTTGCAAAGAAAGCACCAGAAGGTGGTAGGTGCTTTGAGGGCGAACGGTATCGACTTTGGCAAAAAGAAGGAATTTTAACAATTACTGCTAAGGATAACCGGGGTGAGATTCTCAGGCTAGAGAATGGGGTTATTGGGGGATATCTTTCAGAGGTGGATGTTGAGGCATTCCAAATCTTTGAACA
Source organism: Nostoc sp. (assembly GCF_036917465.1). Lineage (GTDB taxonomy): Bacteria > Cyanobacteriota > Cyanobacteriia > Cyanobacteriales > Nostocaceae > Nostoc. The sequence goes on from NZ_JBALDL010000065.1 coordinate 77,812, forward strand.
AAACTTAGAGCAAAATTTAGAACAAGCAAAAACACAGAAATCACAAACCTGATAGCTTAAATGTTCCCACTAAATGTTACATCTAGTATCGTTGAGCGGGAAAAACCAACGTGAAAGCACAGGTATTTAGAGGCGTTAATCAACTATCTTACGAAGATATCCCAGTTCCAACCCTAGAACCAGATGAAGTGCTGGTACAGGTGCGGGTTGTGGGGTTGTGTCAGTCAGATATTAAGAAAATTCGTTATCCACTATACGAACCGCCGCGCATTTTTGGACATGAAACTGCCGGCACGATCGCAGCATTAGGCAATGATGTCAAAGGTTGGCAAGTTGGACAACGGGTAGCGGTGATGCACCACATCCCTTGTATGCGTTGCGCCTACTGCCTAAGTGACAATTTTTCTATGTGCGATGTCTATAAAAACATTTCCACAACCGCAGGCTTTAACGCCAGTGGTGGCGGTTTTGCCGATTATGTCAAGGTTCCGGGACATATTGTGCAAAATGGCGGGCTGATTCCGATCCCTGATCGCATCAGTTTTGAAGAAGCGAGTTTTGTCGAACCGACTAACTGCTGCTTGAAAGCGGTGAAAAAAGCGCAGATTGCCCCAGGACAAACTGTATTAGTTACTGGTGCTGGGCCAATTGGATTAATGTTTATCATGTTAGTAAAATATTTTGGAGCAAAAGCGATCGCTACTGATTTACTACCCTCTAGAATTGAAAAAGCCTTGAGTGTCGGTGCAGAAACGGCTTTTGATGCGCGTGATGCTGATTTAACAGCAAAAATCCATGCCTTAACTGGTGGACTTGGTGTTGATGTCACCCTGCTAGCTGTTCCTAGTGAGAAAGCCTTCTTTCAAGCACTCGACTGTACCCGTAAAGGGGGAAAAATCTTGTTTTTCGCCGAATTCCCCGATGAGGTGGAAATTCCCATTAATCCGAATATCCTCTACCGTCGAGAAATTGACTTGATCGGTAGTTATAGCTCATCTTATCGGCTTCAGAATCTGTCAGCTGATATTGTATTTAATCAGCGAATTGATGTGCAAGCATTAATAAGCGATCGCTATCCATTAAAAGATTTATCAGCAGCTGTGGAGCAAGCGATCGCACCCACGCCGGATACTTACAAAATCTTAATTTATCCATAAAATAACGGAGATATATGGACGCAGGGAAATTATTCTTTGCGTTCTCGTATCTTCTTGCCTAGTACTTACGCACAAGAGATCCCCCAACCCCCTTAAAAAGGGGGCTTTTGGTTCCCCCCCTTTTTAAGCTACGGTGTGTACACAAGTCTTCTAGAGTTGCCCCAGAGCCGATCCCCCCAACCCCCCGATAAATTGGGGGGCAAAAGTCTCTTAAAGTCCCCCAATTTATCGGGGGATTTAGGGGGATCTCCAACGATTTTGGGTTTATACAGAGATGTGTGTACACCGTAGCCTTTTTAAGGGGGGTTAGGGGGGATCGAGGTTTTAAGTTTTCACTGCGTAAGTTCTGCTTCTCTTATCCCCTATCAGCCTCAAAAAAATGCTTATTACCTTACTTGCAGTAGCCTTACTAGCTTTCTACGTCGCTTGGAATCTCGGAGCAAACGATGTTGCTAACGCGATGGGAACCTCCGTCGGTTCCAAAGCTGTAACTCTCAAACAAGCGATCGTAATTGCTGGAGTATTAGAGTTTACGGGTGCTGTGTTGTTTGGACATGAGGTAACGGAAACCCTAGCGACGAAAATTGCCAATCCCGCCTTATTCGCAGCTACACCCCAAATATTCGTTATTGGAATGGTAACGGTACTAATATCGTGTGGTGTGTGGTTACAAATTGCTACATCACGGAGTTTACCAGTTTCATCTTCCCATGCGGTTGTCGGTGCGATCGCCGGATTTAGTTGGGTAGCTTTGGGAGTAGGTGCAATTGATTGGCCATCAATTGGCTTAATCAGCATTGGCTGGGTTTTAACGCCATTAATTAGTGGTGCGATCGCTGCTTTATTTTACAGTCTAATCAAACACTGGATTTTAGATCAACCCAATCAATTAGTCCAGTTACAAGAATGGATTCCCTGGTTGAGTACTGCGTTGCTAGGCGTATTCGGCGTAATTGTATTACCATCCCTAACTGAACCGCTAACCAATTTTGTAATTGAGCTTGGTTTTACAATCCCTGCTTACGACATCCCACTGTTAATGGGTGCAGTAGCAGCAGTTGGACTCACAATCATTAGTTGGCGACAATTAGAAGATTTGGGAAAAACAGAAAAGTCTACCCAATCCCCAATCCCCAGTCCCCAGTCCCCAATCCCTAATCCCGTAGAAAGATTATTCGCCCGATTCCAACTGCTAAGTGCTTGCTTCGTAGCCTTTGCTCACGGTTCTAATGATGTGGGAAATGCGATCGCTCCTTTAGCTGCGATCGTTTACATCAATCGCACTGGTAACGTACCTACAGATGGTATCACCATCCCCATTTGGATTTTAATCCTTGGTGGTGCTGGTATTGTTGGTGGTTTAGCTGTCTGGGGTAAAAAAGTCATCGCCACCATTGGCGAAAACATCATTGCCTTGCAACCTAGTAGTGGATTTTGTGCCGAACTTGCTACTGCTACTACGATCCTCATCGCCTCCCGGCTAGGTTTACCAGTCTCCACTTCCCACGCTCTCGTTGGCGGTGTAGTTGGTATTGGATTAGTGCAAAATATCAAGTCGATTAAGTTCCAAACACTAAAAGGCATTGCCGCCGCATGGCTAATTACAATCCCCGTCAGTGCTTTACTTAGCGCTACCATCTTTAGCATCGCCCGAATTTTATTTCTCTAAGAATTATTAATATTTTTCTAAGTTTTTTGTCTACTAAATCTACTAAAAGTAGAACCTAGACTGCAAGAACGCCAAAAAAGAGTGTTTTTGCAGAATTGCTGCTCATTCATTAGAATGTTGTACAGGGGAATAGCGTAACTTTGAATTTCCACAGAAAGATACTTTAATCTCCATTTAGAGATATAAACTGTCACACAAGTTACATTCCACAGGAATTTATAGCTAGTTTCGCAAGTTAGACAACTTTCCGCCCAAGCGCACGGATCTGCAAGTCTCCGACAATTACTATTGCCAGCAAAACAATAAATATCTCTTTGGAGTGAGATTGATTTAAAAGTAAAAATCTCATTGGCAAATATATTGATGTAAATTAAATCGATCAAAAATCAAAAAGGTGTCATTTCCAGCTAGTTGCAGCCATACCGACAATCCAAAACTGTTCGACTGAGTAAGGCGGAGTCCAAAATCCAATGGCTAAATACTTGTGAATACTGAAAAACACTGCGTATTCAGCAATAGGGCAGATTTGATGCTTTGCCAAGTTGTGCTCAGTATGGCAGAATTACGTTGAAATGCGGAAGTGCTGTTAAAATTTTTAATTTATCTGACAAAATACAGGAAATTAGGATGAGCGCCAATAAAGCGTACGGGAAGCAGCTTTATCGTCAAGATGTTAGAGGTTAGAAGCTAATGGGGCGATTCGAGAAGCAACCAGAAAACCCGAGAGTCAGAGGTGAGCTATCTAGAGCAGCAGAAAATGCTCTTTGGGCTGTAGTTGAAGACTTAGAAAATCTTCAGCAGAATGTTCTTAGAGCGTTGCAGGAAGACGTAAAGCGGCTTCAGTCAGAAAAAAATCGGTTATCCGATGAAATTCAAAGTTTGGTAGAGGAAAAAGAGCATCTGCAACAAGTGCGCCAAATTACTGAGCAGCAAGTCTTAATTCGGCAACTGGCAGAAGTTCTGGCAAAACATATATCTTCACAACTGCAATCCTCTCTGGCAACTTTAGCTAACCAAACCGTAGAGGGTAAGTCTTACGAACAAGCTGCGCTAAAGTCTGCTGAAGTGAGCAGCAATGTAGTAGGTGAAATCAATGAAAAAGTCGAACACATGTTTGACAGCTTGGATGATACCGTTACTGTTACTTTTAACTCGCTACAGCAGGAGCTAAAAAACTATCAAAGTAATCTTTCCCAACAGTTGTCACGGATGTATAGCCAGCAGCAGCAAGGGGAAACGATTTTGGCGGAGTTTGTTAACCGCCTGCATGGAGAACTAGAAAAAACTATAGAAGAAGCTTCACGCAAACCAGCAGCAAGTACGCCTACTGTTTTACAGTTTACTGAGCCAGAAAAAAACAATTCTTCTGAGACATCCCCGCCAACCTTTAGCGAAGTAGTAAGAAATTCCTCTGAGCCAATTTCCGCGATCCCGAATCAATTTTTAGAAGAAAGAGAAACCACATTAGAGCCTCCCGTTGTTAGAGAAAACACCGCGAACACAATTTCTGTCTCCATCAAAGACTTGTTGGAAAGAGAAATAACATCAGAGCCTCCCATTGTTAGAGAAAGCGCTGCGAACCAGATTTCTGTCCCTAGCAAAGACTTGTCGGAAAGAGAAACAACATCAGAGTCTCCCGTTGTTAGAGAAAATGCCGCTAACCCGATTTCTGTCCCTAGCAAAGACTTGTCGGAAAAGGAAACAACATCAGAGCTTCCTATACCATCAAAGGAAAATACTGCTGAACCGATTTCTGTCCTCAATAAGGATTTGTCAGAAAGCGAAACTACATCAGAGCCTCCTATTGGATCTGTGTCACAGCCGGAAGTAATACAACCTCAAGCTTTACGCAGAAGAAATGCTGCTGAACCAGCTTCTGTTCTCCGCAGGCTGTCGCAGAGCAAACCGAAATCCCCACCTTCTACTGCGCTAGAGCCGCAGGTGGAAGCAAAACCCCCAGAATCGCGATCGCGTAACTCCTCCGGCTCATCGCAGCTGCAAATAGGTTTCTTGTTGATTGTCTCATCGGCAGTGATATCGTCGCTTTACAACATAGCCATCAAGGTAATTTTTCATCAAGGTTCCCAAATTTTTGGAGTATTAGATGTAGAACGCCTGCTACCGCCGACTTTGGGCAATACTCTGTTAATTTTGACGCTCCGGTTTATGGTAGTAGTACCACTGATGGTATTGTTATCTCCCATATTGCATCCAACACTATGGCAAGACTTAGAAAATTTGGCTGCTTCAGTGCGAGGAAATCCCACAGCTACTAATAAAGCTACCAAGCGGATTTTGCTGTTGTCGGTTGTAAGTGGGTGCTTTTTGTTTTTGTCTCAGGTGCTAATCTATATTGCGATCGCTCAAGTCACAACTGGAATGGCGATCGCACTCTTCTTTATCTACCCAATGGTTAGTGGATTATTGTCGTGGTTTCTGTTCCGCGATCGCCCCAGCACATTCCGCTTCGCTGCGATCGCTGCTATTTGCTGTGGTGAATTGTTGGTTTTAGGGGGTTCTCCCAACACCAGTATGGGTAATCCTTCACTAGGAAGCAGCACCGCCATTCTTTCGGGTATAGCTTTTGCTGCTTACATAATTCTGACACGAGTATGTGCTAGCAAGCTGCATCCCGTGACTTTTACTTTAATTAACTTCGCTACCATGTTGCTGTTGAGCTTTATTTGCTTGATGCTACCTTTACCGAGCAATTGGAACTTGATAGTTTTTGACTCCTCTAAGATGCTAGAACTGGTTTTAAGTGCATTTATCTTGGGTGTGCTGACTCTTGCGGGCTATTTGCTGAACAATGTTGGTATTAGTAAACTAGGTGCTTCGCGATCGGCAATTATCGGTGGTAGCATCCCAGTTTTAACAGTGATTTTCGCTGGGTTAATCATTCAAGAAAATTTAGATATTGTGCAAATTATGGGAGTGTTATTAGTAACCTTTGGTGCAGCTGCTTTCAGTCTGGAAACAATGCGAAATCAGGCTAAACCCTCAAGTAACACGAATTAAATGGCGAGTTCAATCAGTTTAGGTGTAGTGGGTGCTAGTTTACCTCCTATTACTCTCGGCATCAATCCTGACAATAATCCGCCCACTTGGAATTTATCTAAATCAAAGATCCCCGACTTCTTAAAGAAGTCGGGGATCTTAAATTTTCACGGTTAATTTAGGACTGTGGTATGGGTGCAAATAACACTTAATTATGACTTACGCAACTACACACGGTAGGGACAATTCATGAATTGTCCCTACCTGAAGCCAATAGTAATCAGAATAACTTGCCTTGTAATATATTTTTAGGGATTTAGCCTGATACAGGTAGGGAAAACACGTATATATAAGCAGTACGAGTAGTACTGACTCAAGCAATTGAGCGCGAGTATTTGCTCAAAGAGAAGATTTGCAAGGAGTTAAGACCATTGCAGCACATTTTGGAACTAGGAGATGAAGAAGTACTAGAAGGGTTGAGAGTAACCCGTTTTTTCAGTTACATGCATATATGGAGCGATCGCCTGCAAAACAACTATTACCTTATCCTACGATAAACCCTGTGAGTAATGCGAAATTTAAAATCCCTCATTTCTATGTTTTTGAGGTTGGGGAGATGGTATCTTTATTAATGCCTTTGTGTACTAGTGAACTTAGTCTGCGATCGCCCAGATGCTTAGAGAAAGAAGCTTATATCGTAGCCTGCTGCGGATTATCGTCTTTTTTTAATAACAGACTATCTACGCAATTCCAGTCTCTCAAGTATATAAAACAGCGATGTCAAAATATACTTTCAAGCCGACGATGAATTAGTGAAATCATGAAATTTTAAAATTCTTTCATGAAAAAAATATAATTTTCTTGAAAAACAATCTCTAAATAATCATCAGATGGAATCCAACATGTTTTATTATATATATGCCTATTAACTAATTTTTCGTTGATTAGCACGAGCAACAAAGCATGATAGTTATGCGATTCAGACTGAATCAATCGCAGCTTTCTGTGTCAAATCATCAACACAAAAAGATAAATCAGACTTAGTTTAAGAGTCAAAATAGAAATATCATCAAACCTTGATTTAGTCAAAATATAAAACATGTAAATACTCATCCTTTATAAACTTTAAAATACATAATTTTATTCCCAAAGTAAAAAAGAATGGTATGATAAAAAGCGATATTTGAAAGAAAAATAGGTGCTTTAAAATTGGAATTAACTGCTCTACTTGATGTCTCCGATCTTCCCTCAAGCCAACGGCTTATACTGCCGAGACATCACAGGAGGTTGTGAACAAAATGATAGTTAACAACGAGCCATATAGCTCAACCTCTGAATCTTGCTACACCTGGTAAGCGGTTTTTTTTGAGATTACTGCTAACGATCTGGGCCACCTGTGTACTACAAATAATTCACAAAAGCTGAATAAAAACCATCTTTTTCGAGTAACAAATACCCCAGATGAACCACGCAAACTAGTTTTTCCTCCGAGTCGATATAGTGCCATAATTAGGTATAAGCAGTTTGACGTTGTTGCTCTTGAAAGATGAAAATAATCCCAGAAAAGTTAAAAGCTTTGTAGATTATTTGCAACACAGTTAACTTTTGGGAGGTAAACTGCCCTAAAGTTGGACTTGGTGATATCTGTAATTTTTCAGTCAGATGCAGAGACAGTTATTCTAACAACAACTAAATCTGACTATGTACTAGAAAATATGCGAAAATGGTAGTTTGTGCTACCACCAATTTTATGGTTATCGCATACTAATATAATCTGAAGTGAAAAAACCGCCTTCAGCCAGGTGTATACTACCTATTCTCACTCGATTAAAAACTTTGTAAACGTGCTATTCAATTGTCTGTAATATGAGTAACGACATAGATCTGATCAAACGTCTTGACCCCAGTGCGATGGATCAGATCATGCTTTATCTGGCTTTTAGTGCCATGCGGACGAGTGGGCACAGGCATGGGGCATTCTTAGACGCAGCCGCAACAGCAGCAAAGTGTGCAATTTACATGACCTATCTAGAGCAGGGGCAAAACCTGCGAATGACAGGGCATTTGCACCACCTAGAGCCGAAACGCGTAAAAATTATTGTAGAAGAAGTCAGACAGGCGCTAACAGAAGGCAAACTGTTAAAAATGTTGGGTTCTCAAGAACCTCGCTATTTGATTCAATTGCCTTACGTCTGGCTAGAAAAATATCCTTGGCAACCGGGGCGATCGCGCGTTCCTGGTACGAATCTGACAAGTGAAGAAAAAAGACATATTGAGCAGAAACTGCCAAGTAACTTACCAGATGCCCAGTTAGTTAGCTCTTTTGAGTTTCTAGATTTGATCGAGTTTTTGCATAGGCGATCGCAAGAAGAATTGCCAACCGAACACCAAATGCCTTTGAGTGAAGCTTTGGGCGAGCATATCAAGCGCCGTCTACTCTACTCAGGCACGGTAACACGCATTGATTCTCCTTGGGGAATGCCCTTCTACGCACTTACTCGTCCTTTTTATGCCCCAGCAGACGATCAAGAACGTACCTACATCATGGTAGAAGATACTGCTCGGTATTTTCGCATGATGAAAAATTGGGCAGAACGGCGGCGAAATGCCATGCGCTTACTGGAAGAACTCGATATCCTCCCGGAAAAAATGGAGCAGGCTATGGAAGAATTGGATGAAGTTATCCGTGCTTGGGCAGATAAATATCATCAAGACGGTGGTATTCCAGTAGTTTTACAGACGGTTTTTGGTGAAAGAAAAGACTAGTAGTACTACACAAAACTCAAAAAGCTTACTTTATAAGCTTTTCACTGCTTTTGTCCCTTGCTTCAAAGTAGGGGTATGATTGGTATACTTACATTTTAATACTCTATTAGTAGTATAAAAGTCACAAGCAATTTTGTGACTTTTGTATTGTTTTTATGTTAGTTAAAATATTTATCTCTACTAATCTTAAAAATTTACAGATATGTATCTTATATGATTTTGTGGCTTTATGCCAACGGCTTATCAGATTTATAATCTTGAAAAAATTAGTATACAACAGCAACAACTTGCTGAGATTATAGTAGGGTGGTATTGAAACACCTACCCTACTAATTAACCTGTATTCTCAGTTAATTACAAAGCACTGTAATTTAATTAGCGCGGGGTTGCGCTGGAATAGTCGGTTGTACTGGAACAGTCGGTTGGGTTGGAAATGGTATAGTCTCGTTACTTGGAATTGATCCCGCAGGAATTACGGTCGGCGGTGTTGAAGATGAAGCACCGATAACACTATCATCAGCACTGATACAAGTATCTAATGCTTGAAGAGGGGGAACATCGATTTGACTACGCAACCCTACCACACACTGCCCAAAGCGCACGGGTAACAAACTACGTCCACAGTAATTTAAAACTGCCGGGTTAGCTTCTTCCTTAGTACTTAAGCTGACACCAACTACACAGGTAGCTAACTCTTCAGGTCGCCGGGCCCTCCCACAAGAAGAAAGCGCATCTGTTGCGGCAATTTGGGTATCCTTTTTAATTTTAACCACGCAAGCAGCCAAATCCCTTGGACGTAGCGCTGCTGCACAACTAAGTGAAGCGGCTTCTGCCGTTACGCCTGCTTTGAGGAGACGACCTGCACAGACACTATAATCATTGTTGTAGGTAGCAGCGATCGCTGGATTAGGTAAGATCGTTGTCAACAATCCAGCTATAGCCAAAACTGGTACTATGAAATTCCTGGAGGTGGAACTGGCTTGTTTGTTCATACCTCTATTAACCGCTTTATTGCTCATTAACATTGCCATTCTCCAAACACCCAAGGTTATGCTAACTCAAATATTTTAAAAATCCTCTGTAATTCAATAATTTCAGCGTCAGCAAGGTATAGACATAATTAATTATTCCGGAAATTGTGTTAATATAACTGTTTGAAAGATAAGTAGACAACGTAAAAAGTATTTCAGAGTAAGAATACTGCGTAAACCAATCTGATGATTGAGTAGTCTACGAAACTAAATAAACACAAAAAACTTATGGGCAGGAGTACGGCGTGACAGGTCGGAATTCAGGCTTGGAGGCTAGTTTGTCGGGTTTACCGATTAAAAGCAACTGGCGCAAAAATCGATGCGTCTACCTTGGTGAGATACGTCTTACCTCGGTAAGCAGCTTCAAAAAACCAAGAATCCCCTGATTAAAAATTAGGGGAGTGTCAAAATAGAATGTTTCGGTAAAGTTTAAACAGGATTAGATTAAGGAAACTCATGTCCCGATATAGAGGGCCCCGCCTCAGAATTGTCCGTCGCTTAGGCGACCTACCAGGATTGACTCGCAAAAGCGCTAGACGCGCTTACCCACCCGGTATGCATGGTCAGAACCGTAAAAAACGTTCTGAGTATGCCATCCGTCTAGAAGAAAAGCAAAAGCTCCGCTTCAACTACGGTTTGACTGAAAAACAATTGCTCCGCTATGTGCGTAAAGCCAGACGTGTTACTGGTTCTACCGGACAAGTATTGCTGCAATTGCTAGAAATGCGCTTGGATAATACCGTTTTCCGCTTGGGTATAGCCCCAACTATCCCAGGCGCGCGTCAACTAGTAAATCACGGTCACGTAACTGTTAACGGTCGTGTCGTGAATATTGCCAGCTATCAATGCCGTCCTGGTGAAGTAATTGCAGTCAGGGATCGCGCACAATCACGGAAGTTGGTGGAAGCTAACTTGCAATATCCTGGTTTGGCAAACCTCCCCAGTCATTTGGAGTTTGACAAAAATAAGTTGGTTGGTAGAGTCAACAGCGTTATTGAGCGCGAATGGGTGGCATTACAAGTTAATGAACTACTTGTGGTGGAATACTACTCACGACAAGCCTAATAGTCATTTGTCCTTAGTCATCTCTTACAAAGTTCTGATCGGAGGAAACCTCCGCTCAGACTTTGCGCTTTGTCCTTAGTTATTTGCAAAGGACAAATGACAAATGACCAATGACTAACCACCAATTTGTGACATAGTGCGAGTATATGTACCAATAATGCCAGAATCACGCCCTTTAAAGTTAATTTCTGGCTTGATTCCGAGTAAATGGCTCACTTGCTCTTGTAATTGAGCGGTACTAGTGCCAGAACGCAAAGCAGTTTTTAAATCTATTTGACCAGTTTCGTTTAATAAACAGGGACGCAGCCAGCCATCAGCACTCAGGCGCATCCGGTTACAACGATCGCAAAAACATTCTGACATCTGACTAATAAATCCTAGTGTCCCCTTCGCACCAGGAATTTGAAAGACATCAGCCGGGCCAGCACCACGAACTTGAGATTCTGTCAAGCCCCAGCAATCGCGGATTTGTTGCCGTAAATCGGCTGAAGATACCCAACCGCGATCGCCAAATAAATCTACATTACCAATAGGCATAAATTCGATAAATCGAACGTGCCACTGTTTATCAATTGTTAGGGCGGCTAAATCTAGAACTTCGTGGTCATTAACGCCAGGAATCACCACCACATTCAGCTTCAAAGGGTCGAATCCAACGTGATGGGCAGCTTGAATACCCTGCCAAACTTGTTGCCAACGAGAACGCCCCTGATTTCCAATAATTTGATCGAAAATATCGGGATCGAGAGAGTCCAGACTAATATTAATTCTTCGCAGACCAGCAGTGTAGAGGTTTTGTGCCATCGGAGCCAGCAAAAAACCGTTGGTGGTCATTGAGATATCTTGAGTTTGGGGAAAAGATGCGATCGCGCCTACCAAATCCACCACACGCGGACGCAATAAGGGTTCACCCCCAGTCAAACGAAATCGGGTAAAGCCGACTGGAATAAATACCTCTTGAATTAAGGTGAGTAACTCCTCATCAGTTAATAGCTGTTGCTTGAGAATATAATCCAGCTCTACTCCCTCTGGCATACAGTATTGACAACGAAAATTGCAGCGATCGATTAAGCTAATGCGGAGGTAGTCTACCTGGTTCATCGTTTTATTTTTATTGTCTCTGATTAATTTAAGACTTTACAAAAGTGGTTTACGGAAGAGGACAAGGGGAAAAAAGAAAAACCCATTGTCCACACGGTTTCAGCAGCCCATGAATTCATTTTTTATGGAAAATAATAAAAATTGCTCCCTTGATAGCTTGCAACAAAGAACTGGACATCAAATTTTTCAGCAGCTTACAGATTTATCTATAGGGTTTTCCCCTCGTCCCGCCATTCCCTTGTCCCCTTCCTACTATTATTTGTTGTAACTCAAAATACCGTACTCCCCCTTAAGTGAGAGACCACAGATTGTGGCATAATAAGCCGATCGCATCCACTAGTTAGTCATCAATCGTGCAAGACACCGACTCCATCAACGACCTTGCTGCTGCTTTACTACAGCCAGCAGATATCAGCTTTGAACTGCCCGATCCAGAAGATGAACAGATTCTAGAATCAGATTTTCAACAGCAGCTAGAAATAGCTTGGCAGGTGTGCGATCGCTTTGATTTGCAAACCGAAATCTGGCGGGGGCGAATTTTACGGGCGATCCGCGACAGAGAAAAAGTGGGTGGTGACGGACGCGGTACTGGCTTTTTGCGATGGTTAAAAGAGCGGGAAATCAGCAAAAGTCAAGCTTATGCCTGGATTCAACTGGCCAATAGTGCCGATACTCTCATCGAAGACGGTAAACTCGATCCCAGTTCTGTGAACAACTTTAGTAAACGGGCTTTTGTTGAAACCTCCAAAGCATCGCCAGAAGTTCAACAAATGGTGAGTGAAGCGGCCCAAAAAGGCGATCGCATCACCAGACGCGAAGTGCGTCAACTCAGCGATGAATGGACAGCCATGTCTTCAGATTTATTACCTGAGTCAGTCAGAGAAAAAGCCGCAGATAACACCCTTCCCCCGCGCTACATCGCTCCTCTGGTAAAGGAAATGGAAAAACTGCCAGAATCGCACCAAAAGTTTATCCAGAAGGAAATTGCTGCTAATCCTGATGTGGATACTCTGAAACAGGTAACTAGCGAAGCGCGTAACTTGGCCAAATATCTCAAAGGGGCCGCTCAAGTCCAGGCGCTGACGCAGGAAAATGTTGATATTGAAACAGCCTTAGAAGAGGCGCAAAGAGTCGGCTGTTTGAGCATTGCTGCTGATTTGGTAAATCAAGCATCGCAGATTGAACAAACGATCGCTAAACTCTACATGACTTGGAAACGAATCGGCAATTTAGCAGATCGATTATATGTAGATACTGGCGCAAGTACACCCAATTTGCGATCGCTCCTCACTTGCTTGGAACCTCTGGGTGGTGAAATCATGGAATTGCAACTTAGTGGTACGACTGAACACACTGTACGTCTGCAAATTCAGGAGACGAGTTAGGGAGTAGGGAGTTATTCTCCCCCACCAGAATGTGAAAAATACCGCTTATAGTTTCTTAATTATTATTTGACATCTGGGTTATAGCTTAGGGCAAACTACAAACCATACCTTGACTAGTAATAATACAATCCGCGATTAAAATTTCGTTAGTTGGAATTGTTTCTACCAACGTTTTAATTTCCTTCTTCTCAACAGTATCTTTGCCTTTAGTTTGAGTTTTATCATTGTCCATACTGTAATTAGCATTACTACTTTGCTCTCCTGATGATGCATTATAGTTTTCAGGTAGAGTAGTACTTTGGTTCATTGCAGCAATAGCAGAGTTTCCAGAAATAACTATTAAACCTGAACCTGTTATTACAACTCCCAAACCTTTAGCCCAGCCCCAAATATTATTCATCTTGAATTGCTCCTTTTTTACAAGAATTAATAGTGACTTAACTAGGATCAATAATCAGTTTTTTATTTTTTATCAGAGTTTATAGAGTTTCACTTTTGTACATAATTAATAAAGATTTGGCACACAACAATCTTCTACCTCAATGCGAAACATGTATTACATTACAATCTTTTAAATCCCTCGCTTTCCATCCCGCTAGGGAATCAAATTTCTTTATTTTTGGGTGTGGGTATTGAGGATGATGGAAAAAGCGATACCTTCGGTGGGCTAGCGCCAAGGCACACACAGCTTGGTTGAGTATAAGAAGCGATCGCTTACGTAAAGGTTATTGTGAATAGCGATGTATACGACAGGCTACGCCAACGCACCCACAGCTTCATTTATATTACAAAGGGCGATCGCTTGCATGAAGGTTATTACAAAAAAGCGCTCGCAAAAAAACTACCCCTCTCCGCCACCGGAAAGGGGTTAAATCACTGCTAGAAACTCAGCAATATTTAATAAGCGTCTTGCAACTCGTAGAAATCAGGCGAGATGTAATCCTTCCGCAAAGGCCAACCTACCCAATCTTCCGGCATCAAAATCCGCTTGAGATTTGGATGTCCTTCGTAGATAATGCCCAACATATCGTAAGACTCGCGCTCTTGCCAATCTGCGGTTTTCCAAATCCAATACACAGAAGGCACTACGGGGTTTTCTCGTGGTAAGAACACCTTAACTCGGACTTCTTCGGGGCGATCGCTATTATCAGCCACTTTAGTCAAGTGATACACACTTACCAATTCCTGTCCTGGCCCAAGGTCAACACCACCTTGAAACTGGAGATAATTAAACCCATAAGCATAAAGGGCTGTAGCGGTAGGAAGCAAGAAATCTGCCGCCACCTTAATTATCTCTACACCATTTTTATCTGGTGCCAAAAACTCATGGTCAAAGCCGTTTTCCGTTAACCACTGGGAAACTTTACCCGCTTGTACCAATGCCTCTTCTTTGGCTGCTACTGGTTGAGATTCTTCTTCAGCCACGGGTTCGTTCCTCCTTTTGCGCCTTTTCTGTCAGCAGTGCAGGTGGTATCGGCATACCGATCGCTTCCGCCAATTCCTTCGGTGGTGCATAGCGAGTTTCTGACTGCAAATACTTACCAGTTAAGATTTCCTCTACTGGCTTCAAATTATGAGTCGTGCTGTAGTAGCGGTGGGTTTGCTTAATTTTATACCGCTCTTGCATCGATTCATTGGATATTTTCTTGCGCAGCTTAATGATTGCGTCGATAATTGCTTCTGGACGAGGAGGACAACCAGGCAAATATACATCCACAGGAATCAGTTTATCGACTCCGCGTACTGCCGTGGGAGAATCAACACTGAACATCCCGCCAGTAATGGTACAAGCTCCCATCGCAATTACATACTTCGGTTCTGGCATCTGTTCATAAAGACGCACCAATTGGGGAGCCATCTTCATTGTAATAGTCCCTGCTGTAATAATTAAATCGGCTTGGCGGGGGCTAGAACGGGGAATTAGTCCAAAACGGTCAAAGTCAAATCGGGAACCAATTAAAGCTGCAAACTCAATAAAGCAGCAAGCCGTACCAAACAGTAACGGCCACAGACTAGAAAGCCGCGCCCAGTCGTAGAGGTCATCAACTGTCGTCAAAATGACGTTTTCTGAAAGGTCTTGAGTGATTGTAGTCCGCTCAATCGGGTTGATGATTCGCTCTTTGTCCTGAGTTGTTAAGTTAGAATTCAAGACCATTCCAAAGCTCCTTTACGCCATGCGTAAACTAAAGCGACTACAAGAATTGCAATAAAGACTAGCGCTTCAATAAATGCCAATAGCCCCAAACGGTGGAAAGCTACCGCCCAAGGATACAAGAAAACAGTCTCCACATCAAAGACGACGAAGACCAGAGCAAACATATAGTAGCGGATGTTGAACTGAATCCAAGCTCCTCCGATCGGTTCCATGCCAGATTCATAAGTAGTGCGACGTTCTGGGCTGTAACCACTGGGTCGTAGAAGCTTGGAAGCTGAGAGCGCTAAGGCAGGTACTAGGCTACAGATGATGAAGAAGCCTAGAAGGTACTCGTAACCGCTGAGGACAAACACAATGAGTTATCTACCGCTTATGGAGTATTTAAAGTAGGGAGTGGGGAGTGGGGAGTGGGGAATAGTTATGAGTTAGGAGTTAGGAGTTATGAGTTAGGAGTTTTATCTCCCTCCTGCCTCAATGCCCAATGCCCAATGCCCAATTCCCAATTCCCAATCCCCAATCCCCAAACTGCGTAACTTTCTTTTACATTATATCTGTTTGGTTTTTCTGAAATCTGGGAAACAGATACACTTCAAGTATTTAATTAGCTTTTGATAGTGATAGAAAAGCCAAACAATTATGTCATAATTTTTAACGTATATTTAAGAATTCTCCTCTGCGAGGCCCCTAGCCATGAGCGAACCAGCTGTTGAGACTCCGGTATTAGACCGCTACGAGTGTCGTGCCTGCGGTTATGTTTACGAACCCGAAAAGGGAGACGACAAAGATGATATTCCTTCTGGGACACTCTTTGCAGACCTGCCCGTAAATTGGCGCTGTCCAGTTTGTAGTGCTAAAAAAACCGCTTTTGCCAATGTTGGCCCGGCGGGTACTGCATCCGGGTTCAAAGAAAATCTCGGTTACGGTTTGGGTGTCAATAACCTAACGCCAACCCAAAAGAATATCCTAATTTTTGGCGCTTTGGCTCTTGGCTTCTTGTTTTTTATCAGTCTCTACGGCTTACAGTGACAGCCGTTAAGCAATTAAAAATTCAAAATGAAAAACCCAGGATTGCCTAGCATCCTGACTGACGACTTCTACAAAAATTTAGAAACAAATAAGAAATACTGATGCATTCAATTGTAAAAAGCTGGCAACGAATAGCTGCCTTATTCATAGTAGTCGTCATGTGCATAGGTTGTAGCAAAATCCCCTCTGTTAGCTACAATCCCTGGAAAATCATTTCTGTGCCAACAGACTCGAATCTATTGGATATTGCTTTTACTAATAACCCTGAGCATGGTTACTTAGTAGGTAGCAATGCCACTCTATTAGAAACCAATGACGGTGGTAATAACTGGAAACCAATAATTCTGCAACTGGATGAGCAAAAGTATCGCTTTGATTCAGTAAGTTTTGCAGGTAAAGAAGGCTGGATTGCTGGAGAACCAGGACTATTACTGCATACTAGCGATGAAGGTGCTTCTTGGTCGCGTATTCCCCTGAGCGAAAAGCTACCTGGTAGCCCGATCGCAGTTAAGGCACTAGCAGACAATACGGCTGAAATGGCTACTGATGTGGGAGCCATATATAAAACCACAGACGGCGGCAAAAACTGGAAAGCCCAGGTGGAATCAGCAGTCGGTGTGGTGCGTAACATAGAACGTTCTGCTGATGGTAAATATGTAGCGGTTTCGGCTAAGGGTAGTTTCTATTCGACTTGGGAACCGGGACAAGATGCTTGGGTTCCCCATAACCGCAATAGTTCTCGGCGGGTAGAAAATATGGGCTTTGCTGACAACGGGCAATTGTGGTTGCTAGCTAGAGGAGGTCAAATTCAGTTTAGCGATCCAAGTAAACCTGAAGAATGGCAAAAGGCAAAATATCCAGAGTTATCCACCAGTTGGGGTTTACTGGATTTGGCATATCGAACACCTGATGAAATTTGGATCGGTGGCGGTAGCGGTAATTTGTTACGAAGTGGCGACGGTGGCCAAACCTGGGAAAAAGACCGTGAGGTAGAAGAAGTTGCTGCTAACTTGTACAAGATTGTGTTCTTAGAGCCAGAACGGGGATTTATAATTGGCGATCGCGGCGTTTTGCTCAAATATCTCCCAAACCCTGAAACAACTTCCCCAGAAGCAGCTTAGTGAGTAAGAGGGAGTGCGAGAGGGGAGCAGGGAGCAGGGGAAGAATAACTATTGATTCTTGAGCCATGCCCAATGCCCAATCCCCCATTCCCAACGTACAATTTCTGAGAAGAACTTTGCAACTTGTAACTCTTTCTTAACTTTGTAGGATAATAAACTCAATAACACTCTATGTATAAGGTAGGGATCTAAATGTCAGGTACCACTGGAGAACGTCCGTTTTCGGACATCATTACTAGCGTTCGTTACTGGGTAATTCACAGCATCACCATTCCAGCATTGTTTCTTGCGGGTTGGCTATTTGTGCAAACTGGGTTGGCCTATGATGCTTTTGGTACACCTCGTCCCAATGAGTATTTCACACCAGCGCGGCAAGAAGTGCCAATTGTGAAGAACCGTTTTGAAGCGAAAAAACAAGTTGAACAATTTATTGGAAAGTAGTTTGAAATCATGACTAGTGGCAATAACATCAATCAACCAGTTACCTATCCCATTTTTACCGTTAGATGGCTGGCAGTACACACATTAGGTGTACCAACTGTATTCTTTTTAGGCGCGATCGCCGCAATGCAATTTATTCACCGTTAGGAGCAATTATGGCAGAAAGATCGCCTAATCCCAATAATCAGCCGGTTGAATTAAACCGGACTTCGCTATACCTGGGACTACTACTAGTTTTCGTTCTGGGGATTCTGTTTTCTAGTTACTTCTTTAACTAACTGGAACCACTGTAGTTAATTTCTGTTTAATTGAACCTGTGTTGATTTGTTGTTAAGGGAGGAGAAAAGCTGTGTCTGGAAGTGGGAGAATTCCCCTGTGGGTCGTCGCTACGATCGCAGGTTTAGGTATAATTACAGTCTTGGGCATTTTCTTTTATGGTGCCTATGCCGGACTCGGTTCTTCAATTTAACATTAGTTAGTTTGAACCGAACACTCACTATAAGTTAGAATTTTCCAGCATCTGTTGAGAAATCAACGTTAAAAAAAAACCGCCTGTCTCTATGAGATAGGCGGTATTAATTTTGGTCAGTAGTCATTGTCCTTTGTCATTTGTTTTTTGCAAATGACTCATAACTCATGACTACAGCAGTATCACTTAATATCGCTGATATCGTCGCTTTCAATGTATAAAAATAGAAACGCGAAGACCACACCTGGCAAAACCCAACCAATTATGGAAATGAAGATAGGAGACAAGTACGAAGTACTAGCCAAGATAGAAGGCAAAAAAGAAACTGCCATAGTAAAAGTTCCTGCTAAGTAACACTACAATTCAAAATGAGCTTACTGCAAATTCTGCCAGATTTTTGAAATTCTTTCATATTTTTAACACAGCCCATTTTGGGAGACAAGGGGAGCAGGGGAGCAGGGGAAGATGAGGGAGATGAGGGAGATGAGGGAGATGAGGGGGAAGAATTAATAACCAATGCCCAATGCCCAATGCCCAATTCCCAATCTCCTAAATTACATACCCAGTAGTTCATCTAGCTGCAAGTTTGGCAAGTCTGGAGGAATCACAGTCCTAACTATTGTGACTTTGTGGCTTTCTTGTAGGGTTGTTAGATCGAGTGCGATCGCTTCTATACGAATTTCCAAACAGCCAAAGGGAATCTTTAATTGGGTCATTACTTCCAATTCTCCCAACACATTAGGTTGTAAATTTGTCAACAAATGGGGGCCATCTAGTAGCCAGCGAGTTTGACAGTCTTCAACCCATAACTTCACAACTACTTGGGGAGGTACTTCAGGCAGTACTATGCGCACAATGATAAATTTGTCGGCGATTAGTTCGCCTTCTGGTACATGTAGTTGTGGAATTGGCAGAGGTTCAATAGCTCCCGCAGTTATGGAGCGAGAAGAGGATAAACCTAACAGTCGTTGCGTCTCTTCTTCCAAAGAGTAATTATTCGTTGCATCGGCTTCCAGTTCACTATCTATATCATCTACAACGATTTCTTGCGCCAACCAAGCTGAGGCTATATTTACTTTTATCGGAGGAGGGGGAGGTGGTAGTTGCCTTACCAGAGCCGTTGAAAGTGCTGGTTCAGATACTTTTTCTACTACCGTATTTTCCACTGCCTCTAAATCAGCTTCCTTTGCTGTGTCTGCCTCTTCCTCAAGATTCTCAAGCTCAAAAACTGACTCTTGAGCTTCTTCTCGCGTGTCTGTGTCAGCATCCAGGTTTAATGGTAAGTTGACATCAACATTGGGAGTTCCAGCACTAAGCAAAAGCTGAGTTTGCTGGGCTGGAACATAGCTATCTTTGTATTGAGGTTCTATTTCATTGATAGATTCAGGCAAAGAGTATCCTTGACTCTGCATCCACTTCCTCAGCAGAGGAGATGAATAGAGGTTGCCTCTTGTAATAAATTGTGGATTTGGTTGAGTTTCTACCTCAGCAACAAATTCCTCCTGAAATTGTGCATGATCTACTACTAATTGAGATATATTTTCATCTTCAGCTACGATTACGTCCAACTGCGGGAAGTCTCCAGCTGCTTGAACTTCCAATGGATCTGGGGGAACATTATTTTTTACTTCTTCTACATCATCTGGCAAAGCTTGTACCCGTCTCAAGTATGGAAAAGTGGTATTGAGTATTGGCATTCGACGTTGCTTGATGACTAACTGCTCCAAGTTGATAGCAGCTATAGTAGTATCCTTTTCTAGAAGCTCCTCTTCTGTAGGGGGTTCTGCAACAACATCTGTGGGAGGGTTGACATCGATTTGAACAGGTGGCAATTTCGGCAATTGAGGCGAAGTGCCTGAATTTTTAGATGTCCGCAGAGTGGTTTCTCGGAGAACTTGCAGGTTAATTTGTGGTGGTAGGGCTGTATTTGGAGATGGATTGAGTATTTGGGACTGGTCTGTTTTTGGAATCTTGACTAAATTGAATAGTTTCAAATCGATCCTTACGGTAGTCTCTGGCTCTGTGAAAGCATCAGCCGAATCCGATGAGGCTATGGTGTCATTTAAGGATGTACTAGGTTTTGCTGCGGCTGTGATTGCCAGTAGTTCTGTTACATCTGCTGTAATGGTGAAGGATTGGCTGGCTAATCGAATGATTTGATCGATATCAGCGAATCGACCATACAAACTGATATCTGCCAATATTAACTTTGATTCAAAGTCAGCAGGAATATCAATTGAGGTATTGATGGTGAAAGGCAATTCCTGATCCGGTAAGTGCTGTACCTGGGTTAAGATTTTTGACTCTAAGGGCGATCGCAATTCAATTCCTAGTTCAAGCGTCCGCAGGATTTTTGCAGATAATGTTTCAGCCTGGTCTAAATGTGTATTGTCTTTAAATTCTATGCGCCCATTGATTGTAAGAGCTTGTCCCCAACGCGCAATATAAGTATCTCGCTCTAAAGTTAACAATAATGGTGGTTCTGTTGCTGGAAAATCTTCTTCTGTTTCATCTTTGGCAAGCAGTTCAGAACTGGGTAAAGCTAAATCTATCAAATCTTGTAAAATCTGCTCTGCCGTCTCACCTTTGAGCCATACAGGACTCACAGGCTCATCGATAACTATATCTTCTTCCGTTTTATCTTGCAGAACAGTGTTAGCAGAGTTACTGTCTGTAGCAATTGCCAATTCTGCGGAAACTGCGATCGCTTCATCTAAGTTAATTACGGGTTTTGTTGGGACAGTATCCAAATTCCCTTCATCTGGAACAACTGTAGTAATTTCAAATTCTGCGGAAACTGCGATCGCTTCATCTAAGTTAATTACGGGTTCTGCTGGGACAGTATCTAAGTTTCCTTCATCTGGAACAACTGTAGTAATTTCAAATTCTGCGGTAACTGCGATCGCTTTATCTAAGTTAATTGCGGGTTCTGCTGGGACAGTATCTAAGTTTCCTTCATCTGGAACAACTGTAGTAATTGCCAATTCTGCGGTAACTGCGATCGCTTCATCTAAGTTAATTACGGGTTCTGTTGGGACAGTATCCAAGTTCCCTTCATCTGGAACAACTGTAGTAATTTCAAATTCTGCGGAAACTGCGATCGCTTCATCTAAGTTAATTACGGGTTCTGTTGGGACAGTATCCAAATTCCTTTCATCTGGAACAACTGTAGTAATTTCAAATTCTGCGGAAACTGCGATCGCTTCATCTAAGTTAATTACGGGTTCTGCTGGGGCAGAATCTAAGTTTTCAGAAACAGTATCTAGCCGTTCGAGTAAATTTGATTCTATTTTTTTCCTTTGCTCTGCTTTTTCTTCCTGGGACAATACTTTAATTTGGACACTGTATTGCCAAGGTTTACCGAATAGATCCGACATCAAATCGCCGCTACAGCGCAACTCCCAAATCCCCGCATCAAAATAGGTAAAGGGAATTACCGCTATTAAGCCTTCTGAATTAGTGCGACGCGATCGCTTAAAAATTCGCCGCGTTGGTTGAATTTCGTGGGTTGAAGAGTGAGTTACTCGCACTTCTACGTCTGTATTAAGAAGACTAGAACGAGCCAAAACTCTATACTGCCCTTCCAAAATTCCCAAATTTGGCGATTCTAGGATATGCCACGAGCGATCGCCTTGTTCCTGTATCAGAAATTGCCAGTGTTCCATTGTGAGTGATGCCCAGACCGACGAGCCGCCGAGTAATATTGTGTATTAACTTGCTTGCAAGTTTACCCCAGTATTTTATAAATGCACCCCTTAAATGGCTATCTAGTTAACTCAGCTTTACTTACTTGACTTGTGGCTATTTAAATACTCGCGTCAAAAGACTTTCAATAGATCGCCATCTTGCTTGTGTGCAAAGCTTTTATTGCTTCCTGAATATTAACTTTGACATTCTCCAGCGCTAAATTAACGGGGATGCAATGGATAGCCAAGGCTATCTCTGCTCAACTTAACGCAAATATTCTTGTATTATTTTTTACTAAAATTTCCAATTTACCATAGACAGAACATAGAATAAAAAATTAAGATTCACTTGACAAGTGTTAGTGAATTGTGGTCTTCCACATTTTTGCTACAAAGAGGTAGGGTCTAGCTTTTTAACTAAATTTGGGGGTTTAAGTCTAGGCTGTTAACTTTGCACCTTTTCAGGGGTTAAAAATTCATGCACAATACTTTCCAATCCAAGAGGAGTAAAATTTCCAGTGGAAAAAGTTATTTTTCGCGTTCTTTAAGTAATGAGTAATGAGTAAATACCCATTACTTATTACTCATTACTCATTTAATTTGTTCACCGATGATGACACCAAAATTGTATGAATAAAAAATGGGTAAATCTCATCAAAGTTAACAGCCTAGTTTAAGTCCCCTGCCTAATTAGGGCAGCAGGTAATGCGCGTGGGGTTTAAATCCCCGTCATAAAACATAATTACGAATTACGAATTATTCTAAGTGTCCTGTGCGATCGCCTCTGATACATGCAAAGCGTCATCGGAAATCACAAACTTAACCGCCCAGCACCCGCCCAACCTACTTAAAACGGTTTAAGCATGTATGTATCCTCACCTGAGTGAAATGTAGGTGACAATAAGGATTTACAGGAGGGATTCGATGCTAGTCATTTTAATGGACGAGCAAATCCTTGCCCCTGAGCAAGTTTGCCAGTCTTGTTTACTCGCTGACAGAAGCGGTCAACCCCGTTGGCGTGGAGGTAAACTGCGTTGTGGTCAAGTCATTCGCAAACTTACTCAACAGCAACCAGACGAGTATGAGTGCATGATGGGCTTTCGCATCGCCCATATAGAATAGTTTAATTTGCCAGCAAGACCAGGCAACTGCGTTATCCTAAGCTCAAGTAACTATATAAATTTAACCACAGGAGAACGCATAATGTCTTGGCGCGGATCTACAACGGTTTCAGATCGGATTTTTGCTTGCCTGCCTTATTTGCTTCCTCTAATTGAGGTTTTTGTATTTGGCAGATATTTATTCTCAGATTTTCCACCGCTACAACTACTGTTTCTGCCGCTTATACCATTGTTGAGAATTTACTACGGTGTGCGTTATGCAGGAATGATTATTTTCTTTGCTTTATTTTTGCTGGTAGTCAGAAACGAAAAAATTAGTCACTTTATTCGTTTCAATACGATGCAAGCAATCCTTTTGGACATCATTATCTTTTTGTTTAACATCCTCACTGATGTTGTGGGGCTAATTCCCGTTGGTGGTTTTGCAATCCAAACCTTATCCACAACCATTTTTATTGGCATAGTGGGGGCAGTTGCATATTCAGTCATCCAGTCTGTAAGCGGGCGTTATGCAGAAATCCCGGCAATTTCCGATGCAGTGTACATGCAAGTACGCTAGTGGTTAACGAGCCACTACGGTGTTTTCCAGGCGACCAATACCTTCAATTTCGACACGCACGCGATCGCCTGGATGCAATGGACTTACACCCTCTGGCGTACCTGTAAGTATCAAATCACCAGGTAGTAGCGTCATAACCTGGCTAATATACGAAACTATAACATCGGGGGAAAACACCATCTGATCGATACAGGCGGATTGGACTGGGTTAGCGTCGTCATTCACAAAAGTCTGTAATCTTGCTCCTGGATTTAACTCCCGCACAATCCAAGGGCCCAAAGGACAGAAAGTATCAAAACCTTTGGCTCGTGTCCATTGACCATCCAGTTTTTGTAAATCCCTTGCTGTCACATCATTAGCGATGGTATAGCCCCAAATTTTGGTTTGGGCTACCTGTGGTGTACATTCAAAGGCATAATCACCGATTACTAAAGCTAACTCTCCTTCGTAATCAACCCTTTGTGACTGCGGAGGATACTTAATTTCCTTCTCAGAGGGAATGATAGACGTGGGTGGCTTGAAAAATATTAGTGGCTCTGAAGGTACTGAAGTTCCCATTTCAGCCGCATGATCTGCATAATTCTTACCCACTGCCACAATTTTTGAGGGAGCGCAAGGAGCCAGAATTTGGTAATTTCCTGGTGTCAAAGTTAAATCAGTGGGTTGTCCTTGTAACCAGGGCGGAGCATCTAGCACCTGCACATTCAGGGATAGTTGTAGTATCCCATAGTATATCTGTCCTTCTTGATTTTGAATTCGCACATAGCGTTGCGCCATAACTTTGATAAATATCCTTTTATCTGCGATTAGAAACTGTGAGCGAGTAGCAATTCTCAGTGAGCTTTTTAGCAAATCGATTTAGCCTTGAGCCTGAAAGCCGCTATAGATGCTCTTAGAAGAAAAAGAATACCCGTTGCGTCTCCTCACTTCCCTTTGGGGTCAGCGAGAGGCTCATTTTGGAATCAGGTAAAGAAATCTGGCGATCGCCTCACCACCTAGTTTTCATTAGGGACATCCAAAAAATCCAAACTTCGGCGATTTGGCTAATGAAACAAAATTGAAAACTGGTAAGATTATAGTTCCTTGTTGCTTCCGATGTTGATTAATACTGGTATTTAAAATTTAAATCAAGTATAAATTAAAATCAGCAACCGTTTTTGTCCATAAGGAAACTAGAAAATATGACTACAAGTTACGAAACAATGTACATCCTGCGTCCTGACCTAGGAGACGAGCAGGCAGAGCAAGCAATTGCTAAATATCAGAATTTGCTTCGCGATCAAGGCGCTGAAGATATCCAAATTCAAAATCGTGGTAAGCGTCGTTTAGCTTATGAAATCAAAAAACACCGCGATGGTATCTATATCCAGTTAAACTACAGTGCGCCTGCAACTGCGATCGCTCCCTTTGAACGCGCCATGCGCTTGAGTGAAGAAGTAATTCGCTATTTGACAGTTAAGCAGGAAATCGGAGAGGAAAAACCCCCTAAAGAGGAAAAGGAAAAGCCCACTAAAGTAGCTGCACCAGTTCCAGTTCCAGTTCCAGTTTCAGTTTAAGGAGTAGGGAGTAGGGAGCAGGGAGCAGAGGGGAAAGAGGAAATGTTATTCTTCCCAATCCCCAATCCCTAATCCCCAATTCCCATTCAGTAAAATTTTGTCTTTTTCTTTTTCCGTGACTAATCTGGGAATGTTAAATTAACAAATACTTGCCAAAGGTAGTACTCCCGCAGTTATACCTAAGAGTGGACAAGATTCTGAATGGGAGCTTTAAGCTACTGTGAGCCAATCTGATACACCCAATATTCAAGTTCTCTCTACGGAAGTGTCGCAGCTACGCCAAGAGTTGCAACTTCGCGATCAATTAGTACAACAACTATCTCAAGAACTCTTCCGGCTGGTAAAGGGTAATACTAGTTTTATGCCCCAGCAGCCGGAGCCTGAGCGTGATTTTAGCCAGCTACAAGCTTTGCAAGAACAACTCCAAGCTGTAGAGCAGCAGGTGGCGTTCTACCAAGAGCAAATTACAACTCGTGACTCCGAAATTTACCAATTGCGACAGTCAGTTCAAGAACTTACAGATCGCACTCGGATGTTAGAGCAAGTAGTACAAGAGTTACCTCAAATTTACCGTCGAAAATTTGAAGAACGAATGACACCAGTGAGAGAAAAGGTAGCAATGCTACAACGGGAAAATCGCCAGCTGCAAGCAGAACTGCAAAGTGTGAGTTACCGTTTAGCACTCAAAACTCGCAATGCTAGTCACAGTGGGATTGATTTGCCAAATTTTCCCCGCCCAGTGTCGGAACAAACTAACATTTCGACTCCTCAAAATGCCTAAAATTGCCATAATACTGGAATCTTGAAGATATAGAAACTAGCACTTGGTAAAGGCAAAAATAACTATACAGTTAGAAATAATGTAATGGCTGATGTTATAACCTTGCTTGCCTCTTATCCTTATCCTGTCGTTGCTGCTGCGCCAATTTGTTCAGAATCGCTCTGCTCAATTGGATGGTTTAAGAGGCTTGTACTTTATCCTACGCTAAATAAATCCGCGCCAGGATGGGTAATCCGTAAGGTAGCAAGTGACATAGAAAACCCCAGAGCTTACTGACTTACTAACGCCTTCACCATCTCTACTGGTTAGAAGATTGTCCTACTAGCCAAGCTCCTGCCTCTCTTGCTTTTAGTTCTAACTACAAAACTATGAGCTTTCCTCAACATTTTTTTCTAGATAAAATAAAAAACCAGCCTGCTAGCACCAGACTGCAATCTTTAAAGATGTGAGGATCTATTTAGGAAATGTGAAAAAATTCAGATATTGTTTGGCTTCACCATCCTTCTAAAGATAGATTTATTGTCTAGGCTACTAGCACCAGACTGTTATCTTCGAAAGGGGTAAAAATATCTTCATAGGTATTAAAAATTTCAAACACCGTATCTAGTTGCGTGAGTTCCAAAATTAGCCGCACAGGAGCTTTTACGTTGCATAAAACCAAACGACAACCACTTTGGCGTGCAGCTTTTAGCCCTTTTACCAAGGGGACTAGCCCAGAACTATCCATAAAATTAACTTTTGCTAAGTCGATAACCCAGAGTTGATGAGATTGGGGTACTACTCCAGACATTTGTTCACTCAAAGCCATACCGCCTTCTAAATCTATGCTTGCTTGGGGTTTGAACAAAATCACTTCAAGTTCTTGTGTATGAGTCATGAATTTTACAAGGTAGTTGGAATACTTGATTAGAAATCGAAAAATGACATAAATACATCTTCATCTTTCAACGGCAAAATTACTGCTTTACCCAGATATTTACGGGTATTACAGCCCTGCAATTGAGAATAATTATTTCAGTATTCATACCGTATAATTTGTGATAACTTTCATAAATATAGGCATAAGCTCCTAATAATTTCGGTATCAAGCATATCTTTTACAAAATTTTCATAACTTAACTAGGTATTTATAAAGTATTTGTATTTTTTTTTTATTTATTTTTAAATAAAATTAAATTGTGGTATATGGTGCTAGAATTTTTATAGTTAATATTCAAAAATTAATAGTTTCCATAGAGTAGAAGCTATGGATTACTCAGAATTAAACTGATGGCAGAATGAGTTAATGTAGCGGTTTGATTGACACCCCGCCCAAAAACAAGCAAAGATATAGTAAAAGTAAAAATTTGTAAAGACGGTGGTGCGGAATGTCTTTAGAACTGATTTCACTAGAAAATATCCAGGAAGTGGCCCATAGTTACGGGTATTGGGCAATTTTTTTGGGAATTTTGCTAGAAAATTTAGGCATTCCCCTTCCTGGCGAAACCGTCACCTTAGTGGGCGGTTTTCTAGCTGGCAGCGATGAACTAAATTACTGGCTGGTTCTCGGTGATGCAATTATGGGTGCTGTAATTGGTGGCACTTGTGGTTATTGGATTGGTAAAGTTAGCGGTTGGGCTTTTCTGGTAAAAGTTGGTAGCATATTCCGAATTTCTGAAGTGCGGCTGCTGGCTATTAAAGATCAATTTAGTCAAAATGCTGCTAAAGCTGTATTTTTTGGACGTTTTTTAGCTTTGTTGCGAGTTTTTGCGGCACCACTAGCTGGTATAGCCGAAATGCCCTTTGGAAAATTCTTTTTATACAACTTTTTAGGAGCAGCTGCTTGGGCTAGTGTGATGGTGACATTAGCTTTCTTTGCTGGGAAAATTATTTCTCTAGAACAATTGGTTGCTTGGGTGGGTCAATTTGCGATCGCAGCCTTACTAATCATCACTGCCTTAATTGTTGTACCCCTGTGGTTAGAGTCTCGCCAAGTTAAAGAAGCGAGTAGTGAAGAGTAAAAAGAGGCGCGATTAATCGCGTCTGTACAGGAGTTTGGAGAGACGCGATTAATCGCGTCTGTACAAAAGTTATTTTTTTAATTTTCACTTTTGTATTTTGCATTTTTAACTCCTAACTCCTAACTCTTAATAACTGCTAACTTTTAACTTGCTGTGACCAAATGCGAGTTGGTAGCCCCCAAACATAGATAAACCCTTCAGCCGCTTTGTGATCGAATTGATCTTCGGCTCCGTAGGTTGCCAAATCAGGAGTATAGAGGGAATTATCGCTCGAACGCCCAACTACCGTGAAGTTGCCCTTGAATAACTTCATTCGCACAGTTCCAGAGACTCGCTCTTGTGTCTTTTGAATAAAGGCATCTAGTGCAACTTTGAGTGGACTGTACCACAGACCGTTGTAAACGATTTGGCTGTAAGTTTCTTCAATGCCACGCTTGTAATGGGTGACATCTGCTGTTAAAGTCAAGCTTTCTAAATCCCTATGTGCCTGAATTAGCACTAACATCGCGGGTGATTCGTAGATTTCCCGCGATTTGATTCCCACCAGACGGTTTTCAATCATATCAATCCGTCCAATGCCGTGATTTCCGACAAGCTGATTGAGTTGTTCAATTAGCTCAACTGGCTTTTGAGCTATGCCGTTGATGGTTGTGGGAATACCACCGTGGAAACCAATTTCGATGTATTCTGGCTCGTTGGGAGTATCAGCGATCGCTTTGGTCATCTCATAGATTTCTTCTGGTGGCTCAAATGAGGGATCTTCGAGTAACCCAGCTTCAATACTACGACCGAGCAAATTTTTGTCAATGCTATAGGGGGAAGATTTTTTGACTGGTGAGGGGATACCAAATTTCTCACCATAAGCGATGGTTTCCTCGCGGCTCATACCCCATTCTCTGGCGGGTGCGAGGATCTTCAGGTTGGGGTTGAGGGCAGTTACAGAGACATCAAAACGAACCTGATCGTTACCTTTGCCGGTGCAACCGTGAGCGATCGCATCAGCACCATATTTTTCAGCCGTTTCTACTAATACCTTAGCAATCAGTGGACGGGCAAGAGCAGTTCCTAGAGGATAACGATTTTCATAAAGGGCGTTGGCTTGAATCGCTCCAAAGGCGTAATCTTTAACGAAGCTGTCTTTGACATCCGCCACGAGTGATTCACTTGCACCCGATTTCAGAGCTTTTTCTCGAACTAGCTCTAATTCATCTCCCTGACCTAAATCTGCTGCTAGGGTAATCACCTCTTCCACACCCCACTCCTGTTTAAGGTAAGGGATGCAAACCGAAGTATCTACTCCGCCAGAATATGCCAGAACAACTTTTTTGGCGCGACCCATTAATTTCTCCACTTAGGACAACAAAGAATGAGTCATTATTATATCTGAACTAATCCAGGTATATTTTATTCATGCAACTGAATAATAAAATTCCCAACATCTTAGAGAAGCCGGGAATCTGAGCCTTACGATTTTCATAAATTAAATAAAATTGTGATCGTTTCTAGACAAAAGTTCAAGTCAGGGAGAGGTTCATCGAACTCACATTAAACTGCATTGACCTATAAATATTAAAAATTTACAGGGTGGATAATTCCACCCTGTTTTAAATAGATGCAAATTAACTGCTTAACAGTTTATTCTTGATGATCTGGTTTAAGCTTTTGTGCTTGATGCTCTAGAAGATCCTATCTTTTTACCCAAGAACAAACTCAACCCGAATACAGACAATCCAAGCATCAAACTTGGCTCTGGAATACTTGTATAAGTGACAGTTTGAACACCGGCACTACTTGAATCATTCAAATCGATAAAACTATCGCGGAAGACATTAAAAGTGTTAGGTGTAAAATATAACCCTAACCCTGCTTGGTTCAAAATTGTTCCTGAAAAATCGGTAAAAACTGACGCTAAAGTATCATCCGCTTCAGTGTATAACTTCCCACCATAAGTAGCAGAAATCTTTAAACCTTCGGCAATGGTTACTTCTTGATCGTCTGCTGCTGCTGCTTGGTCGAATGAAAAAGTGCCTATGAGAGTTTTATCATCGTTAGAAAAATTATAAGTTAGGGCTGCTGCTTGAACGGGGATAGTCTCGCCCAATGAAAAAATCAAAGCAGTTCCTAACGTTGCAGCTGCTAACTTCTTGAAGATGGAGTCAGTCATTTTTTTCTCTTGATAAAAGAACTGGTGCAAAAATACCGCAATAGTTTTATGAGACAGAGACATGTGTTATCACGTCTCTGCAACGTAGTTAGTGTCTAGTGAAGCGGTGTCTACTCAATTTATTGACTTGCCTGCGATCGCAGTTTTCATGGCTTGGAAGAGATGAGTCTGATCGACCACACCCCTTACACCGGGAGCGCTGTAAGTACCAGAACTATCTGTAAACTCAAGCTTTTGTCCAAAGGATCGAGTCAGAGTTGATGAATAAGCACCCTGGTAGTAAACAGGTACAACCCGGCGGCTATGGCTACCCCAGAGGTACTTGTAATTTGGATCAGACCCCCAGAAGTGACCAGCATCGGTAGGATTGTGTTTGTTGAAAGTGATATCCTTGGCGTTATACTTCAAGCCTCTAGCCTGATTCGGGTCAGGATTGGGAGTTAGCTTCGACGCAAAGTCATTATTCAGAGTTAGATAGTGGTCATGGTCAGCAGTAACCAGTAGCAAGTTCTTGCTCCAACCACCATGATTTTCTACCCAAGTCATAACCTGCTGGACTGCCTTATCAAAATCATTCATGGTACCAATTAGGTTATCCATGTTGTTGTCATGAGCAGACCAATCTACATCACCTCCCTCAACCATTAGCCAGAAGCCATCTTTGTCTTTACCTAAAACGGTTAAAGCTGCTTTGGTCAGATCGGCTAAAGTCGGATTTTCGTTAATCTCTCTGGCGATAAAACTAGCATCGGTTTCACCCGGAGCCAGAGGACGGACAGTATCAGGTGTGGGGCCCGCAATTGGGTTCCCTGCTGCATCAACAACAGGAACACAATCCCCAGATGTACCAGGAATGATCTTACCTGATGGACAAGGACTTACACTCTTAACAACGGAGCTATAGAGCGAGCCGTTGTTCAGACCTGTCAAACTGTAGTCTCCCTTAGAAGAGCTAGTAGGAAGATTTCCTTCTTGTCCACGCGCACCGTATAGACCAAATAATTTGTCTCCGTTATTGGGATCGAGATTAGCAGCCGTGTTTAGTAGTGTCTGAGTTGCATTAGGGCCACGTTCCAAAAAGGTATAGCCATAACGATTGGACGTAGGGTTATTGCTGAGATGTTTATAAGTGTCTTCTGTAATATAAGTATAGTTAAAGACACCATCCGCAGTACTTGTACTACTTTTATTGTCAAAGTCTTTGGGATGACCGCCACCCAACAAAACATTAGGCTGAAAGTTTAGCAATGTCTGTTGCAGAATACTATCTTGGTTAGTTTTGGTAGGGTCGTACTTACTATCGTATTTGCTACGACGATTTACAAAAGAAGCAGCAGCACCAGGCGTTGCGTGGCTAATGGGTACGGAAGTAACTAGTCCTGTAGACTTACTATTTTCCTTAGCAATTTCCAGGATGGTTTTCAATTTCTTCTCGTAAATGTCTACCCCCATTGCGTTGTTAAAGCTTTTTACCCCTGTATACAGAGTTGTAGCTGTATTAGCAGAGTCGGGATAACTGTATTTGATGTACTCTTTGTCATAAGTTTCAGCATTAGCAGGGCTGAGAGGAATCCAAGGAAGAGGGCCGCCCTTACTGATGTCATAACCGGCCAGATTACCATCTGCCAAACTGTTGCCATCAAGTCGATTGCCTGGATTAAAAGGAGTAGGCTGGAATGAGAAGTTGGGACGAACAGGACTTGCACCGGTGAGTGAATTAGAGTCATCCAGAGCAGAGTTACCCGTTAGGTGGGGCTGATCTGTTGGTTTGGCTGGTGTATTTCCTTGAATTGTTGTGCCGTAAGTAGTCACCAATCCATATCCAGTCAGGTTTTGGAAGCTAAGACCTGAGCCTTTACCACTTGTGTAAAAAGGAGCGCCTTTGGCAACGGCTGCGGCCCGTGCCATATTCCAGCCCATACCATCGCCAATCATGATAATTACGTTAATTCCATTACCCTCGGCCATAGTCGGCTGAAAAACAGAATTACCAAATACCAGCAGAACGGTACAGAGCAAGCCAGTCATGGCAAAGGCTAGCGATCGCTTGTACTTTCGCAAAAATGAAATCATTACAGTATGCCTTAGAGTTAATTGAGTAAGTGTTAGCCGTTAGTACTGATAAAAATTTGGTTCTAGGTGAGTAGCACCAAAGTCTGAGTGTGTAGCAGTCACATCTAACTGAGTAGAGGCTTTGGCATGACTTGGTTTAGTCGCTGTTGCTGGTTGTTGATTTGATGTTCCTAAGAACAACAAAACTGCCAGAACCAGACCAGACATAAACCAAGCTAATGTACGTTTGTACTGTTTAAGTAATGAAATCATGGAAGATTTTTGAATGGAGTTCATCATCAGGAAACCTCTTAGTAAATAATCTGCTGCTATGCTTTGACAATTAAAATGAATGTCAAAAAACATAATTTTAAAATGCTAATTTAAGTAGCTTTTAGAGAAATTGAGTAAAAATATTTCGGTTTTATTTTGCTTTATTCGGAGATAGCATTAAAACTAAATCTTGATTAAATAAAGGATGAATTGGCAGTACTGAAGATTTTATACAGCTAGTTAGCTGCAAAGTTATCTCAGTAATCTGAAAACTTTTTCGGATGTGATTTTCCAACTTATTGAGTAAGCGATCGCGTTCTTGGATAGTTGTACATTCAACTGTTAAATTGGCACAAAGCATGATTTTGTTTAAGCTAAGTGTCCAGATATGGAGCTTTTCTACTTGCACAACGCCAGGAAAAGATTTGAGAGATATTTCTACTTCAACGGGGTCAATTGATTCCGGTGCATATTCCAAAAAAATCTTTAAACTTTGTTGTACTAAAGGTAAAGCACTTAAACCCGTAAAAATTGCAACTACTAAACTAATAGCAACATCTGCCCACCACCAGTCCCAAAGATGAACTGTTAAAGCAGCTATAATTACGCCCACAGAACTAGCAGTATCAGCAATGATATGAAGCAAAGCCCCCCGCAGGTTTAAATCGTTGTGGGTGTGGGGATGAAGCAAAGTAATATTAAGCAGATTGACGATTAAACCTAATACGGCAATCCCTAACATTGGTAAGCCCAAAATGGTTGCTGGATGTTGCCAACGTTGAATAGCTTCCTGTATGATAAATGTAGCGATCGCCAACAAGCCTAATCCATTCAGCAAAGCTGCTAAAACTTCGATACGCTGATTTCCAAAGGTTGCTTTTTTCTTAGCTGGTTGCTGTGCTAGAAAACTAGCAAGTAGCGATATCGCCAATGCCGTAATATCTGATAAAATGTGTCCTGCATCAGCTTGTAAAGATAAACTTTGACTCCATAGACCCACACTCCATTCAGCAATAAAAAAAACAGCGAGTAACCCTACTGTTATCCACAAACTCCTTGCTTTTTGTTGACTGTTAATTGCTTTTACAGAATCTTCTGTACATCCACACCATTGAAGTGAAAACATGACTCAAAAAACCTTTTTACAGCACAGTGTAGCTCTTAACATATTTACCAAAAGACAATTTGGTGAATATGTTATTAATTCAAAATATCTATTTTTAAACACCCTACATTAAATAATTATTTATCAAATTGCTAATCAATCTCTTATTAAAATATATTTTTATGAATTTACGAAAATGCAAAAACTATAACAAATATGTCTCTATAAAAAAATTATCGTACTTAATTTAAGAAATGGTAATGTTTTCGTTAAAAATTAGAAATTTAAGCAGATTAATACTTAAAATTTCCAGCAATTATCCTGTTAGTAATGTAATTTGTTACTAATTACACAAAAGTTTATTTGTAATCAAAAGTTGCAATTAACTTCGATTTATTAAAGATAATGATAACCATTATTTATAATCTACTAAGGAACAGTGTAAGTGTCGTATGTGTCCTATCCTGGAGATGGATATTATAGTGTTGTGGGTGAGACTGTGTTTTTCAGCGTTGTGATACCGACTTATAATCGCCAACCGATTTTAGAAAAGTGCCTCCGTGCCTTGGAGGTGCAGGAGTTGAGTAAGCCAAGTTCGGTTACTAATTACGAGATTGTCTTGGTGGATGATGGTTCTACTGATGGCACATTGCAGTGGTTAGCAGCACACAAAGACGAGTTTTCCCATGTGCGATGGTTTCAGCAAGATCATGCTGGCGCAGCTGCGGCTCGAAATTTGGGGGTAAAGGAAGCCCTGGGAGACACAATTATCTTCATTGATAGTGATTTAGTGGTGCTGAGTAATTTCTTGCAAGCTCATGCTAACGCACTCATGCAGGGACAGGAAAAATTGAGGAGCGATCGCTTTTTTACTTACGGGGCAGTTATTAATACTTGCAATTTCGACAACCCAACGGCTGAACCCTACAAAGTCACAGATTTTTCAGCAGCTTTTTTTGCTACGGGAAATGTAGCAATCCCTAAGCATTGGCTAGAGAAAGCCGGACTTTTTGATACCAGTTTTCAACTCTATGGCTGGGAAGATTTAGAATTGGGTGTGCGGCTAAAAAAACTAGGTTTGACATTAATTAAATGTCCAGAAGCTGTAGGATATCACTGGCATCCAGCTTTTAATTTAGAGCAAATTCCGCGATTAATTGACCAAGAAATTCAACGCGGACGTATGGGAGTTTTGTTTTATCAAAAGCATCCCACATGGGAAGTGCGAATGATGATTCAAATGACTTGGCTGCATCGCCTACTTTGGGGAATTCTTTCGCTCAATGGCGCACTTAATGAACGGACAATGGCTCCATTTTTGCAATGGCTAATTAATTTAGGTAAACCGCAATTAGCTTTAGAAATTGCCCGAATTTTTCTCAACTGGTACAACGTGAAGGGTGTCTATGAAGCCTATGCCGAAATGCAGCAAGTATCGTGATTGACAAGTAAAGAGTACAAAGTTAGGTATAACACACAAATAAAATTACAAAATCCCTTTTCCTAATACCTTACGCTTCAACACTACTATGCGAGGTCTTGCCCCTTTACCTGAAAAGCCTAGACCTTCACGGAAGATTTCTGGCATATAAAATCGTGCCTCGTTATCCTTTTCCTTATCTTCGTAAATAACCCCCATTTCCTTTAGCATTCTCACTGTCGGCTGATCCATCTCAAACTGTTCTACTGCAAAAGGAATTTTTCGTTCAGAAGCGGGATATTTAGGTAGTATTTCCTCAACCCAAGTTTTGAAAGATGGATATTCTTCCTTTGCTTCATCTACCTTCTGCTCACTACATGGTTTAAGGGCACGGCGGATTGCTTCAGGAGGTAAAAGACGGCTATTAGACCACTTTTCAAATTGCACTTCTTTAGCTCTATTTACTGTAATGTCTGCTGCATGGTACAAGAAGCGAACAATATCTCTTGCCTGAAGCCTCCCATTAAAATCTGTTAAAGCTGCAAATATCCAGAAAGCTGTGTAAGCTTCTTTAGCATTATCTGATCCCAGCCTTTTGCCCCATAAATTCTGTAGTTGTTCTGTAATATCTTCTCGACTTAAATTGTCAATGCTCGATTTTTCTGCACCTATTACTTCAGACTCACTACATATCCAAAAAACTAACCTTACAAAAGAATCTTGATCCCAAGATAAATCATAAGAACGGTAAAGGTTCTCAAACTGCCTCAAATTTTGTGTAATCGTGTAGCGCAGAAAATCACGGCGCAGGAAAATTATCACTCCTAGATTAGATTCCCTGATTTCCGAAAGTTTATTTGGCAAGTCTTCAATCAAAGCTTTTAAGGCTATCTTCTCTTGATTATTAGAGGCAATATTCTGAAAAATATCTTCTAAACCATCAAAAAGAAAGACTATACGTAATCTTTTATATTTTAACTCACGATTTATGCTGCTAAGACTCTTGGCAGTTTCTGTATTGGAGTCAATACCCACAGTTCTAGCAATTTCTTTAATCCAAAATTCGGCCCATTGTGGCTCACTCCAGTTTTCTTCTGCAATTACTCTTTTAATCCTATCTACATACTCAGAATGTATAAATTCAGGAACACTATGAGATAAGGTTACTCTAACCTCACTTCTAGCTTCATTGATGATACGCCTAGCATTATCACCCAGTTTTCCTGATTGAAGGAGAGGAAAAATATATATTTCTGGTTCTAATTCTGCATCTTTCTTATGTATACGATTTAAAAAACTTTCCCAATATTTAAAACGTGACAATTGAATGTAATTAAAGGTTTTGCCTGCTCCCTTAGCTCCAATGGATACTACACGAGGCAATTCCTCTCTAAAATTAGTTGCTAAATTTCTTAGGGGTTCTGTGACTAATAAATCTTCACCTTGTCCTTCTTAAGCATATTCGTAGCGCTGGCATACATCCATAAGTTGTCTAACTTCTGCAAGTATATCTTTTTCTTCAGTGGGTTTTAACCTTGAGTCTTTACTCATAGTAGTTACCAACTGTCCTTCTGCCCACTCTCTGGCAACTCTCATAAGTGAAGTTGAACTTAGTTTTAAGCGTGCCTCATCCCACTTATTTATATAAAGTAATTCCTCAGCAAAAAAAGTTTCTTTTATTTGCAATCTTGTAGAATCTACATTACCTTTTTCTGACTGTAAATAAACCGATTCCAATCGCTCCAATTCATATTCAAACGCAGGTGATAATCTCAATTCTTCCGTTAGCATACTAACGATCAAAGATGGATCGTAATATCTTTCATTATCTACACTTGCCTCTGAGGGTGCTACTCTAGCAATTTGTTCCAGAACTAAACTTGTACCTCTTACAGATTGATCGTTGATTGTAGTGACAAGAAAACGTTGGATTCTTGAATCAAAAATAATAGGACTTGATATTTCACTTAAACCTGCTCTCAAATCAATTAATACATAGTCAGCACCAACAGCCTTACCTAAACTATGAATAGCATTACCATATTCCCAGGCTCCATCTGGACTTCTTACTAAGTGTTCAGGCAGAATAGGTGTATCTAGTAGTTCTTCATCTTCAAGACAAGCAGGTAGAAAATAAACTGTTGATTTACCTTCGTACTTAGCAGATTTTTTAACTTCCCCTGCAAATAATGAAAGCGCTTGTTCTCTTTCAATAGGAGAATAGTGGTAAACTTCGAGAAAATCAATAAAAGAAACTGCTGGTTGTTGCTTTTCAAAAGCATTCCAATAGGTAAGACCAGGAGCTTCTAAATCAGCATCAATGACTAATACAGTTGTAGACCTATCTATTTCTTTAGCTCTATCTAGTAAGGCAAAAAGATGCGCTGATAAATTCAGTGTTCTACCAACACCACCTTTAAAGGAATAGAAAGCTATTAAACTAGGTTTTCCAATATATGGTTCTGGAAGTTGAACTTGTTTTACTCTTACCGTTTCTACTTCTGGTTCACTATCTAAATAAGCAATTTCTTCCCAAAATGGACGGACATCAACATCAGTTTTGTAAACTTCTTCTCCAGGAAAAAATTCTACCGATAATGTAGCATCACCAAGAGTAAAATAAATCACGGACGACTCTTGTTGATACCAATCTTTAAACCATTCTTTTAAAGCATCGTCAGCATTTTTTCTGTTTTCATCACTAATAAGATATATTTCTAAAGCATCTGAGTAACAGCGAATTTTTACTACCCCTTCGGGTAATTTAGTCCCATAGTTAGTTTTATGTCCAATAGTTCTTCTTACATCAAGCCATGTCAGTAATTTTGGCGATTTTGGTGCATTCATAGTTTTTCAATTTCTCCCACAATCCATTTTGATATTCCTAATAGCTTCTTCTCTATATCTTCATCGTTTGCTTTTTGTTTTTGAGTAACTATAGAAATTACTTTTCCTCCGTACCCCCACATTTGGTTAATCTGTCCACTGTTTAATTT
The DNA here is from genome assembly GCF_036917465.1 of Nostoc sp. Lineage (GTDB taxonomy): Bacteria > Cyanobacteriota > Cyanobacteriia > Cyanobacteriales > Nostocaceae > Nostoc. The sequence goes on from NZ_JBALDL010000065.1 coordinate 115,908, forward strand.
TCTCTCTTCTTTATTATTCCTAGTATCGAATACTTCCCCAATAAATATTTCAGGTAGATTTAAAGACCCTCCTGCACCTAAACAGTCTAATAACTTATTTATATTATGTTGACATTCCGCAATCTCTGTACACGAATCACTACGCTTATGCCCTTTCCTCTTCATTAAGATTGTCTTAAGACCACATTCAACGGCATAAAATAAGAGTAACCGATGGGCATTAGTTCGAGATGTTTTCTGAGAATTTTCATAAGCAGACAGATTTGCAAGCCATGCTTTTGCCATTTCTCGATCTGTAAAAGGTATTGCCATTAAGCTATTTTTACTTCGGTTAAATACGAATTTACCCAGCTATATTATGTCAAAATCGCCCCACCCATCAACCGCTCATACCGATACTTCAACTCTTCTTTCATCAAATACCAACGCTCTAAAGTAACATCCATCTCTATTATTTTCTCCGCCGCTTGCCGCGCTAAAAGTAAAACTTCCTCATCCTCAACTAAACTTGCTAAGGTAAAATCCGGCACTCCCGATTGACGAGTTCCCAGTACTTGCCCTGGCCCACGAAAACGCATATCCATTTCGGAGATGAAAAAACCATCCTGAGATTGTTCCAACACCTTCAACCGTTGTTGAGCATCAGGACTTCTGGAACTGCTCATCAACAAACAGTAAGACTGAGCCGCGCCACGACCGACACGCCCCCGCAGTTGATGCAGTTGTGATAAGCCAAATCGTTCCGCATTTTCAATGAGCATTACTGTAGCATTAGGTACGTCTACACCAACTTCAACAACGGTAGTAGAAACCAAAATTTGGGTTTGATTATCACGAAATTTAGTAATCGCTTCATCTTTATCGGCTGAACTCATGCGACCGTGTAACAGCCCCACTTGAAAGTCGGGAAAAATACTTTCTTGTAGCTTTTGATGCTCCTCAGTTGCCGATCGCAAATCCAGTTTTTCTGATTCTTCTACCAAAGGCAAAACCACGTAAACTTGTCTACCTTGGGCAATTTCTCGGCGGATGAGGTCGTAAGCATGGTTGCGTTGCTGACCTGACAATACTGTTGTCTGAATCTTTTGTCGTCCTGGTGGTAGCTCATCAATCTGGCTGACATCCAAATCCCCGTGTATCGTCAGTGCCAAGGTTCGGGGAATCGGGGTAGCTGTCATAGTTAACACATGGGGTTGTTCGCCTTTTTGCTGCAAACGCGCCCGTTGTTCTACCCCGAAACGATGCTGTTCATCTATCACCACTAACCCCAGTTGCTGGAAGCTTACAGAGTCTTGAATTAAGGCATGAGTTCCCACTAACAGAGGTAATTCACCAGTTCCTAACTGAGAATGGATTTGTCTTCGTTTGGCAGTTTTGGTGGAGCCTGTCAGTAATTCTACTGGTAAATGCAAGAGGTTAAACCAGCTAACTAACTTGCGATAATGTTGTTCTGCCAAAACTTCTGTGGGAGCCATCAGCGCCGCTTGGTAGCCAGATTGAATTGCTGCAAGGATAGCTAGCACCGCGACAACTGTTTTACCCGAACCGACATCACCTTGCACCAAACGATTCATTGGCACAGGTTTTTGTAAATCGTTAAGAATGTCGTTAAGGACTCGTTGCTGTGCGCCCGTGAGTTTAAAAGGCAGTATTTCGTGAAATTTCTCTACAAGTTGACCTCTTGGGACGAGGATGGCGCTGGTTTGAATCGCTCTTGCTTGCTGCTGACGTTGCAGTAACCCAAGTTGTAGGTAGAAAAATTCATCAAAGACTAGGCGACGACGGGCAACTTGTAGGGTGGCGCTATCGTCGGGAAAATGGATGTTAGCGATCGCATCTTTCAATTCCATCAAACCATATTTCTGTCGCAAACCACTTGGCAAAGGGTCTTTCAGGTTAGCCGCAGCAGGTAAAGCAGCAATTACCGCCTGTCGCACTGTATTCGCCACGACACCCTCAGTCAATCCATAAATTGGTACTACCCGCCCAATATTCAGCGACTCAATCGAATCTCCTGGATTTGCCAAAACCTCTAGTTCTGGATTATCCAGTGTCAAGCCGTATTTACTTTCTTTCACCAACCCGCACGCCGCTAAAATACTACCGACTGCATAACGGCGTTTTAAACTTTCTTGCCAAGCGCGACTGCTAAAGCGCGTACCTGCGTAAAAACGACCAATTTTGAGTTGACCGCTATTATCTTTTACAACCAGTTCTAAAATTGATAATTTCTGATTTTTAGGGCTAGTAAAGCAGTTGCAACGCTTCACTGTTGCCACTATTGTCACCGTCTCACCCCCCTGTAACTCGCGGATATTCACCTGACGCGCATAATCAATGTGGTCACGAGGATAGTAAAAAAGCAAATCGCGGACGGTGTGTAAACCAAGCCGTGCCAAATTATCAGCTTTTTTGAAGCCTATTTCTGGTAAATCACTGAGTTTTTGGTCAATGTTTGGTGCAAGCCTCCGACTCACCTCAGTGATAATTTGAGATTTGGGATTTGGGATTTGGGATTGATAAGTTCTCCTCTGCTCCCCTGCTGCTCTGCTCTCCTGCTTCCCTTCCTCCCCCTCTTCCTGTTGCTGTAGTTGCGAGAGATATCTACGAGTCTCTGCTACTAAGTGTTGTCTTTCTTGCAGTGCCAGATGTGGATAACTAGCAAATTGTACTGCTAGTCCTTGCCAACGGCGGCGTTCAGTTTGGGGTAAGCTTGTTGGGAATTTACCCAAAGTCAGACTCAGAAATTCACTGAAACGGTATTCTCTGCCCATCAAGTCTGTAAAGCCCCGTTCAGCTTCTATTGCCAAGGCTTTGTGCAATCGTATCCAATCTGGTTTTTCATTAATCATCGGTCAGTAGAGTTAAAAGTTAGGAGTGAGGAGTGAGGAGTGAGGAGTTAGGAGTTAGGAATAAATAACTCATAACTCATAATTCATAACTCATAACTTTATTCAAACCAACTAGCACGCCATGCAGCTTCTGCTTCTGCGATCGCTCTTTCCCGATGTTTCTTTTGATACTCTCGTCCCAGCTTGTTTAGCTGAACTAAAATACTACGAATTTGTCTGCGTTCAGAGGAGAGTGCCACATCAGCAAATTCAATTTCCCCTAGCCGCAGGTTAATAGCCATGATTTGCGTCAGTCCAGAATCTTCCGACTGCTGCTCATTTTCAATTTCAATTACTAAGTTTAATAAGTTTGGTGGCCCTGGCATAGCCTCGGCAGATGCTTCTGATGCCGCCGCCGCCGCAGCTGCTAAAATCGGTTCTGGTAATTTTTTGGGTAATACCCCAGATTTTTGTAATAAAAGATTAGCATCATGGGAAAGTTTTTTCAGTATCTCTTGCGTGACCTCTTCTAAGTTCTGTTGCCATTTTGCCAGTTCTATAGGATTAGAGGTGTCGGCGCTCAGAGGCTGAGAATTTGAGGTGTCCAGAAGTTCAGAAGATGTTACTTCCTTATTGCCTTCATCTTCGTCATCTCCCTTATTTACTCCAGCATCGTCACTTTTAATACAAGCGAGCAATTGTTCTGCGGCCAGATGACCCAACTTGCGAACGGCTTGTTGCAATTGTTGGCGCTGATTCAATGACAAATGGAGAAAGTTTTCGGGATACCCTTGTGTACAAAGGTGGTAACTCGCCAGAATCAATTGTTTTCGTACAGCTAGCCCCAAGGTATTTAAATAACTAGCATAAGCGTTTTGTAGTTCTAGTGCGATCGCTCCAATCGCTTCTTTTGTTGCTGCAATATCCCGTTCAATTCGCTCGATTGCTCTTGCCATATCTTTTGTTCTTGTCCATGTGAACTATTACATAGTACAAATGTACAAATTTATTTTATAATAACTTCCCAAAGGTCTTTAGATTTTAAATTAAATGCAATATTTCGCATCTCTACTAAAAAAACACAGGCCAGGCTATTTGCTTGACCTGTTTGTTAAAAAGTCATTTGTCCTTGGTAAAAACTAATGACTAATGACTAATGACCAATGACCAATGACCAATGACCAATAATATTACATACTGCCAATTTGTGCAGCGACTTCATCAGCAAAGCTAATTTCTTGCTTCTCAATGCCTTCGCCCAATATATAGCGGACAAAGCGATTAACTTGAATCTCTGTGCTTAATTGCGTCTTCGCTTGCTTCAAAAGGTCTTCTACCGAAATACTCTGATCGCGAATGTAAGGCTGATCGAGCAAAGTCAATTCTTTCAGGCGTTTTTCAATTCGTCCCTGAACAATCTTTTCTTTGATATTATCTGGCTTGTTCGCCAAATCATCCTTGCCCATTTCAATGTCTTTTTCCTTTTGGGCAACTTCGGGGGGGATTTGGTCTACGCTCACATACTCGACATTTGGACAAGCTGCAACTTGCATTGCGGTGTTCCGTGCCAAGGTTTGGAACTCTGAATTAGCAGCCACTGACTCACTTTCAGAACCCAGTTCTACTAATACACCAACTCGACCGCCAGTGTGAATGTAGCTGTCTACTACTCCTTGCGTGCCTTCTGCTAGTGCAAAATTGATAAAGCGACGCACTTGGATATTTTCACCGAGGGTAGCAATAGTTTGCTTGATGAATTCTTCAACAGTCCCGTTTGAACTATCAGCATATTGTTGAGCTAACAAAGACTCAACACTATCAGCAGTTGCTGCTTGCTTTGCGAGGTTTTTAACTAAAGCTTTAAAAGCGTCGTTACGAGCCACAAAGTCAGTTTGGCAGTTGACTTCGATGAGTACACCTACTCGACCACCGGGTTGAATGTAAGTGTCTACTAGACCTTCTGCCGCAATGCGATCGCTTTTTGCCCCTGCCTTAGAAATGCCCTTTTTGCGTAGCCAGTCTGCGGCTTCTTCTACATTCCCTTCAGTCTCTATCAGCGCCTTTTTGCAGTCCATCATGCCGGCACCAGTTTTTTGGCGTAGCTCTTGGACGAGTTTTGCAGATATTTCCGCCATGTTGCCTCAATTCCTAACTTGACCTCGAGTTGTAATCACTCAGCTAATTTAGTGCTGAGTTTTGTTAGCGTTAGCGGGGCATTTAGCCCGTGCTGAGTTTTGAGTGTTCAGTTATCAATTTTATTCTTCATTGACAAATCACAACTTAAGAACTTCAAAAATCAAGACTCAGCACTATCCAATTTGCTGAGTCTTTCTATCTTACTCAGCACGGGCTAAACGAACGCCCCGCTTCCGCTAACAGCACTATTCTTCTGTTTCCTCGTCGGGAATCACGGCATCAGTAAATTCGGTTTCTTCGTAGTCTTCGTCATACTCACCGCCGTCGTAATCTTCGTCATACTCTTCAGCTTCCAGCTGACCGTGACGGCCTTCATAAATGGCATCTGCCAATTTCCCGACTATCAGCTTAATTGATCTGATCGCATCATCGTTTGCTGGGATGGGGATATCTACTACATCTGGGTCACAGTTTGTATCCAACATGGATACAATGGGAATATTCAGCTTTTGGCATTCTTGAACTGCGTTATATTCCCGCCGTTGGTCTACGATGACCACGATATCGGGTACTTTCCGCATTGTTTTAATGCCGCCCAAGTATTTCTGAAGCTTCGTCATTTCCCGACGTAGCATTGATGCTTCTTTTTTGGGCAATAAATCTAGTGCGCCAGTTTCTTCACGGCGTTCTAAATCTTTCAAACGGTCTACCCGTGTTTTGATAGTTGCCCAGTTGGTCAACATTCCGCCCAACCAGCGTTGGTTAATGTAGTGGGAACCACAACGGCTAGCTTCTTGAGCAATAATTCCAGCTGCTTGGCGTTTAGTGCCGACAAAAAGAAACTTCTTCCCTTGTTCTGCGTGCGATCGCATGTAGTTGTAAGCATTATCCATCAACTGGGCAGTTTGCACCAAGTCGATAATATGCACACCATTACGGGAAGTATAAATGTAAGGAGACATTTTTGGGTTCCAACGCCGGGTCTGATGCCCAAAGTGAACCCCTGACTCCATCATTTGAGCCAATGAAACTACTGGCATATATTTCTTACTCCGATTCGGGTTAAACCTCCATCCAAGTGCATTTCCCAACTGGGAAACACCCGAATTCTCAGATGTGCGAGATTAGTTAACCATACTAGGTTAGCACATTCGCAAGAGTTTGGTGGGGCGATAAAATAGCGCTGCCCACTCAACAATTAGGAAGCGCTATGCTTGATTTAACTCAAAAATGACGAATTACGTTAGCGAGTCTTCGTTCGCTTTTAGCGTCTCGTAGAGAGCGTCATTACAAATCGCGGTCTTCTTGATCCTTCGGCTTGGGTTTTTGCCGCCGTTGTTCTACCTGCTCGTCGATAGTTTCTCTCATTTTGCGATCGGCAGCGTCCATCGCAGAATACTTAAAGCGGTTGAGTATGCCACTGAAAAAGTTGCTAAAGAATCTCTCGATTTCTTGCATTATTTTATACCTCCATACTTGCGGTAAATTTTTGACTCTACATTGGTTTTAGACTTTCTAGTGGAAATTTGAAATAAAACGCTAACCTATTCTCGAAGTATCTTTTAGTCTCTTAGCGTCTCTGGGTGCTTAAAGGGCTGGCGGTTTATTTATCCTTTGATTCAGTTTTGCTTGAGAAGGACTGTATAAATACAGTCTGCTCAATTAAATTAATATTGTTGAGATTTAATAGATTGAAACGCTGTAGACATTGTATCTATTGTATTCTGTCTAAGGTAATAAATGTAGCAAAGCTACAGGTAACAAATTGTTTACTTTGGATTAGGCTCAGATATGGTTACAACCAACTTCGTCCGTCGTTATTAGAGAAATTTGCAACTCAGGATAAAGTCAAAGTCAAATGGTCAATCCAGCAGCTTCTCACTTGGGATTTTGAACGAGTAATTATGGCGCATGGCAGTATACAACAAGATAGTAAATCTCAGTTTAAAGCAGGTTATGAGTGGTTTTTAGAAATTACCTTGTAGCGATACTTAACCCATAGTTTTACTTTTATACCTTGTAGATTACTAAATAGTGTCGGGGTCTACATTTAGCGATCGTAACCTTGCCTTTAACTGTTCTATCTGCAATTCTGCCTGTTCTGCTCGTTGGCGTTCTTGCTCTGCTCGTTGGCGTTCTTGTTCTGCTAGTACTTCTGCTTGCTGCCTTGCCAAAACTTCCTGCCGTAAAACCTGTGCCAGTTCATCAGGGATGAGTAATTTTTCTCCTGTATCTTCTCGATAAAACGCAATTAACCTTCCCTCAATCACCAAGCGCAGTTGGAGTGGTTCACTGCGTCCATCTTGTATTGGTTCGTAGATTTCTCCTCGCAGCCGATAGCCACGTAACTGTTGTTTCACCCACTCACCTTTAGGGTCAAATAGCCAGTATTCTTTGACACCTAGCTGCTCATATAGAGTCTTTTTGAAGATTTCATCTTGTCCTTTAGTACCAAAGGATGTCATTTCAAAAATAACTGTGGGTACTTGACCCTCTTCCCAGATTTTATAGTTGTCCCGACCACCGGGTTCAACATCAAAAATCACCATTACATCTGGGGCTACTCGCAACTTAGGAAAACCCTGTGCATAATAAAGAAATTGATTTCCTAATACTGTTGCCTGACGGTCTGCCAGATACTGTTTTAGGACTTCCAGGGTAGTTAGCAAGGCATAAAGGTGATCGTAGGTTTCTGCTACTGGTTGACCATCAGCACTGGGATAGAAGATTTCTGATTCGATACCAACAGGTAAAGTAGCCGTCATGGTTGTAAAATCAGTGTTACAAGATTATTCTAGAGCAAGTTTGGCTCCCCCTAACTTGGAATGTGCAAGCTTTTCAAAATATAACTAGATAACTCACAAAATCCTTCACCTTCAGCAGCATTGGTAATATAAGCAGGGTGATATTTTAACTGATTCATATATTCCAGCACATTCGCCACACCTACAGAAACAGGAAAATAACGCCGATCGAATAAGCTTTCATCATTGGGGCTATCGCCCACAGTAACAATTTGTTCTGGTGAGTACTGGGGCAAATATTCGCGCAATACTTGCAACAATCCCACAGCTTTGTCTTGTCCTTAGGGTTTAATGTGACACTGCACATTGCTATAGGTAAATCCCCAACCCATTTGTTGACAAAGACTATCTAGGGTTTGTAGTTCATCTTGATGCAAACCAGCTACATCAAAAGTCCAGTCGGTGATGCGAAAGCGATTATCAGCAGATTCCTGGATTTGGGGAAATTTAGTTTTTAAATTCTCAAAAGTTGTAGCCAAGTGCTGGCGATGTTTAACTAAATCGGGAATGGGTGTTAAAACTACTGGTTTCTCGTTTCCAGGTGGAAAGTATAAACCGCCATTTTCTGCCATCCCACCTGCCACAGGCATAATCGCACTCAATCCACTTACCCAGCCAGCAGAACGTCCTGTGACAATCAGTACCTTAATGCCAGCCGCCGCTAAATCCTCTAAAGCTTGCAGCAGTGCGGGAGTAAATTTTCCTCGTCTAGTTAGAGTGCCATCCATATCGGTGGCTATCAGACGAATATTGCTAAAGCTTGTAGATGAAGCCTCAGACAGGGCAGGAATGCTCAAATGTCTGGACATACGGGGTTTTTTTTAAAAGCTTCTTAAGAATATTAATCATACAGCAAGATGGGATGTAAGATTTGGGCATCCTAAACATCAGGAGTCAAGTTTTTCAGTTTCCAACCATGCCCACTTCGATATTTATTGCCCAATTAGAGTCAAAGCCTAAAAAAGCATCCCAGGAAGTGCCAGCAAGTAATCCTCAAATACCACCATTATTGTTGGTAACTTCTGGAGGACTGGCTTTAGCGGTGATTGCTTTAATTGTCTATAGTAAGCTCCAGAAGGATAAGCTGGAGAAAAAACTTAAGTTTGAACAATTCCGGGCGCGAGAATTAGAGAAAAAGTTTAAGCTGGCGCTGGAAACGATTCGCAAAATGGAAACTAATCCCGATTTGGTCAACTCACGGGACTTTAACCTGGATTATCTGCGAATGCGGATGTCAGAGGAGGTGTTTCATTTTGCAATCCTTAATCAGGTGAAGATTCAGATTAAAGATAAAGTTACTCAAGCTCTGCGTCCAAATCAAGCACAACTTGGAGCAGTCGGAATTGCTAATAGCTCTGGACGGCAAGTAGATGAAACTTTTGATGTAGAGTATGAAACTGGGAGTCAAGGGAACTGTGCTAAACGAGTGCTGTTTCGCATTCAAGTCCGGTTAATGAAGTTACCCACGCAAGCAACTTCTGCGACTATTAGTCAAATTATTGACTGTATAGAAACTTATCTAAGTCCCATAGAAGATGAAGATAGTTGGCAACCAACACTTCAGGGTCGGATTGCTACTATGCATTGGGATCAAAAGGCTAAACCCACGCCTCTACTGGTTCTGGAGCAATCGAATGAAGGCGTGAATGTGACTTTTCGTACTAGTCGCCAACCAAATTCCCCAACTTTGCCAAACCAACCTTGAATGAAAAAATCAGGCTCGGCTAAACAATAAATTATGGCTTGAAGTAAGTAGATGTAATTAAATGTAATAGATTAAGGACTGACGAACTGTACAAAATGACTTTCATCTGCATTACTTACTAAACTCACTGTTCTAGGCTAGGGTAGGCACCGGTGGCTAATAGTGAAAAAATCAAACTTGATGCTGAAAATCTATATACATATTTAGCTATTTATGTCAATGCATAGTAGCCTTTTCAAGGTGACTCCAAAAATCTCTTTTTTGCTTTGTGTTCTCTGTCCCTATACGGTTGAAAAGTAAATATTCAACTGCACCGGGCGCAGACAGGACTCGTGCAAACAATAGCCGAAACTTTAATACTCAGGTAGGGGCAATTCGTAAATTGCCCCTACCGCATCTAGTTTTGTATCAGTTTCAAGCAGAAATGGTATAACCTCTGCTACTGTTCGTGACTTAAGTCTCTTCTATTCATCATTACAACATAGCGATCGCCTACGTCTTAGGATATAAAGATTTTGAAAATATGCTCTAGTCCTAAATATCAATAATTTTATTAATTAGCAATTATTTTTGACACTACACAAGCTTTAGCAGAATATATAAAAATCCGGTTTGATTCCTGAAATTAATTAGCTTATTAAGCAAAAGGCAGCAGGGAAGAGGATTATAGAAAATTAAGGCATACCGAGTTTTTTCCAAAAATCAAACAGGAACCCTATACAAAAAAGCAGAAACTATCTCTCTTGATAAAGGTAAAACTTGAAATTACTAACTCTAAAGGAGCCGGATAAAGCAACGTCTACGACGGGGTATGTCTATCCTGGTTCGTTTGTTCACAATTATTCATTTTTAAATTGGAATTTTAAGATATCAAGAGTTTAATTAAGCAGTAATACTCACTGATTTCTTTACATTTCTTGACCTTCAACCTTCCAAGTAAAGTTTATTGTCTTTTAAATTAAACAGCCTCCATCAACTGCTAATCTTCTAATTAGTGAAAGTAAGGTTTGAGGGTAATTATATGCGTCTCAACTGCTTAACAAAGCTTAAAACTTGGATAATTAGCGTTGATTTTATAGCGATTAGTTAGTTATTTAGGAATCTCCAAAAGTTTATATTCACAGAGTACACAACTTCTACAAACCGAACTCCGAAACGCGATGATGAATCATTACTCACTTCAATGGATTGAGGCATGGTGCCAAGAAAATGGCTGGACAGATTTATTTGTAGAGCGACGTAACAACTTCTGGGCTTTTCCGCCAGGTGGCGTAATGCCAGAACCAATCCCAGTGAATGTTCTCAGAGTGATTAAAGCTGAGAAGGGATTAACTTTTGAAGAAAGATTGTGGTCGATGTCCGCAGTAATTGGAACGATTTTCGCTGTTTTTTTTACCTTTTGGTTTCAGTCGCCGATGCCATTAGTTTTAGCTTTCGCTTTTAACGCTGTTACAGTGGCTCAATTTGAACTTGAAGATGCCTAAATTTTTATTTTGGGCTTTGCTATTAAAAACTGCTCTTGTCTACTTTTGGCAAGAGCAGTTTTTAATTTTAGGAAAACAAACGGAATTATTACATTTTCAGTTAAAGATTATTAATGACTCATTAATGAATTCTGTGTGTTGGCAGAGTAAGTATTGTAAAACATTAGCATTTGATAGGCACATCAGTTACATTGCTGCGAAACTTCACCATCGCTTCACTAGCGCCAAAATGTGCTGCAATCTGAGGTAACAACATCTTTCGTTGTGTCGCCCATAATAATCCACGTTTAGGAATTTGAAGACATCCCCCTAAATAAGTTGCTTCATCTTCGTTATTTTGTTTACGTTTTGGTAGTCCGGTAACAGAATCAAAGCCAACAGGCTCATGATCTAGCAACACATGAGCTATTTCATGCATCAGATTTGATTCATACCGTGCAGGTGCATGACGGGGGTTGTATACAATCCAGAGTGGGTTATAGCGTATAATCCCTGCTGACCATCCATCGCTAGCAAGTAATACTGCTACTTGCTCTGGCTCTAAATTTGGAACCCGGTCGGGCGTAAAAAGTGTTGCCCCTAACTTGGCTGCTAGAGTGTCTGCGGGTAATAGCTCAAACGATCGCACTCGAAGTAAGCTTCGTTGTTCAGTTGCGATCGCTTCACAGCGTTGTCTACATTCAGGCGATAGACTTTGGATTAATGACATATCTTTAGGGATCTTGCTTCAATTCGCCATCACTTTTAGACAGATCGCGATACGCTGCTTTAACTAAAGATGCTAAAGCATTGGCGATCGCAGGATCAAGATTTTTGTCAGCGCGGAGTTGAATAGCGATCGCTTCAGGCGTATCCAGTCGATCGTCCTTTGTGCTTCTAAACAACTCAGCAGGTGGCACTTCTAGCCAGTTACAAAGTGCTAGAAAGGTTTCCATATCCGGCATTTTGCCACTCTCTACTCGTGAAAGAGTGGATGGACTAACATTACCAATCTCCGTCGCCGCTTCGCGCAGTCCTCTGCTACCGCGTTTTTTACGGACTAGGCTGGCCAAGCGTTCTATATCTAGATAACTTTCCATTCTTTTGTTCCTGTGTCACAAAATAATAAATCGTTTTTTAGTTGACACATAGTAAATAATATTGTACGGTTTATAAAACAAATGTATCACGGATGAAAAAAGTTCGTGTTATTAAAAAAATCCTCAAACTGAAGGATTACCTCTAATGGAAAGTACTGAATTTGACGGTCTTGTTCTTGGTTTAGCAGAGTTTGTCCGTCGAGATGGCAGGTATCCATATCCAGAACTGCTTAGTCATGCCCTTAATAAACTAGCTCTAGAGGTAACTGCTGTACGATATCCTCGGACTCTAACTGGTCTTTTAGCGTTACTGAAAAAACCTGTTAAAACATGGTATCCAGGGAGTTTACTGCTAAAAGAGTTTGATTCAGATTTTGGTTTGCTTTACGAAGAGGGGTTAAGTGAAGAAGCAAGTCGGTACTTTTATGAGGAACTGCTTGAGCAAGGCAAAATACCTGAGTTCGCCACTGCTGCAACTAAGCAGATTGCCATCGAAAATTACCAATTTTACAAAATTTTGGCGCGGTTGCAAGAACTGTACAACAACGGTACTGAGCCTGAGCGCATTCAACAGGAATATGTTTTGCTGCGTCGATTTTTGATTGAAAATGGTTACACAACTCCGGCGCAGCTTCGCAAGGTATTTAGCAAAACTCGACATATTGATATTGAAGAAGTTGGCGATTTCTACGAAGATTGTCAAGAAAATGAGCCTTGCTGGAATTGCGATCGCTGCGGCCCTTTATTTAAAAAGTATGGAAAGTTACGTGGTATTAAACCTAGTGCTTGCAACGACCATCGCCAAGATTTGCCCTATGTTAAAAAGATTACTTGGCAACAAGGTCTGCGTCGCCTCAAGTTTGGTATTCACTTGCGTATTTGTTTACCGGGTATACCTGAAATGCGCTTATTTCATACTTTGGAAGAACTTCAAAGAAAATACCCAGATCAGCTTTGTGCTACACATCTTTACCCTGGTATTGATCGCTATGACTTACAGCTACGCTTCTGCGATGGAGCAACCTGGGCTGTGGATATTAAAGATTACCGAAGCCCTTATAATTTAGCACCCAAGCTTACGCCTCTATTTGGTGAGGGCGATCTGCGTTATGACGAAAGCTTCTATGTTATTCCCATCCAACGCCTACAACAACGAGAGGACTACCTCGAAATCCTCCGCGAACAGGCTACAAAGCTGTCAAGTAGTACTCACCTTTTGGGTGATGCTGTATTTAAGGAACGGGTTATCAATAAAATCGAGCAGTTGCAACAATAGAAATAGCTAATGAGCCAGATGACTCTATTTGATCTACCGATTGAGTTTCAAGAACGCCTCGAAGAGTTGAAGGAAGCAGGTTTGGATCGTACTCAAGCTGAATTGTTGCTTCAAGTAGAGCTTGGCTTTGCTCTTATGGAGCATTTAGAACTTGATGATGAGCCAGTCACCGCACCTTGGGCAATCTTGAGTGGAATGCCTTTGAGACATCCACGCTTACAGAACTTGAATGAAATGGAACGTCGAGCGATCGCAAACACTCGTCAAATAGTTCCATTTTCTGCTCGTTTCGCTTGGTTGGGCGCACTACGTTCTTATCTGAAAATTCCTCTAGATTGGCGTAATTATGGGGAATTCACTCCACAAAACTGGGATACCTATATTATCAATGCTGCGAAAAACCTCCGGCATCCAGTTAATCAAGATGTGTACGAACGGTGTCTAACTGCCAATTTAGATTTTCGGCATCGCACAGTTAAACGAGTAGAAGCCGGAACCACTTATCAATTTGAGGCAAAGACAGGAGAAGAGACGGTTATAGTCCCAGTCAAATTTACGCAGCAACAGGTTCAAAATGCACAAGTACAGTGCCTACCCTGGTTTCCGTCTCGTTCTCGTAGTTCGTTTTCGCTTCGCCTTTCAGATTTAGAGTTAGATGCAGCATGGATTGATGAGCGAGAGTCAGCGTTAGCGCGTCAATATGGCTGGAATGAGACTGCCAAAGGACGCTGGGTTGATCGCTTCCGCAAAATTAACTTCCACAAAGTGCAGGAGAACGGAACACTATTTCCGCAAGAGGAGCAAATTCTTGAGTTAGATGGCTTCACAAATATTGCAGGCATGGTTGCCTCTGGAAAAACTACGGTTTCGCAGTTGTTCAGTGTTAATATTTTGCGGCATCATTGCGATCGCCGCATCACGTTAGTTGTTAGTGATGTGCAATCAGCGATTAAATTAGCTAACCAGATTAACTGGTGGTTTTGTAACGATCCAGAGAATGACGATCCGGTAGCAGTGCCAATTTTGGGGCGCAGTACACGCGATGCACATCTGCGGAGTTTCTCAGCTTCAAAAGATTATCAGGAGCATCAACAACGCGGACAGCCTCATTGGGGTGAGCGTTGGCTAGGCACTGTTTGCCCTCTACAAGGTCGGATTAATCAAAATTTTGTTAGTCAATTCTTAGATAACAAAGCGCTCAAACCGGGAGCTGAACCCTGTCATGCTCTAAAAAAGATGCCTAAAAGCGATCGCCAACAGCGACGTAAAAACCTTGGTTCATCCTATTTGTGTCCATTCTTTGATAAATGCCCATCCCAACAAGCTTACCGTGATATGCCAAATGCCCGTGTTTGGATTACAACTCCTGGCGCAATGGCAAGGGCAGGATTACCTCGTCATTTAGAGTTGCGCCGGATCAAAATCGGTGAACTCGTTAACGAACAATCAGATTTTGTTGTTTTTGATGAGGTAGAGACGGTTATTAAGTGGTTTGATGACACCTATGCTGAGGAAGTGGTTCTTACTGACGGCGGTAATAGCGGCATTTTTGATGATATTGGCGTAAAAACCGAGCGATTCTCAATAACTAACCGTGTTATGCCTCCATCAACACAGCGATGGACTGGCGCAGAACGTGATGCACAAAAAGCAATTACAGCAACATTAACCCTACTTGATAAATAGGTTGGACATCAAGTTCTCCGAAATTGGATCAAGCGAGGTTACTTTACACCTAACTCTCTTCTGTTCAAATTTGTGCGTCGTCTTACTGGATTAGAATAATTTGAACATCCAGATACATTTGATGCGCTTTCACGAGCAAATGCTCAACTTGTACAGCCTATGGTGCGCTATTTTGATGCACTACTTAATGAGGATGATCCGTTTCGCCTTCTCTAAAATACGAGTTAAGTGAAATTTGGAAGTTAATTTTAATACCAAAACCAAAAACCACTACTATCATAACCTAAATTATCTTCATCATCAATTTCCTCCTCATCAATTTCCTCCTCATTATTTTCTAGCTTAATTTGCTTTGAACCGTCATAAAAACTTACATTGTTTTGTTTTAAAACAGCAAAAAAATCATCATTTTCAATATAATTATTTTGTGATGTTTGAGGAAAATACCCTTTTATATTTGCTTCATAGCATAAAAGCCAGTTACTAGAATATAAATGCTCAATTGTTAGTATACTTTGCCATAGACTAAAGTCAATTTTTCCTTCAATAAGATTAGAAGAGTTTAGGTCTAAAGTAATAAGAGCTACAATGGAATCTTCTAATTGAGATATTTTTTTAGCTACTTTTTCTTTGATTGGTATAGATAAAGTCTTGCTTAACCATAATGCCCAGGAAATTTCATGACTATGATTAAGCTCACTATGTTGTAATAGTATTAAATTAATAGTTTCACTTATTTTTTCTAAATTTAGTTGATATTTTTCTGAATATTTAAGTAGTATTTCAGTTGCTACAATAAGTGCATTTGGTGCAGCTATAATTGATTGTAATATAAATGATTCGCAAAGTTTCCAGTTTTTCTCTAAAATATCAGTTCTCTTAATTCGAGAAAGAGCATATTTAATAACGGCATCATCAGGAAATAATTTTGAATACTCAAATACTTTACTGAAGTAAGTTAAAATATCATTGTACTGTTCTAATGAGTTATCATTTCCAATAGGGCAACGTCTTATTTCGGAAACCCAACTTAATTCAACAGGTTCAGGAAGTTCTACTATTGAGGCTTTTGAAGAATTAATTTCTAATTCAAATTCTTGAAGTATTCTATTTATCTCAGAAAGCGCTCTTTCTGCTTCTGAGTACGAATTAAAATATAAGTAATAATCATCTACATAACGAAATCCTTGAGGTACAGATTTTAATCTTTCAGTAAGAATCTTATCTACAGATGAACTAATAATTTCTGCTATAACAAATGATGAATCAGGCCCAATAGGAATTCCTAAAGTCTGTTGGTCTTGTGTATTACGAACAAATTCATCAATTTGGTTTCCTATGAAAGATTTATCACGTCTATGTGCCTTAGCTATTTGTTTTTCATGAAGTGCCCACGGAATACTATGTGTGTAAATAGTAGAATAAAATCTAGATATATCAGTATAAAGACGATAACGATGACTTGCTGAGGAAATAGCTCGTTCAGCAGGTAAATTAATAGGGTAGGAAGAAACAGCTCTTCTTTTATAACAAAGTGGGGATTGCTGGCACAAAGGAGAACTTAAAATAAAGTTTTCTATCTCTTGCCATTCTTGAGATATGAAATTGCAGAGAACAACTTGATGGAGGGGATTAGGAATACCTAAAATCCGACGAGAATATTTGCTTTTTGGAAAGGAATAAGATAAAAATTTGCTAGATTTTTTCGAGGGATTTTGAATATTACTATTAATTTTATCTAAATTATCCGCAAGATTCTCTGTTGTAAATGCTGGTACTAATTCTTTAGGGAAAAAACCTTTTTCAATAAAGTCTTGAGTCGTAATAATATTGCTGGAATTGTCTTGTATCATTTGCTCTAAAGTTTTATTGGTATAAAGTATAACTTAAAATTTAGCATAAAATATTTTACTGTCTTTTTGAACATCACAAGTATTAATATTTACATCATTTGAATGATAAATATTCTCTAGTGATAACTTGAATTATCTTTTAAAACCTTTGCCTGGCAAGGAATATGACGGCATTGCTTCTTGAAAAGCCTTTGTGAAGTGAGTTGTATGATTATTTACATTTAGATATTCTTACTTTATCGACAGTTAAACAATGGATTGCTTGCCTGTGCATCAACATTGACGCATGGTTTTGAATACTTTGATACATGCGATTATCGAGCTTTAGCTATAGGAACGGCTGAAAATCCACTGCGAGTTCCAACGCCTGAGCAAATACATGAGTTAGCGATGATTTGGGCGCAGGAATGGACAAAAGAATTTGATGGTAAGGGGAAAGCAGATCAAGTAAATAGTGTTTGCGATCGCTTCCTTGAAAAGATGGCAATAATTCCGACCAATTGGAATTGGCAACCTATCACCCCAAAAAAGCTTATTCAAAACATAAATGACGAAAAAGGACTTGGATTCCAAGCAATTCCTAGTTTCTTGGCAACGTTGCTACATGGAAAAACCTGTGTCATTCGCTCCGGGAAAAGAGAGCAACAAATCCATTGGCGAAAGGTACAAGGCGATGGCTCAGGCCGCACTGCGCTATTCACAGTCAGTCAACCATTTTTGGCACCGTACACAGATGAATATGGCAAGGAAAGGGAAGGTTATTTTGTCTATCGCTTAGATTTTCGCGTTCAAACTCAAACTGGTCGATTCAATCAAAACGGTAAGCTTAAACCGTGGATTTTTTTGGATTTAAGTTGTCAACGATATGCTCATGAACCATTAATCGAAACTAATTATGGTCGTGATATTTCTGTGCTGATGGGAATGAATGAGGAACGTTTATCTGGTTATGATGTAGATTCAACGCTGATCCGCCTTACCATTGATAACAGTGCAAGAGAAGATAGTAAGCCGTGGAAATTACAATTACCCAATCTCCTAGCTGCATTCAAAGCGCGTGCATTAGAAACAACCGAAAACATTCTTGGCAATCCTGCTGTATACGGAAATTTAGATAATAATTCCAACTGGAATAAAGATGAATATTATTTAGTTCATGCTGAAGGATATAAGTATGAACACGAAAACCATAAAAGAGGCCACAGTATTAAACCAGGATTTAGTTTGCAGGAAAGTGGTGATATCATTGCTCAAGTATTAAATATCCTAAATGGCATTTTGATACCAGATGATCTAATGCAGTCTGATATTCCTGTTCCATCTGGTCAGAAAACACCCTTGGCAATGCGCGATTACGAAGATATCTCTAAGCCTTTAACATTCACAAAACAACAAAAAGAAAAGTTGAGTGAAGAAGACATTCAGCAACGCTTAGATAAACGGCGTAAAGAAAGACAAACGATAATTACTGATGCTATTGGGCGGGCGTTGCAAGGAAAACCTATACATCTTTCTATTCTGTGGCGCGAACGAGATACCTATGATGTAACTATCCAAAACTTGCGTGATGCTTTCCTGCTGAATGAAGAAGAAGATTTTCCAGAGCATATCAAAGTATCACCTGTGTGGATTGATAATCAAAATCTTTTGAAGCCCCTCGATACAGCAGGATATGCACCTAAAGATCGTCAAGAGTTTGATAAACAGATCCGCAACCAGCATCAAATGAAACTCGATGCATGGCGCGACTTTTTGAGACAGAAGGTTATTGTTTCAATTGACTCTACAATTAAGCCTTACTGTTTTGCAATTATTGAAATTGGACAAACGAAAAAGAAGGGAGTTCATCCCAAACAAAGCATATATAGAGCAGTTCGTGAAGCTTGTGTTTTAGAAAAAATCAGTTCTCAAATGGTGCAAACTGTTAAACCAAAATCATCGGAGAAAGAAGATGGAAGCACAAACATATTGCCATCTTATAGTAAGAAGACAGAAGGACGTATTCTAAATGCTGTTCTGGATGTGACCTTACGCCAGCTTGGGGTACTTTATGGAATACCTTCAGAAGTTTACGAACGAGCAGGAATACCCAAAGAAATTGCAAAAAACTTAGATGTAATTGCTCTTTGTCGCCGAAAAGCCACCCAAGGACAAGATAATATTCACTATGCCTTGGCTGTTCGTCTGCGGGCAACCGGTGCAGTCGATGTATTATTTCCCAATCGTCAGGATTGGATTCCTTACGCACAAGCGGGGATTGAACTAGGACAGATTTTCTCACGGGTACGCCGCGATCGCAATTATCTTAAAACAGTTCAATTAAAGGGAATAGAACTGGTAAAATTTGCTGCGGATGTACTCACCCAAGTGGGCGAACAGCCTACTCTTGTCTTAATCGAAGCCGATGTATGGCGTAACGAGCGCGGTGAAGAAAACGGAGGTCAAGCTTGGTTTCAACTAAAAAATGAATATCTCTTTGCAAACCGGGATGTCTTGGATTTCCAACATGTTCCAGGTCATGCTTGTATATATCCTCGTGACCATAACCAACTTAGGAACTTACTTGGAATAATTCGCTTCCGCACTGGCGACGAGACAACTCAATACATCACCAATCGACAAGTTTGGGATGAGAATTCTCCAGCACGAGATTTAATGCATTTAAGTGGCTTTTACGATACTTCTATACCTGAGTTGCTCCATTACTTCTCTATTGGAAGATTACCTAAAACCCAAAAAGCCCAAGATACCTCAACAGCACGCGAACTCTATATGCTTGATTCTCAAGATGATGAATACGGTGTAAATATTGCATTCAAGCACCAGCAGATGTTAGAAATGCTTCCCTTCTTCATTCGTTCGGATTTCCAAAAAACAGAAGAAAGTTTAAAATCACTTTGCCGAGTGCCACACTACTTACGAATCTCACCAGGGTGGTCTATGGGTAATATTCATTCACCATATCCAATGCATTTAGGTAAACAACTAATAAAGGATCACTTATGTATCCTTGGTGTAGAAGTTTGAATCAATAGTTATCATAGATGAGGAAAATAGTACTGAGCAATCAGTATTTTTAACTCAGCTTTAATAATTTCAGGGTAAATTTAGCTGGCATACTCAGTATTTTAGCTATAAAACTTGTATTTAAATATATTTACTCTTATAAACTTGTGATGATCATTTCCTGGATGCTACCTTCTACAAGGTGACACAGGATTTGGAGCGGTTTTTTAACCATGAAGCACAGACACAAAGTAGCTTATAGCTTAACATCGCTGATCGGTTTCAATTTAATATCTACCTTAGTTGCATTTGATTATGCGAACGCCACACCACCGAGAACCCCAGATAAAAGTGTCAACTGCGAGATTTTAGTTGTGGGTGGTGGACTATCTGGTGTCGCTACAGCTTACGAGGGTTTGCTAGCAGGACGAACGGTTTGTCTGACGGAAATTACTGACTGGCTGGGAGGACAAATTTCTTCTCAAGGGACATCTGCGTTAGACGAACGCCCAACTCAGCGATCTCTCAAATTCTATTCTCGCGGCTACCTGGAATTGCGAAACCGCATTGGGCGCAAATATGGCAAACTTAACCCCGGTGACTGTTGGGTAAGTGAATCCTGCTTTCTTCCCCGCGATGCTCACGCCATTTTAGCCCAAATGCTCAAAGATGCCGAGAAGCAGGGTAAAGGGAAGTTGCAATGGTTTCCCAACACGGTAATTAAGGATTTGGAAATCGCTGCTGATGGCAAAATAATTAATAGTGCGATCGCTATCCAACATCAACCACCAAAAGGCGCACCCCCTCTTAATACCTATACTTTATCTCAAAGTATTGAAGATTCTTATAGCTACGAAAACTCATCTCGATTTAGCAAAACTATTCTCCGTTTCGTCCCCAAGGCAGCGAAAGGGGATGCTTCTAAGTGGTACGTTGTAGACGCGAGCGAAACTGGAGAAATTATTGCCCTTGCTGATGTCCCCTACCGATTAGGGATTGATGCCCGTTCTTACCTGGAACCCTCTGCTTCCAGCGCCAACAACGATTCTTATTGCCCTCAAGGATTTACCTACACCTTTGCAATGGAGGCAACTAAGGAACCACAACCGCAGACTATGCCCCCATTTTATTCACAATATGCGCCATATTTTAGCTATGAATTAACGCGACTGGCTAACTTTGACTTACTTTTCGCTTATCGTCGCATTTGGAGTCCAAACAAAGGCAAACCAGCAAAATTCGGTGGTGTAAGTTTTGATGCTCCTACACCAGGGGATATCTCGATGCAAAACTGGACTTGGGGTAACGACTATCGCCCTGGAACAGCCCAAGATAACCTGATTTACACTCGACAGCAGTTAGAAGCTACTGGGCAGTTAAACCCAGGTGGCTGGATGGGAGGACTGCGGACAGAAACCCTTCGCAAAGCTGAGGAAAATGCCATCTCTTTCTATTATTGGTTGGTAGCTGGGACTACAGATTCTCAACTGGGGGATGGTGTGAAGCAGCAAAAAAGTAATAACCGCTTTGTTTCTGGGCTAAATTCCCCAATGGGTACAATACATGGCTTATCTAAATATCCTTATATACGAGAAGGACGGCGCATCATCGGCCGCCCCAGTTGGGGACAATCTGGAGGTTTTACTATTGGGGAAATTGATATTTCTCGCCGAGATTACAACGATAAGTATTACTCCCAGACTCTGCCAGCAGATATGTATCGGAGGCTACGAGCAGCAGTTGCAGGTTTGGAAGCAATATCAGTAATTGATGGTAAAATCCCACCAGACAAAGCAATGCGACGGACTCGTTCTACCATTTTCCCCGACGCTGTGGGTATTGGTCACTACGCTATAGATTTCCATCCTTGCATGGTGAATAGTCCCCCAGAAGCCCCTGGTAATACAGAACGTCCAGGTGAAAGGCGGGGTGCTGGCCAAGCTTATCCCTTCCAAATTGCTCTGAGGGCAATGATTCCCCAGAAAATTGATAATTTATTAGTAGGAGGCAAAAGTATTGCTACTAGTCATATTGCGGCTGCTGCCTATCGAGTTCATTCCTTTGAATGGTCTTCTGGCGCAGCTGCTGGAACTGTTGCTAGTTTTGCCCTCAAAAATGCGATCGCACCCTATCAACTAGTCGATAACTTACCAAAACAAGAGCCACAACTAGAAGCACTCAAACGCCTTTTGCAACAAAATGGCAACCCCACCGCCTTCCCCGATACATCTATTTTTAACGAAAACTGGGAAAATTGGCGATAGGGCGATAGGGCAATTGGGCAATTGGGCATTGGGCATTGGGCATTGGGCAGGAAGGAAGGCGAGTTAAAACTTAGATGTTGAGCTTCTGAGGGTGAATGTTGAGCTTCTGAGGGTGAATGTTGAGCTTCTGAGGATAAATGTTGAGCTTCTGAGGATAAATGTTGAGCTTCTGAGGATGAATGTTGAGCTTCTGAGGATAAATGTTGAGCTTCTGAGGGTGAATGTTGAGCTTCTGAGGATAAATGTTGAGCTTCTGAGGATAAATGTTGAGCTTCTGAGGGTGAATGTTGAGCTTCTGAGGCTCAACTTTCAAGTTTTAACTCCCCAGTCCCCATTCCCCATTCCCCAGTCCCCATTCCCCATTCCCCATTCCCCATTCCCCAGTCCCCAGTCCCCAGATAATGCACTAAACTAGTTAGTTGTAGTTTTGTCAAATATTATTGACCAATTGTTTTATGATTACGACACTTTCAGCAGATATTTACGGGATGGCGACAGCACCAACTATAGCTCCTGAACGGTCTAGTCAAGTTATCCGTAAGACTTATCCCAATTACAAAGTGATTGTATTAAATGATGATTTTAATACATTCCAACATGTGTCTGAGTGTTTGATGAAATATATTCCGGGGATGAGTGGCGATCGCGCGTGGGATCTGACTAATCAGGTACACTATGAAGGTCAAGCGATCGTTTGGGTCGGCCCTCAAGAACCTGCGGAACTTTATCACCAGCAGCTGCGCCGAGCAGGTTTGACAATGGCACCTCTAGAAGCAGCTTAATTATTATGGGCAAACCCACCGCAGATTCACTCCGGGCGACTTCACAAAAAGCTGCCAGACTAGTTTGGAATCACTCGACACACCTTTCTGGTCTTATCCCAATTTTAGAACGTCTTTGTCAACAAGATGGCATCCAAACTGTAACGCCAGGAGTGATTAGCCGATCGAGAGGTCATTGTCCAAAAATGCAACTGCGTATCTCTGTACCAATTCGCGGCGGCTATAAAGTAATTGCCCGGCAGGGGAAGACAGTACAAGAAGTATTTATTTTGACACCTCTGGCGCAGTCAGAACTGGAAACGGCATTAGCGATCGCAATGAAATCTTAATCATCCCCAATGCCCAATGCCCAATTCCCAATTCGAATGTCTATTCTTCAACACGGTGGACTGCAAATTTGTGTAGTGGCAGACTAACAATGCACGAAAAAGTTAAGAAATATGACAGAGCGGTAGTTATTTTCAAAGTCATAACTACAGATTCCCATTCGGGTAAAATTATTTTCTCTATGCCAAAAGCTACACAATAAACTAGCCAATAAGTAAAGCTCATTCTAAACAGAATCACCTCTGTTTCTTCCACATCACTTTTTTGTTGCTTACTGTCCCACAGTAACACCAGTCCAAGAATGCAAGCTACAAAGGAAACAGCAACTACAAATTCGTGACAAAATATATTTAAGGAATGCATTTGTGTTTATTCCCACATTTTTCAGTTAAAGTTCAGTCTAAAGGAATATTCCTTGTAGAAATACAAATTATTTACAAACCTCAATAGAGGAATGGAAATTATGTAAACAAATGCAACAAAAATTGTTGTTTTGCAAATATAAATATTATTTAATAATTTTCTTAGAGTTTAAAATAATTTGTCCTATATTCCAGTAGGAATGGCTGAACAAAAAATATCCATTCTGGAGTTCAACAAGCGATCGCTTGCTACATTTTTTTAAGAGGATGTTTTAAAAGTCCTCTGATCGGTAGCAAAACGTTTTAGATCCCCCTAAATCCCCCTTTTGAAGGGGGACTTTGATTCCGTTTCCCCCTTTTTAAGGGGGGTTGGGGGGATCAACAAGTGCCTAAAATTACAGCCAACCACTTTTAAAACATCCTCTAAGTTTGCTGCTTGACGATCGCCATATTTATCTTTAAATCTCCCAAATCTTAAAAAAGAATATGAATTTAGTTCCAGCTAGCGATCGCACTAAAAAGCGAGTTTTCCCTTATGCTGCCATTTTTATCAGCCTTACCGCAGCCTTGTTAAATTCTGCATCTCTGGCACAATCAACAAGAGGAAATACTTCAGATCAATCACCCTTACCACAAGCTTATCTAGATGCAGTAGAGGATGCAAAAATTGCCGAACCTCGTAAAATCTATCGAAATCTGACTCCGATTGTTTCGTATAACTCCGATCTGAAATGGGACAAAAGCCGGGTTTTAGTAGTAGCTTGGACTAGCTTTCCTGGATATGCAGATAATTTGGGTAAGGTGATGCTTTTATCACGCGATTTATGGGTTACGGCTGCTCCAGACTTACAAAAATTCTGCAAAACTTATCGTACTACTAACCCAATATCTTTAGAGTATCGACTGAACCAACTATTGGGTTTACCTCCAGACTCTACAACTACAACCAGATATATAGTTGAACTTTGGGTAGAACCGCGATCGCTCTTTCGTCCTAGTCGAGATCCTAACATTAGCGATCGTGAAGCAGAAGTGGAATTTCCTGTACCTAACGCTTTTGAATCAATCTCAACCACCTATCAAGATTGGTTTACCCAGCAATTTCAAAGCCGCTACGGTTCACCAAGTAACTCATCAACTACCGTTGTTCATTACCCGTGGACACAATTAGGATACACTTATGACTGGGGAAGTCAAAGTGATTGGCAAAGCATCGATGCCAAGCGATCGCCCCACGTCGGTTTAAGCGAATTCGTGGTTAGAGAATGGTCACAAGTGAGCGTGTATTCTACTCAAAGTGCGAAAGAGTACTGTAAATAACAAGAGAAGTAGGCGGGGCGTTTAGCCCAGTGTCCAATCGCTAAGAACAATTTTCTCCTAACTCTTCGCAAGCACCAATACTCACCCAGCTACTAGAACCATCTCGCCAAATTTCTTTTTTCCATATAGGTGCGTTGTGTTTGAGGGTATCAATAGCATATTGACAAGCTTCAAACGCCTCACTCCGATGAGGACAACCCACTGCTACTAAAACGCTAATTTCTCCAACTTGCAAACGTCCGGTGCGATGATGAATCACTACTCGATTCACATCAGACGTAGATAAGCGAATATCAGCAGCAATTTGATAAAATACCCGCAATGCCATCGGTTCGTAAGCTTGATATTCTAAAGCAATCACAGGTTTACCATCAGTTTGATTGCGAACTACGCCACTCATTAGAACCACAGCACCGTTGGCTGGATCTTCAGACTTGGCATAAATTTCTTCAAGAGACAATGGTGCAAAGCTAATGGCAAAACTATCTTCGGCTCTTGGTTTAACAGCAGAGGTAAGTGTAGTTGTCATAACTGCGTTTTTATTATGTGGCTTTTTATATTGTCTCTAAAAAAAAGTGGTATTCATTTATAAAAACTGAATACCACTTTGTATTTTTTCAAAATTCCTGATAAGGGAGATATTTTAACGAGGTAGAGGTATCCCTGTAACAGCAGTCGCACCAGCGATCGCACTGGCTGCAAGGGAAGTTAATGCTGTCCAAAATAACCACCAAGCAGCATAAGCAACGGTTTTTTTGCTTTCTTCAGCTTGCTTTTTAGCTTGATGTTGGATCGCTTTCAAACGTTTTTGGGTTTCTTTCTGGATGCGTTCGGCTCGTTGTAATACGCCATCCCGCGCTGATTCTATTTGATCGATAATGCGATTAGCGTCTGCCTCAGAGATATCTTCACGAGAACTGATGACAGCAACTAAGGTGTCACGATCGAATTCACTGAGGCGATCGCGCAATGCTTCAAATCCAGCTTGCGGATCGTCAAATACTTTGGCAAAGTCTTGCTTAATGCCTTCATAGTTAAGTTCGGAACGATCCAGGGAGTTAAGATAGTTGCGAACTTTGGCAAAAACTCCATCCAGCACTGATTGCACCCTTTCCTGGATCTGCTGAAATTGTTCGACAATGGAACTGCGAACCGAATCAATTTGATCCACAATTCGGTTAGCTTCTTCTTCTGAGATATCCTCACGTTGGGATAACAGCGCCACAATTGTCGAACGATCGAATTTCGAGGCGCGATCGCTTAAACTTCCAATTCCAGCGCGAGGAGAAGACAGCAGCAATTGCAAATCGCGTTTGATTCCTTCAGGATTGAGTTCGTCTTTGTTGGTATTACGCAGATATTCTTCAAGATTGGCTTCAAAATCTAAAGCTACTTGAGTGGTACGTTTTGCTAAACGTTTTGGCGCTCTGATAATATCACCAATGGTATCTTGGGCGCGATCGATGATCTGATTAACTTGCTCTTGGCTCAAGTCTCCGCGCTGACTGACAAGTTTAACCAAGGTTTCTCGATCGACATTAGATAAGCGATCGCGCAGTGCTAAGGCTCCGGCTTTAGGATCGTCGAGTAATTTTTCCAAATCGCTTCTGATCCCTTCTGGATCGAGTTCTTCCAAGTTGGTATTGCGGAGATATTCTGCGATCGCTTTGGTAGTTTTTTCGTACTGTTCTTTCGCTTGTTGCGGTACTTGCAAAATACTATCTCGGACTGATTCTAGCTGATCGAGAGTTTGATTTACCTGTTCTTCGCTCAAATCTTGACGCTGACTGAGCAATTGTACCAGTGTATCGCGGTCAAATTGCGATAGGCGCGATCGTAATAGGCTAATTCCAGCTTGCGGATCGTCTAGTAAAACTTTAAACTCACGTTTGATAGCTTCAGGATTGAGTTCGTCTTTATTAGTATTCCGCAGATAGTCTTCAACTCTTTGGCGCAGTTCATCGGCTTTCGCTTTTGCTTGTTCTTGCAATTCTCTAGCGCGATTCAAGACATTATCGCGGTTCTGTTCGAGTTGACTAACAATATTATTAGCTTCCTCTTCGCTGATATCTTGACGCTGTTGGAGTAATTGTACAAAAGTATCGCGGTCAAATTGTCCGAAGCGGCTACTTAAATCTTCAAAGCCAGCTTGTGGATCTTCCACCAACTTGGCAAAGTCTCGTTCAATACCTTCAGGGTTGAGTTCTTCTTTCCCCGTCGAACGCAGATAATCTTCGATGCGCGTGCGGAAATCTTGCCCTTTTTCTCGCGTTTGAGCCTGTTTTACAGTCTCTAAAACTTCCAAGCGATCGCTTTCCATTTGTTCGGAAATTTCTTTCACTCTGGCTTCACCCAAATCGCTTCGCTGCTTCAGCAAGTTAGCGAAATATTCTTGATTGATTTCTTCCAACTCCCGTCTGACAGTTGTCGGATCTGCATTTACGTCATAGATAACTTCTTTAAATTCATCTACAAGGGTAATTCGGTTAAAGTGCCAAGGGAAGGAATTCAATATGTAGTCTTCTACATCTGCTTTAATCGCATTTTCAAGTGATATTGGTAATTTTGCAGATACTTGCTCAGTTGCTTGCTCTCTAAACTTTTTAAATTGTTCTGTGACTTGATCGACATCGATATCCTGAACTTTTTCTTTCAGCTTTTGCAACTGAGTTGTAATTTTGTTCACATCGATATTAGAAAGATTCACCCGCTCCAGAACTGCTGGTGCAGCAGCACTCAACCCATACCGAATAGCTTGCTTGATTACCCCATTGCCATTACCTCCTCCAAATGTAATCAGTTGTTGAAGCCGTTCACCTAGTTGCTCAGAATTCAGTTCTTCAGGAGTGGCAGATTTAAGTAAATTGATTACTTGTTCCGTGGGATTCTTACGATTTAAAGCCTGTTGCCAAGCACCTTGAAATTGGTCAGTAATGCCATTTATATCTTCTTTAGATAAATCTGCGCGACTGCTGATTAAATCAACAAATGTTTGGCGATCAATATTTTGCAATAAGTCGCTATTAGCAACAGATTGCAAATCTGTATCTTGAAGAAGCTGGTCAAATTGGGTACGAATTTCTTTAATATCCAGCTTTGGTAATTGCAGAGAACCTAAAGAACTTTGGAGGGTATTTTTAATTCCTTCGGTATCAAAACCTGAAGTTAATTCCCGTCGGACTGCGGCTGTAATATCTTCAGCCGTAGAAACTAACTGTTTTTTCGCAGCATTAGCACCGATACCAGCAGTTGCTGTACCCATCAGAGCTTGAAAACCAGAAGTTACAGTATTAGAGATAGAACCAATTAAAGAACCTACTGCTGATGAACCCAACCAAATTACTAATGAAAAATAGGTAGCCCAGATGACTACAGCAATAATTGCACCTAAAAATGCACTTTCGATTAGGCTAAGTTTTACTGCTAAAAAACAAGCAATAAATAATGCAATACTAACCGTTATTAACGCCCAAGCACCAATTTTTGTTTGAACTCCACGTATTTTACTACCCAAACTTTCTGATTCATCATCAGAATCTGAGTCAATTTCCCAAGATGAAATTCCGACAGCAACTGAAAAGTTTGTCAATAATAATTGAAAGGCAAATGCCATCAAAACCCCAGCTAGCAGTGCCACCAAGAATTTCGGCCCAGAAAAAAGAACTGATGCTTCTTCTGGAGTTAGTACTTCCTGAGCTAAAGTTATCGGCACTAACCCAAAAGGCAACCAGTTACATCCCAAAATACTTAACACACCTTGAAGCATCGTATTTTCTCACTTATTTTCAATTAAATAACCATTGATAAAATGGCTCACCTATCAATTTAGTTGCCAGCTAAATCGACTGAAACATTCTTAGGTAAGAAGTTTATTTATCAAAAGTTATATTTTACAAAAAATAGATTATTTTATTAGCTTTAAACTAATAAAATAATGTAAGGCTTGCTGGTTTTGGAACTTAATAAAACTATAACAACATATAATCGGCTTGATTTAGTTTTATTTTATCCCGGAGTTTCACCCCAATCTTCTTGCAAGCTGTGGCTTAATTTTTACTATTTATAGTTTTTGGTTTTTCTCTATATCTACTTTTAATAAGTATTGTTCTTTAGAAAAGATACTAACTTTTAAATTCGATTTACGATAACAATCAAATAGCTCACATCTAATTTTTATAACCATATACTACATTGTTTGATACTTAAAGATTTTTACTACCTTCAGATAAAAATACCTATGCCTAATGATAGAGGTAAAAATTCTTCCAATCGATTGATGAAAACTAAAATTAAACATGTATTAATAGGGGTTGTTAGGAGCTATAAATTAGTGAATAATTGATTTTTGCTGAGGAGATAAAGATAATGGTTGTAGGTTTACATAAACGTGGTGTAGGTGTATTTTCTCATCGTCGAGATGTTGAACATGCGCTACATGAATTAAAAAAAGTTGGTTTTGACATGAATAGAGTCTCTGTCATTACGCAAGATGGAGAAAGAGATGATATTGCTGGGGCTGAAGTGCGCGATCGCGTCGGTGATAAATCTGACGATGGCGCTAGAGTCGGAGCCGCTACAGGCGGTGCTTTGGGTGGATTGACTGGTTTACTAGTCGGTCTTGGGACTTTGGCAATTCCTGGAATTGGGCCAATTATGCTGGCTGGAGCCGCAGCAACAACCTTAGCTACAACTCTCGCAGGTGCTGGGATTGGTGCAGTAGCTGGTAGTTTGCTGGGTGCATTGATTGGTTTAGGAATTCCCGAAGAACGAGCTAGAGTTTACGACGAACGTGTAAAACGCGGACATTATTTAGTCATCATTGATGGCACAGATACAGAAATTGCCAGAGCAGAAACAATTCTCCATCAGGGTGGTGTCGAAGAGTTTGGTATTTATGACAACCCAGATGCTAGAAATGCTGATTATGTTGCTCCAACCCCTGGAACTCCTAATGTCGCTGATAGTGGTGTTGCAAGACGCGCGATTGGAGTCTTTTCTCATCGCCGAGATGCGGAAGCAGCAATCACAGAATTAAGAGATGCAGGTTTTCCCTTAAGTAGAGTCTCCATCATCGCCAAAGATGCAAAAGGTCAGGGAATCGCTGGTGTAGATGTAGATAAAAACCTTGGTACAGGTAATAAAGCTGACGATGGTGCAAAAACTGGAGCAGCTACAGGCGGAGTCGTAGGTGGCTTGACTGGCTTATTAGTTGGACTTGGAACTCTAGCAATTCCTGGAATCGGGCCTGTGATTGCTGGTGGCGCAGTAGCAACAGCTTTGGCGACAACCTTAACTGGTGGCGCGATCGGTGCGGCGGCTGGCAGTATTGTTGGCGCACTGGTTGGCTTAGGAATTCCTGAAGACAAAGCGCGGGTATATGGCGATCGCTTCCAAAGAGGCGACTACTTGGTAATTATCGATGGTACCCAAACAGAAATCCACCAAGCTGAAGCGATTCTCAACCGTCGAGGTATTGAAGAATTTGCGATTTATGATGCCAGAGATGTCAGCCAGCATCGTCCAGATGTAGACCGAGTTCCGCATCACGATACAGGAGTTGTTAGTAGCGATCGCGCCAATTACTCAACAGACCTTCATGGAAACGATCCTGCTGTAGTAATTGTTGACCGTCGTGATGAGACACTCTAATCAAAAGTACTTGTCACTCACAGTAGTTCACCAAAATTGCAGGAGCAAGTAGATAAAGCTGCGCTCCTAAATTAAAAAACTTGCTCCTCACTTTTGCCGTAAATATCAACCAACAAATTGCACTTTCCGATTCAGAATTTAACCTATGCAAAAGCTAACCCCCTTCTTTATTAGTTGCCTTTTAGTTTTTGGTGTTGCTGCTTGTGATAACGCTTCCAAAACAAGCGAATCGGCACCTGGAAATCCTAATGAAACTCCCCAAGCACCAACTGCACAAACAACACAAGCTTCTCAACAAGACGCGCAAAGTGAAGTTCGCAGAAAACAAGCTAATTCTGATATTCGCGCCCGCGAACAGCGCAATAATACAACTGGTGGCGATACAGACAGAGCTAAAGGTGACTTAGCAAGTGAAGTTCGCTCCAAGTTGGAGGTTAACATACCCAAGAGTCAACTAACAGTTGATGCCACCGACAATGGAACTGTCACTGTTGGAGGAACTGTTAGCAATCAGCAGGAGTTGGCTAAAATTGAACGTTTAGCTAAACAAATTAAAGGTGTTAAAACTGTAGTTATTAAAGCAACTGTTGCTCCACCAAAAAGCTAAGGCAGCTAACATAAATCCAAGTGAGTATGTAGGCATAAGTTTAGATGCCTCTGCTCAGTTTTAGTGGTCAGTTCAGTTATACTTGTGACCGTTCACATTCAGATGGAGTACAAGATTAGATTGTGAGGTTTAGGGGCACGGCAGCCGTGCCCTTACGGGTTTATATTATATAAACGGGAACCGCTATATTTCTGACCATTAGTAATTGACAACTGACAACCTTAATAATCATATTTATTGATGCTCAGTTCAGTTAAAGAAACTTTTCTAATCACCAACAATAAAAACTATGGAAACCGAACAACAGCAACGTGAATCTATCAATGCGTCCTTATCACAAAGTACGCTAGCACTTGAAGGTGTAGATACTGTAAACTTGCCAAAGTTGCCACCAGCATCTGAGCCTGAATCTCAATTGCAGCAGATTAGTAGACAAGTTTCTCAATTTTTAGAGAAACTACCCGAATACTTAGGTAGCTTTTTTCAGGACTATAAACAACCTCTAATAACTGTTGCTTTAATTTTGGCGGCGATTGTTACAGCAAAGTTAGTACTAGCAGTACTGAATGCAATCAATGATATTCCATTACTATCACCAACTTTTGAGTTAGTTGGAATTAGTTATGCTACTTGGTTTGTTTCCCGTTATCTACTGAAGGCTTCAACTCGGCAAGAATTAGCTGATGAAATTCAATCACTGAAAAATCAATTTCTGGGCGAATAAATTTTTCAAGCATTCAAGTAGGATACTGTAGAAAATTCTCTACTTTTCCTTTAACAAGGGGCTTTAACCCCTTGTTTCACATAATTAACATTAATTAAAAATATAGGGATTTTTGAACAAAATTAGGTTTTTTAGTGGCGTGACAACGCCAAAACGATGTGATGTATTACAAATCTTGTAAATATTTATATCTGAGAAACATAAGTCAATTTTTCTATTACACCAATTTAGCTGTGCCACGCCACTACGGATGTTTTCATAAAGCAAATCCTAATTCCTATATCTAACTGGACTTAATATTAGTATCTCTGATACATCAAAAGATAGAGAAAATACCATTAAATTTACTTTTAAATCACTTCTCAAGATAGTAGGACGAAGGTAAAAAATAGCATAATCTAGGTTTTGAAGTTATTTAATAGATTCTTTAACGAGGACATAAATTATGGCTAATAATGAAGCAGTTAATAGAGATATAGATTCATCCGATCGCGCTGAAGTAGATACTTACGATCGCGGTATTATCCCAGCAGAAACAGCTGCTCGAATGGAAAGAGAAGGAGATAAGTACAAAACACTCCCCACAGAAGAAAGGGAGGCAGATGCACTTACTGACGATCAAACCGATTCAGAAAGTATACGCACCACTGACGGGTATACCGTGGACAAAGAAGGTTTGTCTAACAATTATGCAATTGAACCGGAAATGTACTACGAAGAACCGGGTGATGCACGCAAACAAGCAGCTGAGGAAAAGGCAGCACGTATTGAAGAACTCGGAGAAGTTAATCAGGACGAAGAAGGCAAGTTGACCGAAAAGGGCGACAAACGCGGTAGAGGCCCAGGAATAATTTAGTTAAAAAACTTTTTGCCCGCATTCCGCAGGTTAGTTTTAAAATCTTAGTATTTTCTATAAACCAACTATTGTCTTGGGTTTTAGGCATTTACCTGTAGAAAGCACTCTACGTTAGCGTAGTTCGCCGTAGGCATCGCAAAGAAAACAAGTATCAAAATTCAGTTTATTGACACCATTGTTAATAAAATTGTGCGCTTGGTACTGCCTAAAAGAGAACTTAGGCAGTACCAAGCTCGTAACTTTCTACATAAATGCTACTAAAATCCAGACTATGACTGTGGAACCCACACAGAAACAGAACCAGCATTGCATCGAAAATCAGCCCAGCCCTCATCATTTGTTGTGATGGGTTCGCTGAAATGTTCAGTGATATCAATGTAAGCGCTGTTGGGTTGCCCAACTTCCATCCACTTAGTCCCCTCTTCCCCATTACTCAGAACAACCGCCATCCCACCAGGATGTTCTTCATCTCCTAAGCGTGTCCAGCCGATTGTATTAGGGTGATCGAAATAATCGTGTTGGTCGCCATAGGCATAGGTTTGACGGGCGTGCAAAAATTTATCAATTATCCATTGATGACTATCGAGCCAAATCTCATGCTCGTTACCATCTGGGCCCTTATCTTTGTAATTAGCACCATAGTAATCTGCATAGAAGATACAGGGATAACCATCACTTCGCAATAGGATCAACGCATAAGCCAACGGTTTAAACCAGCTTTCTACTACAGACTCCAAAGACTGCAAAGGTTGAGAATCATGATTGTCTACTAAGGTGACTGCTAAAGCAGGTTGCTGTTGCACCAAGGTATTATCAAATATCTGCCGCATATCGTAGCCATTGCCTTGTGTGCTGGCAGCGCTAAAGTTATAGTGCAATGGCGCATCGAATAACATCACATCCCCGCCGGTGACGCTAATGAAATTGTGCAGCGCTTCAATTTCATAAGACCAATACTCACCAACGGCAAAGAGATCGCGACCTGCCTTTTGGCGACAGTGTTGCAGCCATTCTGGGAAAAAGCCGGCTCTAACGTGTTTAACGGCATCAAAACGAAAGCCATCTATATTAGTGGTTTCTACAAACCACTCACCCCAGCGATTCAACTCGTCACGAACTTCTGGACTCTCCATATCCAGATCGCATCCCATGAGATAGTCGAAAGCGCCTTTTTCTAGGTCAACGTTGTCGTCAAATTGTTTATCTTTGAACAGATAAACTGCGTTCTCACCTTCGTTGTAAACGTTGAAATCAACTGCGTCGAAGTGCCACCAGTGCCATTCCATATCGGAGTATTTGCCTTGGCGACCTGGGAAGGTAAAGTGAGTCCAGACTTTAATCTTTTGCATCTCACCGATCGCGTGGTTGCGATCGTCTGGACTATAGGGCGTTGCTTCCACCTCTTCTTCTTGGTCTGCACCTAACTTGTGGTTGAGGACAACATCAGCATACACTCGAATGCCAGCAGCTTTTGCCGCCTTGATAGCAGCGATGTACTCGTCTTTTGTGCCGTACTTTGTGCGAACCGAGCCTTTCTGGTCAAATTCGCCTAGATCGTACATATCGTAGACCCCGTAGCCGACATCGTAGCCACCCCCTGTTCCTTTGTAAGCTGGGGGTAACCAAACAGATGTAACACCTGCATCAGCTAACTCTTTGACTTTCTCTTTAAACTCATTCCAAAGATTGCCATCTGGAGGGATATACCAATGAAAGTACTGCATCATTACGCCATTCAGTTGAGCCATCTGTATCCCTCTAGTCAAATATGACGATGAATTGTTATCGCCGATACAAAAATTATAGTTTAAGTTTTGTTTGATGTTTCTAAATAACTGCGATCAACTCATATTGTTTTCTTCTGTGGATGACAGTTCTTCAGCTAGATTTTTCTCTAGATTTTTCTGGAGTGCTTCCAATACTGCGATCGGGTCAGTAGCTTGCTGCATCAATTGAGCTTCCGAATCGTGCCGATTGATCACATCAGGCAAATCGCTACGGAGTTCTTCTAATAGAGCAATAATCTTGGCAATTTTTTGCTCTGAGAGCAGGTTAAGCTGTAGCATCAGTTGCGCACGCTGTTCGGCAAAGTTTTCTTGGCGAGTTTGTCGCACTAGCACTCCGGTTGAAATCACTAATGCAGCTGCATCTAAGCCTTGATTTGACCAGCTAAACGCGGGCAGATTGAATGGTAAAAGGCGCTGAAAAAAACTGCCAAAAATCCACAAAGCTAGTATGACTAGCAAACTATACAAAAATATGGCTCGCCCAAAGAATGTAGCGATCGCTTCTAGTATTCGCTGGTGGGCGGGAATCTCTCGAACTTCCTGGGTATGAAGTGAAATAATCGCTTCAATATTTTTTGCAATCGGATCTGGTAATGGAGCCGTGATCACTTGATTTCGAGAAACTTTCTCTTTGAGTTCGTTAGTATCTGAGCTTAAGTGTTTGTTGGCTGTGTCGTCTGCCTTGTGAGTCATGCAGCAATTCCTGAATCTGGATGTTACTCGATTATTGCTTATCTAAAGCGATCGCCCTGCCGGAAAATGACAAAAGAGGGGTATAGCGCTTACTAAGCAACTGAGGTATAGCTTAACCTCACTCCCCATAAAGAATAAGCTTTATCTCCCCTCTCCTTGCTAAGGAGAGGGGTTAGGAGTGAGGTTTTAAGATGTACTTCAATAGATCGGGAAGCGCTATATCAAGTCCAGGTAATTACATCAGTTAAACAGTACGACTGCAAATATGGGTTTAACTCTTATTCTGATCAAACTTCATCCTTGGTTGTTGCAATTAGCAGTATATCTGAGTTCAATCAATCCAGAAGTGAGGATTCTTTATATACCATCTCATGCAGCAAATAGCTTTCTGATTTCTCAATGCGAATTAGGTTTTGCTCTTGAAGTCGGCCCAGTACCTCAAGGTGTGTTGAATGCAGTTTTGTTTCAGAAAACAAAGGAAATAATTTCTGTCGTTTTGGACTATGTACAAGCATTCAATCAAGGTTTAATTCAGTCTAAAACCAACACACTCACACTTTATGAATATGCGGGAACTATCGATTATCCCAGAAATGAGCATGGAGAAATTCAAGCGATGATTCACCCACAGCTTCAGTCTAGAGACTTTGAGCCTTTAAATCCTGGAGAGCCGATCTTTCTTACTTTTGATGAAGAAACGATTACATATAAAGGTGAATCGACTGTTTTCCCTATTTTCATTAATGAAGCTGCTTATTATGAGCAAGGTACTGCCATGTGTCTAACTAACAAGCGACAAATTGTTGTAGAGGCATCATGAGTAAGTTGTTGGGCTATATCGTTGGATATGGCTTTTCCTAATCAACGGTGTAGGGGGCAATTCATGAATTGCCCTTAGAGGATTGTTTGAAAAGCTCTCTTGTTGGTAGCAAAACGTTCTAGATCCCCCTAAATCCACGCCACGTGCTTCAAGTCGGCAGAGCCGCCCAACGCAGTGGCTCCCTTTAAAAAGGGGGACTTTGATTTCGATTCCCCCCTTAAAAAGGCTACGGTGTACACACAAATCGGAAAAACTTCATCTACCAAAGAATTGCGGTGCGTTACGCTGGCGTGACGAAGCTATATTGTTGCAATCATGGCGATGCCTGCGGGGGGCTACGCTAACGCATTTGTTATTTCGGCATACTCAGTTGTTATTTCGGCGAACCCATTTGTTATTTCGGCGAACCCATTTGTTATTTCGGCGAACCCATTTGTTATTTCGGCGTACTCATTTGTTATTTCGGCGTACTCAGTTGTTATTTTGGCGAACCCATTTGTTATTTCGGCGTACTCAGTTGTTATTTTGGCGAACCCATTTGTTATT
>NZ_JBALDL010000066.1:0-83306 GCF_036917465.1 Nostoc sp.
GGGCAAAAGTCTCTTAAAGTCCCCCAATCAGTTCAGGGATGATTAAGCATTTCCCCCTACTTAAAAAGGGGGGCAAAAGTCTCTTAAAGTCCCCCTTATTAAGGGGGATTTAGGGGGATCTCCAACGATTTTGGATTTGTACAAAGATGTGTGTACACCGTAGCCTTTATAAGGGGAGGGTTAGGGTGGGGTAACGCGGATCGTGATGGTAAGCGAACTCAATATCCAGTTTTTACAAGGGTTTCACATTAAGTTGACACCAATGGCAAGATGCCCACCCCACAAAATTGGGTAATTTATTTGTTGGAAGTCTCTTATGCCAATGCATCGAGCTGTTATGTCAATACATCGACTCGTTATGCCAATACATCGACTCGTTATGCCAATACATCGACTCGTTATGCCAATGCATCGACCTGTTATGCCAATACATCGACTCGTTATGCCAATACATCGACCTGTTATGCAATAATTTTGCGATCGCACTCTAATTTACATGCCTTTACCTCAATCAACCTCCGCAGCATCAAACAGTGGTTGTCTGGAGAACGGGAGACTTAACCTGACGTTGACTTTTGATAATCATCTGGATAGGACGATCTGGCCCTGTCACCAAACCACGGCGTTTAGGTCGAATTTCACCATTGTCAACTAGTTCTAATTCCACGCTAGAAAGGATTTTGGCAAGTGCTAACTTCATTTCCAACTGGGCAAAAGCTAGGCCAATACAACGCCTTGCACCACCGCCAAAGGGCAAAAATTCATAAGGAGAAAATTGCCGTTCTAAAAAGCGTTCTGGCTTAAACTGCTTAGGTTCTGGATAAATATCTTCGCGGTGGTGGGTTAAATAAATGGAACCAAGTAGGACTGTCCCCGGTTCTAGTTCGTAACCGCCTAACGAAATTGGTGTTTTTACTACCCTGGGAAAAGTTAGTATAGCTACTGGGCAAATCCGTAATGTTTCTGAGCAAACAGCGTTGAGATAAGGTAACTTTAAAACGGCGCTGGGGTCTGGATTATCACCCAAGCTATCTAATTCTTGCAGTAGCTTTTGGCGCACTGATGGTACTTTGTGAATCCAGTAAAAAGCCCATGCTAAGGCTGTTGCTGTGGTTTCGTGACCGGCGGCTAAAAGAGTCATCAATTCATCGCGCAACTCTTGATCAGTCATGGGTTGATCTGCTTCATCCCTAGCAGCCATGAGTAAGCTAAGAATATCTGTGCGTGAGGAATCTGGTTGTTTTCGACGTTCCCGAATTTCTTCATAGATGAGTTCGTCAGTTTCTTGTTGATGGCGCATCTGCTTTCCCCAGAAATTAATCGGGCCAAAATCCCTTTGTAAAGCTGGGAAATAAAGCAAAGCTACAATTAACCGAGAACTAGCCTTTTCTAAAAGTTCACCCAAAAATTGCTGTAGTTTTTCGGCGCGAGTTCCTTCATGTAGCCCAAACACAGCTTGCATAATCACCCGCATGGTAATAGCTTGGGTAGCAGACCGAATATTAAAGGGTTTGCCTATCTGGTATTGGCTGATAACGTTTTGGGTAACATCGGTAATCACCTGGCTATAGTTTCGCATTCTTTCGCCATGAAAGGGAGGCATTAATAACTGCCGTTGGCGCTGATGTTCTGCGCCGCTAATAGTAATCACAGAATTCTTACCCAGTAAAAATTCAAACGTCCGATTCAGTTCGCCAGGCGCTTCTAATTCCTTGGTATCATTTGTCAAAATTTGCTGTATTGCTTGGGGATTGCTGACAATCACCAAAGGAGAAGAATTTGTGTCTAAGCTGATAGAAAAAGTTTCCCCATAAGTTTTGGCGCAAGCTTCCATAAATGACATCGGATTAGCAATCCAGCGCATCATTTGTAAAAGGACTGGGATTTTCGGCCCATTTGGTAATTTCATAAATTTTTTGCTACTTAAATATCTTTTTGTTACTTAAACTAACTGAAATTTTGGTTGCGTAACCATTTAAAGTACTTATTCTAACGTTGCAAAAAAGCAATAAACTGTTACAGCCTCAAAGATGTAAAATTTTTGTTAAATTCAACGAGCTTCTACAGTTTCATCTCATCGTCATAAGGTACTCAGCATGACTGCAATCTCCCCAAAGGCATCTTCAGTGCTTCCCAATTTTTCTGAAGGAATTCAATATTTTGGTGAAGCGTTACCAGATTTTGAAACTTATGGTGCAACACCTGCTATCGAGTCGGGCAAAGTAGCGATCGCATCTCCCACTGATAAAGCAGCTGTATATCAAACTTTACTCGCTGCCGATGCCTTACGCTACCTGACTTTGCAAGTTACCGCGAGTAAAGCTTCTGGGCATCCCGGCGGATTCGCCAGCCAAGCAGAAGTTTACGCATCTCTTGTCATGCTGGGATACAAGAACATTCTCACGGAAGTGGGACACCACGCCCCCGGATTTTATAGTGCCATGTTCTTGGATCGTTCACTAGAAGACATGGGAATTTTTACAGTCCAACAATTGCGCGATCGCTTCCGAGAAAAGCATGGACTTTTAGGACACCTTTCTGGTTTCATTCCCGGTATTCTCGCACCTGCGGGGCCTTTGGGACAAGGGCAACACTTTGCAATGGCAGCTGCACTGTTACACAAAGATAAGTTGTTCCCCTTTACAGTTGGTGATGGTGGATTGGGTGAGCCTTATATTGTAAGTGCGATCGCACATTTCCATACTGCTTATCCTGCTGTCACCAACTTCTTACCAGTGTTAGTGTGGAACGGTTACAGCCAAGAACATCACAGCATGGTTTCACTCAAAACCAACGAACAGATGCAAGCATATTGGCAAGGTAACGGTTTTGATAAAGTCGTATTAGTTGATGCCAAAGATTTCGACGATCGAGATCAACCAGGGAATTACGTTGATAGCACCGCCTTTTCCTTCGAGAAACGCCTAGCATTTACGCAAGCAGTCCTTTCTGGTGTAGATAAAGCAGCGCGATCGGCATTGGGTGGTAAGCTTACCGTCTTCATTATTAAACAACTCAAAGGTTCAGGAGTCCACGCGCGGGGTGCAAAATCTCACAACTTGTATCCTAAAGATACGCTAGATGCGCCCCATATTATCAGTGCATTGCAAACCCGTGCATTGTCTGCGGAAGCTTGGCAATTAGTCAGAACAAATGCCGAACGCGCAGGTGGTGGCCCAGCAGCGAAAACTGTGGTGACAGAATTTGAATTTCCATTAGCAGATTTAGGCGAATTACCTTTAGAAGAATATGCAGTTGGAGGTGAAGCTAAAGTTTCCACAACCGCAATGGGACGATTAGTCGGAATAGTTGGAAATAAAGATAAAAATTTCCTTGTCACCAACGCTGATGGTAACGAAGCATCTGGAATTGCCAACATCAACCAAGCATTAAAGATTATCCACCCCACAACCGACGATTTATATAATCAAGCACCAAACGGACAAGTTTATGAACCATTGAGTGAAGATGCTTGTGCCGGTTTAGCGGCGGGTTTGGCGTTAATGGGTGCGAGAACTTTGTGGTGTTCTTACGAATCTTTTGCCATCAACGGATTACCAATTTGGCAAACTGTAACCCAATCAATGGCAGAATTGCGCCGTCAAACTCCCTCAACTATTACTTTATTCACAGCAGGGGCATTAGAGCAAGGGCGTAACGGTTGGACTCACCAACGTCCAGAAATTGAAGCTTACTTTGCTTCATTGATGCGAAATGGAAATGTTTTCCCGTTATTTCCGCCTGATGCTAATAGTATTCAAGCTTGTTATGACTGGGCGTTGAAAACTAAGAATAAGGGAATTGTAATTACCGCAAGTAAAACGCCGTTACCAATTCGGACAACTTTAGAACAAACTCGTCAGGCGTTGCGCGATGGTGCGGTGCTACTGCATGAAATCGCTGGTGATAAACAAGTTGTATTTGCTGTAATTGGCGATTTAACATTAATCCCAGTATTTGAAGCTGCGGCTTTTTTAGAAACTGAAGGTATTGGTGTCAAGATAGTTTCTATCATCAATCCTCGGCAATTGTACCGTAGCCATGATACTGCTTGGGATACTTGTTCTGAACCCGAAGGCGGTTTCTTGGATGATGCCAAATTTGCCGAATTATTTGATGGTGATGCGCTAATTGCGGTGACAGGTGGCGCTGCGGCGATGTTAGAACCAATTCTGTTGCGGACTACAGCCAAGCGCGACACCTTCGCATGGAAGCGTGGAGAGACTACAGCCAGTGCTGGCGAGTTGATGGCATTTAATGGATTAACTGCTGAAGCGTTGACGAAACGTGCGATCGCATTAGTGCATTAAAACTGCGTAGGCGTAGCCAGCCGTAGGCATCGTCTTTTATTTTATCGCAAATATACGTATGGTAATGCTGAAAAATTGCGTTTAATGCGTATATTTGCGTTTTTTTATGAGAACTTCTAAGAGGATGTCTGAGAAGTATTACAGCAGTTTTTTATCAAACCCGCCACAAAAATTAATTCTAAAACAAAGCCCAGCATTGATTTTAGTACTTTTATCTGTGGTGCGTTTGATTGCGATTTGCTGTAAATATTTCGCTTGATCCCCCCTAGCCCCCCTTAAAAAGGGGGGAACCGGAATCAAAGTCCCCCTTTTTAAGGGGGATTTAGGGGGATCTACAAGTCTCGAATACAACACCAAAAAGTTTTCAGACATCCTCTAAGGCATTGAGATTAGTTTATAAATAAATGTGGTTAGATTTGCTGAAATTCTTTAACATTAACAGGTTTTCAAGTCACAAAAGCTGCTTTTCAAGTCACAAAAGTTACTTTTCAAGTCACAAATGCTGCTTTTCAAGTCGCAAAAGCTACTTTTCAAGTTGCAAAAGCTAGTTTTCAAGTCACAAAAGCTGGTTTACGAGTCACAAAAGTTAGTTTACGAATCGCAAAAGCTACTTTTCAAGTCACAAAAGCTAGTTTACGAGTTCAAAACTTGATTTATTTACAAGCCAGGACAAAGCGCGATACATTTTATTATGGAAAACATGGCATTGAATGGATTCACTGTGGAGGCTTGACAAAAGGTGCGATCGCTTTAGTGCATTAAGTATAGAGATATTACCCCCATTTGAATATTTGATAAGATGGGGGTATTATGATTGTTTTTACGCAGAGGCTAAGAGAGACACAGAAATAATTGTTTAATAGTTAGCATCATTCTGCTCATTTTTTGGATTAAAGCACAGTCACCTTTATTTTCTTGTAATATTCCCGCTAATGAGTAATGGTGAATTCGGTGCAGTCGATTTAAATTCTAAAAAATCGTCTCCTAATCGCTTAATTTTTATTGTTGCATTACCAGCACAACTTCCAATAGTGATAGTCTCCAATAACTCAATAGAATTTTGGTTTGCACTCCGAAGAACTAATACTCCGTGACAATAACGGCTGCTGTAATCCGTTGTAGCAACTTTTGAGCCGACATTCCCAGTTTGAAATACTATTTCGACGTTGACTTGTGTGGATGAGTTATCTGTAGAATTCTTTTGATTAAGATTACCTATCCAGCTTCCCACATATTTATTTGGAAGTGTACTTGTAGAAGAGGATGAGGAAACTAAAGGCGTTGAAGATCCACTGTTATTTGGTGGCTCTTGAGGTGAAGATGTCGAAGATGATAGAGATTCTTCACGCTCTATATAAAATGTTCTAGTTGTCTTTGGGTCAGTCTGCAAATTTACTAAATAAGTCTCTGAGTTATAACCTTT
Source organism: Nostoc sp. (assembly GCF_036917465.1). Taxonomy (GTDB): domain Bacteria; phylum Cyanobacteriota; class Cyanobacteriia; order Cyanobacteriales; family Nostocaceae; genus Nostoc. The sequence continues at coordinate 5,734 of NZ_JBALDL010000066.1, forward strand.
TTTCTTTAAGATAATCGTTACAGTTTTTCTTGTTGGTATTTCAATTTCAAGATACCCATTAGAATCAGTTTTTTTTGAAGTTGGTGGCCCATCAGAAAGAATTTGAACATCTACATTAGAGATAAGGTTAGGGGCAAGTTTTTCCTGTACAGTGAAGTTAATTTTTTGCAGTTCAGAATCTACAGGTTTAGGAGATTCAGGAAGTAATTTTTGAGCTTCCTTATCAACAAGAGGTTTAAGACCTACATACCCCCCGATACCAGCCACGCCAGAAGCAGTTAGTATTAAAAATAACTTGACCCAACTAAGTAAATTTTTAAATATTTGCACAGCATTACTACAGGTAAAAATTAATTAAATTTTATATACCATAGATTCAATATAGTTATCAATAACAGTGTAAAAATCGTTGCAATCTTCCTCTTCCGTTTTAAAGCAAGTTTTTTTAGAAACCTTTGAAAGTTGAGAGGACACACTAACTGCAAAAGAGATTATTGATAATATAATATATATTCGAGTCTTACTATAAGCGATGCCTACGGCTGGCTACGCCTACGAAATTATAGCTTGTGAACAACAAGATCCGCGACTTATTTGAGAAGTCGAACTTATTTTGAGTGAAAAGCTAAGTTCAGAATTAGAAGGTAAAACTATACAAATTATGATTCTCGAACCAAGCAAATCTACTGAACTAATAGATTCTAAAGAATCAAAGCTTCAGCAATTTTTAGAGCGAGTTAATAACTACTCTTTCCCACTTCCACCAGACTATAAATTTAATCGAGAAGAAATCTATGACCGATAAGATTTTTATCGATACCAATCTCTGGATTTATCTCTATGCCAAAAACCCATCAGAAAAATACCAGTAAGTTGAGGAGGTTATCAAAAATACTTCGTCATTGCTTCTAGTTAGCACTCAGGTTGTGGGTGAATTATTTCATGTTTTAACCAGAAAAAAATTTACTTCAAAACCAGATGCGATGAGAATTATATTAGATATAGTTAATACTTTTTCTAGACAGTCAATTAATACAATAGAAGTGATAGAAGCACTGGAAATAAATGCAAAATATAACTACTATTATTGGGATAGCCTGATTATAGCTACAGCTTTACTAAGTGAATGTTCCATCATTTACTCAGAAGATATGCAACACAATCAGTTAATAGATAAAAAAGTAAGAATCCTCAATCCATTTGTTTGAATCCACCACAAGCTTTGTTAGAAACCTTTGGAAGTTGGGAGGACACACGCACAGCAGAAGAAATTATTGATGATATATATTCAAGTGGGAGTGTAAGCGATGCCTACGCAATGATTGATTATGAACTATTTTACTCGGCAAGATTTTAGTCGTAGTCCATTGTATACATCGTACTGTTGACATTAATTTATCAGGCGCGATCGGGCAATTTCTCTTCTACCAATGGGACGCACTTGTACGCTGTGAAGTGAAACAATTGCCACAGTCTCGCCATCCAATGTGACAAATTCGACCTCATATCCTTTGCCACCCTGATGTACTAAAACAACTGTACCTATATCACCCTCTTCTAAACTATATTCTGGGATATTACTAGTCAGAATAACTCTATCAAGTTCTTGAATCATTATTCTCTCCGTTTCAGTGGGTATGAAGTAACAAACTTAGGAATAGTTTCCTCTATTTCAATAAACCAAGCCGAACGAATCAAAGGGTTTCTACCATCCGGTGAAAGCAGTGTACCTTCTACAGCATATCGAGTTCCAAATGGTGAATCTTCAATCTTTGTAACATCGTTATCAGCAACATGATTTAGTAATGCTTTAGCAAGAGTTTCCCAATCCTCTACTGAAAAACCAAACGCAGTAAAAAATTTTTCCTTGCTGCGTCCATCGGGGTGAGTTGGCGACAACAGATACTCAGTAATTTTTCGCTGTGGCACAACTGCTAGTTCATAATTCGGCAGTTTCAACCCGCCTCTCCTACATTCTTATTTTCTTTAGCATCTCGCATAAACTATAGAAAAATTTAAACTTGAATATTTCCATGAAAATGCCAAAAGCAATGCACTTTAGCGAAAAACATATTTAGAATGATTGACTTTAAGTATTGATTACTTTATCCGCAGCACCAGTTAAGATTTCATCCATCCAAGCATTTATGCTTTTGCCAGCCTTTTTAGCAGCAATAAATATTTTGCGGTGGTGTTCTGGAGTTGTGCGGAATGGAAGTTTACCAGAGAATGGTTTATCAGGCTCCTCTCCTAGTTCTTCACAGAAAGTAAGATAATCATCAATAGAAATCTGAAATTCTTGACGCGCTTCGTCTACAGTTTTTGCCTTAAAGGTAATTACGTCATTAATATCTAGGACTTGGCCAAAAAGTATTCCCGCTTCTACATCTACTTCTAGACTAGCTGTGTATCCTTTATAAGTCATCATATTTCAATTCCTGCCTTAATTAAAAATTCTCTAACAGATTTGACTGCTCCTTTATCTGTCTCATTTTGAGGATGCGGTTCGTGAAAAACAGCTTTCACATCATTTAATTTCACACGAACCCGCGAACCTCTACCTTGAGTAATATCAGCACCAAGAGCTATAAATAAACTTTCAATATCTTTCCAAAGAATATTAGATAGTACAGGATTTGTAAAAATTAACTATAAAATATGACGTTGTTTGTTATTTAGATCCATTTAATCAATACAATTACAACCATCTTACAGTTAAATTGAATATAGCCACAGATTTAATGATATCATATTATGATATCGTTGAAAATATAGGAGCGTAGCGGCTTGTCGTTAGACATCGCTTGTTGTGGAAGAGAGGTGCGACACCGAATAGCCCGTCGTAGACATCGCCTTGTTTAGGCATTCAATCATCAATTTTGTGAGGTTGCCAATACTATTGCTGACTCCTATCACAACCCCAACCAATACCGCAAAGATTGCTCTAAAAGTTCAGCATCAGCATCAGCTAACTTGCCAATCACTTTGACAACTAAGCTTTTATGCACTGTGTATAAACCTCTCTTGACTGCTGTAGCCACGTTTAGCCCTGCGGCTCCTCATTCAGACAAGACAAACTCACCTTCTAGCAATGCTCCAGTTTTGCTCGTCAAGGGTGTAATTAGGATGTCTTGAGAAACGTGTGGCGCACTTACAACAACAGCATATCTAACTTTTGAACTGGACAAATCTGAAAAGGGATACTGAACCAAAATGATGTCATTTTTAGAGTAGTTGGGCATAGACATCATCCTCAGTGTTATCCCAAACTGATGAAAGTGATGTTTGACTGGTTTGAAGCCAAAATTCAGTTTCATCATCAGGAAGCAGCGTCACTAGCACTCTTGTTCCTTCCGGTAATTCTTGTGACTCCAGCAGTTCTATTTTTCCTTGCCGAACAGTAGCCCAAAGCGTTTTTAGCATATCTGTTTTATGAATAGTTATGCTTTAATTTTATGCTTCGAGGGGTTATGAAGAGCGATCGCCTTGCAGAAATCCTCAAAAATAATGCGATCGCTGTTGTGGAAGAGTGGGTGCGATCGCAATCTACACCCCCAAAATCGCCCAAAGTGCGTAGACGCGTTGACGTAGCCTCTCGTAGAGAAGCAGGTTGTCTTTAGACTGTTGTGTAAAAATAGTGCAATATCTAAGCGTTAGGTTCGCGTCTGCCACGATTTTGGATCTCTGCGACCATGAAAAATTGCTGTGACAATCACTCGACTCGAAACAATTCGATAGTACACAGCATAGGGAAATCGTCGTACTATTGCTCGTCGAATATCACGGTAGGCAACTGCATAGGATTCTGGCATCTGGCAAATTAGATTCACCGTCTCGTCTACACAATCCAAAAACTCATCGCCCAGACCAGGTTTCTGGCTTTCGTACCAACTGTACGCTTCATTGAGTTCTTCTTGAACCTCTGGGCGAAATACCAGGACATAATTCATTGGTGTCCCTTAATTGATGCTTTGATTTCCTTCCAAGTCAGCACGTTGTCTGGATTGGAATCGGAATCAGCTATTCGACGATCAAGCTCTTGCTTTTGTGCATCGCTTAAATCAGGGTAAACTTGCTCGGCTGCGATGCTATCCCAAATTGCCTGCACAATACAGATTCTATCTTCAACACTCAGAGTTGCAATTTCGTTCAAAGTAGCTGTGATATCCATGCTGATTAATTTAGAGTAAAAAGTAAGCGACTGGTACACCTCAAATATAACGGAGAAGATTTTGTCCATCAAATTGAACGCTGCAACTGACAATTTAACTGTCTAAAAACTTCATAACTTGCCTGTGAGCGATCGCTGTTGTGTAAGAGTGAGTGCGATCGCCTTGCAGAAAACCTCAAAAACTAAGCGATCGGCAGTTGTCTAAGAGTGACCGATCGCCTTGCAAAAAACCTCAGAAACGATGCGTAGACGCAAAGCGCCTACGCACTTATAGGTAAGTAACTTTTAACTCAGCACTAGCGGCTTTTGTCTATCCACCGCATTGCACTGTTGTGAGGTGGTTATATTCAAACTAATTCGCTAAGTTTCAGCAAGAATTGCATCCCTGATTATTTTAGTATTTACTTGTAAATCTTGCTCTAATTCGTTAGAAATTATTTTCATTTTACCGAACAGATTATCATAACCAGTATTTAATGATAACTCATAATAGCAACTATAAAGTTTATCTATATCAAGAGAGTTATCAATATTATTATTCCTTTCTTTAAGTCTTCTTTTCACTTCTTTTTTAGAAGCACTAATTAAAAATGTCATTGTTGGGCAGGTAATATTCATTCTTTTTATAATACTGATCATAAAATCATTATTTTGAGGATTAGCCAAATCTACGTGAGTGATAAAAGTAGAGTATATAAACCTGTCAATCACATAAGTTCTATTTTTATCACAACTTTTTGCCAAGTAGCTATTTGAACAAAGAAAGAATATAAATCTTTCAAAAATATCAGCATCCCAAAAGTTTCCTATCATGCTTGTGAATGGACTGACTGGTGATTTAACAAATTCAATATTGCTTTCATTTTTTAACTCCTCTTTCAGGTTTTGCCAAAGAGTTGTCTTTCCTGAGCCATCAATTCCCTCAAAAGTTATTAGTTTCATGTTTATAAACCTTATAATGCTACATACCTTTGATTAAATTTAATTTTATCAAATACAATTTGCTCAAAAGCTTTTTCAGTGCCTAGCTCCAAAATTCTATCACTATAGACATAACCTTTACAGTTGTCAGAATTTTGATAAAATCTTCCCAAAGGATCAATCATAATATATGATTCTCTCATATCATCATTATTTTCAGCAAAAACAAGTGTCTCTACTTTTTCCCTATGAGTTTCTATAAAGTACTGATACTGCTCATTGGTAATTCCAATTGTGTTGGGTTGGATCGTTAAAACTTTAAATATTTTCCACTTATCGGGATTAATTTCATTGATTGATGCGCTCATATCCTCTTGCCAATTATGTCTATTGACAACAGTGTTGATTTTCAGTGTGCAGGGTAGTTTCTTAAATTCTTCTAAAAACTGTCTTATGTTATTATCGCATTTGTTTTTTGTAGATCGCCCTATTTGCCGATTAGTTTCTGAATTGAAAGAATCGATGCTTATCCCTATTGTTGACATCTTTTGAAATAAATTACTTATTAAACTCGGTTTTATAAGGCTACCATTTGTGATAATGGATACTTCATAGCCAATCGATAAGGCAGCATCAACGATGTCAATTAAGTTTGCAACGAGAAGAGGCTCCCCCCCAGCAAAATTTAATCTGATAGATTTAAATGATTTTCTAAAATGCCTGAATACATCCTCCAACATTAATTTTACCGAATCAACATTTCGATGTAATTCAGTGTTAAATTTTCCCTCAAGTCCATATTTTGCAAAACAAAACTCACAAGAGTAATTACAAAGTTCTGTTAAGTGATAATTTATAACCAAATTTCTCACATCCATTTTTAGGTACACCTAACGGAGCGGTTAAGTTTTTTAACCTTTACACTTAAAGTGTTCCCATAAATGAATCTGAACTAACGATCTAATTCAACCGTTTCTGCATTTCTTCATCAAAGATGAAGGTTTCGTTAGTATCCTCATAAATTCAGTTATCCACAGCGCCGGCTGTCGCACTCCAACCCGTTGAATTCACCAACCACTTGGAGAGTTCGCGCACACCTTCGTAACTATGATTAAGTAGACCCTTAACATGCGGAAACGTCTAACGGCGAATAGGTGAGATTTAAAAATTTGGTTCCTCTACCTAAAAATTGCTGTAAATTTCAATTATTCAAAAAATAATTATTCATAATTTCTTCTAAACTTAGCTGAGATTGAACAAATTTACAGAAATCGTGCTTGGAGATTTTCAAAACATCTCTTAACTCACTGCATATTCTGTAAACTGCCTCATAAAAGGAGACTGGAACCCTAACACAATGTCTTCCTTGGGAACTCCCGCAACTACCAAATTAGCTGCAATATCATCTTCCGTACCATTCCACTGAAGCCAAATTTTTCCACCCTTAATATCAATATGAATAATACAACTATGTACCCAATCTTGACCTTCCCAGCCTACATGAACTATTTGATAATGGTCACGTTCTGTATCAAAAATTGTCTCAACTTCTATATTTCCGTAAGCTGGTTTTTGCTCACTATATTCCTGTAATATCTGTTGTACAAGCTGGCGATATCGAGTTAATTTATCCATTGAAAAATCACCTCTTGCTCTACATCATAGATAAGCATTTTCACTTGATTTTCTGCTATCATCTCTTTAGGAAAATCAAGTTGAAAAAAAGTTTTGTAAGTTGTTAAAGGTACTGCTAAATACAAAACACGCTCCGGTTGTCGCCGTCGTAATGCACCTCTATAATTAATAAACTGTCCTAATGCTGTATGAAATTCTGAAATAGCAGACGACCTCTCTAAAAAGCTTTTGACTTCGACTGCAATTTTTTGTCCTTCACGTTCTGCTGCGATCAGCTTTTCTGCGGCTAAATCAATAGAAAGATTAACTCCACCCACGCTAATTGTGAGTGGATCATTAGTAATTTGCCAACCATCTTTCTCTAAAGCTGTTTTGACAACTTGATGAAAGACATCTTTAGCAGACATACATATCTATAATTATAGATTTTATTTTCATTTAGCTGCATTCCATACAATTTATCAAAACGGTTTTTTATGTAGAGACGTTCTATAAAACGTCCCTACATTTATGATTAGAGATTATTCAATCCCTTCAATTCGGTCTTCAACTTCTTGGTACAACTCGCGCAGACGATCTAAATTATCGTCGCTAGTCTCCCAATAACCGCGTCCATTCACTTCCAACAAAGTTGATACAATCTTGCGGAAAGAATGGGGGTTGAGGTTCAACAACCGTTTCTGCATTTCTTCATCTTTGATGAAGGTTTCGTTAGTATCTTCGTAAATCCAGTTATCCACAGCGCCGGCTGTCGCACTCCAACCTGTTGTATTCACCAGCCGCTTGGAGAGTTCGCGCACACCTTCGTAACCGTGAGACAGCATCCCCTCGTACCACTTGGGATTTAATAATTTGGTACGCGCATCTAAACGCACGGTTTCTGATAATGTCCGCACTTGGGCGTTAGCTGTGGTTGTATCTGCAATATAAGATGCTGGTTTTTTACCATCACCCCGCAGACTTGCAACTAGCTTGGTGGGATCTGAATCGAAGTAGTGGGAAACGTCCGTCAAGCTAATCTCCGAAGAATCGAGATTTTGGAAAGTTGCATCAGCAGTTTTCAATGTACTTTCAAAAATCCCGCGTGATTCGTCCATAATTCCGGGGTTATCGGAATTGAAGGAGAAGGATTTCCGGTTGAGATACATTTCCTGCAACTCGGCTTCGCTATCCCAAGTGCTGTTTTCTACCGCTAAGTTGATATTTGAGGAGTAGGAACCAGAAGCGTTGGAGAAAACGCGCGTTGCTGCTTGACGCAGATTAATCCCCATTTCCTCAGCTTGTCGCAAAGCGTGTTTGCGAACAAAATTCATTTCTAGGGGTTCATCCGCCTCAGCCGCCATCTTCACGCCTTGATCTAGCAGGTTCATTTGGTTGATGAACAAGTCGCGGAATACGCCAGAACAGTTGATTACCACATCTATTCTGGGTCGTCCCAACTCTTCTAAAGATATCAATTCCAACTTGTTCACCCGTCCCAAGGCATCGGGAACTGGACGCACACCCACCATCCACATAATTTGGGCTAGGGATTCGCCGTAAGTTTTGATGTTATCGGTTCCCCAGAGGACGCAGGCGATGGTTTCTGGCCACTTTCCTTCATTTTCAGCCTTGTTACGTACCAAAAGCCTATCTACGACGATTTTGGCTGATTGGATTGCTGCTGTTGTTGGGATGGATTGCGGGTCGAGTGCATGAATATTCTTACCTGTGGGCAATACATCCGGGTTGCGGATAGGATCGCCACCAGGGCCGGGTAAGATGTACTCACCTTCCAAGCCTCTGAGTAATGCTCCCAGTTCGTTATCGGCACAAACTTGCTGGAGGCAGAATTCCAAATACTCAAATAGAGGTTTTAGGGCGGCGGTGTCAACTTTGGGATAACCTGCTTTATGCAATGCTTCTACCCAAGGTTCCTTTTTGCCCATGTTGAAGAAATTCAACCGGGAAACTAGAGAAACTCGTCCTTCCGCGTCGATTTGCTCTTGGACAAGGGCGGTAACTGCTGCACGGGTTGCCAAGGTGATGTCTTGCAATAACTGGACATCTTCTAAAATGCCTCGGTCATTACTTTGATAAATATCGTCAATATTACGCCCAATGCTATTGGCGATAATTCCCGGTAAGCCTTGAAGTCCTTCTTCCTGACGATCTAGACTAGCAATGTTGACGAGAGTTGCGATCGCTTCTTCTGCACTCGGCGGTTTACCAATGACGTGCAATCCACAAGGCAACAACCGTGACTCGATTTCCATCAACTTGCGGTAGACGTTGCCAACAATATTATCCCGCTCATCGGCACTCATATCTCTGGCATCGGTTTCTGGCAGGTTAATATCCTTATCCAGATTCACGATCCGGCATTTATCCATGATGCTGTTGACAATGGAAACACCGCGTCCACTATCTTTTAAGGTTTGGTAAGAAGCAATTAATTCGCTGAGTTCCTTTAAACCTTTATACAAACCAGCATTTTCTGCCGGCGGTGTCAAGTAAGAAATTGTTTCGGCATAACTGCGGCGTTTGGCAATTGTCGCCTCACTCGGATTATTAGCTGCGTAGTAATACAGGTTGGGAATTGAGCCAATTAAGTTATCTGGGTAACAATCGCCAGACATCCCCATCTGTTTACCTGGCATGAATTCCAAGGAGCCGTGTGTACCAAAGTGCAGTACAGCGTCAGCTTTCCAAACTTGCTCTAGGTAAGTGTAGTAAGCAGCAAAACCGTGGTGAGGACTAGCCGAACGGGAGAACAACAGCCGCATCGGGTCGCCTTCGTAACCAAAGGTGGGTTGTACGCCGATGAAAATGTTACCGAATTGCTTACCATAAATCAGCAAGTTTTGCCCGTCGCTGTTAAGGTGTCCGGGAGGTGGCCCCCAGTTTTCCTCTAAGCGGTGAGAGTAAGGGGTCAGCGCCTCATACTCAGGAACCGACATTTTGTAAGCAACATTCAGTTCTGGGCTGTTGTACTGCGCTTGGGCATCGTGGATGACTTCTTGCAGCAACGCTTCGGCTGATTCTGGCAATTCTGGTAAGTCGTAGCCGTTATTTTTGAGGGCTTTCATCACCTCGTAGATGGAACCGAATACATCCAAGTAAGCGGCGGTTCCGACGTTGCCTTTATCTGGTGGGAAACTGAAAACGGTGATAGCGACTTTTTTATCCAGCTTCGGTTTGCGGCGGAGGTTAGCCCATTTTAAGGCGCGTTCGGCGACAGCTTCAACCCGATCGCGCAGTGCGATCGCTTTCCCTGTAGTTCCATCTCTACCCGATAATATAATCGGCTCAATTGCCCCATCCAATTCAGGAATCGCAATTTGCAAAGCTACTTGAATTGGATGTAACCCTAAATCGCTATCCATCCACTCTTCTGTGGTTTGGAATACTAAAGGTAACGCCACCATATAAGGACGGTTTAAGCGTTTGAGTGCCTCAATTGCCTTGGGGTGGTCTTGTCTGGCTGGGCCACCCACTAAAGCAAAACCAGTCAGCGATACCACTGCATCTACTAACTGTATTTTGGTAATTGGTTCGTAGAAGTAAGCCTCAACAGGCTTGGAGAAATCCAAACCACCAGCAAACACAGGTAATACCCGTGCGCCCATTGCTTCCAACTCCTGCACCATTGCTACATAATGGGCATCATCCCCTGTAACTAGGTGAGTGCGTTGCAATACTAACCCGACACAAGGAGCTAGGGGATCTTTGAGATCGCTAGAAATATCCTTACGAGCTGTATACCAATTGAGGTATTCTCTGACATCCTCAAACATACTGGGAGCCAAAGGATGCCAAATCCCTAAATCGGGATAAACCACCGGCTGTTCGTATGTAGAAGGTGCAAAATCTTGTTTATCTAAACCTTTAAATACATATTTATCAGCTAGCATCAGCAAGAAGTTTTCCAGATTTTCTGGAGAACCACCTAGCCAATACTGAAAACTGAGCATGAAATTTCGGGCATCCTGTGCTTTTTCCATCGGTAAAAACTTCAGCACTTGCGGCAGCGTTCGCAAAAGCTTCAGCATTCCATCTTGGAATCCCGCACCGGATTTTTCTTTGCGTTTCCGCATAAATTGGGCGATCGCACTTTTTGACTGACCCAATTGTGCTAGAGAAAAGCTGCCCATTTTACTTAGGCGCATTACTTCTGGCATGGAGGGAAAGACAACGGAAACATCCAAGCGATCGCGGTGTGGTTCTACTGCTGCTACTACTTTCTGTGCTAAGTCTTCGATGAAAATGAGGGAAGCGATGAAGATATTCGCATTCTCAATTTCTCGTTTAAACTCCTCGTAATTTTCAGGGTCGCGGAGTTCCTCAATCAAGTACCCACTGATTTCAATCGCCAAGTTGGGGTTGTTCGCGTTAATCGTGCGAACCGCTTGCGACAAAGCACTCTGGTACTGGGACTCAAGCACGACATAGACCACCTTGATTAAACTACGTCCGCGTAAGTTATCAGGCGCAATGTGTCTAATGGTGGACTTGACGTGTGTGAACATGCTTCTACGGCTCCTTTGATGCGTGTTCTCTGAAGGAAGTTCCTAGCGGCATCATCAGCCACAGGTAACTTGTGATCTTTAGGCAATATCTGTTTTTTATCAGAAAACGCTTACCCAGTAGGCATTTTATCGTCTATCTGACACAAATCGATATAAAAAACGAAATATTTCTTTGTAATTGTTGACTTTAAATGAAAGTATTGGCTCACCTATCTGTAACTTTTTTGTAATATTTTTTTATAACTAAATAGCTGCTTAGTGTTTTATTGCAAAACAAAATTTGTCTATACTGACTAAATATTTTTTAGGTTAGTATAGACAGACTTTAATCCGCTTAGTTCCGATTTTTACTAAGTATTTAAGAGGTAGGTTTCTTTCCAATACAGTTCGGTTAAGACAAGAGACGCGATAAATCTGATGAAAAGTTAGAAAATTGGAGAAATATTTCTGAATGGCTTGATGATGCAGGGTATAAAAATCAGTTAATACAGGTTCCAGGTTTAGATTTATCACCTGATAAAGCAGTAGTTAATGTAAATAATATAAATATTGAAATTAATTAAATAGTATTTTTGATTAGTATGAAAATTTCAACTTCTCAAGATTTAGATTCTCTGGAAAATGAATTAAATAATTTAGACAACTATAAAAGCAATTAGTATTTATCTTCTGCTTAAATCAAACCATGCTTGATAAGCAAATGGGATAAATTTATTTTTGGGAAGATGCAAATTAAAAAATTTTAGCTTAGGATACAGCTTTTATTAGCTTTGAAGCCATCCTATTTTAACCACAAACAGTAAGATAAAAATATCTAACCTTCCCGTACCATCCAAACCAACATTCCCAATAAGATTTCCACTGGGGGAACAGGGTAATCGTTTAAATCAATACTCAGTGTTTGCCTTTGTAATTTCAAAAATCGCCAAGCCGTACCACTGCTGACACTGCCATAAATTGTTTTAATTGGTATATTATTGGTTTCATTGAATTTTTGTGCGGCAATCATTTCTGCTGCACATTGCCCTAAACCTGGTTTTAAATCACCTTTTTTTGCTTCAATAATTACGATGACAGGAGCTTCGATAAATATTTGTTCGGGTGAGCGGCTAATTAAAAAATCACACACTCCACTTAAGCCTAAATCCGGTGCAACGGTAAAATCTTCACCCGAAAAAAAGCTGACTTTGCGTTCAAGAATTTTCCGAACTTCTACGAGAATAGGACTAATAATTAACTCTGAACGAGCTTTTTCTGAACCAGTCGCTGTTGCTAGTGGTAGTCCTTCGGTTAATGCTTCTTTGAGATAAAGACTAGGATCTATAGACTGCGTTTCGGGTAAAAACCGTCCATTTTCAACCGTAGTTAAGTTAAAGTCGCGTTTGACTTTTGAGAGTGAAAAGTCGCTATAAGACATTATAAATAGGTGTTTTGTTGGCAATGGGAGCAACAAGAGCGATCGCAATTCCTTCATTGAGCATATTTACTGCAATAATTGCTTTCTGTGCAAGCCCTTCTTGCAGATGTTATCGAACATAGTCTGGAATTATATCAGTGATTTTGTGCCTCTAAAAATTAGGAACGAATTAGGTAATATTTGCCTCTTGACTAATGACCCCCAAATCTTGACCATTAACTAATGACTCAAGTAGATATTCTCATCCTATCAAATGGCCCCGGTGAGGTAACAACCTGGGTACGCCCAGTAGTAAAGGCGTTGCGGCATAAATTCGGCGATGACCGAAATCAAGTCAGGATCAGTGTAGTCTTATCGCCTTGCTCAAATGCTAGTGGTAAAGAAGCTGCGATCGCACTTTCTTATCCAGAAGTAGATAGAGTACAAGGAGCAGAGCATTTTTGGCAATTTTTGCTCTGGGGTAAAACCTTTGATAATTGGGACTGGAGAAGTCGCGGTGTAGTTGTTTTTCTCGGTGGCGATCAAATTTTCCCGGTAGTCATAGGCAGAAATCTGGGATATCGGACAGTTGTTTACGCCGAATGGGAAGCGCGGTGGCATAAGTGGATCGATCGCTTTGGGGTGATGAAACCCAAAGTTGCTGCTGATGTCCCCCAAAAATATGCTCACAAATTCACCGTTGTAGGTGATTTGATGCTAGAAGCTAGTAGTCAAGAGTCATTAGTCATTAGTCATTTGTCCTTAGCAAACGAGAAAGGACTAATGACTAATCACACAGACGCGTCAACAGTTTCCCACAAGGTAGGACAAGACACAGAATTGATTGGTTTACTTCCTGGATCAAAAGCAGCAAAATTAGCTCAAGGAGTGCCATTATCTTTAGCGATCGCTGAATACATCCACACTAAAAGGCCCCAAACTAAATTTGTGATTCCTGTAGCCCCAACTTTAGATTTACAAACTTTAGCTAGTTTTGCCGATCCTCAAAGTAACTCTATTGCTGAAATTTTTGGCTTCAGTGGTGCTGAATTAATTCTTCCAAAGGACGCTACAGACAAAGCATTACTCAAAACAGCAACAGGTTTAACTGTGGAATTGTGCCAAGAAAACCCTGCACATCATTTATTATCCCAGTGCTGTATATGCTTGACTACAGTGGGTGCAAACACTGCCGAACTCGGTGCTTTAGCAGTACCAATGATTGTTTTGCTGCCAACGCAGCAACTTGATGCCATGCGTTCTTGGGATGGTTTACCTGGGTTATTGGCAAATCTGCCAGGGCTAGGTACGGCATTTGCCAACGCGATCAATTGGTTATTCCTAACATTTGTAAGGCGTAAAGGTTTATTAGCATGGCCAAATATCTGGGCGCAAGAAGAGATAGTGCCAGAACTTATGGGTAAACTCCAACCGCCAGAAATTGGGGAAATGGTTTTAGACTTATTAGCCCATCCAGAAAAATTGGATAATATCCGCACTAAACTCCGTAATATCCGTGGCGAAAGCGGTGCAGCCCAAAAGATCGCACAGATTGTTAGTGAAGAAATTGGGTAACAATTACAGACCATTTGATCGTAAATAGACCCTTAATATAGGGGCGATTTATGAATTGCACCTACGAGAAATGTGGTTTTTCAATTTACTTAATCTGAAGATTCTCCATCCCTACGCCCAAGTTCATAAATGCCAGCGCCCATACAAGCTAATATTCCTGTACTAATCCCCCAACTCTCACCTAAACTGATTTCCAGACCCCAGTTACATAAAGCGCCAACTACCAAAAAAGGTACGATGCTGAACAAAGAAGCGTAGAAAGCGTTTTGGGATTCTCTGGCTTTACGAGTCTTTTCAAATTCTGTTTGGCTGGTATAAAGCGATCGCTCGGCAAAGTTAAACCAACGGTTGAGTTGTTCGATTACCCATTCATTAACTGAGGAAAAACCTAGATATAGCGCCAATGACCACAAACTCGCTCCAGCGATCGCGATCGTGTTTAACTCAAAGCGGAAAGGTAAAATTTCAGTCAGCATTGCTTATGAGAGTCCTGCAAAGGGTTAACATTTAGCTGTCAGTAGATGCTAAACAAACCTCTTGTGCAATTTTAAGCATAAAGGTTAACAAGATTTCAACTATAGGATTACTATTTTATTTTTGAACAAAATTAGTTATTGTAGGCGAGCCAGTGCGTTGCGGTGAATCCAGCGCTGTAGGCGACTGATGAACCCGAACGAAGGTTCCCGACGCTCGTTCGCGTACCGTCTCCCTTTGGGAGAAGACTCGCTCTAAGCGAAGCCATGCCGTTGGCGCAGCCTCTCTAAGAGTTGGCTTTACGCTGCGCTATCCGTTGTAGCAACTGGCGTTGTATTAGAACGGAGTTCGTAACGCACCAAACCCTCGATAATAGTGCGTTACCTGCCGCTAACACATCCTACTAGTGCGGCATATCCCCTATCCCCCCTGCCTCAATCCAAAGGAAAATAACCAATTAATACAACGACTTAATCCACTGCCATTCTTGTGTCAAACCCTCTCTTAGAGAGACTTTTGGCTGATATCCAAGAATTTTCTGCGCTTTAGATACATCAGCAGCAGTGTGGCGGGCATCTCCCATCGCTTTTTCTATGTGGTTTCTTTTGATTGGTTTGCCAACGATTTCTTCAATAGTATCTAAGACTTCTGCTAAAACCACTCTGCTACCACCACCGATATTCAAGATTTCTCCCACTGCTTCGGGTGCGGTGGCGGCAGCTAAATTGGCTGCGATGACATCACCAACAAACGTAAACTCCCGCGTTTGCTGTCCATCGCCGTAAATCGGAATCGCCTCATCCTGCAAAATCGATTTAAAAAATTTATGAAATGCCATATCTGGGCGCTGCTTAGGGCCATAAACTGTGAAATATCGCAATGATACAGATGGCACCCCAAAGTTTTTATGATACAGTCTGCACAAAGTTTCAGCCGCTAGCTTAGTAATACCGTAAGGAGAAACAGGTTGAGGGCAAATTCCCTCATGAGTGGGTAATGTTTCTGCATCACCATATACACTTGACGAAGAAGCAAAGACTAATCTTTTTAGGTTTTTAGCATCTTTGGCTGCTTCTAGCAAAACTTGTGTAGCATTAATATTGCGTTCTGTGTAACCACGAAAAGCTTTTCCCCAACTCGCTCTGACACCTGCTTGTGCCGCTTGATGGTAAACTACATCAACATCTTTTAAGAGTTCTTGCCAATCTAAAAATTGAATATCTGCTTCGATTAATGTAAAGCCAGGTGAAGAATGTAAATGTGCAATATTTTTATGCTTTAACATCGGATCGTAGTAATCATTGAATTCATCAATCCCGATCACTTCTTCCCCTTGCTGTAGCAATATGTCTACAAGCTGAGAACCAATAAAGCCAGCAGATCCAGTAACGATAATTTTAGCCATGTTGCCTATTTTTTGATACTTTCATAAATTTCTATATTCACAGGTTAGTACTTATAATCAACGATCGTCATTACTTTAGCTTGATTTTTAATCAATTATTGTACTGTTTTAAACATCAGTATTACTTAAATAAATATACTTAAGATTTAAGTAATATTAGTATATTTATTTAGTTTTTGCTGTTAATAAATCTACTAGTTGACAAGCTTAAATTCTAGCAACAGGATGGGCTTAAAACCGATATAGATAATCCTTTCTGCCCTCCCCCTGCTTCTTTTAGTCATGAGGGGGCTTGCACAAGTGTGATAATTGGTGAAAAAATTGATCCGCGAGAGCCGAATAGGGAATTCTCGTTTCGCAAGGGACGCACGAGGAAATCAGTGAAAGTTTTAGTCGTAGGTAATGGAGGGCGCGAACACGCTCTGGCATGGAAACTGTTGCAATCTAAGCAAATCGAGCAAGTTGTCTGTGTACCAGGGAATGGAGGGACAGCAAGTATGGAACGTTGCCAGAACTTGCCCCTAGCAGTAGATGATTTTGAGGGCATGAGCCGATATGCTCTCGAAAATGGTATCACTCTGGTAATAGTTGGACCAGAAGTACCTTTGGCAAAGGGAATCACAGATTACCTCCAAGATAAAGGATTGATGGTATTTGGGCCAGTCAGAGCCGGAGCGCAAATTGAAGCGAGTAAAGCTTGGGCAAAAGCCCTGATGCAAGAAGCAGGAATTCCGACGGCGCAGGCTGCGGTATTTACGGAGGCAGCAGCAGCAAAATCTTATCTAAGAGCTAAGGGAGCGCCAATAGTTGTTAAAGCTGATGGCTTGGCGGCTGGTAAGGGTGTAACGGTGGCTGAAACAGTTGCACGGGCAGAAAGTGCCGTTGATGCAATTTTTCAGGGGCAATTTGGCAGTGCTGGAGAATTTGTTGTTATTGAAGAATGTTTAATTGGGCAAGAGGTATCAGTTTTAGCGTTAACTGATGGGTTAACAATTCGACCCTTGCTGCCAGCCCAAGACCATAAGCGGATTGGTGACGGCGATACGGGCGAAAATACTGGCGGGATGGGAGCATACAGCCCAGCACCCATCGCTACGCCAGAATTGATGGCACGTATTCAAACAGAAGTGTTAGAAAGAGCGATCGCCACCTTACGAGCCAAAAGGATTGACTACCGAGGTGTACTCTATGCTGGGTTAATGATTGCACCCAATGGCGACTTGAAGGTTTTGGAATTTAACTGTCGCTTTGGCGATCCAGAAACCCAGGTGATTTTGCCACTGTTAGAAACACCCTTAGAAGAATTGATTCTAGCCTGTGTGCAGCAACGATTAAGTGAATTGCCGCCCATTGCTTGGAAAGGTGGAGCATCTGCCACTGTCGTTGCAGCTTCAGGTGGTTATCCAGGAGTTTATAAGAAAGGTCAGGTGATTACTGGCATTGACAACGCAGAGGCAACAGGAGCAACTGTATTTCATGCAGGTACAAAGTTGAACCAGCAACAAGAAATAGTGACAGACGGGGGTCGAGTATTAAATGTAACTGGAATCGGAGAAAATTTTGAGCAAGCGATCGCCCAAGCCTACGCCGCAATCAAATATATTCAGTTTGATGGGATATATTACCGAAGAGATATTGGGCATAGAGTTAGGAGTTAAGAGTTGCGAGTGCTGAATTTGAGGAAATAGCTAATACCCCATTCCCATTCCCCATTCCCATTCCCCATTCCCATTCCCCATTCCCCATTTCCAATGCCCCATTCCCCCTTCCCCTAACATATTTGTCGAATTAACTGTTAATTTTTAAGTTGTTGGGCTTTATAACAAAGACTACTAACAACTTTATTTAAGATGCTAAGTCTGTTAAAAACAATTCGAGATGCGATCGCAAGTTGGTGGTCTGAGTTCACACTCCAGACAAAACTACTGGCTGTGGCCACATTGGTGGTTTCATTGGTAATGAGTGGTCTGACCTTCTGGGCTGTGAATACAATTCAGCAGGATGCACGGATGAATGACACCCGCTTCGGGCGTGATTTGGGGCTGCTACTTGCTGCCAATGTTGCCCCCCTCGTGGCTGACAATAATCTCAGTGAGGTTGCCCAATTTTCTCAACGCTTCTACAGCAGCACCTCTAGCGTGCGTTACATGCTTTACGCTGATGAAAATGGGGAAATCTTTTTTGGCATACCTTTTTGGGAAGCGGAGGTAAAAAACTCCCTTACCATTAAACGGCGAATACAACTACCAGAAGATTACCCTGGTGATGGGGAAAAGCCAATGGTGCGGCAACACATGACCCCAGATGGTGTTGTTACCGATGTATTTATTCCTCTAATCGTTAATCAAAAATACTTAGGTGTATTAGCGATCGGATTCAATCCCAATCAGACTGCGATCATTTCCACCAATTTTACCCGCGATGTCACCATTGCTGTTTTTATCACCATTTGGGTAATGGTGATTTTGGCAGGAGTAATTAACGCCTTGACCATTACTAAGCCAATCAAAGAACTACTGGTGGGGGTAAAACAAATTACTACCGGGAATTTCAAGCAGCGCATTAATTTACCTTTGGGGGGCGAACTGGGGGAGTTAATTTTAAGCTTTAATGAAATGGCAGAGCGATTACAGCGTTATGAAGAACAGAATATTGAGGAATTGACCGCAGAAAAAGCCAAGCTAGAAACCCTAGTTTCCACGATCGCAGATGGTGCTGTGTTAATTGACAACAACATGCAGGTGATATTAGTCAACCCCACAGCGCGGCGAATTTTTGGCTGGGAAACTACTGATGTGGTAGGCTGCAATCTGTTGCATCACTTACCGACAGATGTACAAATGGAAATCACTGGCCCTTTGTACGAAATGGCAGCCGGGGAATGCGAAAGCGCCGAATTCCGAATTTTTATTAACCAACCCACCCCACGGACGATCCGTATTCTCTTAACTACAGTACTCAATGTGCAAAGGGAAAGCATCAAAGGCATTGCGATTACTGTCCAAGATATAACCCGTGAGGTGGAATTAAACGATGCAAAAAGCCAATTTATCAGCAACGTTTCTCACGAACTGAGAACGCCATTATTTAACATCAAAACTTATATTGAAACCCTGCACGACTACGGTGAAGACTTAGCTTTACAAGAACGGCAAGAGTTTCTGCAAACAGTAAATAATGAAACCGATCGCCTAACCCGCCTAGTTAACGATGTTTTAGATCTGTCAAAACTTGAATCTGGTCGCCAGTATAACTTTGATGGGATAGATTTAGCCCAAGCGATCGAGCAAACATTGCGTACTTACCAACTCAATGCAAAAGATAAAGGTGTTGAACTTCTTCAGGAAGTTGCTCCTAATTTGCCCTTGGTAATGGGTAATTACGATTTGTTAGTACAAGTGTTTGGCAACCTGATTGGTAATGCCCTCAAATTCACCAAAGCCGATGGTAAAGTGGCAATCCGCGCCTACCAACTAGATTTTAAGCCCAATCACACCCAATCTTCTCCAGTGCGGATTGAAATTTCCGATACTGGAATTGGCATCGCCACAGAGGATCAACACTCGATTTTTGAACGCTTCTTTCGTGTAGAAAACCGAGTTCACACCCTAGAAGGTACAGGTTTAGGATTATCGATTGTCAGAAATATTATCGACAGACATCGTAGTAAAGTCCATCTCGTGAGTGAAGTCGGCATTGGGACAACTTTTTGGTTTGATTTAACCGCCTTTGAGGAAAAAGCGCCACTGATACAAGTTGAACCTATTACTGAAGCATCCAAAATCACCACAGCTTGAAGAATTGGGCATGGGGCATTGGGTATTAGTTATTTGTTAATATTTCTACCCCATCTCCCAACAAAAAACAAATCAAGAACCTAATATCACGAACAAAAAACAGACTAATAATAAACCAAATAACAACAGTAAAGCCTGATTGCGTTTTACCCAACTTTTCACAGTTACTGCAAAACTGTTAGTGTAACGCTGCTGTTGCAAATCTAACTTTGTCTCTTCAATATTTTGGTAGAGGGTACAGTCTTTGGCGTAGGGACGCTGAGGAAAATTGCAAGTATCATCAGCGTGATAGGTGCAGGTGTCGCACAGATACCCGTCCCCAGTGGCGCGGTGCAATGGAATACCGGGATGACCGTAAGCTTTAAGTGTTGTCCGGCAATAGGGACAATTAATAACTTGACTATCAACGAGTTGATGGCAGTGGGGACAAGATACAGTAGCCAAAACCTTTAGCGCAAATAGGTAAACACTTTGATTCTAGCCATTTACAAGGATAATGGGTAAATACATAAGTATCTTGTTAATTTTGAGTATAGCTATCTCTCAAAATTGCTTATTTTACCAGTAAAAGTACTAAGTTTTTGTCGGTAATTTAGATTTTTAAGTGATTTCTATCACTCAAAATGATTAAGGTTATGGCATAATCTAGCAAATATGAGGTTTTGTCCCAAGTCCAATAATTATTTAGAGGTAGAAAAATATTGCCTTTTAATCCTGAGCTATGCCGTAACGAAAGCGAAGTTGAAAGCAAACTCATAGTGCAATATTTGCTACCGCAGCTAGGCTATACTCCTGACACCTGGCATCAAGAGGTTGCCGTTGGTAGCATCCGCTTAGATTTTTTAGCATTTGCGGCACAGGTGATTCCCTTTGTCTTAGATGCCAACTCACCCTTGAGTATCGTCATGGAGGCAAAGCATCCCAAACAAAACTTAAATAATCATGTCCCCCGACTCAGGCATTATTTAACCAGCTTGAATGTCAGGTATGGATTATTGACTAATGGGAAAGAGATTAGAATTTATCAAAAATTACAGACTGACATTCAGTTAGTATTTCAGTGTTCTGGGAAAGAAGTTGAGACGAAACTAGAAAATATTAAAAATTTAATTGGTAGAGAGAGTCTGAAAGAAGGAAAGTTAGTAGATAAACCAGAAGTTCAAATAGAAAATAATTCCAATTTTGAAACAAAGAGGAAACATTCAATGAAAACGATTGCAATCTACCACAATAAAGGCGGCGTTGGTAAGACTACTGTTGCAGTCAATCTTGCAGCAGCATTAAGTAAAAAAGGTAAAAGGGTACTGTTAATTGATATAGATTCCCAGGCAAATACTACTTTTGCTACAGGATTAATTAAATTCCAATTTGATGAAGATGATGATTTGCGAGATTCTAATATCTATCATTTATTAGAATCAGGTGATTTTTATTTAATACCTGATATTACTCGAAAATCACATTATTTTAACAATCCTGAATTAGATGTTATTCCTGCACATATTAATTTAATAGAAGGACAGTATAAACTTAATCAAATTGATGCCAGTAAGACTAGGTTAGTTACAAAATTAAAAAAAGTAGAGGAAGAATATGATATTGTTATTATTGATACACCTCCATCCAGAGATTTATATGCGAAAGTTGCGCTTGTCGCTGCTGATTACCTGATAATTCCTTCAGATTTAAAACCATTTGCAAATCAAGGATTATTAAGTGTCAAAAACTTTATTATAGAAGTTAATGAGTTTAGGGAAATGATAGGAAAATCAAACATTATATTAATGGGTATCCTCGCTTCAAAAATATCTACTAATTCTAAATTTTTACAATATACTTTTCCCAAGCAAAGGAGCGTTATTTCAGAACGTTACAATCTACCTTTGATGGAAGCAGTAATTTATGATAGAACCGTGCTATCCGAATGTATGAATCAGACTATAACAGTTGGAGATTTAGAATATCCTGATCCCAAATCTGTTGTGAAATATGCAGAAGAAGTAAAATCAGATGCTCAAAAATCTGCTATGGAATTTGAAATTTTAGCAGATGAAGTGTTAATAGGAATAGGGTTGAAGAAATGATAAATTTCTCTTTAGTAGATGTAAAAAGTATTACTTCTAATGAACCTCGTTCAAATTTTTCAGAGGCTGATTTGGGAAACCTTGCAGACATAATTGTAGAAACTGGAGGAATTATCAGACCATTAGTTGTAAAAGTGACAGGAGTAGAGAGCTATACGGTAGTTGATGGACATTTTGAATATTATGCTGCTGTCATGGCGCGAGAAAAAAATCCTCGGCAAGCTGAAATGGTTAATGCCTTTATCATCTCTCCAAAATTAGAGGATTTAGTAGTAAAGCAAGTTGCATCTCTCAAAGGAATTGATTCTTCTATTGAACAACTAAGATCACAACCTGAAACAACAAAATTAGAACCACGTCTGGCAAATTTAGAACTACGTCTTGAGAAGCAATTCAATGAATTTAAGTCAGAATTTATACAAGAAAGACAGAGAGTAGAAAATCAGTTCAAGCAACTTGAAAACCTTATTCCCCAAAAGGGTGAACAGAATAATCCACTTAGTTTATTGAACTCTTTGGATAAAGATGAATTATCTATAAAGTTACAACGCTCTAGAATTCCTGGGGCAGAAAAACTTGCCAAAGCTATAGAAGATGCTCGACATAAGAAGCCAAAGCAAAAATTTGAACATTACCGTGATGTAGTAAAATCTGTTAAAAACTTGGGTGACAAAACAATTTTGACTATTATTGATGAGTGGTCAAGAAGTTAGTAATTAAGTAAAATAAGTTAATGCAACTAGCAGATCCCCGACTTCTTTAAGAAGTCGGGGATCTTGTTTCTCACGAAAAATTCAGTACAAGGAAAATACTCCAGAGAATTTGTTAGTTGCAAGGTAGAGGTAGCCTAACCGCGCACCTGTCGCAGTGCCTTAAATGCCTTACTTCGCAACCCAACTGGTAACAGAGATAAACCTAAACCAGTCCAAGCTTTAGGAGTTGAAAAAGACTGTCCTGCCAAAACTAGCTCTCTACCTTTTTGCGTTTCACCCTTTTCAATTAAACGCAAACCTAATAATAACTGCGTTTCAGTTAAACGATTTTTTCTGATTGTCTCTATTTTTTCAGAATCAAATTTATAACTTTCTAAATACCGCATTTTATCAAAAAAGTAAGGAATGGCTCGATTGATACCTTGCTGCTCTGCATGAGTGCGATATTCCATCAATAATTCTGGTAAATAATAACCCTTTTTCCCGGCCAAAGCTAGACGCACAAATAAATCATTATCCTCACAATTTTGCAGGTTTGGCTGCATATATCCTAATTCTTGCAAGGTTGTACGGCGAAATAATGTTGCCCCAACTTGAAAGCTTTGGTGAATAAATACAACTTCCAATAAATTATCTACAATACCTGCTGGTAAATTTTTCCTACCCCAGCGATGAGAATTTTCTTGAGTTTTTGCCTCATTACGCACATTATTAATATCAATTATCCAATGATCTGTACCAACAAAATCAATACTAGAGTCTTGAGTAAGAATAGCTGCGGTACTTGCAAGAAAATCGGGTGTTAGCCGATCGTCATCATCAAATTTAATAAAATATTCACCACTGGCAGCATCAAAACCAGAGCGCATATTATTACTTTTACCAATATTTTGGAGATGACGGATATATTTTATTCGTTCATCTGTGTACTGTGACATCAATTCAGGCGTACCATCACTAGAACCGTCATCACAAACAATTAGCTCAAAGTCTTGCTCAGACTGATTGAGTACGCTATCTATAGCATAAGGAAGAAGATGAGCGCGGTTAAAAGTAGGAACACAAACAGTAATTTTAGGCATTTTATATACTAATCACTGGAGAATATAGAGATTTATATGAATTGCTATAGGAATCATATTTGATTATTGAAAAAATATAAGTATCTGTAGGATGTGTTAGACGAAACGTCGTAACGCACCAGAAGCTTGGGATGGTGCATTACGCTACGCTAACGCACCCTACGTATATTTCAAAAATCAAATACTAGTCCTATATAGCGGTTCTCCTTTATGTGAGGTATACCCCTAAGGGCAGGGCATTGCCGTGCCCCTACACCTCGCAGTATTAATCTATATTTAGCGGAGAGTTCTTTGAATCTTATTCATTGTTTTGCTGAAAAACTTATTGGTTTTGGCAATTATACTCAGTGGTTTTAGTTGTTTTGGTCTTTGTTCTGGGTGCTTGAGAAAACGATAGTGTAAAAACTCATTTGCATAACAGATATTAACATCTTGTCCTTGACATAACTGGGCAAAATCACGAGAAGAATAGCTCATATAATGAATGCGATGAATCGGCTTTAAACCTTCTTGATTGTAAAGAACATTATTAATATTGATAAAGGGATCTGCATTAGCACAGTTGCCTGTTCTATCTTCTCCATTGGGACTAAGTGTAAAGTTAAAGAGTGGGCGATCGCAGCGCAAGGTCATATAGTTAAACAAAAAAGCATCATCCCACCATCCATTTCCATTAATCCATTCAACTTCTTTCTGGGTAATTAGTTGCTCCTTCATTATTTCAATTTCTTGTACAGATAATAATCCTTTTTTTGAACCAAAAAAGCTAGAACAATGCAGCTTAGGACGTATATCTGCTTCTGTATAAAGTCCAGTTTTTTCTAAAAGTGGAATATTTAACGCTGCAACACTTTTGTCCTTAATGTGTTCCCAATCATCAAAAACAAAATCGTATTTTTCCAGCCGATCGATTACATTATTGAGTGGCTTCATTGCCAAACTATCACCGTCATAAAATACGAATTTATCAAAAATCCCCTCAAAGGCAACAAACTTTCTTTGCAAATGACTTTTGTACCAACTAGGACGTAATAATTTCGTCTCTTTTTCTCTAGGATGGGCAGCCCAAACCTGATGAGCAAATTCTTCCCAGCGTTGAATTATGTCCCAATTATCAAAGAGGGTTACATTCTTGCGAGTATTAACTTCTTGCCTAACTAAATCTAGTCGCTCGTTATATGGAATAATACAAATAGGAATATCTGCGCTAACATTCACCTCAATGCTGTTTAGCAAAGCTACTAATTGGTCAAAGACTACATCATTAGCAAGGGTGTAAATACCGAAAGAATCCATTTTGATAAATCCTTTTTATCTTTAGTTACTGAGTAACGCAGACAATGTTATTGTTATTGACTGAGATATTATTCCCAAATAACCAGTAATATACACATTTTTACGCTTTGTGCTGAGGGCAAGGAGCAAGCGATTTTGGTTGGTTTAGATGGATACTAACATTCCGCCACTATAATCTTCTCTACGAGACACTGCGCGAATGATAATAAAGCGCCTGCTGCGATCGCTCTTTACCAAAATCAGCAATGCTATAGCAATCCTGAATCAAACGCGCAGAAAATACTGAAGAGAAGATAAGTTAAGTACTATTTGCGACTATAGAGGGGTTTTGGCAATGTGGATGCGTTAGCGAAGCTCACCGTTGGCGAACCCTCTCCAAGAGTTGATATCGCTAACAGAGTTTATCGAAAATAGCCTAGACTTGCTTGCGTGAGGCCAAACGAGCGATGCCTTCGGCAAGGCTTCGCCAACGCAGTCAAGATGTTACTCTCAAGATACAAGCATGAGGCAATTATGCCAATACTAGGCGTTTCATCTGGTTTTATTAGTAAGTGTAAAAAGATATTTTTTCTTCATGGACTTGAGGGTTTAAAGTTAGCACATAAAGGAAGTGTTGGAATTTTTAACCAACAGCAACGTCTAGATATAATCGAATGGCTCTTAACAAAACTAGAGTTTAGACTAAAAGCGATATGAGAGAACGCGAACCAATCCCCTTTTCCACATCCCGTGAAAAGTCAGAACTAGTCTAGCGTCTCAGTGAAATCTATAAATTATCCTATTGTAATTTCAGAAGCAATCTGAATTTGATCGCTTAAAACCGCTTCAATATCTTCTTCGCTAGTGAGTGGATTAGCGATTACTGCACGCAGAGCAATAATCGGAATTTCCTGATCAAAACAGATAGTAGTTTTTGTTGTCCGCGAGATAAAAGTTCTACCGCTTTGGCGCTGGTTTTTCTGGATATTTTCATTAATTTGATTAATTAGTTGATTATCGATTTCGGTCAAATTATTTTTAACTACAAGCTCTCTCAATGACTCTGGAATGTAACGATATATCAGTAGATTAGTATCAGGTTTAGCTAACAACTCAAATTCGGGCATAGTACAAATCCTATTTGCCATATATTGAGTTTTCCGAATTCCTTCATCAATCAAAAATTCATATCCCTTAAGTCCAATCAGATTTAGCCCAGCATGTAAGAATAAAGCCATACCTGGTCGAGAACCTTCTAAAGCACGTTTACCTAAATCAAATGACCCTTTACGCATGGTGTAGCTTGCTTCCTTTTCGATTGCTTTCGCCAGATCAGGATCGCGGAAAAAAACCATCCCAATGCCCATCGGCAGATACATTTGTTTATGTCCATCAATGGTTACTGAATCAGCCCGTTCGATACCAGCAAGTTTATGTCGATGTTGTTCAGAAAAAATGAGTGGCCCACCCCAGGCAGCATCTACATGAAAATGAACTTTAGCTGCTTGTGCAATCTCTGCAATCTCCGCGATCGAATCTACTCCACCTGAATCTGTGGTGCCAGCAACGCCTATAATACCAATAATCAGCAATTTCTGAGCATGACATTCTGCAACAGCTTCGCGTAGTGCTTGTATGTCAACTTGATTATTAGAGTTAGTAGGGATTCTGATCAAACCTTGTATACCAATGCCCATTAAATCCGCAGCTTTATCAAAAGAGAAATGCATCAACTCAGAGCCAATAATTACTGCTCCTTTGTAGCCGTAGAAATCTAGGGCTGCTGTTAAGCCTTCTTTTTCTATGCCACCAAAACCATCTTTTGCTCCCAAAGAAGTATTTCTGGCACACCAGAGGGCTGTAATGTTAGCAGTTGTACCACCAGAAAGCAAGATTCCTAAAGTACTCTGACTGTTTTGAATATGTTGAGCATAGAAATTATCAGAAAAGTTGTAAATCAGTCGATGCATCATTGCTAAAGCCTCTCGTTCACAGAAGCTTAGGGATTTAGCTGTCTCTATTTTAACTGCATTTTGATTCATTGCCGTCATCAGTTTGGCAATAGGAAATACAAAGCTGGGAAGTGCAGAGGTCATATGACCAATAAATCGAGGCGAAGATGTGTGTATTGAATGATCAATAACATTGTTAGTTAAGTATTTGAGATAGCTTTGAAAATTAGCAGGTTTAGTAGGTATTTTGCTATTAGAAAACCTACCTAATAAAGAATCTATTTCAATATCAGTGTTTATATCACTTGTGGTTAAGAAGTTTTGGGATATGTTATCAACTAAACCATCTATATCGTGAAGATTTGCTTTGCCAGATGAAGTAAATACTTCTATTATTTGTTCTTCAATTTCATATTGCAAAGATTGCTCATTTTCCAAAAAGTAATTTTGTTTTTGGATATTTTGTTTGCTTATTGTCATTGTTTGACTTAGATTATTTTGGCTTTTTATGGCATTTTTTAGTGAAGGCTGTCATTTATTTTTTGAACGCTCAATGACTAATTGAGAAACTTGCTACAGCTGATTCACTTTATTGAAATTAAGTGTCTTTTGGCTTTGTTAGTACTCGATGTTGTTGGCTGGCTTGTTTTCGGCGATATATGCTTGCCTACTTTCAGGTCGATGAGAATATTCTGCAAGATATCCTGGTGTGTAAAAGTTAATTGCAAAATAGGATCATCGGTGACATTCTACTACATAATTATTGGTTCGGAATGGAAGTACTTTAAATTTAGATAAGCTAATCGCCATTCATCTTTTTAGATTTATTCTTTTGTAGTAATTGTTTCAGGACTGGTTTGATGCAACTTAAATGCTTATTAGCTTATGTCAATTAGATAGATGTGTTCGCACACTAAATTAAGTTGGCGAGTAACTCTGGCGATCGCTCTTGTTTTTGACGATGAGCAAGCATTATCATCTTCAACGAAGCTGGAGGAAAATTAGCACCACGACGTTGTGGTTTTACTGGTTCTTGTGAAGCTATAGATAGTTGATAGTGTGACAATATTGTTGCCAATACCAGCTTCATTTCAAACATAGCTAAAGCTTCACCAGGACAGCGACGAGTACCTCCACCAAAAGGTAGAAATTCATAAGCAGAGAATTGTTTTTCTAAGAAGCGTTCGGGCTTAAATTCCTGAGGTTGTGGATACAAGTCTTCGCGTTGATGCGTTGAATAAATACCAACTCTTAACAATGTACCTGGACTTAACTCATAGCCCATTACTTCAATTGGAGATTCCACTAGCCTTGGTAATGTAACTAGCTGAGTTGGGTAAAGTCGTAGCGCTTCATTACAGACAGCATTTAAGTAAGGCAATTGAACAATGATCATCGGATCTGGAGATTCACCAAGGCTATCTAGTTCTTGGAGCAATTTCTCATGGACTGTAGGCAGATTATGAGTCCAGTATAATAACCAAGAAATTCCCGTGGCTGCCGCATCTCGACCACCGAGTAGTAATGTGAGGAATAGATCCCGCATATCTTGATTTGTTAGCTGTTCACCCGTTTCATCACGAGCCAATATAAGTTCTGAAAGCAGGTTAGTGGGAAGCATATCTGATTTTTGGCGACGTTCGTTAATTTCTCCATAAACCAAATCATCCAATTGTCGTTGGAGACTAAGAAAGTATCCCCACGGACTCCATCGACCTAAATCCCGTTGTAATGAGGGTAAAGATGCAAAGATTTCCCATAAAGGAGTTCTGGCGAAATTTAGCAAAGCTGGAATTGTTTGTGTAAATTGTTGGTAACGTTCTCCTTCATGCAAACCAGACCAAACTTTTATCAGTACTTCTAGGGTAATAGTTTGAATGGTAGGGAATAGTAAAAAAGATTGACCAATAGCTTGCTTTTTGATGACTGTTTTTGTTAGTTCACAAATTTGCTGTCCGTAGGAATGGATACGCGCACCATGAAAGGCAGGCATTATCAGTTTCCGTCGATGTTGGTGGCGCATTCCATCAAGCAGGAGTAATCCATTGTTCCCTATTAAGGGAGCTACAATTTGTTGTAACTTGCCAGGAGCTGTAATCTCCTTCGTTTTGGTAAAAATCTGCTTAATTCCCTCTGGGTTGCTCACTAAAACTGTCGGTGTATTACCAAAATTTATGGTGCAGATATCGCCATAATCCTTGGCAAGAGTATCCATATAGCCTAAAGGATCAGAGGCGAATTTAATATTGTTTAATAAAGCTGAAGTTTTCGGCCCTTGAGGTAGTTTCATCGCTATTCTGATTCCCAATCCCTATGATTTACTTTGGCTACGAGTCCTAAACCACTCTTCTGCTTTATCCATACTATAGAAAAGTTCGCAATCACATCCAAACAAACGCTTTCCCGCTCCTTTCAAGATTATTCGTTTTAGCAGGGATTCTATACTAGGAGAAGTAACCATAGCTATACCCAAACAATATTTTTCAAGTTCTTTCTTATGTACACGCAGCCACTGACTCTCCATTTTTTCGGCGACTTTTGATTTTCGAGGTTTACCACCCAGGTATTGAAAAGCAAAGCCTATGCGCTCTTGATGATTGATGAGATTTGTAAAGCGAGCCAGATAATTCTGAGTATCTTGTTCAGTCACTTCCTCACCAATTTGGATTACACAATATGACTGTTCTAAGTTTTCGATGATATTGACCATAGAGTTTTTCTCTTTTATCTTACTGTTGATGGCAATCTAATACTCATAGCAAAATATTAGATGATAAAGGTATTCTCAGGTTAATGATTGACGTTATTAGCAAACTTTATTGGTAATGAATTGCTTGCTATTGCTTCCTGAGCGCTGACCCAGCAAAACCATTTTCAAGCCACTGGCAGGAGGAAAGTTAAGAGTATCGCGCTTGGGTCGTTCTGGTTGCTGAGTCGCTAGTTCTAATTGGTATCCTAAAAGAATCTTTGCTAATACTAGTTTCATTTCAAATATGACCAAAGTAGCACCCATACAGTAACGCTCACCAACACCAAAGGGTAAAAATTCGTAGGGAGAGAATTGTTTTTCTAGAAATCGCTCTGGTCTAAATTGCTTGGGATATGGGTATAAATCCTCTCTTTGATGAGTCAGATAAATATTGCCAATTACGACTGTACCAGGACTCAATTCATAGCCCATCAACTCGACTGTTGATTCTACCCGTCGAGGAAAAGTAAATACCTGAGTCGGGTAGAGTCTCAGGGCTTCATTGCAGACAGCACTGAGGTAAGGTAATCGGACGATACTCATAATATCTGGCGACTCTCCCAGACTATCGAGTTCTTGGAGCAATTTCTCACGAACTGCGGGCAGATGATGAGTCCAGTACAAAGACCAGCTAATTGCTGTTGCGGCTGCATCGCGTCCAGCAAACAGAGGTGCAAGAATGAGGTCGTGTATCTCTTCATTACTCAGAGGTTCATTTGCTTCATCCTTGGCTGAAACTAGTAATGAGAGGAGATTGTTGCTAGTAAAATTTTCTTGTTGGCGGCATCTATCAATTTCAGTATAAAGCAATTCCTGTAATCGCTGCTTGATCCGGAGAAAGTATCCCCAAGGACTCCATGAACCAAAATCACGTCGCAGAAACGGTATAGATGCAGATAACTCCCAGAAGGGATACTGTGGACAATTCAGCAAAGAGTGCAGTTCCTTCTCTATTTTTTCGTATTGTTCCCCTTCACGCAAGCCCAACACAGCTGACAAAATTACCTTCAAGGTAAAAATTTTCATTGTGTTGTACGCCGAGAAGGGTTTGCCAATTACCTGTTTACTCATAACCTCATCTGTTAGGTCATAAATATGTTGTCCATAAGCTTGTATTCGCGTACCATGAAAGGCGGGCAACATGATCTGACGTCGATTTTTGTGTTTTAAGCCATCGAGTTGAAGTATTCCTTTTTCTCCTGATGTATGAGCCGCATTTCTGTTTAACTCTCCTGGGGATGCAATATTTTTATTGCTGTAAATCTCTTTAATTCCCTCTGGATGACTAACAAAGACTGTGGGTGCATCAAAAATAAATGACGAGGTGAAGATGTCACCATAAAGTTTACTTGTAGCTTCTAGATACCCAAGAGGGTCAGACATCAATCGAAGAATCTGTAAT
This sequence comes from Nostoc sp., assembly GCF_036917465.1. Lineage (GTDB taxonomy): Bacteria > Cyanobacteriota > Cyanobacteriia > Cyanobacteriales > Nostocaceae > Nostoc. The sequence continues at coordinate 36,873 of NZ_JBALDL010000066.1, forward strand.
ATAGGAGGAATTTTTGGCCCTTGAGGTGGTTTCATGACTATTATGATTTGGTGATTGGTTTTAGATAAAATCTGGTTAATATTGGATGTATCTTTAACAAGATGTCAAATTTACAAAGAAGAACCAAGCATTCTAGTCATACTAATTATTCTTGTTGAATATTCGTTTGATTGAGATTTAAGTAAAAAATCATAGGAAAAATTGAATATAATTTTTATTTAAATGCAAGTGGCGATCGCTGTTTAATTTCGTTACTGACAAAGACTTGATTAATTAACACGATATCGAGGAGAGTAATCCCGATGCCGATGGCAAACACTCCCTTGTAGCTAACTATCTGCGCTAGCAAACCACTGATAGATGAAGCACCGATGGTACCAAAATAAATGAATGAAGTTTGCACAGTAAAATCTGTGCCAGCAGTTGCTAACTGGCTCTTATCCATGATGATAGTAAATAAAGTAGTACCTGCTGCACCAAGAGTTATTTGCACGCTGATAGCTACTAGGTAAAGTATCGGTAAATTGGTGATGCCAAAGGCTGGTAAAAAGTAAGCAGTCATTGCGATCGCATAAAGCAAGCCAAATAAAATCAGCGATCGCTTCCTTCCTAAAGGTACAATCAAAAAACCAGCAGCGATCGCACCAATGATTCCCGCACCATGACTCACAACTCCCATTAACCAACCGATATCTGCCAAAGATAGCCCAATATCCACCAATAATGGACGAAACATGGTGTTTGCCATATTGCCACCAGCCAAATACAGCGACAAAATCAGCAACCAACTCCATGTTCTGCGATCGCGGTAGGGGTTGATTAGAGTCCTAAAATAACTCTTAACGATCCCCGAAGTCTGCAATTCTTTCACATCCGGTATTTGTTGCTCTTGATGACGCAGTACAGGAATCAGTGCTAACACCACTATTCCCGCCAAAATCAACAGACTCGTTCTCCATCCCCAGTAATTGAGCAAGATCAGCATTCCACCACTGCCAATGATTGCACCAAGATAGTGGCCTGAAGTTTGTATTGCATTCCCTAAACCTCGCTCTTGTGGTTCCAATAATCCCACAGCCAAGGCATCTGTAGCGATATCTTGACTAGAACAAAACAGACACATTAGTAATACACAAACTAACAAACCAGTAAAGTTTGTCTCAATATCAAAAAAGGCACAAACAACCGTCAGAGTAGCAACTAAGAGTTGAAAGCAGATAATCCAAAATCGGTAATGTCCCCAACGAGTAAAGCCATAACGATCGATCAAAGGAGACCACAAAAATTTCAGAATCAACGGTAGAGCTATCAGTGAGAGTAAACCGATGGCATCAAGATTCACTCCCTGTTGACGCAGGAAGACTGGCAAAGCTTGCAAAAGAAACATAATCGGAATGTACTGTGATATGTACAAACTGGCCAGTAATCCTAGCTTATTCAGACTTTGAGTGTTCTTCATTGGAGTGAGATGTATGGTAATGGCTAGAAAAACTGTTGCATAAGATTCTTTTTAGTACACTCTCTTTTTTGGAACCCGGTGTAGGAGGATGACATTTTTATCACCCAGTATAAAAATCTCCTTCGCCTATTTTCAAGACAGGAAAGTAGATATCTGGCGAACAAAGTCTGATGACAGCCAAAATTTAAATTTAGTCAACCTTAAGTAAGTATCATACAGCTTAAGTGAGTTTATTGATAGTCTTTCTCAATTCTTTACTCAATTCTTGAATATGCGTGTCATTAAACATCGAAAAATGGTTGCCAGGAACCTCAATCACCTCAATTTGTTGGACAGAACATTTGCCCCAACCTAACAACGGGTCATCACTGTACAACTCTGGACTTTGAAAATCGTGTGGAATTGTCTCTTTAGCTTTAAACAGAGTAATTTTATTAGCATAGACTTGCGGGACATAATCTCGCATAGCTTGGGCATGATTCCTGAAAAGTCTGTAACTACAAAAGTGTTGCTGCATTTCTGAGTCACTGATGATCTGAAGTCGTTTTAACAAGAGCTTGAATTGTTCATCTGGTGACAGTGGTAGGACTTGTTCATAGGAGATTGCCAAATCTATACCAAATAAGTATTTTATCGACTCGGCTGCACGAACTATGTATTTGGCATCATCATCATCTGCTGGTTGGATTGGACTGTCTGGGTCTGGTATTATGGCATCAAACACGGCAAGTAAACTTATTGTCTGGCCTTGCCTTTGTAGTTGTTGCGCCATCTCGAAGGCAACGATCGCACCGTAACACCAACCCCCTAAAAGATAAGGCCCGAATGGCTGTACGGTACGAATTGCTTCTAAATAAGCACTAGCTGTCTGTTCTATAGAAATAACTTCCGGCGGCTGCTGGACAGGGTTTTGTTCCAGAGCGTAAAATGGCTGTTCTGCATCCAGTCCACTGGCTAAGTTTGGATAGGTGATGATAGTACCTCCAGCTGGATGTACGCAAAAGAAAGGATTTTTGCTACCTGAAGACCGAATTGTGACTAGAGGAGAACCGGAACCTGAGCCAAATTGTTGTCGGATAGTCTTAGCTAACTGCTCAATTGTTGCACCTTGGAAAAGGGCAGACAAAGAAAGTTTTTGCCCAAAACGCTCGTTAACTTGAGCCATTAAACGTGCTGCTAACAGCGAATGACCACCCAAGTCAAAAAAGTTGGCTGTGACACCGATCGGATTTATCTGGAGGAGATTTTCCCAAATCTGCGCCAGAGTAAATTCCCAATGATCGCGGGGAGCAACAAAGGATGCAGTAGAGTTGGGTTGAACATCATCTAGGGATAAAAGCGATCGCCTATCCACTTTCCCACTCGGTGTTAGCGGGAGTGCATCTAAAATCGCTAAGGCTGACGGGATCATGTAATCTGGCAAGTTCTCTTTCAGGTAACTTTGCAGCGAGGGGATTAAGTTTTGTTCGGTTGTCACTATATATGCCACAAGATAGTCACCACCTTGAGTATGATTGCGGACAATGACAGCCGCTTGTTGAACAGCAGGATGTTGAGCGATCGCCGCTTCAATTTCCCCTAGTTCAATCCGAAAACCCCTAATTTTTACTTGATTGTCACTGCGTCCTAAATACTCAAGTTCACCATTATTTAAATAACGTACTAAATCACCAGTTTTGTAGAGCTTATTTCCTGGTATAAAGGGGTGATCGATAAACCGTTCTTGGTTGAGTTCTGGACGCTGCCAATAACCTCTTGATAAAGGAACTCCACTAATATATAGTTCACCGAAAACTCCTACTGGAGTAGGCTGTAAATGACGATCTAACACATAAACCTGTGTATTATTTATCGGACGACCAATGAAAACGCTAGTTGCTTTCTCTGGTAATAAACTTGTGTCACAGCAAATGACATTGGCAGAAACTTCAGATAAACCATAAAAGTTGAGTAGTTTTGCCGACGGCATCAATTCATAGAAAGTTTGTGTTAAGGAAAGAGGCGCTGCTTCTCCACTTGTAGTCCAAATTTTGAGGTGCGAAAGATTTTTAGTTTGCTCACTGTAACTTTCTAAAAATAGCCGCAGCAATGATGGCACAAGTATAATGCGCGTCACTTTATATTGAGCAAGGGTTTCTAGAAAAAGGCGAGTATCCTTGACAATCGCATCAGGGATAATTACTGCTGGCAGCCCTTGGATTAAAGGGCTGAAAATCTCCCAGAGAGAATCTGCAAAACTAATGGCGGTCTTATGACAAGCAATTTCATCAGCTGCAGGTGGGTAAGTTTCCCATAGCCAGTTCAAACCATTGACTGTACCTCTATGAGTGCCAAGGACACCTTTGGGAGTTCCCGTAGAACCTGAAGTATAGAGTATGTATGCTAGATGATCTGGTGTTGTATTGCTAACAGGATTTTCAACAGATTCTTGTGCCAGAATATCTTGATGAACATCTAGACAAACAGTTCTAGCCGGTGTTATGGCAGATTTAGTCAGATTTTCTAATATTTTTTGTTGGGTTATTAATAGATTTGCTTGGCAATCAGCAAGCATGAAAGCTAGACGATTACTAGGGTAATTTGGGTCAAGCGGAACGTAAGCACCACCAGCTTTAAAAATAGCTAGAATTGCAATAACGAATTCGATGGAACGTTCTAGAAAAATGGCGACGCGGGTTTCTGTAGTGACTCCTAACTTTTGTAAGTAATGTGCAAGTTGGTTGGCTCTTTGGTTTAGCTGTTCAAAGGTTATCTGTTCTGATTGATCGATTAACGCCAAAGCATGAGGTGATTGTTTAACTTGCTGTTCAAATAATTCATGCAGAGTCGCTTGAGGATAATTTTTTATAGTATTATTCCACCTGATTAATATTTGCTCTTGTTCATTAGCAGTTAATAAAGGTAGTTCAGAAATACGCTGATTTGGTTCGAGAACAATGTTTTCTAATAAAGTTTGAAAATTGGCGACTAATCGGGCAATAGTTGCCGAGTCAAATAAATCAGTATTGTACTCTAAAAATCCACTTAATTCCTGCTCATATTCGGCTATTGACAACAGTATATCAAGCATTGCTGTGCCATTATCTACATCCAAAGGACTCAAGGTTAAACCAGAAACCTCGTGTGCTGGCATTGGGATATTTTGCAGGACAAACATCACCTGAAACAGGGGATTGATTCTTAAATCTCGCTTTGGTCGTAATTCCTCCACCAGTTTCTCGAAAGGTAAATCTTGATGGCCATAAGCACCAAGAGTCACTTCGCGTACCCGACTTAAAAGTTCACGAAAGTTAGGCTTATTACTTAAGTCGGTACGTATAATCAATGTATTGACAAAAAAGCCAAGCATTCCTTCAAATTCAGGACGATTGCGGTTAGCAATTGGCGTACCGATGAGGATATCTTCTTGTTGTGTATAGCGGTAAAGTAATGTGTTAAAAGCTGCCAGCAGAGTCATGAATAAAGAAGCTTCTTCTTGTTTGCTAAATTTGTTGAGTGCTGCTGTTAATTTTTTAGAAAGTTTAAAGTAGTGTTTTTTACCTACAAAAGTAGCGACATTAGGTCGTGGATGATCCGTTGGCAGCCGAAGTACAGGTAATTCTCCCCCTAGTTGTTGCTTCCAGTAACTTAGTTGCGTTTTCAACAGTTCACCTTGCAAGCGATCGCGCTGCCAAACTGCAAAGTCCCCATACTGAATCGGAAGTTCCGGTAACGGTGAGGGTAAGCCTTTAGTAAATGCAGCATATAGCGTTGCTAATTCCTGTACAAATACACCAATAGACCAGCCATCTGAAACAGTGTGGTGCATATTCAACAGGAAAATATGCTCTTGTTCATTGACTCGCAGTAAAGTTGCTCTGACAAGTGGTACTTTAGTTAAATCAAAAGGTTTTTGAGTTTCTTCAACTGCTAGTCGCTGAAGTTCCACTTCCCAATTTTTGCCAGATAAATGCTCAAGACTTATAAGAGGTAAATCCCAGGATAACTCAGCTATAATTACCTGCACTGGCTCCCGATCTATTTCGACAAAAATCGTGCGCCATGCTTCATGTCGCCTGATAATTTCGTTGAGACTTTGTTGGAAAGCTGTGATATTCAGTTTACCTTTTAAATGAATAGCACCTACTATATTGTAAAAATAACTACCATCATAGAGTTGGTCAATAAACCATAATCGTTGCTGGGGAAAAGATAATGGAGCAGAGTCTGAATTAGAGCGTTTAGGAATAGTCTGTACTTTAAATTCTCCTGCCTTCAATTTTTGTAGCAGGGCTTGTTTAGCAGATGATAAATTAGAGTATTGCTTATCCATATTTTGATTCTCTGAATTTTGATTTTCTGAAGTTTTGATCTAAGAGGGTGTTTGAAAAGTGGTTAGCTGTGATTTTAATCGAATTATTACCCCCCTTAATCCCCCCTTATAAAGGGGGGAAACAAGAAAATTCGGTTCCCTCCCCTTTATAAGGGGAGGGTTAGGGTGGGGTAAAAAATATTTGACACATCAATCATGACTTTTCAAACATCCTCTAAATAAACCTGAGTTAAAACTTTTCTCTGAATGACGCTCAATTAATTAGCTAAAAGAGATTTTATTTCTTCTTCAGATAATTCTGTAATTTTTTCGAGGAGAAGTTGGTCTAACATTTCTGCTTGTTGAGCTACAGTGGCAGCTTGAAATAAAATTTTTTCCATTGATAACTCTACAGGAAAAGTTGTTTGCAAACGTGAAAATATTCTCGTGGCAATTAAAGAATCTCCTCCCAATTCAAAGAAATCATCATTAATACCAATTTCTTTTACACCAAGAACTTCTTGCCACATTTCGGCAATTTGAATTTCTAACTCGCTATTTGGTGCAACATAAGGATTACCAAGGTTTAATCGAGAGTAGCGTTGACTAGAAGATGTTTTGTCAGTTTCAGTAATATCTGGTTTTTGATCATCGAGGGCAGAGAAGGATCGTGGTTTGCTATCAATCCAATAACGCTGACGCTCAAAGGGATAAGTGGGTAGAGGCAGACGACTACGCTTTTCGTGGGCATAAAAACCCGACCAATCTATCTCTATGCCAGCCATCCAAAGTCGCCCCAATGTATTTAATAAAAAGGCAACATCTGAGTGTTGTTCTTTAGGGTGACGCAAGGAAGAAAGCACAAGCTGTTTTGCATTAGGCTCTAAATGCCGTTTGGTCAACGTACTTAGCGATCGCCCTGGGCCAACTTCTATTAAAATGCTTTCAGACTGTTGCAACAATTCGGAAACTCCCAAAGAAAACCTCACGGGTTGCCGCAGATGCTGCGCCCAGTAATCGGGATTGGTAGCTTCATCGGCAGTAATCCACGTACCAGTCAGGTTAGAGATGTAAGGAATTTGCGGGGGATGAAGCTGTACCTGTTGCAAACACTGTGTAAATTTTTGTACAACTGGCTCCATCATCACTGAATGGAAGGCATGAGAGGTAAAAAGAGGCTGAGTATCTATGCCTTGTGCTGCCAATTGCTGTTGTAGTGCTTCAATTGCCGATGTGGAACCGGAAACAACGCAGGACGACAAACTGTTGACAGCAGCTAGAGAAAGTTGTTGACCTAACAGTGGTTGTACTTGTTGCTCTGTTAGGGGGACTGCCAACATACTTCCACTTGGCATCTGTTGCATCAATTCACCTCTGATGGCGACTACAGCCAAAGCATCTTCTAGGGAAAATACACCTGCGATCGCCGCAGCGACATATTCCCCGATACTGTGACCAATCATTGCTACAGGGCGGATTCCCCATGACATCCATAACTGCGCTAGAGCATACTCAATTACAAATAGGGCAGGTTGAGCAAGTGCAGTTTGTTGTAGTTGCTGTGTGGCAAGTTCTATTCGGGCAACGCTAGGGTAAAGAATATGACGGAGGTCAACTCCTAAGTGAGGTAAGAGAATCTCTGCACACTTGTCTATTTGCTCTCTGAATGTTGGCTCAAATTCATAGAGTTCACGCCCCATATTCACGTATTGCGAACCTTGCCCAGAAAACATGAAGGCGATCGGGTGCAGGATGGGCTTTTGGTAGTGAGTCAATACTCGTTGTGAGCTTTCTGCCAGCGCTGATACAGCATCTTTCATGTCTTGGCAGACTACGAAGCGATGATGATCGAAAGTCCGACGACCTAGTTGAAGGGTATAGGCCACATCAGCTAAATCTAAGTGAGGATATTGCTGGATGTGGCTTTTCAAATTTTCAGTTGCCACTTCTAGGGCTGAGTTGGTTTTGGCTGAAATGACTAACAACTGCCAAGGCCGAGACTTTTCCGACAGCTTTTGTACTGGTGCTTCTTCCAGAACGACATGAGCATTAGTACCGCCAAAGCCAAAGGAACTAACACCAGCCCGGCGCGGTGTACCATTGGTTTTCCACTCAGAAAGTTTGGTATTGACGTAGAAAGGACTGTCCTCGAAGCCGATTTTCGGATTGGGTGTTTTAAAGTGTAGGTTAGGCGGAATAACTTGATGTTTGAGTGCCAAAACGGTTTTAATTAGACCTGCTACACCCGAAGCTGTATTTAAATGACCAACATTTGTCTTAACTGAACCAATGGCACAAAAACCCCTTTTTTGAGTACTAGCATTAAATACTTTCTTCAAGGCACTAATTTCTATAGGATCGCCCAAGATAGTACCAGTTCCGTGGGTTTCGATATAGCTAATTGTTTCTGGGTTAAGATTAGCGATCGCCTGAGCCTCAGCAATGACTTTCGCTTGTCCACTACTACTAGGAGCGGTAAAGCCTACTTTTGCTGAACCATCATTATTTATAGCTGAACCTTTGATCACAGCATAAATACAGTCTCCCTCTGCTAGAGCATCTTCTAGTCTTTTGAGTACAACAATACCGACTCCATTGCCCATAATTGTCCCTTGAGCATTAGCATCAAAAGCGCGGCAGTGACCATCAGGAGAAGCCATCCCTTCTTTTATATACAAATAACCTAGTTGCTGCGGAACTTGGATCGAAACCCCGCCCGCCAGTGCCATATCACACTCATAGTTCAATAATCCTCGACAGGCAATGTGAACTGCTACTAATGAGGTAGAGCAAGTTGTACTAACGTTGAGACTCGGCCCTTTAAGATTTAACTTGTAGGAAACTCGTGTAGGTATATAGTCTTTGTCATTACTAGCAGGAAATTGCCTACTCAAAGATTCCAGGGTGTAAAAATTGGTTAATAACAAGTTCTCTATTAGGTATGTACTGAGGCTTCCTCCTGCATAAACACCTATCCATCCTTTGTAGGCTTCAGAATCATAGCCTGCATTTTCTAGGGCTTCCCAAGCACACTCCAAAAAAATACGTTGTTGTGGATCTGTCGCCTCAGCTTCTTTAGGTGAGAAACCGAAAAAGGAAGCATCAAACATTTCAATATCAGAAATTGGTGCGCCAGCTTTCACATAGCTAGGATTATTTACTAAAGCTTCGTCTACACCCAAAGCCAGCAATTCCTCATCACTGAAAAAGGAAATACACTCCCGTCCAGCGCACAAATTTTGCCAATACTCATCGACATTTTTAGCTCCTGGAAAACGACCAGCCATGCCGATAATAGCTATGCCTTTGGGGTTATTCACGGGCTTTTCTCCTTTTTTCAATCAGTTGTGCGTCTTGGGCGATCGCTTTTTGCAGCTTTTCGGCACGTTCATTAATTGGTTGAGATACCGATTCTTGAGTCTGGTCTTTGCTGAGATATTGAGCTAAGGCAGTAATTGTTGAATACTCGAAGGCATCATTAATTGAGAAGTTGATGTTTAATCTTTTTTGGAGTTTGCTACGAACTTGGACTATCAAAAGAGAATCTCCACCCAAATCAAAGAAATTGTCATAGCGTCCAACTTCATTAATACCCAGAACCTCTTGCCAAACTTTAGCGATCGCCTGTTCAATTTCATTTTTAGGTGCTACATATTCATTTTTCAGCTTAGGTCGTGAATATGTCTGTTGAACTGGTTGAGGTAAATTAGCTTTCTCGAAAATCTCGATTAAATTTTCTTGATTATAAGTATTATGTCGCTCGCGCCAACTCAGAAAATCATTAGTCCATATTAAAACCTGTGGCAGTGTACTTCCTAATATTCTGCTAAAAATCTCAATAGTTTCTGATGGTGATAACCCATCTTCTCTAAAAAAGTCTGTGTTAAGTTTGTTATTTAGTGGAAGCAAGTCAACACTATTCGAGTCAGGAGTTGCCAGAAAAGCCGCAGTTTTTCTGGCTGTTAGTTCTACTTTGCTTTCTTTATACACAAGTGTTTTTAAAGAGTCTCTTTCCTGTAAAGAAACTACAATCTTACCGATATGTTTCCCTCCAGCCATATATTCAAAAGCATCAGCTACCTTTGTAATGGGAAACACTCGATGGGGAAGATTCGGGAAATTTCCTTCCTCGAAGAATTCTACAACTTCCTTACACCAATCAATGTGTTTAAAGTCTTCCATATCTGGATGGATAGCAAAGAAGCTTAAATTTTTCTCAAAAGGTCTTAGTCCTAATTGAGTATTATTCAAGATATCCTTTTGACCAATTTCTAAAAAGCGTCCATTGCGTGCCAAAATAGCAAGACTCTTAGGGATGAATTCTCCACCTAATGAATTCAAAACTACGTTTACTCCCTTACCATCAGTCAGTCGCATGACTTCATCAGCAAAAGCAACAGACCTGGAATCCATAACGTGCTTAATACCCTTTGAGCGCAGAAATTCCCGTTTTTCTGCGTTACCTGCTGTGGCAAAGATTTCTGCGCCAACCCACTGGGCAATCTCGACGGCTGCCATTCCCACACCACCAGCAGCAGAATGAATCAAAATACTTTCACCCTTGCACAGTCTGCCCACTTTCATCAAAGAATAGTAAGCTGTCCCAAAAGCAACGGGAATTGTTGCTGCTTCTTCTAAAGTGAGATGTTTTGGTTTGAGTGCCACTAAATTAGCAGTAGTTGTCATAAATCGGCTCAAACTAGAACTGCCAATGGCAATTACTTCATCTCCAATTTCAAAACCATTAACTCCTTCTCCAAGAGAGACTATTTTGCCAGCACATTCAAGACCGAACTCGTAAACAAAATTAGTTGGAGTTGGAAACAAACCCATCGCTACCAATACTTCTTGGAAGTTAAGACCAACCGCAGCTACTTCAATTTCAACTTCGCTAGGTTTTGGTTTTTTACGAGTGGTAGGTTGAAACTTCAAAGTTTCTAAAACCCCAGGAGAGAAAATTCTTAACTGAAAATTCTCACTTTCTGAGATAGCTGGGATGATTTCTCTAGAGACTTGAGATTGCTCAATTTCTGGATTAATTTTCTTCAGGGTATATTCTTCAATTTCAACAAGTTCATTTCCTTCAATATCTAAGATAGAGATATTAAAGCTGAGAGTATCTTGTTCTGAATTATTCTTCTCTACCAATCTGGCATAACTATATACTCTAGACGCAATTGAATTATGAATTGTCAGTCTTTTGTATGAGAATGGGAGGTAATGATTTTTATTTGATAATTGCCTGCTTAAAAAACCAGTAGCTGCATCTAATAGCGCTGGATGCAACTTATAATTATTCAGGTCATCTATAAAACTTCTTGACAATTCTAAGAGTGCTAATCCCTGATTATTCCCGAAGTTTATTTGCTGTAAGTTTTGCCATCTTAATCCAAATTCTAGATTTTTTGATTGAGTTTGATAATTTAGCTCAGAAACAATTATTTCCTGTTGATGGCAGTTATCTAAAATTTCGGAGATTGCATATTTTTTAGGTGATTCTGGCTGAGTCCAAACGATTTCTCCTCTGGCGTGTTCTGTCCATTGCTCTATGGTTGATTCTACTCGGCTAATAATTACGAATTCAAAGCCATATTCTTGCTTATTTAAGAGAGTACGAACTTCCTTTTCTGTGTGTTCTTCTACTACTAATGGTTTGAAAAAAGTAACTTCCCGCAGTTCTATTGTTCTATTTTGAGTGTGGTTTTCGCAAGCAGCTACGGCCAACTCTAGATAAGCTGTTCCCGGAAGTGTAGCTTTGCCCATAAGCTTGTGTTCATTAAGAACCCAGTGCTTAATAGAACTCAAGTGAGAAATATATATCTCTTGGTTTGAGTCTTTAATTAAACAGCTATCTATCAGAGGGTGGCTAACTGCTTTTGATTGAGCTTGGAAAATCTTTTGGATATGTTTTGTCCCTTCAAAACCCATCCCACCTTCTTGCCAACCATACAAGTTTATAGAAACAGTAAATTGTTTATCTATGGAGGTTTTGTAATGGGCAAAACTATCAATAAAATTATTAGCACCAGTATATGCTACCTGACCAGGTAATGGTGCGATCGCAGCCATTGAAGAACAAAGAATTAAGAAATCTAACTCAGCATCTTTGAAGAGGATATCGAGAACTAGTGTACCCTTAACTTTCGCTTCCAAAACACTTTTTATCTGGTCTATAGTTTTTCGCTGAATTGAGCTATCACCCAGAATTCCTGCGGTGTGGATTACACCATTAATTTGTCCAAATTGCCCTTGAGCTTGAGCAATTAATTCTTGCATTTGTTGGAGGTTAGCAACATCAGCACTAGCTACTAAAACCTCAGAGCCTAATTTTTCTAGTTCCTGTACTTTGCGAATCTTGCGACTAATGTCGTCATTGTCATCGTGAGTTGCTAGCCATTCAGTCCAATCTTGTCGAAGAGGAAAAGCTGAACGCCCTATTAGTATCAGTTTAGCTTGAAAAGTTTTGGCTAGATGTGGTGCAAGCAATTCTAGTCCCAGATATCCGAGTCCACCACTAATCAAGTAAACTCCACCTTGTTTTAAGCGTGGTATTTCTTTGACATCTTTATCTAAACGGACAGACTCAAAAGTTTGTACCCAACGATGAACACCACGATGGGCAATAATTTCATCAGAAGTATTAGCACTAGTTTCGTTGAGCAGTTGCTCTATAAGTTTTTCTTCTTTCCAACTACCTGAAGCTGGGAGAACAATATCAATACTACGGCAACGGATATTAGGATACTCACGCGGAATCACCTTAACGGCTCCGAGTAAAGTTGCCTTTTCTGGGTTGAGCATTTCTTCTCCAGTTAATGCTTGCATCCCATTAGAAATCACCACGATTTCCAACTCATTTGTGAGATTTTGCTTGCCTATTGCCTGGACAAGAAGTATTAGACTATATAAACCTTGTTCTTGAGCTTTTTCATAGTTATCAAGTCTTGAATCTGAGTAACTTGGCGGTGTAATACTCCATAAATGGGCAATTCTTTTTGGAATTAAACCTAGTGTGCGAAGTTCATTGAGTAAAGCGTCGTAATCATCCCGATTTTGCGGATTGATAGTATACAGATGTTGTCCAGCTTCGCTATTTTTATTAAATCGTTTCCCAAGTTTGATAGTAACTACATCTTGTCCTACTAATGCCAGTTGCTTGACTAATTCGCTACCTATGCCACACTCATCAACAAACACTAACGAGCATCCCAACTGAGCAACCCCTAACTGAGAAGTTTTAGGCAGAGGTGAACGTTTCCACGAAGGAATGTAGAACCAATCGGCAATGTCTAGCTTTTTGTCTAATGAGAATTGAGCTTGTTGTTTGAGAGTTGTGGTAAATGCAGGCGGTACAGTTTTATTCTCTAAAGTTGCAGCCTGAGCTACTATTACATGATGTCCAAAAACTTCAGTTGCGGAAAAAGCTTCTACTTCGATAAATCCATGAGAACTTAGTGCTTCTTGCCACTGTTGTTTAGATAAAAATGGATTCCCCTGGTTGCGTTGTTCATCTTCTGGAGGATTCATCAAAAGACCCCAGGTAATATCGAAGTCGAAGCGAGGTTCAGTACATTCCCAAAGCAAGAGTATACCCCCAGGAGCTAACAAAGAGCGCACATACTCTAAAGTTGCTTCCATGTTTTTGGTAACGTGTAGTACGTTCGCTGCTATTACGACATCAAAGCTATGAGCCGAATAACCTTGTTCTTGAGGAGGCTTTTGAATATCGAATAAACGATAGTCAATAAATGGATAATCACTAAATTTCTTTTTAGCCGCTTTCAAGAACAAACCACCCACATCAGTAAAGGTGTAATTGGTTTGTTTGGCAGGTAATAAGGGTAACAATTCGCTGGTGGCTAAACCCATTCCCCCACCTACTTCTAAAACTCTTAAATTAACTGCTGACGGCAAGGACTTAACTACTTGCTCCAGACTTGCCCGCATAATGTTGTTGTAGTAAGCAATCCAGCGAGGGTAAATATTTAGCTTTTGTGCTTGGTTTTCATCATATATCAAAGTATTAAAAAACTCTAGGGGTGGTTTTTTTCCAGTCAGTATATCAACTAAATTTTCACCACAAAGCTGGACTAAATCTACCTGTTGAGGTGTATTTGTACATTGCGTTTTGACTGTTGCTAACACTGTGTCAAAAGATTCTGATGAAAATGGCAGTAACTTAGTAAAAATTCCTGCATTTTGTTGCAAGTGACCTTGCTCTACTAAGATTTGTAACCACCTAGCAAACAACTGCCGATAGCGAGGAATAACTTGGCATTTCTCGAACAATTCCTCAAAAGTATATTTGTCGTTAGGATTGCTAAAAGTACCATTATGCCTAAGAGTTTTATTGATGTATGCAATACATAAACGATCCAGCCATTGTCTACTTTCCAGACAGGTTTGCCGATCAAATTCCAAAATACCGCTACTTGCTTGGTGCTGACCAGCCTGCACTACAGTTTTCCAAAGCTGTGTAGATGATGAAGAGGGGTTTTCTGGCTCAATCCAGTAGCGCTGGCGCTCAAAGGGATATGTAGGTAAGGGAAGGCGACAGCGTTGTTCATGGGCATAAAATCCTGACCAATCTACTTGTACCCCATTCAGCCAAAGATCACCTAATGTGTTTAACAATAACTCTAAGTCAGATTGAGGCGCTCGCGGATGGTGTAATGAAGTTAATACCACCTGTTCCGAATCTTTATTTGGATGTTGCTTAGTTAATTTACTCAACGTCCAACCAGGGCCAACCTCTAATAAAATTTGAGCGGGTTCTAGCAATAACTTTTCTAAACCTTCAGCAAAGCGTACAGTTTTCCGCAGATGTTCTGCCCAGTAATCGGGATTGGTAGCTTCATCAGCAGTAATCCACGTACCAGTCAGGTTAGAGATGTAAGGAATTTGTGGGGGCTGAAGCTGTACCTGTTGCAAGGAATGTGTAAATTTTTGCACAATTGGCTCCATCATCGCTGAATGGAAAGCATGAGAAGTGAAAAGAGGCTGAGTATCTATGCCTTGTGCCGCTAATTGCTGTTGTACTGTTTCAATTGCCGATGTGGAGCCGGAAACGACGCAGGACGACAAACTGTTGACAGCAGCTAAGGAAAGTTCTTGACCTAATAGTGGTTGTACTTGTTGCTCTGTTAGGGGTACTGCCAACATACTCCCACTTGGCATCTGTTGCATCAATTCACCTCTGATGGCGACTACAGCCAAAGCATCTTCTAGGGAAAATACACCTGCGATCGCAGCAGCGACATATTCCCCGATACTGTGACCAATCATTGCTACAGGGCGGATTCCCCATGACATCCATAACTGCGCTAGGGCATACTCAATCACAAATAGGGCAGGTTGAGCAAGTGCAGTTTGTTGTAATTGCTCTGTGGCTTGTTCTATTTCTTCGGAATTGGGGTAAAGGATGTGACGGAGGTCAACTCCTAAGTGAGGTAAGAGAATCTCTGCACACTTGTCTATATGCTCTCTGAATGTTGGCTCAAATTCATAGAGTTCTCGCCCCATATTCACGTATTGCGAACCTTGCCCAGAAAACATAAAGGTTATTGAGCGATCGCCTGATTCATGAAATTTGCTAGGCTGCACCTCACTCAGTAAGGGCTGTGTCTGTGCAATATCCTGACAAACAAACATCCGTCTATAGTTGAAAGCCTTACGACCTTTGCTTAAGGTGTAAGCAACATCAGCTAGGTTAAGTTCGGGGTGTTGCTGCAAATGTGCAGACAAATTGGCGATCGCTAACTCCAGCGCTGAACTAGTTTTCGCTGAAATGCTTAACAACTGGTAAGGACGGGATTTTCCAGATGGCTGTTGTGGTGGGGCTTCTTCCAACACCACATGAGCATTCGTGCCTCCAATGCCAAAAGAACTGACACCAGCACGACGGGGTGTACTTTTAGTTTGCCACTCAGAAAGTTTGGTATTGACGTAAAAGGGGCTGTTAGCAAAGTCTATTTTGGGATTAGGGCTTTCAAAGTGTAAGCTTGGGGGGATTTGCTGGTGTTTGAGTGCCAAAACGGTTTTAATCAGACCTGCGACACCAGCCGCCGCATCTAAATGACCGACATTAGTTTTAACGGAACCAATCGCGCAAAATCCCTTGTTTTGGGTATTAGTAGAAAAAGCTTGTGTGAGTGCAGTAATTTCAATCGGATCTCCCAAAGGCGTACCGGTTCCATGTGCCTCCATATAGGTGATTGTTTCTGGAGCAATTCCAGCTACGGTTTGAGCCTCTAAGATCACTGCTGTCTGACCATCTACACTGGGCGCTGTATAACCAACTTTCACCGCACCGTCATTATTTATGGCAGAACCTTTAATCACCGCATGAATAAAATCGCCATCTGCAAGAGCATCTTCTAATCTTTTTAAGACAACAAGACCAACACCGCTACCACTAATCGTCCCTGCTGCTTTGATATCAAAGGCTCGGCAATGTCCATCGGGTGATAAAATCATCCCCTCTTGATACAGATAGCCAGTTTTTTGTGGCACTCTAACTGCAACACCACCAGCCAAGGCGATATCACACTCACCATTTAGCAAGCTTTGGCTAGCTAAGTGTACGGCGACTAATGAAGTAGAACAAGCAGTTTGAACAGTAATACTCGGCCCTTTAAGGTTTAATTGGTAAGAGACGCGAGTAGATAAAAAATCTTTATCATTGCCAATCAGCAGTCTATATTTGTAATCATCTATCGGGTTAGATGTATCAAACTTTTTATAAAGGTTATTAAGTAAATAAGTATTAATACCACAACCAGCATAGACACCAATCGAACCCTTGTAAGTTTGAGGGTCATAACCTGCATTTTCAATCGCTTCCCAAGCTTGTTCTAAGAAAAGCCGATGTTGCGGATCGATCATTTCAGCTTCTCTAGCGCTGATGTCAAAAAAGAAAGCATCAAACATATCTATGTCTGATAGCACACTATTAGCTTTGACGTAGTTGGTGTTATTCAATAACTCAGGATCTACACCAGAGGAAACTAGTTCTTGAGAGTTAAAAAAGGAAATACACTCTACACCTTCTTGGAGATTATGCCAAAATTCTGCAATATTTTTGGCTTTAGGAAAACGACAAGATATGCCAATAATGGCAATTTCTGAATCATTATCTAAATTAGGCAAAGGCTGTTCATTCATGATTATTAAAAAACTGGATGAGTATTTTAAAGCAAGAATTTTTACGTGAGTTCGACAAGTCTTATTTGACCTCTCCCCCAACCCCTCTCCGACGCGGAGAGGGGAGCAAAAAGCTTAATTTTTCGTTGCTCCTTACTTTCCGTTTCGGAGAGGGAGAGGTTCATCGAACTCACGTAATTTTAAGGATTATTTGCTCGATGTTTTTGCCTGAGTTGTCTTTTTTGGATTGTCATAGCTTTGCGAGAGTTGCGATTCTCAGATTTTTCGTATGCTTGCTGAGAATAACCGGACTCATTATTATTTTCAGTTAAATATTCAGCTAAAGATTTGATAGTTGGATATTTAAATAATTCTACAATAGGTATTTCTTTATCAAAAATTTCATTTAATTCTACTTGTAATTTGACAATGAGTAATGAATGTCCTCCTAGATGAAAGAAATTATCCTCAACTCCCACCTTTTCTATTTGCAACAATTGTTGCCAAATATTAGTAATAAGTCGCTGTACTTTAGTTTGGGGTCTGATATATGGTGTTTCTAACTGACGATTTTCTGGCACAGGCAAAGCACGATGGTCAATTTTACCGTTGGGCGTTAGTGGCATTCTTTCTAAGAATACGAAAGCTGACGGCATCATATATTCAGGTAGCTTTTCTTGGAGAAAGTTTCGGAGTTCACTTATGGTTACAACTTTCTCCTGATTGAAGATTTCGCTTGTTTTTTGATCGGCTACAACGTAAGCTAATAAACGCTTGTCGCCAAGCTTATCTTCTTTAGCTAAGACCAGAGTTTCTTTGATTTTTGGATGAGTAACAAGTACGGCTTCAATTTCTCCGAGTTCAATGCGATAGCCGCGAATCTTGATTTGATGATCGATACGACCGAGAAACTCAATGTTACCATCTGCTAGGTAGCGGGCGCGATCGCCAGTTTTGTAAAGACGATCTCCTAATTTATCGCTAAAGGGATTACGAATAAATTTATCTGCTGTCAACTCTGGACGATTCAGGTAGCCGCGAGCAATACCGACACCGCCAATGTGTAATTCCCCAGCGACACCCACAGGAAGGCGTTGCAGATATTCGTCTAGGATGTAAACTTGAGTATTCGCAATTGGGCGACCGATAGGCAGTTGACTAATATCTGGCGTAGATTCAGCTATGGTGGAGCAGACAGTTGATTCGGTTGGGCCGTAAGCGTTAAAGAAACGGCGACCATTAGACCATTGTACTACTAAATCCGATCCACAAGCCTCACCCGCAACTATGATAATTTGCAAAGCCGGTAGTTCTTTATTGGGTAGAACAGCTAATGCTGACGGAGCGAGTGTTACGTGTGTAATCGCCTGCTCATCCAACAGTTTAAGTAAAGCTGACCCTAGCAGCAACTCCTCTGGAGTTCCCAAAACAATCCTCGCTCCAGAACCCAGAGCCATGAAAATTTCCCAGACAGCAGCATCAAAGCTAAAAGATGCGAATTGCAGAATACGGCTGTTTGGCTGCACATCAAAGCTATCAATTTGTGCTTGCGCTAGATTGCACAATCCCTGGTGGGCAATTAAAACTCCTTTGGGTTTTCCTGTAGAACCTGAAGTATAAATCAGATATGCTAAATTCTCAGGTTTAACCCCACTAAGTAAATTCTCTTCACTTTCACGAGAAATTTCTGTATCTAAGTAAACTACAGATGCTTCATGCTCAGGTAGGTTTGCTGCTAATTTCTCTGTAGTTAATAGCACCTTCACCTGTGAATCTGACAACATGTAGGCTAGGCGCTCTTGGGGATAAGCTGAGTCTAGGGGTACATAAGCACCACCAGCTTTCAGAATGCCCAACAGTCCTACGATCATCTCTAGCGAGCGTTCAACACAGATACCCACTAGTACTTCTGGGCCAACCCCTAGCCTTTGCAAGTGATGTGCTAACCCATTAGCGCGGCTATTTAGTTCTCGATAGGTTAGTTGCTCGTCTTTAAACACCACTGCTACAGCATTTGGGTTTTTTTGTACCCACTGTTCAAACACCTGATGAATAGACAAATTTTTGGGATAATTTACTTGAGTCTGATTCCACTGTAAAAGCTGCTGTTTTTCTGGGATGGTTAACAGTGGCAAATCATGCAAGTGTTGATCGGGATTGAGGACGATCGCTGTTAATAAAGTTTGGAAATGATTTGCCATTCTAGCGATCGTACTGGGTGCAAATAAATCGGTGTTGTACTCCCAAGCGCCGATTAATTTCCCATCTGTCTCTCTCACCGCCAGAGTTAAATCAAACTTGGCTGTACTTGTATCGGTTTCCCAAAGACTGGTTTTCAAGCCTAACACCTCTAAAGCCGACAGTGCTGATGTTAATTCATTTTGCAGGAGAAACACCACTTGAAATATAGGCGAATGGCTCAAGTCTCGATGTGGTTGTAGTTCCTTGACGAGTTGTTCAAAGGGCAAATCTTGGTAAGTCTGCGCCTCTAATACCATTTGGCGGACTCGACTTAACAGTTCTCGAAAAGTGGGATTACCAGAAAAATCTGTTTGCATTGCGATCGTGTTGGCAAAAAATCCCACGATGCCTTCTGTATTCTTGTCTCGGTTCCGATTGGCAATGGGTGAACCAATCACAATCTTCTCAACCGAAGTATAGCGGTACAGCAGTGTTTTGAAGGCTGCTAGTAAAGTAATAAAGAGAGTGAGATTTTCCTGTTTATTCAAATCCTTTAGGGCTTGAGTTAGGTTAGCGCCCAGAGAAAAGTATTGCCTAGCACCGCGAAAGCTTTGCACTGATGGCCGAGGATAATCTGTTGGTAACTGTAGTACAGGTGGATAATTACTTAACTGCTGTTTCCAATAAGTCAGTTGAGACTCTAGCACTTTTCCCTGTAACCACTGCCGTTGCCAAATAGCAAAATCTCCATACTCAAGAGGTACTTCGGAGAGTGCAGCAGGTTTACCTTGAGAAAAAGCTGCATATAATGCTGCCAATTCCCGAAACATCACACCCAACGACCAACCATCAATAATAATGTGGTGCATGGTGAGTAACAACACATAATCGTGTTTCCCTAGCTGTACAAGCATCCATCGCAGCAGAGGGCCTTGAACAAAGTTGAAGGAGGGTAAGCGGTGTTCGGCTGACAAGCGCAGAATTTCCAGTTTCTGTGCAGCTTGGGGTAACTCACTCAAGTTGACTACAGATAGAGGTACATCCATAGAAGCGGCGATAACTTGTACTGGTTGTCCCACAACTGTATCAAAGGTAGTACGCAATGACTCATGGCGGCTTACAAGTTCTCGTAAACACTGTTCTAATATGCCTATGTCAAGCACACCCTGAAGTTGGATAGCTCCATGTTCATTGTAGAAAGCGCTATCGGGGTTTAACTTATGGAGAAACCAAAGACGTTCTTGAGCAAAAGATAAAGGAACAGGGGAAATTGTCGCTCGTCGAGGTACAACATTTAATTTTTGGTCAGATTGAACTTTACCTTGCAAGCGTTTTGCTAACAGTGTTTGTTTTGCTGGTGAAAGTTGAGACTTTATTTTTAAAATATCTTGCTCTAAAGACATGAATATTATTTTCCATTACTGAATAATTAAGGCTCTCAAATGAGCATTCATCTTAATCGATAATTTCTAGTTTGATATATTCTGGCAAAGGCTGAATTTGGTTAAGCTGATGCTCTAAAATTACTATTTCACCCTGCTTTTCAGTTTCTTTAAAACCTGCAAATTTATAGGCGATATACATCATACGATTGCGATTATTAGAAAGAAATTCAGCACACAGACGCACTTGGTTTTCTTGAGCTAGCTTCATGATGTAGTTAAGCAGAACTGAACCAACGCCTCTGGACATGACGCGACAAGACATTAATAAAAGTTTGATTGTCCATACATCATCACGGTATTCTACAAGAGCCAAGCCAATTTTTCCGTAACTGCCATATTTATCTTCTAAAGTGGCAATTAGTAATTTATGTTGCTCTGATTGCCGAAATTGATTGAGTTCATCATAAGAATAAGTGTAACCTGTAGTATTTAACTGGTTGGTTCTAACTGTTAATTCTTCGGCTCGTTGTAAATCCTCTTCTTGGGCTGAAGCTAGAGTAAAGTGCATATTCAGAGTTTTTAAGAACTCTTCTTGAACGCCTACAAATTTTTCTTCTGCTTGTTTGCGCTCTATGTCGCTAATATACATTTGCCTTCTTTTTTGAGAATCCTCCGTAATAAAACGCGGATTCAACTCTGGCATATATAACAAATGCTCTATTTGAGTTACATTGAGACAAAGAACATCGGTAAGAGAAAAATGTACTTCTTCTAGCTCAAATGGCTGATCGTCAATAAAGGCGATCGCATCTAAACCAATATTAATTAATTTAGCAATTTCTTGAATAGAAGCAACTTTAGAGTTCCAATTAATTTGGGAGTAGATAAAATACTCAGATAACCCTAGTTCTTGAAGTTTAGCGATCGCTGTATTGTGGTCATTCTTACTCGCGATCGATTGCAGAATACCTCTAGCATCTAAAGCTTTGATAATCTCAACTATATTTTCTCGCAAATCCACGCGAGCATCTTCTAATAATACACCATTCCAGAGAGTATTGTCTAAATCCCAAACTACACATTTAATTGTTTTTTTTGTATCTTGGCTATTCTGGGTTTGCTCCAAATTTAGACCAATCATATTTTCATGTCCTTGTAACTAATTGTTGAGATATTGCCAAGCGATCGCCCGTAAATATATACTCCTGATAACCATATTCGGCAATGGTCATTTGTTGAATTTGAGTACTACCTTCGATGATTTCCATAATTTTGGCATCTCGCAAATACCTTTCAACTGGGTACTCGCTACTACAACCGTTTGCACCATGAATTTGTACAGCATCATTTGCTACTTTAGTAGCCATTGTGGATGCAAAATACTTGGCAATCGAAGTCTCAACCAAAGAATTAGGATGTCCAATTTGTTTCAAATATCCTGCTTGATAGCATAACAGTCTTGCTGCTTTCACATTGACAATCATGTTAGTTATCATTTGCCGAATCAATTGATGTTCTTTTAAATAAACACCAAACTGTTGGCGTTGACTTGTATACTGAATACAGGCTTCTAAACAAGCTTGGGCAATACCTATACATCCCCATGCCACACTGTATCTGCCATAATCTAGTGCAGCAGAAGCGACATAAGAGAAACCAAAACCCAGTCTACCTACAAGATTTTCTTGGGGAATCCGACAATCCACTAGGTGAAGTTCTGCTAACATCGAAGCTTTAACACCTAACATCCCAACAATCGGTTTTATTGAGAGTCCTGGACTATTTTTTTCAACTAAAAAAGCAGAAGGTTTACCTTCACACAAACCAAAAACTAAGAAAATATCAGCGATTTGTCCATAAGTAATCCATTTCTTTTGCCCATTTAATACATAAGAATCTCCAACAAGAGTTGCTGTTGTCTCAACACTTTTAGCATCACTACCTATATTAGGTTCACTCAAACCAAAAGCAGCAATTACCTCACCAGTTGCCAATTTGGGTATCCAATACTGTTTTTGAGACTTACTCCCCCACTTAAGTAGAGCATGAGTAACCATATTATGTACGGTTAGTAAACTCCGCAGCGAAGAACATCCCCGGCCAATTTCTTCATTTAAGAGTCCATAGGTGATGATATCCATAGCACCACCACCATGTTCTTTAGGTACTAAAGCACCTAAATATCCTTTTTTAGCTAGTTTTTCAATTATCTTTTTTGGCGTAGATTGTTGTCGATCGTATTCATTGGCGAAAGGAATAATTTCTTCATCTACAAAGGCTCGAAATGTAGCTTGAGCATTTTTTTGCTCAGTAGTTAATTCTATCTGCATTGTAATTAATAAACTGGGGTTTTTTCAAAATTCTGACTCCTGAATTATCTGAGTAGTACTGTTTCACTGAGCTTACGTTCCAGAAAATTTGCCATAGCGTTGATTGTTCTGAAGTTGTCGAAATCCAGGTCTTCATTTTCAATATTGATTTTAAATTCTTGCTCTAAAAACAAAACAAGTTGCATAGCAAACATAGAATTTACAAAGCCTAAAGTGAAGATATCCTCATCTTCTTGCAAGTCATGCGTTGTAATAAACCGCGAGATGAAATTTTTGATTTGAGTTTTAGCCTGGTTCATATTTATATATTTTTTTGAGAGTAACTATTTGAAATTTTTTCAATTGTAGTTATAAAAACCCTTGCCGCTTTTACAACCATACAAACCTGCATCTACCATCTTTTTTAGCAAAAAACATGGTCTGTATTTGCTATCATTGAAGCTTTCATATAGAACTTCAATTGAGAATAAAATAGTATCTAAACCAATTAAGTCAGCAGTTTCTAAAGGCCCCATTTTATGACCAAAGCAAGTTTTAAAAATCCTATCTACATCTGATGCTGAAGCGACTTGATCTTGTAGTAAAAAAATAGCTTCATTGATAGTTAACATAAGTACACGATTAGAAACAAAACCAGGTGAATCATTAACTATAATGCCTTCTTTGCCCATTTGAGCTAACAGTTTTTTGGCTATCTCAATTGTTTGCTCAGAAGTATGATAGCCACGAATTGTTTCTACTACTGGCTTCATTGGTACTGGGTTCATGAAGTGCATTCCAATGACTTGTGCAGCACGTTTTGTTAGTGAAGCTATGCGAGTAATGGGAATCGCCGATGTATTGGCAGCAAACACCGTTGCTGGTGGACAAATAATATCTATTTTTTCATAAACCCTCTTTTTAATTTCCCATTTTTCTGTTACATTTTCAATCACGAATTCTGCTGATTCTAATGTTTGGTAATCTGTAGACGGATGAATTTTTTGGAGGACGTTTTCAATGTTGTCCAATTTATTAGATTTTGGGAGCATTTTTTGAAAACGAAGATTATTTTTAATTTTTTCTTTTGCCTCATCTAAAATTTTTTCTGACACGTCTAACAAAATTACCTGATGACCAGTTTGGGCTAGGTTTTGCGCTAAACCACTGCCCATTACACCAGCCCCAATAACACCAACTACTTCGATGTTCATGATTGATATCTTCAACGAGGTTTTAAATTTATTCAGCAAGCCATAAGGGGGTGTTTGAAAAGTCTATGGTTGTATTAAGATCCCCCCTAACCCCCCTTAAAAAGGGGGGAATCAATACGGTTTAGTTAAGGGCTATTGGTAAAAATTTTGGTTTTTGATACGCGATAAATCGCCGTTTATACAAGTGTTTTAGTCTTATCTGAACTGTATTGAGGGGGGAATAACCTGCTCAAAGTCCTCTTTTTTAAGGAGGATTTAGGAGGATCTAAAGTTTTTAATACATCAGCCATCACTTTTCAAACATCCTCTAATTGCGAATTACGAATTACCCGACTTTTTCTAAAGTTGCTTGGACTTGTTCATCAGTTAATTCTTCTAACTCCTCTAGAATAATTTTTTCGATAAAGAGAGATAATTCAGCAACAGTAGGGGCTTCAAAGAGGGCGCGGACTGGTACTTCTATTTGGAAATCATCACGTAATTGGTTAATCATGACACTTCCTGTTAATGAGTCTCCTCCTAAAGCAAAGAAACTGTCATAAATCCCCACTTTCTCAAAGCCTAAAAACTTTTGAAAGCTTCCAGCAATCTTATTTTCTAGTTCATTAGTAGGTGCAATGAATTCATTCTTTAAATTTGGTCTGGGACGCAGAGAAGAGAAGTCAGTTTCTTGGATATTTACTTTCTGTTTGACGGACTTTAACCTAGTTGCTTGTTCTAACCTAGTGGTGAGATTTCCAGTAGAGACAAATACTTGATTTAATTCCTTCCAAGATAAAATGCGTTCGAGGACATCGATACCTTCTTGTGGTGTCAAAATAAATTCAGCTAAACTGGCATCAACAGATAAAAGCTGTTGTTGAACTTTTCCGACTTGCCAAGTATCCCAATCTACGCTTACCCAAGGAACAGAACTAGTTTGATTATGTTGGTGAACAAAAGCATCCATGAAGAGATTTGCGGCTGAATAAGCTATCAGTCCTCTTCCTCCTAAAACTGAGGATAAAGAAGACATCAGTAAGCAAAAATCTAGCTCTTTCGATTCTAAAACTTTTGCCAAAACTAAAAGTCCATGTACTTTAGCTGCAAATTGCTGCTCACACTCGGTCTTAGTTGCTTGTTCAATAGTACACAGTTTGCCGGAAATTCCCGCAGCATGGATGACACCGTTGATTTTACCAAATCTTGTTTCAGCTTGAGCGATCGCACTTTGCATTTGTTCCTGGTTGGTGACATCAGCGCCAACTAGTAAAACCTCAGCGCCTAGTGCTTCTAGTTTCAACACTTTTTCTAATAGACTATTTGACCAATCATCACGGTTAGGTAAGATTGAACGTCCTGTTAAGATTAGTTTGGCTTTGACAGTCTGTGCTAAATATTCTGCTAAAAGTAGTCCTAAATTTCCTAAGCCACCTGTAATTAAATAAACTCCTCCATCTCGCAATTGTGATGTTACCGTCGCTACATCCCACTGGATTTGCTCAAAATTTTGTACCCAGCGATGATGATTACGATAGGCAATAATTTGCTCAATCGATGGTGCAGATATTTCTTTGAGCAAGCTATCTACAAGTTTATCAACTGTTCCACTGGTAACTACAACATCAATACTACGACAACTAATGTTTGGGTATTCTTGCGGAATGACTTTACAAGCTCCTAATACAGTTGCTTTTTGTGGAGAAAGTATTTCATCTCCTGTCACATACTGCATATTATTGGAGATTACCATGATTTGCAACTGTTCAGGCAAATTCTGTTGTTCCAGAACTTGAGCTATAAATAGCAAGCTGTAAAATCCTACATCTTGAGCTTGGTTAACTTCATCTACTTCTAATGTTGTTTTATTAGCCGGTGTGACACTCCATAAATGAACAATTGTTTTTGGTGTGAAATTTAAGGTAGAAAGCTCTTGAAACAGGGTGTGATAATCATTTAGTTGTCGAGGATTAATTGTATATGCATACTGCTTTTCATCTACAGCAAATTGCTCTCCAACTCTGACGGTAATCACATTTTGACTTGGGAATTTCAATCTTTGAGCGATTTGCTCACCCAAGCTACTCTCATCAACAAATATCAAATAACATTCCTGTTGAGTTGTCTGCTGTGCTGTCACAGGTGGCAACATTGAACGTTTCCATGATGGAACGTAAAACCAGTCTGCAATTTCAGGCTTTTTACCCGATGAAACTTGACTGGCATCTTCTTGATGAATCAATGCCGTCAATGCTGGTGGAACTGATTTTAATGGTGATGCATAAGCCTGAGCTAAAATTATATGTTCTCCGAATACATCAAATTCTGAGAAAGCTGCCACATTGACAAACCCATGCTCAGTTAAAGCTTCCTGCCACTGCTCTTTTGATAAAAAGGGATTACCCATATTGCGGATACCTGCTTCATCCTCAATGGGATTCATTAGCACTGCATCCATGATGTCAGCTTCTAATCTGCCTTCGGTGATTTCCCAGAGGATTAAAAAACCTCCAGGAGCCAATAAAGAACGCACATGTTCTAAAGTTGCTCCAATATTCCGAGCCACGTGCAGCACATTAAAGGCAATGATGACATCAAAATTGTGGTTAGAATATCCTTGCTCTTGTGGGGGTTTCTCTATGTCTAGCAAACCGTATTCAACAAATGGATAAGCGCTAAATTTCTTTTTGGCTGCTTTCAGAAACAAACTACCTAAATCAGTAAAGGTATATTTGGTTTGCTGTTGTGGCAACAAAGGTAACAATTCCTCTGTAGCTGTACCAGTTCCCGCCCCCAGTTCGAGAATTCTGAGGTTAACATTTGCTGGCAAGGGTTTGACCACCTGTTCAACGATCGCTCGCAAGATGGGTTTATAGTAAGTTTGGGTGGGATAGGTTGGCACTGCATAGTCTTCTTCTTGAAGTTTCACCGAAAAGTGAAACTCTAACGCCCCCCTAGCACCAGTCAAGATGGCTGGTAAGTTTTCGCCATAACGCTGGTAAATATCTACCCATTCCATTATCTCTTGCGATCGCAATCTGGCTTCTTGCAAAAACGTATTCATTGAGTCTGGGGAAACTGGCAGCAGGTTGGTATAAATTCCTGCCTCATCTTGCTGGATATGACCTGCTTCTAGTAGTACATTCAACCAGCGAGTCAACAGTTCTCGATAGCGAGGAATAATTTTGCACCGCTCAAACAATTCTGCAAAAGTATACTTTTCCTCTGGATTGTTAAAAGCACCTAACTGTCTGATGGTCTGATTCATGTACCCAGCACATAAACGAGTCAGGCACAGTTTCCGTTCTTGCTCAAGTTGAGCGTCAATTCCTTTTACACCCTCAACCGCCTGATTTTGACCAGCTTCTACCATAGATTGCCAAAGTGCAGGTAATGTCGGCAATTGTTTATTAGCAGGTTTTAGTCTATCAATCCAGTAACGCTGGCGCTCAAAGGGATAGGTTGGTAAAGGAATCCGATGACGACGCTCATCTGCGTAAAATGCTGACCAGTCTATCTCGACTCCTGAGAGCCACAGTTGTCCTAAAGTATTCAGCAAGAATGCTAAATCTGATTGTTGCTCATAAGAATAACGCAGAGATGGCAGCACCACTTTATCTACAACCTGCTCGCTTTCTAAATATTGCAAAGCGAGGCTACTCAAAGTTTGTCCCGCCCCGACTTCCAACAAAATGGGATTCTGCTTTCTCCACAATTGCTTCACCCCTTCACCAAAGCGCACAGGCTGACACAGATGCTTTGTCCAATAGTTGGCATCGGTTGCTTGGTCGGCTGTAATCCATGTACCTGTAACATTAGACAGATAGGGGATTTGCGGAGGCTGGCGCTTTACGGTTTTGACTAACTCGGTGAATAGATCTGCGATCGCTTCCATCATGTAAGAATGGAAAGCATGGGAAGTTTGCAAATGCCGACACGCTAAACCCTTTTGCGTCAATTGACCAGCTAATTCATCAATTGCATTTATATCTCCAGCAATCACGCAAAGTTTTGCCCCATTGATGGCTGATAAAGAAAGTTTTTCACTCAAGAAAGGACGCACTTCTGCTTCCGAAAGAGGTACAGCCAGCATTGCCCCATTTGGCAACTCTTGAATCATTTGCGCTCTTTTAGCCACTAGAGTTAGGGCATCTTCTAAAGATAATACCCCGGCTAAAGTCGCAGCCACATATTCCCCAATGCTATAGCCAATCATAGCCACAGGACGAATTCCCCAAGAAATCCACAACTGAGCTAAAGCATATTCGATGACAAAAATAGCTGGTTGGGTAAGATAGGTTTGATTCAGTTTTTCGGCAGCTGCATCGGGTTGTTCAACAGTACGTCCAAGCATTTTACGCAAATCGAAACCCGGTTGAGATGCGCCGTTTACAGGATTGGGTTGTGAAGAATTTTTGGGATAAATGACATCTCTTAAGTCAAGATTTAGCAGGGGTTTGAGGATTTCACAACATTGAGCAACTGTTTTTTGAAATGTCGGCTCTAGTTGGTAAAGTTCCTCGGTCATATTGACGTATTGAGTACCCAATCCCGTAAACATGAAGGCAACGGGGCGATCGCTAATTTCTTGAATGCTGCTCAAAACTCTTTTAGAATCTTGAAGTGCGCTCACCGCATCTGCAAGATTTTGGCAAACAACCGCTCGGCGATGCTTAAAAGCCTGACGACCAAGTTGGAGTGTCGAAGCGACATCAGCTAGGTTGACATCGGGATGCTGCTTGAGGTGTGCAACTAAATTTGCCGTTGCTGTGTTTAAGGCAGAGCTAGTTTTCGCAGATAACAACAATAATTGTGAAGGACGGGAGTTACCAGAAGGTTGGGAAGGAGGTGCTTCTTCTAAAATAACGTGGGCATTAGTTCCCCCCAGACCAAAAGAACTGACACCAGCGCGACGGGGTTTGCCGTTAGTTGTCCATTCAGCAAGCTCTGTGTTGACGTAAAAGGGGCTATTCTCAAAATTAATTTGTGGATTGGGTGCGGAAAAGTTCAGACTGGGTGGTAGTAATTGATGTTTGAGTGACAAAACTGTTTTAATCAACCCAGCCATTCCAGCTGCTACTCCCAAATGCCCAACATTTGTTTTGACTGAGCCGACTGCACAATAGCCTTTTTTATCTGTACGAGCTTGAAAAGCTTGTATCATCGCAGCCATTTCAATTGGGTCGCCCAAGGTAGTACCGCTACCATGAGCTTCGATGTAGCTGATTGTATCCGGCTCAACTTCCGCCATCAGTTGAGCCGCACGAATAACTTTAGCTTGAGCAATTTCACTGGGTGCTGTGTAGCCAATTTTCAAAGAACCATCATTATTGATCGCCGAGCCTTTGATTACAGCATATATCTGATCGCCATCTGCGATCGCACTCTCCAACCGCTTGAGGACAACAACACCCAAACCGTTACCAAAAACTGTACCTTGAGCCTTTGCATCAAAAGCTCGGCAATGTCCATCAGGAGACACCATTCCATCGGCTGGAAATGGGACAAATCCATCTCTAGTAACTGTAATAGTAATGCCACCAGCCAAGGCTATATTACATTCTCCACTCAACAAACTTTGACAAGCTAAATGAGTTGCAACTAGTGAAGTAGAGCAAGCTGTGCCGACATTAATACTCGGCCCATTAAGATTTAATTTATAAGAAACGCGGGTAGCCACAAAATCTTTATCATTACCAATGATCGCTTGCAAAGGACTTATTGCTTTTGCTGCCATCAATTCCTCATCAGCATCAAGGTTGAAAGGCAAATAACTGCTTGACCCGGAACCAGCGTAAACTCCTATAGGCTTTTCTTCCTTTTCAGGATCATAGCCAGCATTTTCTAGAGCCTCCCAAGCACACTCTAAAAATAGCCTTTGTTGTGGGTCAATAGTTTCCGCTTCTCTAGGAGTATAACCGAAGAAAGAGGCATCAAATAGCTCTACACCCTCTAGAACAGCAGCAGCTTTAATTGTCTTATTAGACTGATTAATATCTACGGATGGTAATTCTGAAACCAACTCCACACCATTGACCAGATTTTTCCAGAAATCCTCAATATTTTTTCCCCCAGGAAAACGCCCAGCCAAGCCAATTATCGCTACTTCTAAACCAGTGGGTTCAAGATTCATCGCCTTTATCCTTCCTAAAAAATGTAGTTACCGATTATTACCCATAGCGCAATACAGTTCAGTTAAGCACTTTTTTTCTTCTCTTTGTGTCCTCTGCGCCTCTGCGGTTCAAAGGCTTAATCCAACCGTATTGACATATAAAGATATTCATCTCAGTCAAAGTAATTCGTAGTTACAACCAGTAAATACTTGTACAAATTAAATTACAAATTATTTGTTCATAATTGACTTTTGGAACCGTTGTTTTAGCCGATTTTTTCCTGCTGTTAATTCTTTCTCTAATTCCGTACTTTTTTGCTCTAAAGAAATTCTTGGTTTTTCTGGGCTTAAGTGATTAGCCAAACTCTTAATTGTTGAGTATTTAAACAAATCTACCATTGAAATATCTAGCATTTCTTTAGGTAAAGCTTCTTTTAGTTGACTATAAACTTTTGTGATGAGCAAAGAATCACCACCCACATCAAAAAAGTTATCGTTAACGCCAACTTTTTCTAATTCCAAGACTTTTTGCCAAACACCAGCAACAGTTTGCTCAATTTCCGTCTCTGGTGCTATATAACTATCTGAGGTTTGCAGCAAACTTTTTTGCGTTTGCAGTTTACTACGGTCTATTTTACCATTTGCAGACAGAGGTAAATTTTCTAAGAGCATATATGCAGAAGGTACCATATAATCTGGTAGTTTCTGCTGTAAATAGTTTTGTAACTTACTTGCTTTAAACCTCTTCACAGATAACGGTGCTTGAGCAAGTATAACTTCAAAGCCGAGGCATTCAGATACAGAATTAGGTCTACTTAAAAGGACACTATCTGCAAATCCTGAATTAGACAACATCGTTCGCCATTGTTCTCCTGAGATTAATGGATGAACTTGTCGCAAATCATGATCTTCAAATACATCAAACCCCTGCTGCAATCCCATATTTAAATCGAAAAACTGTTGAAACTTAGTTATTTCAACTATTACCAATAAAGCAGCAGGAGCCAACAAAGACCGAAGATTCTCTAAGGTTTGAGTAAGGTAACGGGTGTCATGCAGCACAGATGCTGCTATCACTACATCAAAACTATGAAGCTCATAACCTTGTTCTTGAGGAGTTTTTTCTAAATCATATAAATTGTAGCTGACAAATGGGTATTGAGCAAGATTGTTCTTAGCATTTTGCAAAAAATAATTGGAAATATCAGTAAATAGGTAAGTTGTATCTAATGGTAATTCCGGTAATACATGAATCGTCGTTACACCGAGACCCGCACCAACTTCTAAAATCCGCAGTGGTTTCCCTGACAACCGATTTTGCACCACTGCTTTCATGATTTTCCCAACAATGCCATTACAGTAAGGAAATAGCTTTTGGTAAATTAAGGGCAAGTATTTACTAGCATAAATCTCGGCTGCTTTAATTTTCTCAGTAATAATATCTGCCAAATTTTCTGAGGCAAAATCTAACCAACTACTTTCCGATTCATCAAACAACAAAACTTCAGCTAGTTTTGCTCGTCCTTCAATTTTTAACTCTGATAAACTTACTTCTGGCAAAGCAACAGAACTTGTAAATACCTCACCTTGTTGCTCTAAGCAACCTGCCTTTACTAGTGCTGTTAATGCTCGATACAACCAATGTCGATAGCGGGGCGCAATTCCACATTGAGAAATTAATTGAGCTAGATCGTATTTCTCACCAACAGAGTTGAAAACTCCTAGTTTTTTAAATGCTTGGCAGACAGAATTAGTGTGCAAATGTCCTAAAGTTTGCAATAAATCTAAGACATTTTCTCCACTTGATTGCCAGATAACTTTTTGGGCTTGTTTTTGACCGGCTTCCACAACAGATTGCCAAATTTGCTGAGATTTAGTTAGCTCTGCTTGTTCCACCTCAAAAATATCTGCTGTCCGCTCTGGTTCTGGAACTAAATAAGCTAATAATTGCCTTTTCTCTTGTTGTTCTCCTACGGCGGTAACAACAGCAGCCCGTACTGCTGGATGCTGTGACAAAGCTGCTTCAATTTCTCCGGTTTCGATGCGGTGTCCCCGAATCTTGATTTGGAAATCTACTCGTCCTAAAAATTGAATGTTGCCGTCTGGTAGATAGCAACCAAGGTCTCCTGTTTGGTAGATACGTTCGCCTGTGCGAGGATGAGAAATAAAGTTGCCAGTGGTCTTTTCTTCGTTGCGCCAATAGCCTTTGGACAACTGCACACCAGCACAGTACATCTGACCCGGAACCCAAACAGGACAATCTTCTAGGCTTTCTTTCAAAATGTAGTATTTTGAGTTAGCCATTGGTTGACCATAGGGAATACTCTTCCAAGTTGGAGCAACTTCTTTTATGAGATAACCAATATTCCAAATCGTAGTTTCAGTAGGGCCACCAATACTGAGTATTTGTACTTTTGGGACTAAAGCTCTGATTCGTTGGGGAAGAGAAACTGGTAGCCAATCTCCGCCTAAAATTGCCAAACGCAAGCTTTTAGGAAGCTCCACAGATTGCTGTTCGGCATAGTTGACCAACATCTCCATCATTGCTGGTACGGTATTCCAAAGTGTAACTTGCGATCGCACCATCACACTAGCCCAGTGACCAGGGTCTTTAATAGCACAGGCTTCAGGCATGACAATTGCACCGCCAGCACTCAAAAGCCCAAATATGTCATAAACAGACAAGTCATGAGCAAGGGAAGTCAGAGCCAAAATCCGGTCTGTGGAACTAACATTAAAGCGTTTGTTTGTGTGAATCACAACATTCACAACATTCCGATGAGTAATCATTACCCCTTTAGGTAAACCAGTGGAGCCAGAGGTATAGATGACATAGGCTAAATCATCGGGTGTCTGAACTGGCTGTAATGGCTCCTGACTTTCAACAGCGAGTTCTTCTCTATCTATGCACAATCGTTGAATGTTTGATGGCCACTCCAGTTTTTCATTCAGCCACGATTGAGTCAGAACAATTTGAACCTCACCATTTTCTAATAGATATTCCCGGCGTTGTTGAGGCAATCCTGAATCGATGGGTAAATAGGCAGCTCCGGCAGCTAAAACTCCCAGCACTGCGACGATTTGCTCCCATCCTTTCTCCATAACTATGGCGACAAGCTGGTTCGGACGAATTCCCAAACGGCGCAGCTGATGACCTAGTTGATTGGATAGGTTGTATAGTTCTTGGTAAGTCAGGATACCCTGAGATGAAACGATCGCAGGTTCTAGTCTGCGATTCTGCACTTGGGCTGCAAATAAAGTGTGCAACATCTCATCAGGAAGTGGTGCTGTAGTAGCGTTGACGTTATCCCGCAGAACTAATTGGGCAGGAGGTAGTAATTGTCTAGTCTTCTCCAACCAGATAGAATCAGAAATCGCCAACTGTTTGAGGAAAAGACAATAAGCCTCAAACATATCGTTGACAACATTTTCTGGAAAGAGTTCTTCCACCACATCCCAGTTAAATGTCAATTCCTCTTTTTCTTCCCAGACTTGTATATCCATCCAAGCCTGAGATGCCTGACTGATGCCATAAACTAGTTCGCCAAAATGACTGAATGTTAAGGTTTCTTGACCAAGAGAACTAAAGCCGAGAGTACTGGTAAAGACAATTGGCATGGCGCTGGGGCCTGTACCTTTTTGCCGAGCTAGTTCTCGTACCACACGCACACCACTATAGTAGCGGTGTTCTAAATCTTGCCAAAGTTGCCTTTGTAAGCGCAGGGAGCGGTCAGTAAATGCTTCGGGCGTAGAGTTATCTACTGTCAACAGAGTAACGGAGGTGAAGTCTCCTAAAATGTCATTTACTTGTTGGTGTAGTGGCAGGCGATTAAATAGGGCTAGATTAATCGTAAATTGGGGGTTTTTACTCCAAAGTGTCAATATTTCGGCAAAAGCAGCCAGTAAAACACCAGAGGGAGTTAAACCGACTTGAGCGGCTCGCTGCTTTAATTGCTGCCAAAGGGTTCGTTCTAGTTGGGAATGATAACGTTTACAACGATGTTGTTTGAGTTCTTTGGGATTTTTCGCTAGAGGTAAGTCTGGGGCTGGAGGTATGTTTTCTAGACGGTTGAGCCAATATTTTTGCGATCGCTTGTATAATTCTGTTTCTTGCAAAGACTGTTCTGCTAGGGCATAATCTCGAAAGGAAAGCTCTAGGGGTGGCAAGATAATATCAGGATTTTGATAGAGTTGAAACCACTCATCAAAGAGACGAAATAGACTCCAAGCATCAAATACTTGCAAATCATAGCTGATGTGTAGTCGGATGTGTCCTCCATCCAAACGTGTAGCACTAAATTCAAATAGGGGCCACTGGTCAGATGGTAGCACTTGATGAGAAAGGCGATCGCGTACTTCTTCTAGCTGCACATTGACAACTTCCTCATCCTGTCCCCGCAAGTCTAAAACTTTCATTTCATAAGGAGGTACTTTCTCCAAAATCTGCTGCTGTCCGTTTGGCCGCACCACAGCACGCAACATATCATGGCGTTCAATTAACTTTTGCAGTCCCCAGTTCAAGCGTTCTAGGTTGATGTCATTACCAGCAATTTCGTAGTAACCATGATTCGATACGCTACCTAACTCTAACGCCCCATTCCGCCCTACCCAGAAGGCGTGCTGCATATCAGTCAAGGGAAAAGGTTCGTAGCGATCGCTTGGGGCTGGTACAATTTTCGGTAAATTCGTGAAACTCCCACTGATGCTGTTTTCTTGCAGAAATCGCAGAATCTCTAATTTATGTTCAGCTAATGAGTTACGTAATTCTGAGTTTAGTACTCCCCTGGGAGCATCAACATCTAGTAAATCTCCATTAGCAGCTAGTTTTACGCCTTTGTCAGAGAGAGCGGTTAAAAGTGAACGCAAATCCATGATTTTATACCAATTCGTAATTAGGAAAATTAGACTTCCTTTTTTATAAACTCAATTTTTCTCTTTCTTTGAGATTGAGGTCAACAGAGGCGATCGGTTCTGATACAGTTAGGCTGGCTAAGGTTAATTGGTTTAGTAATAGCTCGGCTAGTTCAGCTATATTGTTAACTAAAAATTTATCTATAGATACTTGCACTTGTAGATTAGCCTCTATTTTGCGCCTCAGTTCAATAGCCATTAAAGAATCAAGTAATGAAGCAGTAGACTGCTGAGTATTAAGGCTGGCTAAGGGTAGCTGTAGTGAGGTAGCTAACCATTCCAGAAGATAAGTTTCTAGCATTTGCTGTTGTTGCTCTGGTTGAGCAGCCAAGAGTTTTGCTTTTGAAAAAGCGGTTTGTGTTGCAGTGAAGACTTTTTCTTGGGAAAGATGATCTTGTATTGCTGGTTCAGACATAAGGCTAATTGGGGGGGCTGGAACTTGTCCAAGGGCCACATCACCCCAACGCATAACAACTGCTGCGGCAGTAGCTGCGGCACCGTTAGTATAAACCAGAACTAAATTATTTTCGCAAATTTTTCCCTCTGCTGCTGCATGGTACAAATTAGCGATGGGAAGTACTGGCCCGATATTTGCATATCGCGGGTAGAGATTAATTGTCCGCTCTTTATCGATACCTAATGCTCGTGTACAAACATCGACGTACCAAGCAGTAGGAGTATTGAATGCAAAAAAGTCAATATCATCAAGGGTGACACCAGCAGCAGCAGTTGCACCGTAGCAGCAGTTACGGACAAAATCTACTGCTGTTTCTGCAAGCATATTGGCATTGTTTCCCGTGCGAGTACAAATTCGGGGCTTGCCTTGTGCATCTGTTGTCAGTTTATATGAGTATGCATCATGTGTGGCGATCGTATTAACAATTTTAGTACCCAGAATTCCCTGGTTAGGTTTAAGCAAATCAACTACAAAAGCTCCAGCACCATCACCCATTGACCATGAGAGTGTGTCTGCTTCGTCTACAGCATTAGATCCAATCTGAGAGATAACTACTAGTACATTACGGTAGGTTCCAGTTTGTACGAGAGCCTGAGCATTTTGAAGTGCCACTAAAGCACTTGAGCAAGTTGACTCCAAATTCCATGCAGGACAGCATAGTTTTAATTGTTCAGCTAAGTAGGTTGCATTTCCAGCCCCGACTTGTTCGGAGAAAAGCGAAGCGACAATCATGAGTTCGACTTCACTGGGAGCGAGTTTTGCAGCCTCAAGAGCATCTTTAGCAGCGCGGTATTCTAACGTTAGGGATGACTCTTGAGAACTAAGCACCCGTCGTTCAATGTTACCTCGAAAGGGATCTGATAAGTATGATGCTACTGCTGTTGACCAAATGTCCAGCCCATTGTTGTCGGTAGTGAAGTCATCAGATTTAGACCTCCTTGGGTTTCTGAGTTTTGTTTGTGTAAATAGGTCGGGATACTTGTTTTGCCAGTATTCATTTGTCCGAATGATATCGGGAAAGCTAACTGCAAGTGCGCGAATACCTACTGGAAGGTTAATCATTTCAAAAAGGGAATGGGGAATAGGGAATGAGGAATGGGGAAAGAATTTTACTTAGAAACTTTCTCCCTCCTGCCTTTTCATTTTGGATTTGCGTTAGCGAATCATTGAGCGTCTTTTGGATTTGAGATTGTTCAATCCAAAATTTAAAATCTAAAATTCTTCTGTCTCGTACTTAGAACCAAGAGCGATCGCACTCGCAGTTGCATAAGATGATACATGGCTGATGCTAACTAACCATTTGGTAATCCCAAGTGCTACTGCAATTTCTTGACATTTGCCATTTAGTACAATTGCTGGTTTACCTGTTGGTAATCGTTGTACTTCCAAATCCCGCCAGTAACGATCTCGGTTACATTCAACCCCAAGGATTTGAAGTACAGCTTTTTTGACGCAAAAACGACCGCCTAAATACTGGATACGATCATTACCAAATCCAGATTCATTCAACTCACGTTCTGTAAACCATTGCATCTCAAAAGACTTTACTGCTGGTTCTATAAGTTTTTTAATATAACTTATAGCCACGATATCAATACTATGGCCAATGACTTCGAGAGCATCAGGCTCAAAGGTGAGCAGGTTTACAGGTAAACTTTCAGACTCAATTACAAACATGAGATTAACTTGGTTTAAGACTGTAAAACTAAATTGGTCAACATCGTATTCATTTTGTTGACAGACTCGATGTACTCTTTTTCTGGAACTGATTCAGCCACAATACCAGCGCCAGCATTTAAGTGAATAGTATTTCCGTATTGATAAACTGAGCGAATAGCGATCGCAATATCTGATGAACCATTACTATCTACCCAACCAATACCACCAGCATAAATTCCTCTTGGCTCGTCTTCCAAGCGATTAATCCATTCTAAAGCTTTTTCTTTATCAATCCCAGAGACTGTAATTCCGGGAAACAATACTTTCAATGCATCCCATAGGGTATTTCCTATTTTGAGTTTACCACCAACTCGTGATGATAGATGTTGTACACAACGGTACTTTTTAACTTCCATAAAGTCAAAAATACGTACAGTTTCTGGTAAACACAAGGAAGCAATCTCACTTTGTGCTAACCAGGCTGAGAGTGAGTGTTCTTTAACTTCTTTAGCATCAGTAAATAATTCATCACTTAAGCGTGTATCTTCTTGGAGATTTTCACTACGAGGGCGAGTTGCAGCTAGGGGATTAGTAACAACATACCCATCTCCATCGGTTTCCATCAGAATTTCTGGACTAAAGCCAACTGCACGCACATCTCCGATATCTAAACAATAAGAACGTGCTGCATTATTGGCTCTAGCTCCTACGACATAAGTTCCGATGGCATCTAAATCACCTGGTACTTTGACTGAGCGGGAAATTATCGCTTTGTGCAAATCACCTTCTTTAATTGCTTTGATCAGAGTCTCAATGCGATTTTGATAATCTTCGCGATCGCTAAAGTCCAATTCCAAAGATGCTGGTGTATAGTTTGGCAGTGGATTATCAATAAATAATTGGTTTTTTATCTGTTCTAATGACTTAGTAGTTTTGATATGAACTCCTTCTACTGTACAACGAAGTTCAGTTTCGGGAATCATAAAATAAAGCAGTTCTTGCTGGATTGCTTTAGAGTATGAAGAGTAAAATCGAGCTATATCAAACGCTACATAACCATAAGCTGTCCAATTTTCAATATTCAAAGACTTAAGTAAATTCTCTACTTGCTTTAAAGGATCGCTTACTGGCTCACAGTCAGAATTTCCAGCACCGTTAATAGAGACAAAATTTTGGTTTACTGCTACCCTAAATAACTCATTACCAGCAATCCGAACCTCATTTTTCCCTTCATACATGACATATTTGGTAATAATCCCAGCTTGTAGTAGGTTCTTTAAGATAACGATGGGTTCTCTTTGTCCAGGTACAAATATTTCTTGATATTTTATTTCGGTCTTTAACTCCGTTACCATCTATTTTATCCTTGTAGATAATTGTTTAGTCAATTGTTTTTGTCGCTAAAGTATGCTTTTTTCCTAATACTTTGCGGTTAATTTTACCAGTCGAGGTGCGTGGTAAATTTTCTAAAAAGTAAACTTTTTTTGGAGCCTTAAAATGAGGTAATCGCCGTTTAGCAAACTTCCGAATACTATCCTCAACTTCTGGCGAAGACTTTTCTCCAGGTTTGAGGCTGACATAAACAACTACTTGAATCAACTCTTCTCCATTGTTTGAGTCTGGTACTGCTGCTACCTCAAAAATTTGCGGATGCTGATGCAAAATATCTTCAATTTCTAAAGGTGATAGCCATTGACCATTAACCTTAAAAAGATCATCCTGACGACCCATAAACCAGAAATATCCTTCTGCATCGCATAAATATTTATCTCCGGTTCGCATCGTCTTACCATAGAGAACTTTTCGCGTTTGTTGCAGTCGGTTCCAGTACCCTAACATGAGGCTTTCTCCAGTTA
This sequence comes from Nostoc sp., assembly GCF_036917465.1. Lineage (GTDB taxonomy): Bacteria > Cyanobacteriota > Cyanobacteriia > Cyanobacteriales > Nostocaceae > Nostoc. Next base: position 75,828 of record NZ_JBALDL010000066.1, read on the forward strand.
CTTGGAGGTCGCCAATCTCGCCAGCACTACAAGGAAAACCATCTTCGTCAATCACCTGAACATCGTAACCAGGAACCGGACGACCAGAACTACCTGGTTTACACTTTCCTAATTGATTAGTTAGAAAAATGTGCAAAAATTCAGTCGTGCCAATACCTTCACAAATTTCATGATTGTAAGTCAAAAGCCATTTATGCCAGATACTTTTAGGCAATTGTTCAGCAGCCGATACACATAAACGTATAGAGGAAACATCTAGAGGAGAAATATCATCTGCGCTGAGAATACTTGCATAAGCGCTGGGTATACCAAACAAGACTGTAGGTCGATAGTGGTGGATATCAGCAATGATGTCAAAAGCATTATTGGCATCAGATAGTATAGATGCTGCACCAACAGCCATTGGCATATAGAGAGTATTACCTAAACCATAGGCAAAGGGTATCTTAGCAACTGAATAGATGATGTCATCTTGATGCAAGCCCAGCATAATTTTACCGTACTGCTCTGCACACACCACCATACTTTGATGAAGATGAATCACACCTTTAGGCTGGCCTGTACTCCCAGAGGTGTAAAGCCAGAAAGCTGGTTCATCACGGGATGTTTCGGCGCAAGGTAATGTTTCCTCTTGTTGAGTGAGTAGAGAAATTAAGGGATTTTCACCATCTGCTAGCAGAATATGGCGTAAGAACTGAGACTGAACAGGAGCTAGTTTCCCTTGCCACTCTTGAGTAGTTACTAAAAGCTTGGCGCGGGAATTTTGCAGAATATACTGAATTTCATCCAAACTACAAGCAGTATTAATCGGAACTGGTATAGCTCCTAGCCAGATAGCACCCCAAAAAGTAAATACAAATTCGGGAGTGTCGGACAAGAGAATGGCTATCCGATTTTCCCGCTCTAAATCGAGATGAGAAAGTAGTTTAGCTGTGCGTTGCACATAGCTGTTCAGTTGGGCATAAGTGTATGTCTCACTTTGATAGTAAAAGGCTGTTTTCTCGCTACGTCCTTGTACTAAGTTGCCTTCTAAGAAGTAAGCTGCAACGTTAAAGACCTCTGGTAATCTTTCTGAAATACTACCCATCCAAATTTTCCTGTGAGGCTGATATGCTTTACTGAGCGAGGACTTGAACTAGTACGTGTTGATCCCAATAGCACCAAGTAGCCAAGAATTCTCTGATGCCTTGTTGTTTTGCTTGGATACTTGCTTCTCCTTGCAAATGAATAATTAATTTGGTGTGTGTGATATCTACTTCAATTTCATTCCAACCAATGCCAGCTAATCCGGTTCCCAAGGCTTTACCTACGGCTTCTTTGGTGGCAAAGCAGATTGCATAATCCTGGTGGGGATCATTAGCTGCTTGACAACGGTCAATTTCATCAAGAGTAAACAGTAAATTTAAGGTTTCGCGATCGTGTCGGTTAATCAGTCTAGCAATTCTTTCGATAGGTGTGATGTCAATACCAAGACCCTTAATACTGAAAGTTCTACTAGAAAAGAGGGAAGCCATTGCCTAGCCAAAATTTTTCGGTATAGTTGCGCTGTATTCATTTGGACTTACAAGCATTGCAGCCTGTACCAGATGACAAAATTGATCTAGCGTCATATCTTGCCGACCTTCAAGTTTGACACTAACTCCCAACTGACGTTTGAGTTCTAAGGATACTTCTACTGTTTCAGTGGAATCAAGCTGTAAATCTTTACGCAGTAAAGCATCTGGATAAAGCAACTCTTCGGTAATACCTAAATCAGTAAGTATTTTATTGATAGTTTCCATCACTTTTAGAGTATCCATAAAGCAAAATTTCTCAATGCATTTGAACTACAGGATTTGTGGCAGTTCTTAATTACCTACAAAATATTCTCATATAGAACTCATATTTGATTTTTGAACAAAATTAGGTATTGTAAGGGAGCTAGTGCGTTGCGGTGAATCCAGCGCTGTAGGCGGGTTTCCCGCCGTAGGTGAGTTCCCTCTGTTGTAGCAACTGACGTTGTGTAGAACGAAGTTCATAATGCACCATTATCAAGGGTTTTAACCGCCAATTCATTCCGCATTTATGCAACGCCGTTCAAGTTTGTCTTGAAACTTCTTTTTTAGAACATATTATGATTCCTATATGGTTGAAAAACTAAATTAAATTTCACTTTATTTAGGAAAGATTTTCATTAGCTGTCAGTACTTTATTATAGATATCATCATCTTAGCAAGTCCTAATTTAAAGTTTTATGTAGTAAAAAAACTTCTTTCACAAGCAAAAAGGTATAAGGATAGGCTGTTTCAGGAGTATATAGCTGGTAAGAATATAATTAAATACATGGCAGAGGGAAGAATTTTATAGAAATTATTTATCAATAAGCTAGGTCGGAGCGATCGCTAGCCTGGGTTTTGTCCATTGGTAAAAGATGAGCTAAAACTCCCAAATTCTGAAGTTTCCTTGCTTTGCACAGCATCATGCTTCACAAACACCGCAAGTTTCAGTATACTACTGGAAATAAACGATAAAAATTATCATTTATCTGTAAATTAAAGATATTTCTATTGCCTATTGTCTTCAGCACTAACAAGCCCCGCCCAAGACAATGAGCAATCTGCCCGGTCGTTAACTCAATTCGATTTGGAGTTTTTTAAGTGACAGTCAGACAACCACCAATATTTCAGGTGCGTGAAGTGACTAAAAAGTACCGGATGGGAGAAGTAGAGGTGCAAGCCCTTCGCTCCATAGACCTCGACCTTGACGAAAAAGAGTTTATGGTCATACTGGGTTCTTCTGGCAGTGGCAAGTCAACCTTACTGAATATCTTGGGAGGACTAGACGTGCCCTCAAGTGGCAGTGTGTATTTTCGCGATCGCAACCTGACCAACGCTAACGAAAAAGTCTTGACTCGTTTTCGGCGTGATTGTATCGGCTTTGTCTTCCAATTTTACAATCTGATACCCAGCCTAACAGCGCGGGAAAATGTTTCTCTAGTTACAGAGATTGCTGCTCATCCGATGCGTCCGAGGGAAGCTCTAGAATTGGTAGATTTAGGCGATCGCCTCGATCACTTCCCATCTCAATTATCAGGTGGAGAACAACAAAGAGTCGCAATAGCTCGTGCCATTGCCAAGCGACCGCAAGTATTGTTGTGTGATGAACCAACAGGGGCGCTTGACTTTCAAACAGGTAAGCGGATACTAGAGGTAATTGAGCGAGTCAACCGAGAATTGGGAACAACAATTGCTATAATCACCCACAATGTGGGAATTGCAGCTATGGCCGATCGCGTGCTGACCATGCGTAGCGGTGAGATTATTCAAGAGCATCGGAACCAAACCAAGTTATCTCCGGCTGAATTGGAGTGGTAAGTCTTAATGTTTAACTCGTCTCTAGATCGAAAACTGTGGCGCGATCTTCTGGGCTTGCGAGGTCAGGTTTTGGCGATCGCTTTAATTGTCGCTTGCGGTATTTCTAGCTTGATCATGATTCAGAGTACTCATGCTTCCCTCGCACTCACCAAGTCTATTTATTACGATAGCTATCGCTTTGCCCATGTTTTTGCTCAGATGAAGCGGGCGCCAGAAACTTTAGCTAGTCAGATTGCGGAAATTCCGGGAGTAGCACAGACGCAAACGCGGATTGTAGTTGATGTCACTCTTGATATCCCTAACTTCGATGAACCAGTCATCGGTCGATTAATATCCATACCCCAAGAGCGCGTCCCCATACTGAATGACCTTTATATCCGTAAGGGTCGTTATATCGAGTCAGAACGAGGTGATGAAGTTTTAGTGAGTGAAGCTTTTGCTGAAGCTCACCAACTGGATCTCGGTGACTCTATTGGAGCTGTAATTAATAGTCGCTGGCAGCAGTTACGGATTGTCGGTATCGCTCTCTCACCCGAATATGTTTATGAAGTTCGAGGCGAAGGATCTCTGTTTCCCGATCATAAGCGATTTGGTGTCATCTGGATGGGGCGAAAAGCACTAGCGACGGCCTTCGATCTCGACGATGCCTTTAACAATGTCACTCTCAGACTCATGCCAGGAGTCTTTGAAGAGGATGTGATTGAGCATCTTGACCAACTTTTAGAGCGCTACGGTAGTTTGGGTGCTTATGGACGGAAAAATCAGCTATCTAACAAGGTTTTTTCTAATGATGTAGACCAACTCAAAGTATCGGGGACGATGATGCCTTGCCTGTTTCTGGCGATCGCAGCTTTTTTGTTAAACTTCGTAATTTCCCGGCTAGTGGGGACACAACGGGAGCAGATTGCTGTACTTAAAGCTTTAGGTTATGGCAATATTGCCATTGGTGGACATTATCTAAAACTTGTTTTGAGCATTGTTAGTTGGGGGACAGTAATTGGTATTGTTGGTGGGTTTTGGTTAGGTAGTGGATATACCCACGTCTACACAGAGATTTTCCGCTTACCAATACTTCACTATGAAGCGAGAACAGATTTAGCGATCGCAGTTATTTGCATCAGTGTTGGCGCAGCTTGTTTGGGAGGTTTTGGATCTGTTCGCAAAGCTATTTCCTTACCCCCTGCTGAAGCTATGCGACCAGAGCCACCAGCTAAGTTTCGACCATCAATCATTGAGCGCCTGGGTATTGGCCGCTTTTTATCGCCAGCCGGTCGGATTATTTGCCGTAACCTCGAACGCAAGGCAGTTCAGGCAGGCTTTTCTATTTTGGGGATTGCGATCGCGATCGCCTTACTAGTGGTGGGTCGTTACTTTGAAGATGCCTTAGCTTATTTAATTGATTTTCAATTCAATATTGTCCAACGACAAGATATCACCATTATTTTTAATGAGCCGCGTCCTAACCGTGTGCGGTACGAAATCACTCACTTTCCTGGAGTCCTCTCTGCCGAACCATTTCGGACAGTACCTGTAAACCTGATGTTTGAACATCACAAACGCCAAGGTATGGCCATAACCGGAATTGACCCAGCAGGTAAACTTCAGCATTTAGTCGATCGCAATCTTTACCCAGTGAATCTCCCCACCGATGGAGTCGTGCTAACAACTAAGCTGGCACAAATCCTGGGTGTTATTCCAGGGGAAAAACTCACAGTAGAAGTACTTGAAGGTAGTCATGCTGTGCATCAGGTTGCTGTGATGGGGCTGGTAGATGAACTGATGGGTTTCAATGTCTATATGGACATCTATGCTCTCAACCGACTCATGGAAGAAGGGCAAACAGTATCAGGTGTTTACGCAGCGATCGATTTGAATGCTAGTAGTCAATTGTACTCCTACCTCAAAAAGATTCCCGATGTGACTAACGTCTTTCTCCGAGAGGCATCCATAGAGAGTTTTCAGGAGTCTATGGGTAAAAATATGCAAGTAGCCACTAAGGTACTGCTAGTTTTTGCCACTATTATTACAGTCAGCGTAGTCTATAATGCAGCACAAATTTCTTTGTCAGAACGGCAGAGAGAGTTAGCTAGTCTGCGAATTATCGGTTTCACCCGTGCCGAAATTGCTTTCATCCTACTAGGAGAGCAAGGAATTATCATCTTGGTAGCAATTCCTCTAGGTCTATTTTTGGGGTCTGGATTGGCTGCCTTAATGAGTGTTGGTTATGATTCAGAACTTTATCGTTTGCCCTTAATTGTCACTAAGGCAAACTATACTTTCGCCATTATGGTCGTTGTCGCAGCAGCGATTAGTTGTGGGCTAATTGTCCAGCGCCAGCTAAATCGTCTCGATCTGATTGCTGTTCTTAAAACCAGGGAATGAATAACAGAGTTGATGGCGGCTACTTAGTAACTTGTAACTGTTAATTTGTTTTATGAAGTATTTACCTAAGCGGGTCATTTACATAATCAGTGGGCTAGGAATAATTACGCTGACATTCCTAGCATTGCGTCCAGACCCGATTCGGGTTGAGATCAAACAGGTTAAACGCGCTTCTTTGCTAGTCACTGTCGATGCCGAAGCTAAAACCCGTATCCGTTCCCGCTTCGTGATTTCAAATACTGTAGCAGGTAGATTAGCTCGCATCCAACTCAAGGAAGGTGATACTGTTAAGCGTGGTGCAGTGGTTGCTCACATTGACCCTTTACCTCTAGACACTCAGTTAAAAACAGCTCAAGCAAATCTCAAGGAGTTACAAGCACAACGTTCAGGGATCGTAATTCAACGACCAAAACAAGAAGCATTGTCACAAGCCCAAGCGAAGATCGAAGCAGCTAAAGCAGCACAAAATCAGACTCAGGCAATGGTTCAGCAAGCTAAGGCGGCACTTGAACAGGCAGAACGCGATCGCATCCGTGCCCAGAAATTAGTAGAAGATGGTGCAATTTCCCGTCAAAATCTCGAAAGTGCCCAGTTATTGCAAATCACCCGCCTTAGAGAATTAGAGGCACAACAACGACAGGTTGATAGTGCTGCGGCTGAGGTAGTAGCTGTCAGGAAATCCTTTGATCTGTTACGCGCACAGCAGCGCGACCCCGACTACCTATTTAATGTCTATGATGCCCGGATTGCCAGTGTCAAAGCTGAACTTGCTAACCTAGCTGATAATGCTGCTCGTAGCGATATCCGCTCTCCTTCAGATGGAAGTGTTCTGCGAGTACTGCAAGAGAGTGCCCGGTACGTGGAGGCTGGAACTCCTTTGTTAGAGTTAGGTAATCCCTCAAAACTAGAATTGGTAGCTGACATCCTTTCTAGTGATGCTGTGAAGGTAAAGCCAGGAACGAAAATTTTAATTGAACGTTGGGGCGGGGACAAAACTTTAGAAGCAAGAGTGCGAAAAATTGAGCCTTCAGCATTTACTAAGGTTTCTGCTCTTGGGGTTGAAGAACAACGGGTTAACATCATCGGTGACTTTGTAGATTCTTCAGTGCCTTTGGGTGACAACTACCGTGTAGAAACAAGAATTGTGGTTTGGCAAGGAGAAAATGTCCTCATCGTTCCTCTGAGCGCCCTTTTTCGCTGTCAGCAGTCTTGGTGTACCTTTGTGGTAGAAAAGGGTAAAGCAAAAACACGTGTAGTTGAGATTGACCATCGGAATAATTTTGAAGCTGCCATCAAAGATGGATTGAAGGAAGGAGAAATAGTCATTCTCCATCCCACAGAGGAAATCAAAGAAGGCAGCCAGATTGCAGATCCTGGGTAAGAATTTAGGAGCCAAGGCTTAGAAAGCTCGGCCTTTGCTCAGAATACCTAGCCTTGTTTTGCCATCAGCCTTGGCACTTGGCATAGATCCATCCAACGCAGGCAATCACCTGCGTTGCCAGGTTATCATCCCAGTGATTAATAAAACAGTAGGCATTAAGCCGATGAGCATATAGAGGATGCGAGTAGGTAGTCCACCGAAAATGCCGAAGTGAAAATCTGCAAGGATAATCAGCATCTTAGACATTGCATCTTCAGGTTTACTGACTTTGTTACTCACCGTTCGCGTAATAGGATTTGACTAAGAGGAATTATCGACCAAATGACCATAAATATCAGGTGATAGACCAAGTAAACAAATAAT
>NZ_JBALDL010000067.1:0-162067 GCF_036917465.1 Nostoc sp.
CTAAAGATTATTCATCATTTCGCTAAGTCTCTGATTAACTCAGCAGTGCTGGGTCGTTTTGCATAGCCTAGTCTAAACTCCAGTTGAATAGCTTGACGGCAAAACTCAGGAGGATCGTCTTTAGCTTTTACCTCTTGCTTCATTTCCTTGGTGACACGAAAATTCAATTGTTCGGTTAATTCCTTGCTTGGTTGGTTTCCAAAATTTTCAGGTTTACCCTTAGCTTTAGCCATTTATATAGAAACGTAAATATAGCTTTAAGTCGATGTTAACAACGGAATAGAGTTTTGTATTGGTGGCGATCGTGTCTTGTAAATTAGTTCACCACCGATTCCCACTTTTACAAGAGGTAACTCTATTTTATGTTTACACGCACAGAATTAGAAGTTAAAAGCTTGAGAGCATTACGCGATTACACCATTAGAGATACTGGGAATGCTTTAAATGATGAATTAACCACCGGACAAAACCCATACAAAAAATAATAGAGTACAAACCGTGAAAGGTTCATACTCCATTGCAGGGGAAAGAGCAGTACATAAGCCGGGTTCTGTTCTCTTGCGAGGGCAGTTATCTATCTGGGATGCTTGTTACCAAACGCCTCTAGCGGCTCTCATTGAGCGGAACTGGGAAAAGACCAACCGTAGTTCCTATCGCCTTGCTCCCAACCGGGGTTTACCGAGCCAGCACCTCTCGATACTGCTGGTGCGCTCTTACCGCACCTTTGCACCCTTACCAAGTTGGGTATTGGGGATTAGGGATTGGGGATTAGGAAAATTTTTCCCAGTCCCCAGTCCCTAATCCCCAGTCCCTAGTCTTGGCGGTATCTTTCTGTGGCACTATCCTCACGATCGCTCGCACTGGACGTTATCCAGCAAGTTTGGTCTTTCGGGAGCCCGGACTTTCCTCAAACCAGTGACTATGACTGATCTGCAACCGCCTGCGTCTACTCTCTCCTTAGATCCAGTGTAATCTTGGATGGCATAGTCTGTCTGGTTGCTATTGCTTTTTTTTATTCCACGGTAAGGCGTAAGTCCAAGGTAGTTTCCTGACCGTGAAAGGACAATTGATAATACTAATGGAGGGAAAATCACGACCTGGGGCTAAACCTAAACGCACTTCAGATATCCTTAGCACCAGTTGTAGGGAAAAGTCTAACTCCTTTTTTCTGTTAATAAAGTCGTTGTACAATTTTTTTTGCCCTTTTTGCAGTCCGTTGATATCAATTAGTGGTTTTTTCGCTAAATAGGTTCCAGCTACTTGATCCCGCTCGAATACATCTTCTGCTGTCACCGTTTCCGAAAGTGTTTTCTTGGGAGCAATCAGGCTAGGACTTTGGGGTACTGCTAAGTCGCGGGTTAAGTCTGGTGATTTCCGAATCACGCGGCGCGATTGTTTGCTATGTTCAACTACTAAAGAACTGTTGTCCCAGTCAACGTATACAGCAACATTATCAGATTTATTTTCAACGCTAATTCCTAAATCTTTCAAATCGTCAATTGGGTATGAGGATTTGAGTTTAAAGGAAATCCCAATTTTATCGTCGAGATTTTGTTCTTTGAGTTGCTCGTCAACGATTCCTTTTTTAAACTCGAACTTAACTTGATCGTCAATTGATTCAACCATGCGGTTAAAAACATAAGAAACACCGATAATATAAACAGTCAAAACTATTAAATTCTGGTCACTACTCCTCATAAATTAGAATATTAACTCCGATATTAATGAATGTATATTTGATTCGTCATCCATCTGCAATTATTAATTACGCTTAATTGTTACAGAATTTTGCAGCCAACCCCGTTGCCAAAAGAAGAATAGCAAACTAGCTGCGATCGCAGCCATCACTGCCAAGCAAATTGGATAGCCCCAATAAAAATTCAATTCCGGCATATTATATGGTGATTTTTCAGTATTGAAATTCATACCATATATTCCCGCCACAAAAGTCAGTGGAATAAAAATTGTTGAAACTATCGTTAGTACCTTCATGATTTCATTCATTTTATTACTCACTGCCGAAAGGTACACATCCATTAATCCAGATGCTAGTTCTCGATAAGTTTCTACCATGTCCATCACTTGCACTGTATGGTCATAACAATCTCGCAAGTAGATTCGCACTTCTTCACCAATCAATTCACTGCCATCTCGAATCAAAGAATTAATTGCATCTCGCTGGGGCCAGATAGCCCGACGTAGTTGCAGTAATTCTCGCCTAATTTGATAAATATTTTGTAGTGTTTGCGGGGTAGGTCTGACTATTACCTCCTCTTCCAACTCTTCGATTCGCTCTCCATAAAGCTCTAAAACTGGGAAAAAACCATCAATAATTGCATCTAACACGGCATAAGCTAAATAATCGGCTCCTTGTTTGCGAATGATCCCTTTGCTTTTTTCAATTCGCGATCGCACTCCTTCAAAACAATCATGTTCTGGTTCTTCTTGGACTGTCAGCAAATAATTTTTCCCTAATATCAAACTCACTTGTTCGCTGTAAAAACCACATGTTCTTTCTTTTGCTACTACCATGCGGGCAATGAATAGCAATTGGTCTTCATAATCCTCTGTTTTAGGACGCTCCGGCACATTGACTATATCTTCTAAAACTAGAGGATGTAACTCAAAAACTTTACCCAATCGTTGTAATATATCTTGACTACCTAAACCTTGTACATCTACCCAAGAAATGGATTCGCTATCAATATATGGAACACACTCCTCTGGAGTTGCTATTTGTTCGCGGATGAAATTGGTTTGGTTATAGTCAATCAAGAAAATTATCGGTAGTGGAGCATCTGCATCAATAAAAATGGTTCCAGGTATAGTCCCTGGTTGGTGATGAAACTCATCTTCGTATGGCTTATTTAGTATTTTGGAAAGACGACGCAGTTTTCGTGCCATGCAATATTACCTATTAGTCATTAGTCATTAGTCATTAGTCATTAGTCATTAGGAAAAATAATTGAATAGTGACTAATAACCATTTCCACGTAATTTTACAAACTTTAATACAAAATAAGTGGATAATTTGGTTATCGTCCAGATTTAATCTGAAGAATCTCAATTACGAATTACGAATTACGAATTGGTATAACATATCGGCTCTGAATCAGCAATGCTATAAAAAAACAGTTTGCCTTGGCAAGACAAACTGCTGAAAACATATTTATCTGGGTGAGCAGAAGTTAGAACATGCCCATGCCGCCCATACCGCCCATGCCACCCATGCCGCCCATGCCACCCATGCCGCCCATATCAGGGGCAGCAGCAGCAGATTTTTTCTCTGGTTTTTCAACAACGATCGCTTCGGTGGTTAAGACCAAACCAGCAATGGAACCAGCATTTTGCAAAGCTGAACGCACGACTTTGGCAGGGTCGATAATACCAGCCGCGATCAAGTCTTCAAATTCGCCAGTAGCAGCGTTGTAGCCAATGTTGAATTCGCTCTCTCGGACTTTAGAGACGATCACAGAACCTTCAGCACCTGCATTATCTGCTATCTGACGCAAGGGGGCTTCTAGCGCTCGTCCAACAATATCAGCCCCAATTCTTTCTTCGTCATTTTCTAAGGTCTTTTTAATCGCTTCTACCGCCTTGGCTAAGTGAATTAAAGTCGTTCCACCACCAGGAACAATACCTTCTTCCACCGCAGCTTTAGTGGCGTTCAGTGCGTCTTCAATCCGCAGTTTGCGGTCTTTTAGTTCGGTTTCGGTTGCCGCACCGACTTTAATCACTGCCACGCCACCAGCAAGCTTGGCGATGCGTTCTTGCAGTTTTTCTTGATCGTATTCAGAATCGGTTTCTTCCAACTGCCTGCGAATTTGACCAATCCGCTTTTGTACCTCTGGCTTGGTGACACTACCAGCTACAATGGTGGTGCTTTCTTTGTCAATGGTGATTTTGCGGGCAGTTCCCAATGCTTCTAGAGCAGCAGTATCCAAACTTAAGCCGATTTCTTCAGAAATTAATTGCCCATCTGTGAGAATAGCAATATCTTCTAACAGAGCTTTGCGGCGATCGCCAAACCCAGGCGCTTTAATGGCAGCCACTGCCAATACACCCCGCGCTTTGTTCACTACCAAAGTTGCCAAAGCATCACCTTCGACATCTTCAGCAATAATTAACAAGGGCTGACCAGAACGGGCGACTTTTTCCAAGATTGGCACTAAATCTTGAATGCTGCTGATTTTTTTATCTGTCACCAAGATCCGCGCGTTTTCAAATTCTACGATTTGCCGCTCGTTGTTGGTGACGAAGTAGGGTGAAATATAACCCCTGTCAATCTGCATCCCCTCAACTACTTCTAGTTCAGTGGTGAGAGATTTAGATTCTTCAACGGTAATGACACCATCTTTGGTGACTTTTTCCATTGCTTGGGCTAACATTTGGCCAACTTCTTCATCGTTACCAGCAGAGACAGTGGCAACTTGGGCGATCGCACTTCCTTCTACTGGCTTGGCTATCTTGGCAATTTCTTTTACTAGTGCCTCAATAGTTTTGTCGATCCCGCGTCTCAAGCTAACTGGGTTACTACCCGCCGCGACGTTCTTCAAACCTTCCCGAATCAAGGCTTGTGCCAAAACGGTAGCGGTGGTTGTACCATCTCCAGCGACATCTTTAGTTTTTGAGGCTACTTCCTGGATGAGTCTTGCACCAGTATTTTCTAAAGGATCTTCTAATTCAATTTCCTTGGCAACAGTGATACCATCGTTGACAATTTGAGGTGCGCCAAATTTTTTCTCTAAAAGCACATTACGACCTTTAGGCCCCAAGGTGATTTTTACGGCATCAGCAAGGGCGTTAACACCCCTTTCTAGAGCTCGCCGAGATTCCTCATTAAATGCAATAATTTTCGCCATGTTTTATTTCTCCAGCGCTTCCATTAGACAATTTAGCACTCACAGAGCAAGAGTGCTAATCTCTCAAGCGGCTCAAGTTACAAATGGAAATAAAAAAAATTGATTAATATACAGGTGATGCTCATATTAGATACTGGCAGTAATGCTTGAATTGGGAGATGAATCTAGACAACTCCCTTAAATTGCTTGGTATTGCCGATCCTAGCGGCACCGGCTGGTTGGCAGTAGTATTTACGTTTCTCTTCGCTTGGCTTGTAACGTGGCGTTTAATTCCCACAGTCCGCAAATTTGCCTTGCGAGTAGGTTGGGCTGACCAACCCAACGCCCGCCGACTGAATCGAGAACCTTTACCAAATGCAGGGGGGCTGGCTATCTACGCGGGTGTAATTGCTGCGTTGGTATTAGCTAGCCTTTTACGACCGATCGAACTCCAAAACGTATTGGCTCAGGTGCTCACTATTCTGTTGGGGGGTTCGATATTAGTCCTTGTGGGCTTTATCGACGATCAGTTCGGCTTACCGCCCTCTGTGCGATTGTGGGCGCAAATTGTCACAGCACTGTTGCTGGTTGCTAATGGTATCAGTGTCAAAGTTATGTTTGGCACTCCCATCGACTCACTTCTGTCTATGTCGCTGACAGTGTTGTGGGTAGTAGGGATTACCAACGCCATCAACTTGATGGATGGTATGGATGGTTTGGCAGGAGGAATCAGCTTTATTACCGCCATGAGTTTGTTGGGCGTTGCAGCCCAATTTAACAATCGTGCGGCGGCAATTTTGGTACTCGCAGCCTTGGGAGGTGCTGCATTAGGCTTTTTGCGCCATAACTTCCATCCATCACGAATTATTATGGGTGATGCCGGAGCGTACTTTCTTGGCTATGTGCTGGCAGCAACTAGTATTTTAGGCAAACTGCAACAAAACACAGTTTATGCGCTAATTCCTACGGTTTTATTTCTGTTGTTACCAGTGCTGGACACCACGCAAGTATTTGTGCGGCGGCTACTAGCAGGAAATAACCCTCTTAGTACTCCTGGCAAAGACCATCTGCACCACCGCTTACTTGCTTGGGGACTCTCCCAGCGCCATGCTGCGTTCACGCTTTGGTCAATTACCTTATTTTTCAACTTGTTGGCAATGAGAATACAAGGCATGAGTTTTGCTGTGATGATGACTACCGCCATTAGCATTATCCTTCTTTTGGGTTTTACTGTCTGGCAAAGGATACGCCAACAGCCTTAGTTGCTTGTGGGGCGGGCATTGCAATGCTAGCCCTACTATGGTTTTTTCTGTGTGTGGTGCATATATACTTCGACTGAATTTTAGATTTTAGATTTTAAATTTTGGATTTTGGTGAAGCAGCACTCCAAAAATAAATTATCCAAAATTATTTGTATATAAATAGGGGCGCACAACTAGCTGTGCGCCCCTATTTATGTAAAATCTCAAATTATTTATTGACTGCTTAAACTATTTACGCCATTACCATGCCGCCATCGACATTAAAAACTTGTCCGGTGATGTAGTTGGCGGCGGCATCGGCGGCGAGGAAGCGCACCATACCAGCGACTTCTTCGGGTTGACCGAAGCGACCGAGAGGGATATATTTCAGAATATCTTCGGGGTTCTTAAGATCGCTAGTCATATCGGTGGCGATAAATCCAGGGGCGACGGCGTTAACGGTGATGCCGCGAGTAGCCAGTTCTTTGGCAACGCTTTTGGTGAAGCCGATGACTCCTGCTTTGGCGGCGCTGTAGTTGGATTGCCCTGGGTTGCCCATTTGCCCAGCAACCGAGGTAATGTTAATAATTCGTCCCGATCGCTGTTTGAGCATAATTTTACTGGCGGCGCGTGTACATAAGAAAACACCCGTTAGATTAAGGTCTATCACAGCTTGCCAATCTTCTGGCTTCAAACGCAAAAGTAGTGTGTCGCGGGTAATTCCTGCATTATTAACTAAAATATCCACACGCTTAAACTTTTCCATGACGGTGTTAACTAGTATGTCTACTTGATCGCTTTTAGAAACATCTGCTTGAATAGCGATCGCTTCCCCTCCTGCTGCTGTAATTTCCGTAACAACTGCCTCGGCTGCTGCACTCGAATTGGCATAATTAACAACTGCGATCGCTCCCTGTGTGGCTAATTCAATTGCGATCGCTCTCCCAATTCCCCGTGAAGCACCTGTGACAATTGCAACTTTATCTTTTAATAGTGTCATTTAATCTCCCTCGATCTTAGAAATACCGCGCTAATTATCTTATGGCGATTTAGGGAACATTTAACAATTCAAAATTCAAAATTCAAAATTCAAAATTCAAAATTAAAGACATTTTCAGACGTTCGCGTAGCGTCTCCCCTTCTCCCAAAGGGAGAGGCTAGCGCCAAGGGAGAAGAGGAGCAACTCCGGGAGATTTCAACCCCGACTGAAACTGGGACTACCTTTATGGTTGGGGTCTTAAACCCTTTTATTTTCTCTAAATAAAATAATATGTGTATTTTATTAGAATTATTTAATATTCTTGATCTATATTAACTAATGTAATCTTTTACCAAGAAAAACCCATGTTCCTATAGCGATTTTATTTTATAAGAATTACCATTGAAAGAAATAATTAAAAATCGGTGTGTGTCACATGGCAACTAAAAAACAATTTAACAGCTTTGAAGAGATGTTGTCTGATTCTGATGTACCTGTATTAGTGGATTTTTATGCTGAATGGTGTGGCCCATGTCAGATGATGGTGCCAATTTTAGAGCAAGTAAATGCCCAACTTAAGGATCGCCTGCGGATTGTCAAAATTGACACAGACAAATACACAGAATTGGCTGGTAAGTATCAAATTTCTGCTCTCCCAACTCTAGTACTTTTTAAGCAGGGTCAGCCTGTGGAGCGAATAGAGGGTGTAAGACAAGCAGCAGATTTGGTACAACATCTAACAACAATTATTTAAGTACCACAAGATTTACGTAACTGGCACAATGCGATCGCCATTTCATAGTACATAAATATTGTTGACTAACATTTCAAAAGCTTTGTATTTGCAATAGAAATCGCATTAGCGAAGCAGTATTGTAATAAGGAGAAAATAAGTAGAGGCTATATTCACGTTAATTGCTAGTTAGTGTCCATGCTGTGCCATCGCTTGTGCCAATTACGTAAATCCTGACCACTACCTGCTGCTTAGTTAACTTTATTTGGGAAGAATATCTTTTATAAAGTAAATATTCATTTTTATCAACTTCAATCAATTCTGAAAAATTTATCCACAAAAAAGGTGACGTTAATTTATCTTTGAGGACTAGTCCTTTCAAGGTGGGTAAAATTTTTGGGCAATAATTCTTCTTTTCTCTGTGTTCTCTGCGTCTGGAGTGGTTTAATAAAATACTTTTAAACCGCAGAAGCAAAAGAGACGCAGAGGAGAAAGCAGAGGTTTTAAGAGTCACCTTGAAAGGGCTAGTCCTATAGACTGAAGACTACCTTGAAATGCTTATGAATAGTATATAGATGCGTTTGCCCTACCATAGACTCTTTACAGCCTTAAAGTTATGTGGTTAACATATATTTTGATACAGGTCTTGCCGCATTATTTACTAATAAGGTATTGATCTTCTAAAAAGAAATCGACAAAAAGTTAATAATTAGTTAACCTAATTTTATTTGTGAATTAAGGTTATTAGCTGACTTGACAAAAGAGGAACTTGTAGATTTTCTTAATGCGACTCTCCCAATATTAGCCTTAGCTCGACTTCATCCGAGTTTTTTTGTGGATTATCGTTCTCCACTCGAAATTCGCATTGCACCACATTTCTACAACACCTTAGATGAAGTTGAGGCGGTAATGCTAGAAATGCGATTTTTCAAAGAAAACTTAACATAAAAGCTTAAGCAAACATTAAATATATTTACTTGTATGTCTAGAGAAAGTAGTTTAGAAATTGAGATAGGTATATTGTATAGATATAAAAAAAATATCTTGACAAAGAAAACAATATATGAGTCTTAAACGGGAAATACCTGAAAAAGCCTATATTTGGATGAATATTGATTTTGATAAGGTTAAACATAGAATCAATGCGGTGACTTGCCAGATGGAGCTGGTGATACAAAAGCACCAACCATCAAATCAAACTGGTAACTCAGACAAAAGAAACAATTAGCAGCGCTTGCGTCAATTCTAATATCAAGCCCCAACTATAGCAATCCGATTTGATTTCTGAATCACTCGTAGAGGTAAGGGACTGGGGACTGGGGACTGGAAAGAAGGAATAAAGGTGTACTGAGTTTTGTTCAAAAATCAAATATGAGTCCTATAGATATTTTCTAGGTAGGGCTTTTGTTATTATGCCTGGAGTCAAGATGTAAACGTCTGTCAAGCGCGATCGCAGTGGGAAATTTACCCGATTGTTAAAGCTGGTTCTTCACAGAAGTTAAACAGGGTTGACTCTGTTTCTGATTCATCTTCAAATACAGCAGAGATGTACCATTCACAGGGCGAATCATTCGTAGCTACAAATCGCTCTTAGTAGAGTTCATATTTCATTAACTGACAAGGTATAGTTCCGTTGTACACTGCAATCCGTTTGGATGATTTCAGCCCAATCGATTGAGACAGTTCCTTATTCCCACTCAGCACAAATGCAGTCCAGCCTTTGAAGCGTTGTTTCAAGACATCACCCAAAAGTTTGTAAAATTCCCCCAAATCACTATCTCGTCCCAGCCGTTCGCCATAAGGTGGATTGCACAATAAAATTCCACTATCTGCGGGGGCGACAACATCAGCAAGTTCCATTTGAGAAAACCAGATATGATTATCAACGCCGCAATTTTGAGCATTGTTAATCGCTTGCTCAATTACATTTTCATCGCGATCGCTTCCCCAAATAGGTGCGGGAAGGGTATCAAGTTGACTATCCTTAGCTTCTTGGAGCAGCTTTTCTAAAAGGGGCAGGTCAAAATCGAGCCAATTTTCAAATCCAAAGCAATCACGAAATAGCCCCGGTGCGATATTAAGTGCTTTTAAGCTAGCTTCCAAAGGTAAAGTCCCAGATCCACACAGAGGATCGTAGAACATCTGGTTTGGCTGCCAACCGGAAAGTTGAATGAGGGCAGAAGCCAGAGATTCCTTGAGAGGGGCTATTCCAACCGCAGGGCGATAGCCTCGGCGGTGCAGACTATTTCCAGAACTGTCGAGTTTGACGGTACAAAAGTCGCGTTCAATATGAACATTCACCCGCACATCTGGTTCATGAAGCTCTACATTTGAACGCTCACCCAGCTTTTCCTGCTGCTGATCAACGATCGCATTTTTGACCTGGAGAGATGTGAAGTGGCTGTGGTTGAGGTGTTTGTTTTTGCCCGTGACATTCACAGCCAGCGTCATATCTGGCGTTAAATAGTTTTGCCAATCAATGGTTTGGATGCCGCGATAGAGATCCTCCGCATCTTGGCAAGGAAACTCACGGATATTTACCAAGATTCGGAACGGCAGCCTAGCCCAGAGATTGACGCGATAAAGTAGAGTGCGATCGCCCTCAAAAGCTACACCACAAAATCCTGGCTCTACAGAATCGGCACCCAGTTGCTCTAACTCCTGAGCCGCCAGGGTTTCTAATCCGCGAGCAACTGTTGCAAAATAATTCATAATTCGTAATTCGTAATTCGTAATTAAAGGCTACTGAGACGCTCAGATCCCCGACTTCTTCAAGAAGTCGGGGATCTTTTTGTTTTTTAACTAAGATTAATCTAGAAATTTCTAAAATCAATCATTGTCTGACGATAAGCATCTGGCAAACCTGTATCAAAACAGTTACCTTTAACAATATATCCTGTCATTCCCTCTTCTTGACGCAATTTTTCTAGACAGGATGTTAACTGAAATTCACCTCCTTCTCGGAAATTTTGGTTGATGTGTTCTCCTAGAAAGTCAAAAATTTTCGGCGTAAGTAAATACAAACCAAATATACCTAAAAACTCATTTTCTGTCATTCCCTCTACACGCAAATGCTGTTTTGCATACTCAATGGTCGGTTTTTCATAGAGTTGTGTAACTGACAAAATCGAGTTTATGTCTTGCCAAACTCCTGTTACACAACCAGCTTTATGAATAATTTCTTCTGGCATTGTAGTTAAACCCACAACACTTTTATTATCTTGTTTATAAATATCTAAAACTTGACCCACACAAGATTTTGCAATATCAGATGCATAAATATGATCGCCCAACATTAGCAAAAAAGGCTCATCTTGTACCCAATCCTTGGCACAAAATACCGCATGACCATAACCTAATTGTTCCTCTTGCAATAAGATAGTAACTTTGCTGCCTAAATCTTCGAGATATCGGCTATATTCTTTATTCTGTGGTGAAAGTTTATCAAAAAGCTCTTTTTTAGGTGGATTTTTCAATAAATCTGCAAATACTTCTCGATCGTCCGGTTGTACCACAATCCCAACTTCTGCAATTCCAGCATTAATTGCCTCTTCAAGAATTGCGAGAATGACAGGTTTTGCCCTACCATCTCGATCAATAATCGGGAAAAGTTCTTTTTTCAATACCTTAGTAGCTGGAAACAACCGAGTTCCAAAACCAGCTACCGGAATCACAGCCTTTCTAACTTTATCTTTTTCCATAAATCCCCTCTCCCCTCCTTCCTCTGTGCCGCGCCAGTTGCTACAACGGGGGAAACCCCCGCAACGCACTGGCAACTCTATTGCCTCTGCGGTTCGTCACCCCAACTTCTCAAACAACTCCGCCAACACCACATTAGAAAACAAAAACCCTTGGGGATCAATCAAACGCAACCTTCCCCCTGCAACTTCCGCCCAACCTTTATCAAAATACCTTTGCAAACACCTGCAAATCTCTTCCACCTTTTCTTCGCCAAACGTCTCCACCAACACCGCCAAACTCAAACCCTCCGCCAAACGCAACCCCAACATCAACGTTTCTAACAATACTTCCTTTGGAGGAGTTACATCGCAATCAATCACACCGCCAGCTTCCACCCATTGGTAATACTCCCTAGTCTTGCGCGGACGAGTGAAGCGTTTCCCGTCAAGATAACTCGCTGCACCCATCCCAAAGCCATAGTAAGGGCGGTTTTCCCAATACACTCGATTATGCTTACATTGATGACCAGGTTGAGCATAATTGGAAATCTCATAATGCTCATAACCTGCACCAGTCAAAACCTGTTGCCCCATTTGGTACATTTTGACTGTGGCTTCATCCGTAGGCATTGGAGTATCACCAGGTTTGTAGTAACGACCAAAGGCTGTACCTGGCTCGATGGTAAGATCGTAGATAGAAATATGAGTGGGTAAAAGTGCCATTGCTTTTGTTAGAGAATCTTGCCATTGATCCAAAGACTGATGCGGCAACCCAGAAATTAAGTCTAAGCTAAATTCGGGAATGTCAACTTGGTGGATTAATTCCACAGCTGCAAAAATATCTTCAGCTGAGTGCGATCGCCCCGCCCTCTGCAATAATTCCTCTTGAAAGGCTTGTACGCCCAAACTTACCCTGTTCACGCCTGCACTGCGATAACCTGCTATATGCGCTAAATCAAAGGTAGCTGGATCAATCTCCATAGAAATCTCTGCACCAGTTGCAATACCAAAATGCTTCTCCAATTCTCCCACTATCCGTTGTAGCTGTTCCGTTGATAGCAGCGAAGGAGTACCACCACCGAAGAAAATTGTCTTTAGGGGTTGGACAAAGGCTGGTGTAATGGCAATTTCTTGACATAGCACCTCAACATATTGGGAGATAGTACCAGATGTTTCGCCTCGCAAGCGATCGCCCACAACAGACACCGGGAAATCACAATAAAAGCACCGCCGCCTGCAAAAGGGAATATGCACGTAAGCAGAACTCGCAATTCCAGAAACACTAAATTTTTGACTCATTTTGAGAAAAGTTTGAAGTTAAGCCAACTGCGAATTAGAGACAATGAAAATGAGTAGTTTATTTACAAACTTTTGTCGTTTTACAAAGAAACAATGAAAAATATTAAGATAAAAGCCTTTAGTTATAATAATTGCAGATATTGTCAGCCTAAACCCTTAGTGTAAGTCAATATTGATGAGTTTATCTTACCGATGAAATAAAAAATACTTAACTTTATCGGTGAACACAGTTGCAGGAGAACAAAATAACCATGCTTGACGCAATTATCATTTTCTCATTTATCCTCGCAGCTTCGGGAATCGGATTCTACAGCATTGAACTGCTACCTAATGGCACGTTAGATCAGGTAACAAATCTTGAAGCTTTGCGCTTAGTTGTTGCCGTCTTTGCCGCTATTATTGGTGGTGCGATCGGGCTGAGTTTCCAGACAACATATCGTCGCCTAGAATCGCAAGTCAAAGAAATGCCTCTGGAAGTGATTTTAACTCGTGCCATTGGCTTAGTAATTGGGTTATTGCTAGCTAACCTCATGCTAGCCCCATTATTCTTACTACCTATCCCGGCGGATTTTGGATTTATCAAGCCACTGGTGGCAGTTGTCGGTAGTATTATCCTCTCCGTCACTGGTATGAACTTGGCAGATACCCACGGGCGGGGCTTATTACGGTTCATTAATCCCAACACTGTGGAATCGATGGTTGTGGAAGGAACGCTAAAACCAGCTAATACCAAAGTTTTAGACACCAGTTGCATTATCGATGGTCGCATTGAAGCGCTACTAGAAACAGGGTTTTTAGAGGGACAAATTCTCGTACCGCAGTTTGTCTTGCAAGAACTCCAACAAGTAGCCGATGCTAGTAAAGACCAAAAGCGGGTGCGGGGAAGGCGAGGACTAGAAATTCTCAACCGCATTAAGGAAGATTATCCCGATCGCATTTTGATTAATGCAGTTGACTACGAAGATATTCCCACAGTGGATGCCAAGTTAGTGCGTTTTGCCCAAGAAATTAGCGGTACATTGCTAACCAACGACTACAACTTATCTAAAGTCGCTAGCGTTCAGAAAGTACCTGTTTTGAATGTAAATGATTTAGTGAACGCCGTCCGTCCTAGTTATTTACCTGGCGACAACCTTGATTTAAAAATTCTTAAGGAAGGCAAAGAACCTAGTCAAGGTATTGGCTACTTAGATGATGGCACAATGGTAGTTGTTGAAGAAGGCAGCAGTTATGTAGGTGGTGAAATACGAGTAGTAGTCACCAGTGCTTTGCAAACCACCGCAGGAAGAATGATTTTTGCCAAGCCCCAAGCATCAGCATTGGCGTGAGGGAAACGTCCGGTGCAATGAAATATAAATTGTGCAATCGGTGCAGTCAACCTGCACCGATTATTTATTTGGAATCATCAGACTCAGTTACCTTCAAATACTGTAACTGGTCAATAGATAACCCTGTCAATGTTGCTATCTGTTCTAATGGCATACCAGTCTTAAAAAGGTTGATTGCCACTTCAAGTAAAGCTTCAGCTTTGCCTTCTTCTAAAATATCTTGATAAATTACTGACTCGCGCATAATATCTGACCTCAAGACTCGTCTAATAACCTCTTTGTCCAATACTAAACCAGCTAAAATCGCTGTGGAAGCAGCAATATTACTTTGATTTCTTGATTCTGTCATATTATTAATCTGGCGTGCAACTTGGTTAAGCACGACTTCTCGATCAATTGTACTACTCAAAACCGCAAAGGGTAACAGTCAAGGTGTTCTCATAAATACTTCGGTTGGTTGTTCCCAAAGTCTGACAACTCCAAATTCATGGCGTGTCCCGGCAATTGTAAATGTATTTTGTTGTACCAAATCTGAATTTGTCTGCTTGAGATAAATTACAACTTGATGCATTGTTTTGTCTGGAAAACGGCGATACACTCGCAATCGATAGTCAATCATCCGAAAAGGAATTTCCGCATCGGGTTGGGTTTGAAATTCCAGATGTAAGATGTTTTGCTCCGACTGTAGCAGAATTAGAGCATCAGCACGAATTGATTCGAGAGATAATTCTTTTGAGCTTAGTTCGGTTAAAGTGATGGGTTCGCCTAATAACCAAGTAGCGAAGTCACTGGAGAAATTTTCAGCTAAAAATTTGCAGATATTGTCAAAATTCATAAGTATTTTTCCATAACATAGTTTTTCAACCAAACTCCCTGCCGTTCCACTTGCTGTTCCCTAACTACGCTAAACCCCTTGGTTTCAAAAAATGTCTTTGCAGTAATACTTACTTCTGCATAAAGTCGTTTAATTCCTTGCAATTTTGCAGTATTTTCTATATAACTTAAGAGTTTTGAGCCAATACCTTGTCTTTGGTATTTGCTATGGCAATAAAAACAATCAATGTGACCATCTGCTTCTAATTCTCCAAACCCAA
Source organism: Nostoc sp. (assembly GCF_036917465.1). GTDB lineage: Bacteria > Cyanobacteriota > Cyanobacteriia > Cyanobacteriales > Nostocaceae > Nostoc. The sequence continues at coordinate 15,196 of NZ_JBALDL010000067.1, forward strand.
CTATTTCACCATTCTTTTCAGCGATGTAGGGAAGCTTGGCTTGTAATCTTTTGTGCCAAACTTCATAATCAATATTTTTTGGTACCCAAGCATCGACTTGTTCTTGAGTATAATCACAAATATTTATTTCATGAATTGTATCGTAAAATAATTTCATGATTTCTTTGGTATCAGATAGTTTATATCCTCTGATAATCATATTGAACCTTAATTTTCATAAATTTCTAATGGTAAATTATCTGGATCTTTAAAAAAAGTAAATTTCTTACCTGTGATTTCGTCAATTCTGATATTTTCTGTTTCAACACCTTGCGAGTTTAAGTAAAAAACAGTTTCCTCAATATCATCGACTTTAAAAGCAAGATGTCTTAAACCACAAGCTTCTGGAGTACTAAATCGTTGTGGAGGAGTAGGAAAAGAGAATAACTCTATTTGAGCATCTTCTCCCACTAGTAAATCTAATTTATAAGAATTTCTCTCGGCGCGAAAAGTCTCTTCAATAATCGAAAAACCTAAAGTTTCGACATAAAACCTTTTGGAGCGCTCGTAGTCAGAAAAAATAATAGCTATATGATGAATACCAGTGGTTTTCATTTGTACTTCTCAAGCTACTGATAATTTACCTCCAACAGTTTTACCAAAGTTTTGCTAGTTTTTGCAAGACAAGGGGTTTAGCAAAATGCTAATCTTAAAAATACAAACCTTGATGCCACCAGCCTTAAAGACGCTGACTTACCATTACAAGAAGCACAGCAGAGTTTTGAACGACAAATTGCGATCTCTCAAGCCTTCAATGACCAATTTTAACTTGCGATTAGGCACTGATAATTGACCAAAATTCAGCAAATTTATTGCGATTACGTGCCATCTTATTCTCCCAATTTGAATTTAGATAATTTCAGAGATGCAACGCCATATAATCCAATAGATAAATGCTTCTATTTTTATTCCTGCAAAGCTCCTAATTTACGGATTCCCGGCCAAATCATGGCCGTAGCAATCACCACTACAATTGTGCCAATTCCGCCACCCACAACAGAAATCACTGGGCCAAATAAAGCTGCCGTCAAGCCTGATTCAAAGCCCCCTAATTCATTTGAGGCACTAATAAACACGCTATTAATAGCAGCAACCCGACCGCGTAAATGATCCGGTGTTCTGATTTGAACTAATGTATGGCGAATCACAACGCTAATACTATCTAGTGCGCCACCAAGGGTCAACATTAACATAGATAGCCAAAAGGAACGAGAAAGTCCAAAGATAATTGTGACAACGCCAAAGCCAACCACTGACCACAATAAGGCCGGGCCTGCTTTGCGTAAGGGTGGTAAATACGCCAGGGTAATGGCCATAGTCAAAGCCCCGATGGAATGGGCTGCTTGGAGATATCCCAATTCCACTGGCCCCACGTGTAAAATATCTTTGGCAAAAATGGGGAGAAGCGCGATGCCTACGGCGGGCTACGCCTACGCACCACCCAACAATACAGCAAACATATCTAATGTAATCGCTGCTAAAATCAACTGATTTGGCCAAACAAATTTAGCACCAGCAGCAAGCGCATTGAGTGAGATTGACTCAGTTGTACGGATAGCTTTTTGCTCTTTAATTGCCAGCGTTAAAAGAAAACACAGCAACGCGGCGATCGCAGCTAATATATAAACCCCTGTAGCATTTCCTAGTAGCGCAATGCCAAATCCCCCGAAGGCTGGGCCGATGACTGCGGCTAACTGAAAACTACTACTATTCCACGTGGCTGCATTGGTAAAAGCACTAACAGGTATCAATTGCCACATCAAGGCATCACTGGCTGGTTTGAGGAATGCCCTAGCGACACCTGTTAATACTAAGCAGGCGTAAATTAGAAAAACTGCACCTTTAGTATAAGAAAGTACTCCTAAAGCTAGCGAACAGAGAGCTAGCAAGCTCACTGACATTAAGATCGTGATTTTGCGCTCGCGGCGATCGGCCACATGTCCTGTAATCAAGGTGAGAAGAATCATCGGCAAGACTTGCGCTAGCCCAACACCGCCTAAAGCGATCGCTGAGTTAGTCCGCTCATAGAGTTCCCAGCCGATAGCTACAGTTTGCATTTGCGATCCTACGAACAGCGCCAACCGTCCAATGGTAAATAGCCGATAGTCTCGAAACTTAAAGGCTGCAAAGGGATCGTGCTGTGCAACCTCAGAGTTAGGGGGATTTGAGTTCCGTTTGGTCGAAGACATTTTTTAGTAGAGTTAAGCCTTCTTCAATGTTAGAAATTTGTTCTTCTGAAAGACCTTTTAACAGGTCGGTAATATGAGCGCGAGTTTGATCTTGGGATTGCTTGAGATGGTGTTTTCCATCTTCAGTTAAATTGAGCAGCACCCGCCGCCGCTCTTGAGGATGAGCGCAGCGTTTCACAAAATCGCGTTGTACCAAGCGTTCTACGGTTGCTGATGCCGTGGCAGAGGTGACACCTAAATGCTCTGCTAGGTCAGATAATGAAGCGCCAGGATTGCGATTGATAAATGCTAGCGATCGCAACTGAGGTATAGATAAAAAAGCGGCACTATGGGCACGCATATCCGCTCGGATAAACCGCATCACTAATGGAACTGTATCCATTACTCTAGCGGCACATTCTTCGGAAGTTGCACCTTGATTAGGTTTATCCAAGGTCATGGGCTTGTTGTTCTCCTGATTACATGGCCACCCGTGGATAAACTTTTCCACCAAGGATGGCCAAAATGATTAATGTGAATAAGAGAATTGTACAATCCAGACCAAAGCCATAGATGCTAGTACCATTCAGCAGCATGGTGCTGCGTAAGCCGTCAACCAGATAAGTCAACGGATTTAAATGGGAAATGAACTTTAACCAACTGGGCATCAATGAAATCGGATAGATGGCATTGCTGGCAAAAAATAACGGCATGGTTAACAATTGTCCAATACCCGTCATCCTTTCTCGGCTTTTCACCAAACAGCCAATAATTAATGAAAAAATACAAAATGTTCCCGCTCCCAGTATGACTAGCAGCAGTACTTGGAGAATAGCTAGGGGATGAAGATTTAGCTTGACACCTAATAAAAATGCCAATCCGTAAATGAATACTACCTGAGATAAGCATCGCACCCCACACGCCAGGGCTTTGCCCAGCACCATCGCCACGCGAGGCGTAGGACTAGCTAAAAATTTATGGACAATGCCTAAATCTCGCTCCCAGATTAGCGTCATTCCACCACTAAAAATTGCCACAAACAAAATACTCTGAGCCAAAATACCAGCAGAAATAAAGTCCAAATAGGGTAAGTTCCCTGTAGGAATCGCGCGAGTTCGGGAGAAAACTTGCCCAAAAATTAGCAGCCATAAAGCTGGTTGCACAGCCCGAACTACTAAATCAGTGGGATCGTGGCGGAGTTTACGGATTTCTAATTCAGCGATCGCCAGAGTTTTTGTAACTAGCTCTTTGATTGCAGAGATCAAATTGACTCGGACAGTGGATGGTGCTTTAACCCAACCGTTGAGCAGTACGTCTGGTTCTTGCTGTGTCACGATAGTTCACTCCTGATGTTAACTGGTCGCCTGTATAGTGAATAAAGACATCATCCAAAGTTGCGTTTGGTTGATCTAAAGAAGCTTTTAAGTCGTTTGGTGTGCCTGTAATTACGACTTCACCTTGCTGCATAATCGCCACTCGGTTACATAAGCTATCTGCTTCTTCTAAAAAGTGGGTTGTTAAAAATATCGTTGTGCCGTAATCAGTACAGAGTTGTAGTACAAGTTGCCATACTTGAGTTCGAGCGATGGGATCTAGTCCGACAGTCGGCTCATCAAGAAACAGAATTTGGGGTTGATGCAGAACTGATATTCCAATTTCCAGCTTGCGGATCATCCCACCAGAGTAGTTTCGTACCAGGCGCTTCGCCGCATCTTGCAAACCCATATATTCTAAAATCTCATAAATGCGGCGATCGCGTCCTTTGGCTGGTATTCCATACAGCTTGGCGAAAATTAAGAGATTTTCGTACCCCGTGAGACTACCATCCGCAGACAGCGCCTGTGGTACATAACCGATAGCCCGTCTCACAGGATTAGGTTGACGAGCCACATCATAGCCAGCTAAGGTTGCTTTCCCTGCACTGATAGGTAGCAAGGTTGTCAACATTTTAATAACTGTACTTTTCCCTGCTCCATTGGGGCCAAGTAGGCCAAAGACTTCACCCTCTTCCACAGATATGCTCAGGTTATTAACAGCCGTTAACTTCCCAAAACGGCGCGTGAGTCCCTGAGTTTCCAAAATCAAGGGTTTTGGCTGGCTAGGAGGTTCTGACCGATTTATTTTTCCTGTCAGTATTGTCACAATTTTGATGTAAGTTTATTAATTAGTTAAACTAACTATTAGTGTCTCAATATACTTCTCTGAAGTCAATAGACTTGTTACAAAAATCTGAATCAGAGTCAAGTTAGGGACTTCCAAATAAAAAAATACTCAACTATTTATTGCGGGGTGGGCATCTTGCCCACCCCACAAGATTGGATAATTTATTTGTTGGAAGTCCCTTAACATGAGTTCGACGAACCTCTCCCTACCTTGAACTAAATTTCAAGTCTGTCCCTCTCCGACGGGCGAGAGGGACGGTTTTGCGTAGTCAAACCAGGGAGAGGTTTCAATATTTCCGCCAATTAGGTGATTACTAAATAACCCGTCGAACTCAGGTCAAGTTATATAAAAAATATTAAAATATTTAGATTAGTTTGTAGTGAGGGCTACTTTCCAAAAACACTTCGTGAACAGCCCTCATTACAATTAGTCATTTAATTCCATCAATTCTTTTGTTTTTAAATCAGCCGCTATAGGTAAAGAACATCCTTGAATTTGAGGAGAGATAGAGCAAATCGCATCTGTGGTTGTTTCAAAACAATTTGATAACCCAATTGTTTTTAACAATCCTGTTCGTTCTAATAGTTGTTGGACTTCGGGTTGTAAACCTGTGAGAATTAAGCGGCAATTGTGCCGTTCCAAATCGTGGTAAATATCCTCTAAAGCTACTAACCCAGTTGTGTCCATATTTGGTACAAAGCGTAACCGGAGAATTAAATACTTCACTTCCGGTTCATCGCGGAGAAAAGTAGCAAAGCGTTCAGCAGCACCAAAAAATACGGGGCCATCTACGCGATAAACGGCAATTTCTTTACCTAATTCTAGAGGAGTACCAGGGGGGAATACTTCGGTTTCAGGTACTTTTACTAGACTTAAATCGCTCATTCGTTTGATGAACAATGCTCCAGCTGCAATCAATCCCACTTCTACAGCGAGAACTAAATCAAATAAGATTGTCACTAGCCAGGTGAGAATCATCACTGCAAAGTCGGAATAGGTAGCACGCATCAATAAACCAATGGCTTCCCACTCAATCATCCGCACACTAACCACCATCAGAATGCCAGCAAGTGCTGCTAAAGGAATCTGTGCTGCTAAAGGTGCTAAGGTTAAAACGATAATGGCTAAAGCAACGCCATGAATTACCCCAGATAGCCGAGTTTTCCCGCCAGAACGGACATTGACAGCAGTCCGAGCGATCGCACCTGTTGCCGGGATACCACCAAAAAATGGGACAATAATATTTGCTAATCCTTGACCAATTAATTCGCGATCGCTATTGTGTTTTTCGCTCACTGTCATCCCATCAGCCACAACTGCCGACAGTAACGATTCAATACTTCCCAGTGCAGCCATTGCCAAAGCCGGATTAATCAGTTCTCGAATTACACTAAAATCATTCCAGTGGGGAATACCTTGGGGCATCGGTAAAGATTGCGGAATGCTGCCAATTGTCGGTACATCCAGATGAAAATAAGTTGCTATCCCCGTTGCCAATACCAACCCCACCAAAGAACCCGGTATTGTCGTATTAATCTTGGGCCATAAAATATTGGCTGCCATCACCACCATTGCCAACCCAACAGCATCCCAATTTAGAGCTTCTACATGAGTTAAACTTTGCCAAAGCCCCGGTAAAAAGTGTTCGCTACGTGGTAGTTGTAAACCAAAGAAATTATTTAATTGACCACAAAATATAATCACGGCAATACCATTGGTAAAGCCTGCCGTCACGGGATAGGGGATAAACTTCACTAGCTGTCCAAGTTTGGCAACCCCCAAGGCAATTTGGATAATCCCAGCCATCACCCCAGCAATCCAAACTTTCTCAAGGCCGTACTTGGCGACAATTCCCACCAAAACTACAGCCATTGCTCCTGTTGGCCCTGTAATCTGTACTGGGGAACCACCAAAAATTGCCGCGACAATTCCCGCCACAATAGCGGTATATAGTCCCGCTTTTGGTTCTACACCACTTGCTACCGCGAAGGCTAAAGCTAAGGGCAATGCCACCACTGCTGCTGTTAGCCCTCCCGTCAAATCGCCACGCAGTCCACTAAACCAGCGATTCAGGCGCATAAGCTGTGGTTCTTCGACGATATTAGAGATTGGCATATTCAGTTTCAACTCTTATACAAAATTTCTTGATGCACACTATGATATGCGGGCAATTAAGCATATACCAGTTGCTTCAAAGAAGGTGCGGGCAAAAGCTCCTTCATTATAGACATCTCCGAAAAAAGTCAAATTATGTGGATATAGCGGTTCCAATTCAGATGTGATACAAGATTATATTGCGAGGTGTAGGGGCACGGCAGTGCCGTGCCCTTACGGGTTGCCCTTACGGGTTGCCCTTACGGGTGTACCTCAAACGAGAACCGCTATGATGATACAGAAGCGGTAATTCAGCTGCGATCGCTCATCGTATTTCCACCATCCGCAATGCTGATTGCATTTATGTCATGGAACATGGGAAATTAGTAGAATCGGCAACCCATAAATAATTAGCTAGAGAAATCCGGGATTTATGTTCCTCTCTGGCGTGTACAATCAGGTTTAAGAGAATTTTAGCGTCTTCTTTCTGTCTCAATTACGAATTACGCTAGCGTAGCGTTAGCGAGTCCTAGAGCGTCATTACAAATTATTTATGTTTTTTGGCAATAATCAACCAGAATCGGGTGATAACAAGTGGCGTAGCCAGTTGGATAAATTTGTAAAAGCAAATCAGCAGGAATTGGCGGCGCTGTTTTGGGGATTGTGGTTAGCAAATGGTGAAAGTCAGGGTACTGTTGGTATTGATTTGCAACCAACGCCGCATTTCGTTTATTGTCCGAAAGAGCAGATAGAAAATTTAAATATTAAAGTTGAAAATCGACTTCAGGAAATTTTGGGAATTGTTGAAAATCATCAGCCGGAAGTGGAAGTTGTGATGATTGGCATTGGTAAGGGTGAAATTAAGTTAATTCAGTTTGTACCGGAACCAGCGCCACCTATTTGTTTTGAGCAAGTTTGTAAGGATGTAGATGGATTATTAGAACTTTTAGAACAGCGCATGAACGAAAGTTTTAATTGATGACAAAATCAAATAAATAATGAGCCATTTTTAATTTAGAACAAGGTGCAATTTCTACCTTATTTCCTTGACTATCTAAAAATATCGCTTGATTATTATCACTCCCAAAACCACTATTAGGTTGGTCTATAGGATTGGCAACAATTGCATCTAGTTTTTTATTCTGTAGTTTTTCTAATGCTGGCTTGACAATATCACCACTTTGTGCAGCAAAACCAATTAATATCTGATGCGGCTGTTTAAGTTTTGCTAATTGGGCGACTATATCCGGTACTGGTTCTAGGGGTAAAGCTTGGGGTAGCGATCGCTTGGGCAATTTCTCTGTACTATAATCTTTTGGCTTCACATCTGCCACGGCTGCTGACATGACAATTACATCAGCATTGGGTAAACATTCCATCATGGCGTGCTGCATTTGCTCGGCACTAATTACGGGAATTGCTTGCACTCCTAATGGTACATCCCAACTAGCTGGGCCATGTACTAAAGTGACATTTGCCCCTCGGTGAAGTGCGGCTTGCGCTAAAGCCAATCCCATTTTACCTGTAGAAGGATTACCAATAAACCTCACTGGGTCAAGAAACTCTCGCGTTCCCCCAGCACTAATTAAGACTCGTTTACCAGCTAAATCTCGTTTGCCTTGAGTGTGTAACAGCGATTGGATATGAGCCAAAATTTCTGGAGGTTCTGCTAATCTACCAGCACCGATGCGATCGCACGCTAATAAACCCGATCCTGTATTCATCCCATGATATCGGCTATCTATTAATAGCTGTTGCCAATTTCGCTGCACCGATAGCTGTTCCCACATATCCGTATTCATTGCCGGTGCTAGCAGCACGGGACAAGTAGAAGCCAGCACGGTATTTGTGAGTAAATTATCAGCCATTCCGTAGGCTAACTTGGCTAATGTATTAGCCGTCAAGGGAGCAATTACCATGACATCTGCCCATTCACCCAAATCAATATGCAACGGACGAGAGTGAGTTGGTTGCCAAAAATCATCATCTGTGTAGGCAGGATGACGAGATAGGGTTGCTATTGTCAGAGGTGTAATAAATTGTTGTGCCGAACGGGTGAGTATAACTCGAACTTCCACCCCAGTTTTAAACAGCGTCGAAACCAATTCACAAACTTTGTAGGCGGCGATACCGCCACCGACACCTATTAGAACCCTGTTCAACTTTGGATTAGTCATAGTAAAAAGTTAGGAGTAAGTAGTAATTTCAGAGTAAGTAATTACAAACATTAATTTCCAACTCTTGCACAGACGCGATTAATCGCGTCTCTACTCCTAACTCTTGTACAGACGCGATTAATCGCGTCTTTTAACTCTCAATTACGCTTCATCGTAAGGTTCCAAGTCTAAGAGATAGATATAGGGTTCAACTAACTCTGGACGCTGAAATGCGATCGCTCGCAATAGATGCCAATCATTTAAACCATCAAAAGCATTATTGTAATTATCCAGATCCAGACGTGCAGCCAGTTCTTCTACTTCTGCCGCAGTAATGGCAGCAATTTCTTTTCTGGAAATGCTTAGAGTTGTCATAATGCTAGCCCCTCCCTTATGCAGCACTCGCTTTCAGCCTGGGTTAAGTTGCGCTGAACGCAGCCACCCTATATATATTACTCATTAGAAGGCATAGATTTCGTGAAAATTTTCAGCATTTATACCAGAATTTATAAAAAATTCGTAATTCTGACTAGCCAATTACATTTACAACGAAATTCCGTAGCACGTCTAACGTTTCTGGATTTATTTCATGCCCCATGTCAAATTCGTGGTATTCCACAGCCACTTTTAGAGATTTTAAAGCTTCTCGTGCCTTCAAAGCAGCTTGCAGTGGGACAACTTCATCATATCTCCCGTGACTGATTACAGTCGGCGGAATCCCTTTTTGATCTGCCGTTACTGCATCAGGATGTAAATACCCACTCATAACAGCTAAACCTGCTAGGGGTAATTTTGAGCCGACATCTAAAGTCATTGCTCCGCCTTGAGAAAATCCACTTAAGATAGTGCGTGACAAAGGTACGCCAGTGCTACTTTCTAAAGATTGCAAAAAATCTATTAGTAGTTGGCGACTTTCTGGTAATCCTTCGTACATATTTTCTACCCGCAGGTCATACCATGCCCTCCCTATCGGAGAATAAGGATAAGGATAAGGTGCATTGGGTAATATAAACTGGTAATCAGGTAAGTTGAGCAAGGGTAACAAAGATGCTACATCCTCAGCATTAGCACCCCAACCATGCAAAGTGACGATTAAGCCTGCGGGTGGTTGAGAAGTTTCAGGGGGAACGGTAATCGCTTGTAAAGACAGAGGTTTGCTCCTAAATTTTTTCTTCTTATAAATCCTATCTCTTCAATCAGACTTAGTATTGAGTGGCATTTGCTGTTTGCCCAAAGAATGCCTATATCGTTATGCTGGAAGCCAAAAGCCAGAGCGATCGCTTATTTGTTATCTGCTTCATCTTCTAGCAGAATGGTGTTCAGAAGATTCAATTCGCTGGATGCCATAAAGTAGCGATCGCTAAAAACTGTTTCTAGTTGTGTAAAAATCCGTCTACCTGCCACAGCTACCCAAGGAAATGTTCGATAGTGAGGTACTACAGGGATAATTAAGCCTTGAGGAGTTAGAGAACGTCCTAGCGCACTTCTCCAAGCTTGGGGATCTTCTAATACTTGTTGGCGGGTATCATCTTCTGATTGTTCATTCCAGAAATGGGGATAGTCGAGGGGTAAACCTACAACTATATTTTTAGTTTTCAACGCTTGACGTGTGGAAGATTCAATCACAAATCCCTCTTGTTCCCGACTCAAGAACTTATACAGTTCGTTGGCAGGACGTTTGAGTTTTGAGGGAAATTTAAACTTCTTACTTTCATAAATTTCTTTTAGCGATCCTAAAAGACGACTGCTATTTTGTTTAATATCAGCTTTCCATGCTTCAAAGCTAAATATTTCTTCAGTTTGGCGATCGCTCCAATCTTCTATCCAGAAAGGGCCTATACAAGTTAGACTATCTGGTATCTGTAGCTCGTCATTATGTAAAGATGGCAATAATCGGCTCGAAATCCTAGAAACAGTTTTGACCAAAGCTTGTAAGGTTTGATAATTTGCATAGGACTTGGCATTTCTATCTAATGATTGACCTCTCAAGTCAAAATGCTTAAAAATGTTTGCAGTTAACTGCTCGGCTTTTTTCACAATTGCTTTTGCTTCTTGAGGGTGACTATCGCTGATAAAGATTTTGGCTTCACGCAAGAAATCTAATAAATCATCAGACATCAAACGCAACAATTCTTCATCCCCAACAGAGCCAACTGGGACAAATGCAATTCGGTTTTTATTAAGTCCGGCATCACCTTTGATGCGGGTGTGAATTGTAGAGCGCAACATTACCAGCAAAGTCAATAAATCACTGGACTGACGCAACCATAGTCTTTTGGGGTCAATATCCTCTCTTTCAATGATGAAATCATTGATTAGCATAACTAACCGTCTATCTTTGTTATCTCCAGAAACTTCCATTCCGGTTTCTGGATCTGTATACATTCCTCTACCACGGTAAATTAATTGTGCTACTTCCATTAAAGCGGCTTCAATATTAAACCGGGGGATTGCAGCTATAATGCAATCTGTTTTGGGGAAAGAAACACCTCTTGCGCCTGAAGAAGTCATGAGGAAAACTCGGACTTCATCGCGTCGTGGCGGTTTGACTAATTTCAATCGCTGATCGGGTGATACACTTTGATCCAAAACCTCCACCTGTTCTCTGTTTACCAGAGCTTCTTTACCAGTGGTTAATTTTTCCTGCAACTGACGTAGAAAAGCTTTATCCTGAGCAAAGAAAATTAACTGCTCTGCTCCCTGTTGTAATCCACCCTTGATTTCTAAGTAGGCGTTTGTTAGCGATTCCTCTTCTGATTTTTCTCGAATTGCTTGTCTAATTGTCTGCTCTGTGCCGTCACTGTTTTGGCCTGGTTTAATGGGCGACAGCCTAATACTGTAGTCAATACTGAGTTTACTGGCGGGGTAGCTATTTGTCATGACGTGTAGCGTTGGGTATCTTCTAGGGCCAATTTTTGTATGAGTCCCTGTCACCCGAAATGGTGCTTCACCTCGACTTGTACTTATTAGAACTTTATCAGGAGCGCGATCGCCTGAGTTCAAAAATCTATCCAACACAACTTCATTGCTGAGTGAGGCATCAGCCAGAATCAGCACAATTTTAAACGGAGATGGATTTGTATCAAAAGGTTTAATAAATTGCTGTTCTAACCATTCTGCTACCTTACGGACAAAGGGCGCTCCTGCACCATCACCAGCCAGTTCATCTACCATGACAACTATAGTAGGAATCCGCGCTGCAAATGCTGAACGTTCCTTTTTTCCGGGCTTAGTATCAGCTTTTTTTGCAAACAAATTATTGAAGGCATTAACTGTGGTTGATTGATCGTTGAGCGTCCGATAACCTTGGATAGCAGCAGTCATTACCAGTTGATTAACCTTGGGATTGGCTTCGAGTAATTTTCGGGCTGACTTTGCTATGGTACTTAATACACCAGGACTGTAAAGCGATTCTACGCTGTAATCCCTTTCGTTGAGACGGCGTTTAAACCGAGTCGAGCCGACGATATTGCAATCAATATCATGTTCTTGTTCTGGATTGAGAAAGAAGATATTGCTATCAGGAAGTGTGAGTTTTTCAACACCATCGACAACAACGGCACTGTCGATACAGCGAGATGGAAAATTGTTTTCCTCAACCTGTTTTTTATACCATTCGGGAGCTGCAACAATCAAATTTTTATTGCTGGTGATGGTTAATATCCCTGTGGGTTGCTCGTTTTCTCTAGCAAGTTTGTCGGTAACATCTCGATTAATTACAACTCGCGGACTGAGATACAAAAATAAGAAACCTTGAGACTGCTGTTTGAGAAATTTCATCACAGCAGTGGTTTTACCAATACCTGGATTTCCTTCCAAAGCTAGGACGTTAATTTTACCGACTTGAGCAGAAGTTATACCAGCAAATACTGCTGCCTGGTGTACTTGTCGCAGAGGAATTGTTGCCTTATCGGGATTGATTTCATTGACACAATCGGCAATTTGTGTAACAGAGTCGCCTCCAAAGAACTCAAGTAATGCATCGTTGTCTTCAATAGATGCGATCGCAAGAGCCTTGCTAATTTCACTCATTGGGTTGTAAAATTCTGTCACATTCTCCTGAAACAGAAAGTGGGAGTATTGACCTAGAGTTGGTTTTTCAACTAGAAACTTTGCTTGTTCTTTAAAAGCAGAAGGTAGCCCTTTCAAGAGCCTCTTGAACACCAAACGAATTTCTGCATCTAGATCGAGTGGCACATCATCATCTGAATGTTTAGCCTTGCAATATGCTTGCCCCAACGATTTCATTAACTTGGCTCTAGTATCTGGTTCAGGTTCCACACCCCAAAATTGAGCAGCAAGACTTTCAATACCATTGGATGTGACAGCGATCGCTCTGGCGTTACAACTTCCTTCTAATCGCTTACGTGCGCGTAACACTTTAATCAGCTGATCGGTATAAGATGATGCCTGACAGAGCTTGAATAATGGTTTATCTTGACGGCTAAATGCTGAAAGAAAATTTTCCAACCTTTTAGAGAGTGAAAATTCTTCACCTTCAACCTCTGCACAAACTCTAGAGAAGACCCCTCGTGATTCAATGTAACGGGCATAGCGACTCATTTCTTCTCTATGAGGTGCTTCTTTTTGAAAATCTGCAAATTTGATGGGTGCGTTATACGAAAATTCCAGACAGATAATTAAGTTTTCAATTTTTTTGTGTTTTGGATCTTTTGATTGGAAGAGGTCAGTTTTGCCATCTTTGAGTGGACTAAATTCGTTGGACAGCCATAAAATAAAATCGGCTCTGGCTGGTTGTCCACGCTTGACTAAGTTCTCATCTGGTTTTCCTGATAGTTTGAAAGCTTCTTGAAATGCTTTTGCTGTCTCTTCTTTTTCTTCATCCCGTTGCATTTGCTGTCCTGGGAGTGTCAACGGACACCAAATTGCTTCTAGTTTAGGTTGTCTAATTTGACTGTGGTTGAGACACTCACGCATTGCTGTCCAACCTAAACCATAGCCGAGTACCAGCAGATGACGCAGCATTGTTTCCACCCATTCTTTGGTATTGGGATCTGTTATTTTGAATGCTTTCACCAGTTGGTGGGACACATCTGCATTTTTGTGAGATTGCCAAGGCTGGAGAACAGGATGATCGTTCAACAGTAAGTTTTTGTGAATCAACTGTTGTAAAACACCGCGTTTAACAGCAATTTCAAATACCTGCCCCCAAATAGAGGCTTGTTGTAGAAGGGATGATTCCATTACTTCCTGTGCAGAACTTGAGAAACGTGGGTAAGTACAGCGCGATAATTAAGTAATACCTGTCCTTTGCGGCGGGTGTGGAGAACTTTGACTTCACCAGCCTCTTCAACTGTATTAGGCGATATCCAACTAAATGGATCTAGTACTGGGATCAGTTGACCTTTTTGCACACCTCGTTCAGCTTCAATAAAATGCAAGCCGCGCAGTACAGTTAGTAAGCAAGGATGAATGCGAGAGTCTGAATCAGGATTAATCAAATGCTGACGAGCGCGTTCAGTCCAGTTAATATCGCTAACTTTTCCATCCGATACTAAGAAATAAATGCAGAAACCAGATTGTAGGCGCTCTTCTGCTTGGATAGCATAAAGTGTGGCGAAAGTATAAACCGGAATTAAATTACGAAAGTAGTCTGCCCTAACAGAGCGCTGAAAATCTGAATGATCTCCAGCTTGCAAAATTTCAAATGCCGCTTCACTGTAACCGCGATCGCGCAAGCGTGTAGCCGGAAATACATCCCGCATCATTGGGTAAATGTTGATATCAGGAAACGTTTGAAAGACTTCTTCTAAAAATTCTGTAGGTATTAAAGAAGAATTGTAATCTGCGGCTCGATTAATGCGGCGATCGCCATAGGCATGAGCTAATAAAATAATGTGCTGACATCCTTGGGCTTTAAGATAACGAATTTCTTCTTGAACTAGGCGTTGCGTTTTCAGATGTTCTGGAGAATCAAGCACATCAGACTGCATCCGTTCTCTCTTGAGTTCATAACCTATAAAAGGTTCACTAACGGCTGTAGCAATATAACTTTGAGTGAGAAAAAGATAAGCCTTTTCACTAACATTAGGAAAATTTCCCTCGTTACAAGGACGGCTGGCGTAGGAAATTAAACCAATCTTGGGGGCTGAATGAGAATCTGGGCTACTAATGCAAAGTGGAAACGCACTTAAAAACGCCTTAAAAGTACCAGATTTAATAAAATCTTGCGTTTTTTTGGGTTGTTTCACCAAATTATCTAGAATAAGTCCCTGCATTCGTATCGGGGTATCTTCACCTAGTATGGCTTCTAAGGTTTGAGCGGCTGCGTAAACGTAAGCATCGCCGCTCTTGTCTTTATCATCATCTAATTGTTTTCCTGTTTCTTGCAGTCGCAGCATTAAAGTTGTAAAGTCAACCGATTTTTCCTTCTGTCCACGTTTTTGTAATCGTGTAATAATCCGCCACAAACAGCAGTAAACTAGCACAGCAAAGGCGGTAACTGCGGCTGCATGATACTGCTTATTTTCCTCAGATTCACTTGTATTTGCTCGTCGCTTCAGAGTTTCAACATCGTATTCCACTATGATTGCGGCTGATAATGCCCACCCAGCAAATTGAGAAGCATTTGTAGATAGCTCATAAGTCCATTGACGCTCTTCTCCCTTGTGCCAAGAACGAGGAACCCAACAAATTTGGAGGAGTTTCTGCGGTAATAAACGCTTTGCCCGTAATTTACTAAGTGTATCTTTAGTTTTTAAGTCATACTCCGAAAGCTCGGCAGTAACTTTAACCGAAAATAGAGATTTTGCTGGTTGCTCACAAATTTCAATATGTTTGAACCATTCAACCTTTTCGCTAGTATTTTCTTGTGCCTCTACAAGTAACTTTCTCACACCTAATGTTGCCCCTTCTAGGCGATCCCAATTAATGATGCTGTTTTTAACACAGATGAATTGTTGTGAGGAGCGATCCCGAACTTGAGATATGACTTTTTGATTCCTGTCGCGCAGTACTTTCATCAGAGCCTTGGCAATAGACTTCATTGAATCAGAGCGTTCCTGTAATTCTTTTAAAGTCTGGCCAATAGCTTCTGTACCCTGCGATTTAAAATTTGCTAGGAGTTGATTCACCATATCTGTTAGTGATTCTTTAGTTAGCGGTTCCTCGTCCTTTTTGGGAACGACGACTGCCAAAAAGATCAGTTGAGCTAAACGACGACAAATTTCCCAAGGTTTTTGTAAGGAAGATTCATCATCACTCAGTAAATATTCTCTAATTTGATCGAGTCGTACTTCAAAAGCAGGTTTGCCTAATTCTGGATTTTGCCCATTGACTCGAAAACGATAACTTACTTCACGCTCGACTTGATTTTTAGTCTTTTGCTCGAAAATTTGAGTTTTCCACTCAGGCCAAACAGCTAGACAATAATAAAAGGTCGCTTTGCTAAGTTCATCTGCCAAATCGAACTCAGCTGCACTACCGAAATGAGTCGTTAAATCAACCGTATAGCCTTCTTCCTTAGCAGATTCAACTAGAATAAGTATTCGATTGACATACTCTACTAAAAGTTGGTAATCTGGGTCATTACTTGAGCGGGCATTTTCTGCGATCGCTTCCATAATCCGAAAGCTAATTGTCAATCGGACTCGTGACAATGCTTCGTCGTCTATGAAATTTAAAAAACGTTGAATTTGGCTATCATATCGATTTTTTTCTTCTTTCAAAGTTGCGATCGATGAATTAACATCATCTTCATCGTTGTCAAGTTCGTTTTCTAAATATTCTGTGGCAGCACTGCACATTTGCTCAAAATAATCAGTATTTTCAACTCGTTCGCGTGCAGAAATAACCGTCGCCACAGACTTCTTATCCTTAGTATCTCCAGCTTGAAATGCTAGGTGTACGAGATTGGCAGTATTAGCTATATTCTGAAAAGACGTACCTGCTTTTTTAGCAAGATGTTTGAGTTGCTGTTCAGCATCATCTAACAGCAATATTGATAATAAGCTGTCGGAAGGCACAGCAGTATTGAGTGCTTGGTCAATAGCAGCCATTAATCTGTCTATCGCACCAGGTAACTTTGTAGCATTCCCATCACTCAAACAGCCGCCAACGCGCGACTTATTACCTTTTGCTGGCATCGATAAGTTTTGAATAAATCCACTGCCTGGAGCAGGTTTCAAAGCTTCTTTAAATTTAGGTTGTGCAAATAGCCGATACATAACGGCTGAAGTACTTATTCTCAGGCGTTTATTTTGCTTCTCATCAAACTCAAACAACTGCATCCCTTTAGGACTTAGCTGGTTAGTATCTGCCTGATTACTGCTAGGATCAATAGCTTGAGCAAGTAACTCTATGACTGTAGCGAGGTCAATAGACGGCTTAAGTGAACGCGGGTCAACGTTAGCGCCAGTACCTTGTGAAGGCATAATTATTTCCTTTGTAATTTTCAGTCTTACGACTGCTTCACCTGCTTTAACTTCACAGTCTCAGCAAATGGACTCTATATTTTTAGTATCTTAAATGTGTATAATCTGTCAATATTTTTTTTACGTTTATTATATTTTTTTTAAGAACTATTACACAAGCAATTCAGTCTTATGTTTATGTATTTTCTTGAATAAGAAAATTAATCAATTAGGGTAATCCAGCGCGTTGAAAGATTGCGTGAGGGGTAATTTCCAATTCTGGTAGTAAATCATCAGTAATTACTTGATGAGATCGATAAGTAATCGGTAAGGAAGATGGCGCAAATACAGTTACAGTTCTAGCTTTTGTATCAACCACCCAAACACGATAAACGCCAGCTTTCAGATAATCAGTCGCTTTCTCGGCAATTTCACCAAAAGTTTGACCAGGTGAAATAATTTCGATGACTAATTCAGGTGCGACAGGACAAGCTTCGTCTAATAGCCAATCAGCAGGAAGACGGTTATGAGAAATATAGGTCAGATCGGCCACAGGCATCCAATCTTGTTGATTTCGTGTTAGTTTAATTGCCCATTCAATCACAACTCGACCTTTTGCTTGTGCCCATGCAGACAATAGTATAAATAAAGCACCAGTAGTCGAGCCATGAAAAAATTTTGGTGACATTTCATTATCTTTATATTTGGGTACAGCTTCACCGTTAATAAACTCGTATGTAATATCTCCTTCGGGAAGTGCGAGAAATTCTTCTAGGGTTAGGCGTTGATTAGAAGACTGAACCATAGGTGTTATGTGGGTAAAAGATGCTTACTTTTAGTTTAGGCGATCGCAAATATTAGAGACTAAGTTTACTTATTCCTTATTTCCAGCATTTTCGACAGTACTGATACTGGGGGATGTAAGCATATAAATTACACGAGTCAATATTATTCCTCATGGTCTTGAAGTGAACCAAGGCTTATGCAAAACTTGAGATCCTTCGCTTCTAGCCTACTTTTAAGGAATTGATCAATGGCGCGTCTAGCCCTGCTGAGTGTATCTAACAAAACTGGTTTAATTGACCTAGCCCGTAGTTTGGTTGAAGAATTCGACTTTGATTTAATTAGCAGTGGGGGAACAGCCCAAGCACTCAAAGATGCGGGACTCCCAGTTACCAAAGTTGCAGATTACACAGGTTCACCAGAAATTTTAGGTGGCCGAGTCAAAACGCTACATCCCCGGATTCACGGCGGAATTTTGGCGCGGCGAGATGTTCCCCAAGATATTACAGATTTAGAAAATAACCAAATTCGCCCGATTGATTTAGTGGTGGTGAATTTATATCCCTTTGAGGAAACGATCGCTAAACCAGGGGTAACATTATTAGAAGCGGTTGAACAGATTGATATTGGTGGCCCTGCTATGCTACGAGCATCATCAAAAAACTTCGCCCATCTCGCTGTATTATGCGATCCAGCACAGTATGACGAGTATTTGCAGGAATTGCGGCAAAATAACGGCGTAGCTTCCTTAGAGTTTCGGCAAAAGGCGGCTTTAAAAGGATTTTCGCACACTGCTAGTTACGATCGCGCGATCGCATCTTACCTCGCAGAAGCACAACACTATACCCTTAGCGGCACACAATTACAATCTCTGCGTTACGGCGAAAATCCCCATCAACCCGCCACCTGGTATCAAACTGGGACTACCCCAACGGGATGGGCAGCTGCAACGAAACTCCAAGGCAAAGAACTTAGTTACAATAACTTAGTTGATTTAGAAGCCGCACGCCGAATTATTGCTGAATTCACTGATACCCCAGCAGCAACGATTATCAAACATACAAACCCCTGTGGTACGGCACTGGGAAGCACGATTTCAGAAGCTTATCAAAAAGCTTTCAATGCTGATTCTACTTCTGCCTTTGGTGGGATTGTCGCACTCAACCGCCCGATTGATGCGGCTACAGCCAGCGAGTTAATCAAAACATTTTTAGAATGTGTGGTTGCACCAAGTTGTGATGCCGAAGCTCAAGAAATCCTTGGTAAAAAATCCAATGTGCGAGTTTTGACTCTAGCTGATTTGAGCAGTGGGAATAAGGATACCGTAAAAGCGATCGCAGGTGGTTTCCTTGTCCAAGCTAGCGATGACATCATTGCTGATACTAGTCAATGGCAAATTGTCACCGAACGTCAACCCACACCCGACGAATTAGCCGAATTGTTGTTTGCTTGGAAAGTTTGCAAACACGTTAAATCGAATGCCATTGTTATCACAAGCGATCGCACTACACTAGGAATAGGTGCTGGTCAAATGAACCGTGTCGGCTCAGTTAAAATTGCTCTAGAACAAGCTGGAGATAAAGCCAAAAGTGCAATTCTCGCCAGCGATGGATTCTTCCCGTTTGATGATTCAGTCAAAACAGCCGCAGCCGCAGGTATTACAGCCCTCGTTCAACCAGGGGAAAGTTTGCGCGATAAAGATTCAATCAAAGCTGCTAACGAATTGGGTTTAGTTATGGTCTTAACTGGTGTACGTCACTTTTTACACTGAATGACTGCTGATGTAGTGTGCAGTTGAGAAAGTGTCACACTATATACTTTCTTTATGATTTAACTAGTGATATCTTTTAGTCGTGTGTGAGGAGCAAGTTGAAAATAAAAAGCGTATGGGGTGGAAACACGGCAACACTCCCAAGCGCTTTTTAATTTTTCAGAAATGTGATTGCTTATGAAGTTTTGAAAATGTCACTCAATGTACTTGCCATTTGATAGAAGTAGTGATATGGTCTAATTGTGTGTGAGGAGCAAGTTGAGAATAAAAAATGCCTGGGGTGGAAACACGGCAACACTCCCAGGCATTTTTTAATTTGCGTACAAGAATTAGATTAATGGTGCAGTTTTGAAACTGTCACTGACTATAACCGCCTTTTGATTGAAGCAGTGATAGTATTTAGCAGTGTGAGGAGCAAGTTAAAAATAAAGAACGTCTGGGGTGGAAACACGGCAACACTCCCAGGCGTTTTTTAATTGGTATGTAAAAACGAGTACTTGCAGATACGCTGGAATTATTGAGATAATCACCTACAGTCTAAAATCCAGTAAACCTCACCCCCAATCAAAAATTCAGGTGCAAATCAATCGGCTGACTCAACAAATTCAATTCATTATCGAAATTGATCGATTGAAACAGGTGATGCGCCAAACCCTACTCATGGATGGGTCACGCCGGGAAAATAGTGCAGAACACTCTTGGCATTTAGCTATAATGGCGATCGCATTAGTAGAATATGCCCCAGAGGGTGTTGATATATTCCATGCCATCAAAATGCTGCTAATTCACGATTTGGTAGAAATTGATGCAGGTGACACCTTTTGTTACGATGTACAGGGTAATGACAGCAAAGCAGAACGAGAAGCACAAGCAGCATTGCGTTTATTTGGACTTTTACCAGCAGATAGAGGTAGCGAGTTGCGTTTACTCTGGGATGAGTTTGAAGCAGGAGAAACACCCACAGCTAAGTTTGCCGCAGCCTTAGACCGTATACAACCCTTGCTGCACAATCAACAAACTCAGGGTGGAACTTGGCGCATTCATGGCATTAGACGCGACCAAGTGATGAAACGGGTAGCACCAGTAGAAACAGGTGCGCCAGAACTGTGGCCTTTTGTTTTGCAATTGATTGATGATTGTGTTGCAGCAGGGTATTTAAAAGAGTCTCCTACCCTGAAGATTTAGGGTTGATACACCAAAATTTCTTCCCATTCAGAGGGTGAGAGGGGTTCTAACTCTATCTGCACATCAAAGCAATCGCTAGCTGCGGTAACTAAATCTGCAATAATATTTTCTATACTCAGATTTTGAGGTAGTTGTACAGTCGTAAAAGATTCTGCACCAAATACTTGAGCAAACAGTTCAGCATTCGGTTGCAAACGCATAGAACCATGTTGCAAAATTGTCCCACTACGTCGCAGTTGAGCGCTACCAATGAGTTTGGTACTATCTGGCAAAATTAAATCTGCACTGGTTGCTGTACCAAAACAGTTAGGGTTGTGGATGTAACCTCGCCCTTCTGTACCATAATCTAATTCTACACCGAGCGAGCGCCAGCCTTGAATTAAAAACTCACAAATTTTTTCGTACACCTGGAGGCGATTACCCGTAATTCCAGATGTGATTACAGCGTAAGTTAAATCACCTTGGTGTAACACCGCCCGTCCCCCAGTAGGACGGCGCACTAAATCCAGTTTCTGCCCTTGCCAAGTCAAATTTTGCCAATATTCAGGGTATTGGCGTTGATGATAACCAAGAGAAATGGCAGATGGCGACCAAGTATAAAAGCGCAGAGTTGACGGATGCTTTCCAGACTGGTGCTGTTCTAGTAACCATCGGTCAATCGCCATCTGCACATTCCCAGTCGCCTCTAACAAAGGAATTAGTCGCCACACTTTAGAATTCAATAGTTAGGAGTTGGGAGTTAGGAGTTAAAAAGTTTGTCACCTGACAACTCAGCCCTCATAACCAATAACTGAAGCGAAGCGATTAGTCAAGTTGCACCAAATTCAGATTGTAAGACTTCATCGTTGTTATCTGCGATCGTTGCCACAATGGTAATCAGCCGAGACACTTCGCCAGGAGATAATTCTGCTAAGGTGCGTGTTGAGATCACAACCACTCGGTTTTCAATAATACCAAAACGCGCTTCAAAAGTGCTAGAGCAGTTTAACTCCAACAGATACCGCATCAACTTAGGTTCATCTTTAGCAGGTAAATCTAGCACCGCAGACCAAACCGTTATGGTGTCTTCATCAGTTGTCCCGTTTAGTTGGACAAATACTTCCACACTTCCGTACTTAAACTTCCAGAGATAACTACCCTCTGGAGTATGGCTAACCATCGCACTATCATCTTGTTCTAAAGAGTCAATGACATTTTCAATTACCTCAAGATGGTTAATGCTTGTCGTCTCGGCGATTAGCTCATTAACAGATTCGTTACTAGTTATAGTTTCTTGGTAGCTTGTCATACAGGTTTTTTCCTCAACATACTTGCTGGTTTATCTACACATACTTTATAACTTGTGGACGCAGTTAGTTTGAGCTTGATTTTGCGGATTCTATATCTGGCAGTAGTATTGACGTAAAACCTTGTTTAGAAGATGATGTGGTTTCTAAACACTCTTTTAACCCAAAAAAGCCTGCATAAGCAGGCTTTTTTTAGGTTGCTCTAGACTTTAGTTTGTGGGCAGTTTCATCTTTTTACAGAAGATGAAATAACTAATTTTAATCAACGTCTCTAACTGTTCTCTTCACTGCGTTACCTGCATCTTCAGCTGTGCGCTGAACATTTTTACCAGCATCTTCAGCCCCACGCTGAACGTTTTTTGTCACATCTTCGGCAGTATTCTGGGTATTTCCTTTGAGATTTTCAATTCCTCGCTGAGTACCCTTAGCTATGCCTTCTCCTAATTCATTAGCGGAAGTGCCGATATCTTCACCCAGATTTTTCACTCTTTCACCAAGGGGTGTCCCTTGCTGAAAATTCCGGCCATACTGCTCTCGACTATCAATTCCTTTTTGATCGATATTCTTTTGAGCATTTTTTACTAGCGCCTTAGCTCTGTCATTAGCTGCCTTTTCATCTATCGCTCTGGGATCTACATCACTAAAGTTATTCATCCCACCAGCAGGAGAATTCAGAGGATAATCTTTAGTAGAATCAGATCGCTCGATATTAGGTGCTTGAGCGCCAGGTTGTGGTGGCTGTGTTGCTATTCCAGGATCGCCACAAGCTTGTGTCAGAAATATAAACATTCCTGCCAGAAAAACAGTTAAAACTTTCAAGGGACGAATGCTTTTGAGCCAATTCATTGCTTTTTTCATAGTGCGAAACTCCTTGCTTTTTTGTGACTAAGTTAAACTTCAACCAAGATAGCATTTGGAATTAATTTTGCATTACAAGCATATCAGGCAAAATAAGGTTTTTATCTACCTACTGCTGGATTTTTTTGTAATTCAGGTCTGGAAGCCCCTTCATCTGCCTTATTTTTGAAAAAGCTGGAAGCTTTTTCAAAAGTCTCTTTTACAGTCTCTAGACGATCTTTAACCCGATCTCCTACATTTGGTTCATTCTGAATCAAACCACCGGGTTCAGGCTCACGGAAGTCTTTGTCTGTGATTAATGGTAGTTCTGCTTCTTTCTCGATTCGACCTGCTGGTGTCTCGCCACCAGGATAAAGTATCTCGGATTCCCTATTTGTAGCAATCAACAAATGCGAACTTGGTTGTAAGCTAGCTTGGTCGCGTCCCTGACTGGCTTTTGGATTTGCTATTTTCGGCTCGGGAGACATTCTGTAGTTGCTATACTTGTCTCCACCATTTTTATAAGGATTGTTTGCTCCACCAGCTTGCACAGCAGGATTTTGTGGATTTGCACCTTGAGCATTTGCCCCACTACAAGCAGTGCTAACTATCAACAATAGTCCAGCTAGAAAGATAGTTAATATCTGACGCAATCTTACTTTTTTCAAGAATAGTCTCACAGCGTTCACGTAATCCTCCTTACCAAAATATTAATAAGTTAAGCTTTTGCTGAATCATTGAATTAGTCAGCAAATTATTGTGCTTGTTTTGGTTTGGCTTAGTTTCGATAACCTTTATTAAGGATATGAATAACAAAATACACTTTACCTCTAGCGCAGGCTACATTTTAATTAGTAGATAAACAATCTTTTTATCTAACTCTAGAGAGATATAAAATAAAGTAATATAATCTTAGCAAAAAGAACGACATCAGCCCATTTGTTACTTCAAAAGCTTTGAATAGGTAGCTGATGTACTGTAATATTTGAGGTATTCAGCCTTGTTGCTCTATCTTTAAATTCCTAAATTCATGAAGCGATTTTTACGCTGGATAATTTTGGGCGGAACGCTGTTTTTTTTAGCGAAAGCCTTGAAGGATAATTGGAGTGGAGTGACTGCTATCCGCATTGATGGGGTAGGATGGGCAATTATAGCGATCGCTACAGGGGTAACTTTACTAGCACATACTTGGGCAGGCTGGGTCTGGACTTGGATTCTCCAAGAGTTAAATCAACCTATATCATCTCCCCAATTTATCCAAGTTTACCTAAAAACGAACATCGCTAAATATTTACCAGGTAATATCTGGCATTACTACGGGCGAATTCTCGCCGCTAAAAATGCCAATGTCTCGGCTGGTGCAGCTACTTTAAGCGTTTTGCTAGAACCCCTACTCATGCTAGCGGCTGCTTTAATGATCATTGTCTTATGCAGTAGCCAATTTACGGTGGCTAATACTACTGTTCTTATCCAAATACTGCAATTGCTGAGTTTAGCTGTAGTTCTTTGTGCGATTCATCCCTGGTTTTTAAACCCAGTTATTCGTTTTTTATCCAGATTGAAAGCAAAAAAGTCTGCTACTAGTGAGCAAACTGTTCCCTTGAGTCTTAAAAGCTACCCTCTACGCCCTTTGTTAGGAGAATTGGGCTTTATGGGACTACGCGCCACTGGGTTTATATTAACTATGTTTGCCCTGGGTTCATTGAGTGCGAATCAAATTCCTTTGTTGTTGGGGGCTTTTAGTTGCGCTTGGCTGTTAGGGCTTGTGATTCCGGGTGCGCCTGGTGGGTTGGGTGTGTTTGAAGCGACTGCATATCAACTTTTGCAACATCACTTTCCAGCAGCTTTAGTATTTAGTGCGATCGCTCTCTATCGCCTCATTAGTATTCTAGCTGAAACTGCGGGTGCTGCCCTCGCTTGGTTAGACGAACGCCTTGCTAAATCCTGAATTAGGGGACACTTATTTGTGTCTATATACCTTCATCTGTGAAAACACACGATAACCATCCAGATTCAATTGCGGATTACTGCTTTGTTTTTCTTCATCCATCTTAATCAAGTTATACTCTACGTTTTCTGCATAAATTGCAAACGTGATATTAAAAATCTCCATAAAATTGATTATACCTTTACATTCATCTTCAGGATAGTTTTCGTAAAAACGAATCAGATGAGCAATCCGAGTTTCTAAATGACGACGAGAATTTTTAGAAATTAGAACAATTTTTAAAAGTATAATTACCAATGTTAAAGCATGACCTTGAGTAATTAATAAGATAAATAATGATGAAGGTTCTTGACTATTTTCTATTGTCAAGGAATTAATCACTCGATTACAGGTTCTCAGGAACAAGTCTTTAGTGACAGTTTCCTGATTATAATCCTTCTTCCATACTGATAAAGTATCTATAAATTGCTGCTTCCAAGTCTCGACTGATTCTTGTTTACCTCCAGAAAGAAATAGATATTTTTCGAGATTAATTTTAAATTCCTCCAGAGTCTGATTTTGAGTTTGTTTAATAAATATATGGGCAATATTCTCATGACTAAAAACACCTCTTTTTAAGACAATTGCTTTTATTAAACGCAGAGCCTGATCTCCTAAAATGCTAGGATTTTTATAGCGTGCTGCACTTGAAACCGCAGATTGAGAACGAGCAATATACATTGCCAGATCAAACTTAAATTTCTCTTTTATCTGTTTAGAAAGCTTTCTAGCAGCTTCTTGTTGCTCTCTGGGATTATTCTTATTAACAGATTGGTCGATTAATAAATAAGAACTATAGCGATTAGCCCAATGACCTTTAGATGATTCATCATATTTAGCAGCAAATAATTTCAACTCTTGGTAGTCTTTGCTGTTGACAAAATTCTCTAACCAAGTTTTACAAGTTTTTACTAATGGGGCATCATTTTCCTTTATCTTAAGATTATCGTTAATAAATAAATTAACTAATTCTTGGATATATTTATCTTTTCTGTGAGTTTTCCAATTATTAACTATGATGTAGCAACACCGCTTTAGTGTATTAGATAACTCCTGTTCATTATTATCTAAAAAAACACTATATATTCCGGGAATATAATCGGATTTTTCTGAATCTAGCCCGTCTATAAATAAACCTTTTAATTCTCGTAAAACATCATCTGGCGACAAATTCTTGACAATTTCCATGAAGAAGCTGTAAACCTCTTCTTGTGTAATTTGCACATTTATCTGCCTAGACTTAGACGTAACAGTATGGGGATTTTCCTGACTAATTAATAAACTATTAACGTTCATTCCAGTTATCGGGACAAAAAGGCTTCCTGTTCATATTATTACCAGCTTAACCTTGGTGAACAATAGCATCATCTATTCTTCTGAAATTCAGTAATCTTTTTACACAAATTTGATAAAATCCGACCATAAATAAAGTATTAAACCCAAATTGTTTAATACTTCATCAAATAGTGCAGTGAAATTACTTAGTCTCAAGAATTAATATCATGTCTGCTTAATTGCTTATTAAGCCCGAAGCACCCCACCCCGCCAAAGCTGTGCTTTGTTTCCCCTGATTCTTGGCTACGGTGTAGACACAAGTCATCGAATTACCCAAAACAAAAGAAAAACCTCACCCTGTCAATAAAGGACATCCCTCTCCTGAGTAAGGCTACGGTGTAGACACAAGTCTTTGAGAGTGGCCTCATAGGCTTTTGATCCCCCCAACCCCCCGATAAATTGGGGGGCAAAAGTCTCTTAAAGTCCCCCAATTTATCGGGGGATGTCCAACGATTTTGGGTTTGTACAAAGATGTGTGTACAACCGTAGCCTGAGTAAGGAGAGGGACAGGTTTTACATAGTAAAATCAGGGTGAGGTTTCTTAGGGACTATAAGACTTAACCGCAAATCGCCTCACCAAAGACTTATGTGTACATCGTAGCCAAAGCATCGGGGAGAGGTTCTTTTATTATGGGTAATTTGGCTGACATGACATTAAGTGCAATGTAAAACTAAATGGGCGAGTTGATTTACAATTAAATACAACTCGCCCATAACTTATATAGAAGCCTTTTGGCATTTTCGATTTTTAGTGGGGGTGGAGGGACTTGAACCCACACGACCTATTACGGTCAACGGATTTTCATCCTCCCGCAGTTTTCACTGCTACCTGATGGCAATAGCCAAATCAGGTTTTGAGAATTGGACTCTCCCTTTACCCTCGACTTTACGTTAGGGTAGCTCCCGTCGGGTCTCTGCACCTTCCGAATAGTTAGGAGTTAGAAGTTAGGAGTTAGGAGTTTTAATTTACTCACTACTCAACACTCAGCACTCATGAATTTTTTCGGCTTGGCTCAGGATTGCCATGTCTGTCATCAGATTTAGGTTTCCCTGAGTTTGAGAGCTTCCACTTGAGGGATTTCTCCTTCAAGGCTCAGTTATCTAAGTCCGTAGCGTCTACCATTCCGCCACACCCCCGCAGGTGTTTGGTAAATAACTAGTATAACTAGCTATTTTTTGGAGGCAGCAAATACCGCCTTATCTATTCCACCATCAATTGTGTCTTTTGTCCAACTAGATTGAAAATATTTTTTCTAGATTGTGCGATCGCTTCCCAAATCGGAAGTTTTTTCGTAATTAACCTAGATGAGTTTTCCATCTGGTGTGACTAAAGCATTTTTTTGCTAGTAGATTTACGATAGTAGCATAAAATTACCTTTTATCAATCAATCTGGAGAAAAAAAGGAATTTTGGCGTAGTAATCTTGAAAGCATCATGATTATACTTCCCTGAGTTTGGCTGTTCAGCCTATTATGGAAAACAGATGCTTAGACCGAAAAAGTTATGATTGTCGCCCTGCTATATCTGATTTTGGCTGGAGCTTACCTTCTGGTAATCCCCATTGCTGTATTGTTCTACCTGAAGCAGCGTTGGTATGTAGCTAGCTCCATCGAGCGTTTGTTGATGTACTTTTTGGTGTTTTTCTTCTTTCCGGGTTTGTTGGTTCTCTCGCCGTTTGTAAATTTCCGACCCCAACGGCGACAAGTTCAAGTTTAACGAAATTGGTAGGTCATAACTCTCATGCGACGGATTGACGCTATTGGAATTGGCTTAGGTGTTTTTATTGCCGGCGGCTTGGCTTATATAGGATTGCAGCTAGTCGGTTTGGATAATCAGAAAGCTGGTATATGGAGCCAAGTCTTACTAGTCAGTGGATTAATTGGCTGGTTAGCGACCTATTTTTTCCGTGCAGTGGGACAAAAAATGACCTACCACCAACAACGGGAACAATATGAGCAAGACTTTCTGCAAAAGCGGCTAGATGAGCTTACTCCTGAAGAACTAGCACGAATTCAAGCTGAAATAGAACAAGAAGAGCAATCTCAGGTGTAAAGTTATCATTAGTCATTGGTCATTGGTCATTTGTCCTTTACCAATGACCAATGCTCCTCATCAGTGTTGTTAGCGGTAGCAGGGCGTTTAGCCCGTGCTGAGTAACGGATGAGAAAGTGAGGGAGGAAGGAAAAAATAATCATGCCTAATGATGCCAGTCGCTCATGGGGAAACCACGGCAGATGCTTCAAGTCGGCGGAGCCGCCCAACGCAGTGCCTCCCCTTGGCGCTAGGCCTCTCCCTTTGGGAGAAGACCGCGCTAGCTCCCCGAATGCCCAATGCCCAATGACCAATGACCAATGACCAATGACCAATGACTAATAACTAATGACCGCGATTTCTGATTGCTTTGAAACCCTTGGGCGGAATCATGAGTGCGCTCTGATTCCGTTTATTACTGCTGGCGATCCAGATTTAGAAACAACTGCAAAAGCGTTGCAGGTTCTAGATCAAAGTGGAGCCAATATTATTGAACTGGGTATACCCTATTCCGATCCTCTGGCTGATGGGCCAGTGATTCAAGCTGCTGCTACCCGCGCCCTGCAAAGGGGGACAAAATTGGAGCAGGTGCTGGAAATGTTGCAAGAAATTACTCCCAAACTGCGATCGCCAATTATCCTATTTACCTATTACAACCCAATTCTGCATCGGGGAATAGACAAATTTCTTCAGCAAATCGCCGCGGCTGGGGTAGCGGGATTGGTAGTACCAGATTTGCCCTTGGAAGAAGCAGCAGGCTTGCTCGAACCAGCTAAGGAGATGGGAATTGATGTAATATTGTTAGTCGCTCCCACCAGTGATGCGGAACGGATAAAAGCGATCGCTCATTCTTCTCAAGGATTTATTTATTTAGTCAGCGTCACAGGGGTTACAGGGGTGCGATCGCAACTGGAAAACCGCGTGTCCGATTTACTTAAACAAATTCGTGGTGTTACTGAGAAACCCATCGGTGTAGGTTTTGGGATTTCTGAAGCCGCACACGCCCGTCAAGTAAAGGAATGGGGCGCAGATGCTGCGATCGTGGGTAGCGCTTTTGTGAAACGTTTGGCAGAAGGAACTCCAGAACAAGGACTAAATGCGATCGCCCAATTTTGCCAAAGTCTCAAAGCAGCCATCAAGACTACTAACATCAGTACAAATACTCCTCTTGATTAGACTGGTCAAGTAGATTAAAAAGTATAACAGCGCCGTTTTTCTACCCTTGTTTGATAGACAATTTGACCATTATGGTTTTGAATATTAACATCAGATATCATGATGTAAAAAAACTAGCTGATCCGGTCGCTTATAGTTTGAGTCTTATGTGAAGTCAAGTAGGCATAATTTATGAGTGTGAGAGTGAGTCAGTCACAAATGATTATAGTTACGTCGCAATTGAGGAGCATAGGCGATGAGTGAGAGTATGGCGTTTATCGGCGGGGTCGCCGTAGCTGGGCTGGCGGCTCTCGTATTGCTCAAAGGAACAAATACGCCCCTACAACCTAACTTTGCTGTTGCTCCGCAAATGCCAGGGGTAGTAGCGCCAGGAATGCAGTCACCAATGTATCCTTACGGCCCTTATGGGCAGCCAATGTATCCCAATCCTAATCAGCCACCGACTACTGCTAGTGCAGATCAGCGTCTAGAGATGGAGAAGCTGAACACGCAGATGCAGTTGGAGCGTTTAAAAAACGATAATGAACAGCTAAAGTTGCAAAATCAACAACTCCAAGGCCAAGTTCAAAATTTCAATACTCAGCAGCAGTGGCAACAAGCCCAGCAATATAACCAACAAAAAGTAGCAGCATTCCAGCCGCAAAATCCTTCTTGGTGGTCTTCACCCATGCTTTGGGCTGTGGGAGGCGCAACTTTAACTATTGGTGGTGGTGTTGTCGTCGCGGGTGTATTGGCTTTGTTCTCACCACGGCAGCGTCCAGCCCGTACTGTACAAGTCATTCACCCTTACCAAGGAAATACACCATCCTTGGTTCCAGTCCGCCGCGCTGAGTTTTTGCCTGCTTCGCGGATGGAAGCAAGACGAGTTGAAGTCCCAGAATACGACGAAATGCATTAATAGGGAAAATCAAACTATAGATAAATACTGATTAAAAATGTCGTTTCCAGGTAGAATCTGGAAACGTTTTTTATTTGGCTGCTGCTGCGAACGAGGTAAACAAAATCTCCAGTAGGGTGTTGTTACGGCTTTAGCGAAATGCACCCTATTATATAGGGGTGCGTTAGGCACGAGAGTAATATTTATCGTGACAAATTATATCGCAAATATGCGCCTAACACACCCTACAATGTTAAAAGCCACTTTTAGGAGTTTTTATAGTACTAGGACTCTCTGTGGTTGCAGGTTGGTTAGTATCGGGAAGTTTTTGTGGGGTATTTTTCTGATTACCTTGATTTTGTAGCTCAGTTAGTGCCTGTTTTGCCAGATTTTCGGCTGCTTGTTTAAATAATGGTTCTATTTTGTTTCGCCAGTATTTAGTATTAGGCAATTTTTCTGGATGATTTCTATAATCTAAAACTTTATCCCACTTCCCATCATCTATTGCTTTGTTGATTTCATTAGATAATGCCTCTGCTTTCGCCCAATCGTCCTGCCACTGAGCAATCATTTTACCCGTCTCTTGGATACCAGAAGCAGCATTTGCCGGAATCGATCTTAAAAGTGCGATCGCTCCAACTATATCTCCTGAATCATACTTCTTTTTTGCTTGTTCTATAGTATCTGCACTGTTCTCATTAGGCTGCGATTTTCCAACGTCGGAATTTGACTCCTTCGGCAATTCTAGTAATGGAGTTACAACATCGGTAGATTGTGCTTTTGGCTTGGGAGTCGGTCGAGTCGCAATCAGGGTGCTATCATCTACAATCTTAGTTGCAATGCCTTTTTCGCGTAGGCAAGAAGCCCATTCTCCATTATTAGTTATCACATCCGAGTGTGCCCAAGCCAAACGACCATTAAGTTTAACTTCTATCCAACCTCGTCTTGTTCGCTTGCCAGTGACCTCGAAACTGGTGTTATCAGCAACTGTTTGCAAGACATTATCAGAATTTATCGAACTAGGTTCAGAACGGATATTAGAATTTCCCACGACAACAGCCGAACATTTATTTGCCAAGGTGGTATCCTTACCTGTGAGATTTAAAGCTAAATTTTTCACATTTGGATATACATTTGCTACCAAGGCAGCCGCACCACCCGCCAATAATATGCCAATTAATATTGGCCATGGGTCAGATTTACTAGAGTCTTGACGGGCAGGTTTGACAGGATTTGCTGGTGCAACTGCAACCGTTTGCAGCCGAGATACTTGAGGTCGGGATTTGGTGTATTCTTGAGGTTGGGAAAGTGTAGGTACTGGATTAATCGCGTCTTTACATGCTTGCAGTGCTTCTGTGGCGTTTTGGTAGCGGTCTTTGAAGTGATAACGCACCATCTTCGTCAACACTGCCGCAAATTGAGAGTTTACAACTGATTGCTGCCAAATGATTTCGCCCGTTTCCGGGTCTTCTTGCAATTCCGTTGCTTGTAATCCTGTTAATGCTTGAATGGCAATGATGCCGAGCGAATAGATATCACTGTTGGGGCGGGGTTTACCTTGCCCTTGTTCTGTCGGCATATAGCCAGGAGTGCCAATAACTACTGTAGCAGAGGGTTGTCCGCCCACTGTTACCAGTTGTGTACGCAGTTGTTTCACTGCCCCAAAATCTACTAAAACTAACTTTTTATCTGAGGCGCGACGGATGATATTATCCGGTTTGATGTCGCGGTGAATCACGCCTTGGCGGTGGACAAATTCTAGAATCTCCAGAACTTCCTGCAATAGTTGAATTACTTGGCTTTCACTCCAGGGCTTACCAGATATAAGTTCTTCAGCTAGGGTATGTCCTTCAATATATTCTTGTACTAAATAAAATTCTTGGTTTTCGTCAAAGTAAGCTAGCAGCCTGGGTATTTGGTCATGGTTGCCCAGTTTTTCTAAGGTTTCGGCTTCGCTGTTGAACAGGCGTTTAGCAGTATCAAAAACTCTGGGGTCAGTTCCGGGTTTGAGGTGCTTGACAACGCAAATGGGATTGCCGGGCCGCCTTGTATCTTGGGCAATGTAGGTTTGACTAAATCCTCCCATTGCGAGGACTCGAATTACTTGGTAACGATGGTCTAGTAGCTTGCCTATCATATTCACTCCCCAGAGTTATTACCTAATTTTCCAGCTGGTAATAAATATCTCCAAATTTTCTTCAATGAAATCCGCTATCTTGAGAAAAGATTTAGATTAAAAACGCAGCTTT
Organism: Nostoc sp.; assembly: GCF_036917465.1. Taxonomy (GTDB): domain Bacteria; phylum Cyanobacteriota; class Cyanobacteriia; order Cyanobacteriales; family Nostocaceae; genus Nostoc. The sequence goes on from NZ_JBALDL010000067.1 coordinate 47,705, forward strand.
TTAATAAACGCAGACTGTTTATTTTTCTTTTAGTGTCCCTGTTTATTACCAATGCCACCTAAAATAACAAACTCCGTTGCATGGCAGCAGGCTGAAATCCTCATGCAACCTGCTTTCATTCGCGTTATCGATAATATCCGCAAGTCCCTTGATGAATCTTCTTGGACGGGAACTTACCACGATGTCTTGATTTGGCCCGCTAGTACCACTGATGAAATCAAAGCATTGGTGACTGAGTTGTTGGAAGGAATGGAAACTGCAACACCCCAAGAAGCAGATGAAATCAGAGAAACTCTGGCTCGTCTGCCGATGCCCCATCCAGGATATCATCTACGTTTGCAGCGTCAACAGCAAGAAGCGAGTATCGATTTATGGGAATTGTGTTATGAGGTGTGTTTTATTGAATACAGTCCACAGAAGGAAGGCGCTGATATTGATACTAGTTTAATCGATGAACTGGGTGAAGTGGATTGGCTGCGTTTGGATGCTAAGGCAAAGGAGTTAGTTGAGCAGGCGTTTGCTAAATTGCCAGAAAGCTGCGGTACTCCTGAGTGATGAGGTTGATATGGCGATCGCCTCCAGTTAGTGTTCACACGATCGCGCTATCAGCTTTATTCTGTCAGAGCATCGAGTTTAGCCAGTACTCTTAATCCTTCTTCTGGGTTGCCAGTTGCAGCCATTGCTTTAAATCTTGTATGAGCATCAAATTCTGCTAGAGCTATAGTTGAAAGTTCTTCAATTAACTTATTAACACTGATGCCTTTGGCTTGAGCAAGTTGTTTCAATCTATTATGCTTCTCGTCTGGTAAACGAATAGTTAGAGTTGCCACTTTTGTTTAACTCCTAATAATGTTTTCAGGTTTTAATATTGATAAGTTAGGAAATAGTAATTCAGCATTTTGGAAATCTCTGACATTGTGAGTGGCAATAATCTGAGCATTTCCTGCAACTGCTAATTCAATTAAGTGATTGTCAGCTTCGTCTTTTAAATTTGGTCGCCATAAATAGTAGATATAAACCCATTGGCTGACACTCATTAATGATGCTAGTAAAGCTGAAATTTCTTCAGTAGTTAAAGAGCATTTGGTGATAATTTCTGAGCGTTGAATGACTGACTCATACTCAGAAAATAAAGCATTTCCCATCAAAGGCAGATATTCTCCTTTCAAGCAGCGTCGAATGAGTTCTCGACTAGAACCTTTAGAGCTAATCAGCGCACTAATAAAAACGCTGGTATCAACTACAATTTTAATCACCATGTATACATGGTAGCATATACGCTGTCATGAAAGTTCTAGCCAAAAGATTTAAAAGCGATCGCCAGAGATAAATATCTTCTTTGTCAAATAAGCGATCGCACTTTTGATGATGGGGTTGATGTGGGCGATCGCTCTTGTTTGTTTACGAAAGGCTTACTTTCTTTTGATTTGATTCTACGCTACAAGAAAACCGGAGGTGCATTGAAGCCACAAACCCTTATTTGCTAAGATTTCCAGTGCGACAACATTGAAACAGGGCAAATTCTCATCACCATGCCAACATCTACAATTGACGATAAAGACGCAGCAGCTATCCAAGCCGCCAAATTTGGGGTTGCAATATGCGATCGCACCGCCTGGGGACGCATCAAAGTGGCTGGCGACGATCGCCTCAACTTTTTACACAACCAAAGTACTAACAATTTTCAAATACTCAAGCCAGGACAAGGTTGTGATACGGTTTTCGTCACTTCCACAGCTAGAACAATTGATTTAGCAACCGCCTACCTTAGAGAAGATGCAGTAATCCTGCTGGTTTCACCCAACCGCCGCCAATATCTCATGGAATGGCTAGATAAATATATTTTCCCTGCCGACAAGGTGCAATTATCTGATATCACAAAATACACCAACACCTTCAGCCTCATTGGCCCTGGAAGCGACGCTGTTTTAGAAAAGTTGGGTATTGGCGAACTCATCGGTCAACCTTATGCTAGTCACAAAGTATACACTATTGCTCCCTCCGAGGGGGTGCGGATTGCTGTGGGTAGTGGATTAGCTGCACCTGGATACACCTTCACTTTCCCATATACTGACAAAGCAACAGTGTGGAATAAATTGTTAGAAGCTGGGGCGGTAGAGATGAGCGATCGCGCTTGGGATACCTTACGAATCTTACAAGGCCGTCCCGCGCCAGATTCCGAACTCACAGATGATTACAATCCTCTGGAAGTTGGTTTATGGCAAACAATTTCTTTTACTAAAGGTTGCTATATTGGGCAAGAAACCATTGCTCGATTAAATACATATAAAGGTGTAAAACAACACCTTTTGGGTATCCGCCTCAGTGCGCCTGTAGAAGTTGGAAGTGCGATCGCAGTTGGAGATGAAAAGGTCGGCAAACTTACCAGTTACACAGAAACGGCTGATGGTTATTTTGGACTAGGTTACATTCGCACTAAAGCTGGTGGCGTAGGCTTAAAAGTTAAAGTGGGAGAAACTGAAGGTGAAGTCATAGAAATACCCTTTGTTTCTCATGAGTATCCCTGAGTAATTCAAGTCAAAATATCTTCTTCTTTATTCCTAGTGCCATAACAAAATTCATCTACCCAACAAGCTAAACTACGGGCATTAGTGCTTGGTATCACTTTGCTTTTAACATCTTGTGATTGAATATTCGGTTTTTTGCTGTTGCTTTTAACCTCAGTAGTAATTGCTAGCGATCGCACTGGTTTACCATCAGTGTTAATCTCAGTGGTAATTGCCAGCAATGCGCCTACAGGCATTCGGACAGATGGCGCGTTGCTTTTAACCTCCATAGCTAACACCACAGATGGCATAGTTTTGATCTTGCTGTTGATTTCACTGCTCATTGTCAGTGCAGAGTGCGATCCTATTGGTTGATATTCCCTTATAAAACTGGATGCGGGCGTTTTTACCGGAGTATCTGGGGCAATTTTAGTAGCAAATGCAACTACCAACTCAGGTTTGCGGGTGCGAACTACCTCAGTTGTAGCTGTAAATGATGGCGCAAGTTGATCGGCGCGTGACAAGTTAGAGTCTAGAGTCTTGGCAAGAGAATGGAGGGCAATTTTACTGGCAGTTACAGCCGATGATAGATGTTTATCCTCAAAATGCTTCTCATCTGGCGATTCGCTTTCAACTTGGCTGATAACAATAGAATCCTCTGATTTTATTAAATGTAACTCTTGATCGGGATTGAAATTAAGACCTAAAGCAGCAACTATTTTATCTGGATCGTTATTCAGATCCAGCATAAAAGCAAGTATTTCATCAAACTGGGGTTCTAAAACAGACAGTGTTGCCAAAATAAAACCGGACAAAGGACGGCGCAGACCATCATAAGTCCCCCAAATCCGCATTTTGACGAGCCAGGTAATATTTTGCTTGTAATAAATAAGCCACTTTTGTTTTAAGGATTGACGCAACTGTTGAATATTCATTGGATGCCTCACTTCAGTCAAAAAAATTGCAGACCTTGATATTTTTAATTAGCTTTATTTCTGGGGATGAAACCGATAATAGAGCATCTGTTTAACTCTTTCACCACCCAGCAAATGATTTTCTATCAGTAGAGATACTTCATCCGGTTGAACGCCGCTATACCAGACCATATCGGGTAACACTAGCACCATCGGCCCATTGCCACATTGTCCCAAACAGCTGCTAGCCGTTACTGTTACATCAGGGATTGGTAAAGCTACAAAAGCTGCTAAAACCTTGACTGCACCTTGCTTTTTGCAGGTGCGATTTTGACAAACTCGTACACATTTAGAAAAAGAAGGTTGGTCTATTATGGGGAAGTTTGATGGTTGAGTTATGTTTGACATTTTTTAACGTTCGCGGAGCGTGCCGGAGGCATTACCGCAGAGACACAGAGGACACAGAGGGGAGAGGAGCAGGAGGAGCGGGGGAAGCAGAGGGACAAGGGGACAAGGGGACAAAAGTTTAGAACTTACAACAAGTCTTTCCCCTTGTCCCCAATTCTCCTTGTCCCCAATTCTCCTTGTCCCCAATTCTCCTTGTCCCCAATTCTCCTTGTCCCCAAGTCCTCTTTCCCATTCCCAATTCCCATTCCCAATTCCCAATAACTAATCTACTGAAAATCCTTTTGAAGCTAGCCATTCAGGGTTGAATATCCGTGACTGATACCGGGAACCACTATCACATAAGATGGTGACAATGGTATGTCCTGGCCCTAACTGCTTCGCTAGGGCGACAGCTGCGCCAACATTAATACCCGTTGAACCGCCCATTAACAGCCCATCTTTCCTCAGTAATTGGTAAACTACCCGCAAAGCTTCTTGGTCATCGATTTGAATGGCATCATCAGCAGGTGCGCCTTCCATATTGGCTGTGACACGACCATTACCGATGCCTTCGGTGATCGAATTTCCTTCTATATTGATTTCACCGGTTTTGACATAGCTATAAAGTCCACTACCCAAAGGATCGGCAACAACGCATTTAATCGCTGGATTTTGTTCTTTTAAGTACAATGCTACACCAGCATAAGTACCACCAGTACCAGTTGCAGTTGTCCATGCATCTATTTTACCATCTGTCTGTTTCCAAATTTCCGACCCTGTGGTTTCGTAGTGGGCGTGGCGGTTGGCTAAGTTATCAAACTGATTCGCCCAAATAGCATTTTCTAACTCAGCAGCGACTCTGCCAGATAGTTTGACGTAGTTGTTTGGGTTTTTGTAGGGTACAGCAGGAACGCGACGGACTTCTGCGCCTAATGCTATCAGTGCGTCTATTTTTTCTTGTGACTGAGTATCGGGAATAATAATTAGGCATTTGTAGCCTTTGGCATTGCAAATATGCGCCAGTCCAATGCCAGTATTACCAGCAGTTCCTTCTACAACAGTACCACCGGGTTTGAGTAAACCTTTCTTTTCGGCATCTTCGATGATGTAAAGTGCGGCGCGGTCTTTGACGGAACCGCCAGGATTGAGAAATTCAGCTTTAGCAAGGATTTCACATCCTGTTTCTTCACTGAAGCTGTTTAAGCGAATTAGGGGTGTGTTACCAACAGCGCCAACGAAGCCATTTTTAATATCCATTTTGACTATACCTGTGTGAGTATCTATAAAAATTTTGGCTTATAGCGATCGCATAATTTACAACTGATTTGCCTAAAATCCTAATCACCCTACTTAAGATTTACTACTCCTTATTATTTTCCAGACTGGTCAACAGCTCTTTTAGCTCAGACAAAGAGTAGATGTAAAAGGTTGCGTTATCCGCACGCGGCACTCCCGCCCGGAGGGTTTCTACTGTTCTCATGCCTAGACGATTTCCTGCTAGGATTTCTGAATCTGAATTGTCTCCGAGGACGAGAACTTGCATCGGTTTCAATTGATAAGTATCCAACATACACTCAAAAATTCCCTGCTTGCCACCCAATCCAGCGAATGCCGCCAACAATCAGCAAACGCTTCGTTCAGCGACTCCTCAGAGACAGCGCCGTGATTTGCTTTTCTGATTGCATCGAACGCAGGTGCAAGAAGTTGCTCGTTAACCTCGTTGGCCGCAGCTAATTGTTCAAGTCGAATATTAAAGCTTGTATCACTGTTTTTTTGCTATGTAGAGAGAGGGAGCAAAGAACAGAAAAGAAGTGATAGATGTGTACTTAGTTTTTTCAAAAATCAAGTAAGAGTTTTATATGTTAGAACACAAGTCCATTTGTCCATAACACAAGTCTATTCGTCCATAACACAAGTCTATTCGTCCATAACACAAGTCTATTCGTCCATAACACAAGTCCATTCGTCCATAACACAAGTCCATTCGTCCACAACATAAGTCTATTCGTCGACAACATAAGTCTATTCGTCCACAACATAAGTCTATTCGTCCACAACACAAGTCTATTCTCAGCCATTTGTTATCTAGCCTCGTGTAATTACTGAGCCAGTAATCCAATCTTATTCAACAAAACACCTTTTTTTGCAAGCTTTACTGAACCGCTTCATTGTCCTATTGAGACACTCTAGAAAGATAAAGTTTAGTAAAAAGCGTACATTGATGCCACGCAAAAAAAGAAGCTCTCCCGTGCTAGAAAAAACCGAACAGAGAGTAATCGGATTTAAATCGATTAATTCCAGCCTCGACTTTGGTGGTTCCATCAGTTTAAACCACTTAACCCAGTTAACCGGACAACTCCGCAACCAGATCGACCAGTATAATATGATGCTAACGGCTCTTGACTCGGCAAAGGCAGAAATAGAAACCCTTGAAAAGACTATTCGGGAAACTTCAGAACGCTTGGTTAGTGGTGTGGTGTTGAAGTATGGCAAAGACAGCCGGGAATACGAGATGACAGGCGGAGTACGCACAAGCGATCGTATTCGTAAAGCCACTATCACCCGGTTAAAATCCACCGCAGACTCAAAAGCGGCTTCTACACAGACGGCGTAACTAGTAACAAGTAGGCATCATTCACGGTGTAATGATGCCGATTGCTTTGCATAGGCGTAGCCCGCCGCAGGCATCGCATGATTGCATCTAGCAGGCAATGAAAATTTCAATAGTAATTTTACTGGGGTTTTTAAGTATTTACGTGAGTTACGATACAGCATGATTGATAAGTGAATGCTGACATCTTTTGATGATCTTAGACGGGATGGATACCGATGACATCTGAAAGCGATCGCAAAAAAGAACTTGAACACCGAGAACGTATATTGCGACAACGAGAAGTTGAATTGCGACTCCGGGAAATGGAAACTGACATCTATGCTACCGATGCGGCTTTTCATCAAACTGTGAAGCATCAGCCAGAAAATTTTCAGAAACCTTGGATGAAAAAACTGATTCTGGGTGGAAAGCTGTTTGCTCTTGGTGTGGTAGCGCTGGTTGCAGTGAGAATAGCCTCAGTGCTGGCTGGGTTTATTATTGTTGGTGCGCTGGGGTGGATGTCTTACAAACTATTTTTTGAATCTAAAAAAACCAATCTTTAATAAAGGTGTAACTGTTATGACTGAGCAGGTAGTAACTGACAGATTTATCCAAGATTTAGAGCGGGTTGCTCAAGTGCGCTCGCAGATATCTGTATGTTTAAGTAAATTAGCTGAAACAATTAATCAAGCTGAGTTGGCTGGAGATTCTTCATCAGGAAAACTAAGTTTAGAACGAGATATTGAAGATATTACAGCAGCTAGTAAAAACCTCCAGCAAGGTGTATTTAGCCTTTTGGTATTGGGCGATATGAAACGCGGTAAAAGTACGTTTCTCAATGCCTTAATTGGGGAGAACTTATTACCAAGCGATGTTAATCCTTGTACCGCAGTGTTAACAGTTTTACGCTATGGGCCAGAAAAGAAAGTTACCATTCATTTTAATGGTGGAAAAAGCCCGCAACAGCTAGATTTTCAGAACTTTAAATATAAATATACCATCGATCCGGCTGAAGCTAAAAAACTAGAGCAGGAGAAAAAACAAGCCTTTCCCAATGTTGATTATGCAGTAGTTGAGTATCCCTTAACGCTACTAGAAAAGGGAATTGAAATTGTCGATAGTCCAGGATTGAATGATACAGAAGCGCGAAACGAATTATCTTTGGGTTATGTAAATAACTGCCATGCAATTTTGTTTGTGATGAGAGCTTCTCAACCTTGTACTTTGGGTGAGCGTCGCTACCTAGAAAATTATATCAAAGGTCGAGGATTGACGATTTTCTTCTTAGTTAATGCTTGGGATCAGGTGCGGGAATCATTGATTGATCCTGATGATGTCGAAGAATTACAAGGATCTGAGGATAGATTACGACAAGTATTTAGGGCGAATTTAGCAGAATATTGTACTGTAGAAGGTCAGAATATTTATGACGAACGGGTGTTTGAGCTTTCGTCAATTCAAGCCCTCAGACGACGCTTGAAGAACCCCCAAGCTGATTTAGAGGGGACTGGCTTCCCCAAGTTTATGGATTCCCTTAATACATTTCTTACCAGAGAACGTGCGATCGCAGAACTCCGTCAAGTCAGAACTTTAGCAAGACTTGCCTGTAATCATACCCGTGAAGCAGTTGCAAGACGTATACCATTACTTGACCAAGATGTAAATGAATTGAAAAAACGGATTGATTCAGTAGAACCAGAGTTTAACAAACTCACAGGTATTCGAGATGAATTCCAAAAAGAAATTATCAATACCAGAGATACTCAAGCAAGAACGATTTCCGAATCTTTCCGCAGCTACGTTTTAAACTTAGGTAATACCTTTGAAAACGACTTCTTACGCTATCAGCCAGAATTAAATTTGTTTGATTTTCTCAATAGTGGGAAACGAGAAGCATTTAACGCCGCACTGCAAAAAGCGTTTGAGCAATACATCACTGACAAATCTGCTGCTTGGACATTAACTGCTGAAAAAGATATCAATGCAGCTTTTAAAGAACTTTCTCGTAGTGCATCACAATATGGCGCATCTTACAATCAAATCACAGACCAAATTACAGAAAAGCTCACCGGACAAGACGTAAAAGTACATACCACTACTACTGCTGAAGAAGATAATTCCCCCGGCTGGGCAAAATGGGCAATGGGATTGTTATCGTTGTCTAAAGGAAATCTTGCTGGTTTTGCACTAGCCGGGGCTGGATTTGATTGGAAAAATATCTTGTTAAACTACTTCACTGTAATTGGAATTGGCGGGATAATTACAGCAGCAACAGGTGTTTTGCTTGGGCCAATCGGGTTTGCACTGCTAGGTTTAGGGGTAGGATTTTTACAAGCAGATCAAGCGCGTAGAGAGTTAGTTAAAACAGCGAAAAAAGAGTTAGTAAAACATCTACCACAAGTTGCCTACGAGCAATCTCAGGTTGTAGACAAGGCTGTGAAAGAGTGTTTTGATTCTTACGAAAGAGAAGTGAGTAAGCGGATTAACGATGATATTGTCTCTCGTAAATCTGAATTAGATAATTTAGTTAAGCAGAAACAAACCCGCGAAATAAATCGTGACGGTGAGTTCAATCGGTTAAAAAACTTACAGGAAGATGTAATAGCTCAGTTGCAAAAAATTGAGGCGGCATATAGCAATTTATTAGCTTATTATAGCTAAAACTTGTAAATACTTATAAGGAGGCTTTGCCTCCAATAAATATAAGTAGCTCAATGCCAATAAATTAAAGTTTGTAGTAAGGAATTTAGTCCTAATAAACTTTGCTATGAGCGATAAATTGCTCACTACAAACTAGGATTTTGTTGTATGTTGAATTATACGCATATAAACATAATAGTGTGAGGCAGTAGCCCCAACGATCTGCATTACCAGCTAGAAGCTGAGAACGAGAAACTATGCAACAACAGTATGAAGGTTATAAGAATTTAGCAGATTCTCTTAAATCTGCATCTGCATTACTGAATTTAGAACGCAAATCACAATTGCATCAAGATATAATTACCATTTGCAATCATCTAGTTAATCCTAGTTTTCGCATTGCGGTATTTGGCCCCTTTAATCATGGCAAGTCTACCTTACTGAATGCCATGTTAGCGAATCGCACCTTACCAATTGATTTAATTCCCACCACGGGCGCATCCATTACTGTCAAGTATGGCTCTGATCTGCGGACTCGCATCATATTGGTAGATGGTACAGAAATCTATCGCAGTGGCACAGAAATTTTACAGCAATTTGCAATTCTTGATGGTAATAGACAGATGCGAAAAGATGTAGCATCTGTAGAAGTTTTTTGTCCGCATCCCTTCCTAGAGACAGGCGTAGAATTTCTCGATTTACCGGGAACTAATGATAGAGATGAACAAGATAATTTAGTCAGAGAACAACTTTTAAGTGCAGATTTAGTTATTCAATTACTAGATGCACGGAAGTTAATGACTTTAAGTGAGCGGGAAAACTTACGAGATTGGCTATTAGATCGCGGTATTAAAACAGTTATATTTGTTGCCAATTTTCTTAACTTACTCGAACCCGACGAGCAAAAACAAGTCCAAAATCGCCTGCTGTTTGTTGCAGAAAGCTTTCGAGCCGAATTACCTCCAGGTTTTAGTAATTTATATCGCGTGGATGCTTTACCTGCTTTAAGAGCCAGATTAAAAGGAGATGTTGCTGCTGCTAATAGTAGCGGTTTAGCAGCTTTTGAAACAGCGTTGCAAAATATTGTAGAGATTTTGCAACCAAATTGTGGTAGTGTGCGTTTGCCAAGAGTGCAAGCGATCGCTTCTCAAATCCTACTCTCATTAAAAGCTAAAATTGACCCAATTGCTCTTGAAATAAAATCTTTTGACGATAAACAAAATAGTAAAATTGAAATTAAACAAAAAGCAGCTAATTTAATTTATAAAGGTTTCACTACTAGTATAGAAGAACTACGCGATTGGTTAGCGCTACCCAAGCTACTCACAAAATATCAAGCTGATGCGGCAGTTGCATTGGCAGAAAATAAATTTAAAGATTGGCAAATAAATATTCTTAAAAAAGACCTAAATAAATTAGAATTAGCTGCGGTAAAATGGCTTTATCAAGCTTACGAGTTTTTCCAAGAAGAACGACCGCAAGATTTATTAATTCCCTTTCCTAGCGAACCACAACTAATATTACCCCCAAAGCCAAACAATAGTGATGATTTGAGTGAACCTGGTTCTATTGCTGTTGGTGGTGGTATTGGTTGGTTATTAGGCGGCCCGGTAGGTGCTGCTGTCGTCGGGAGTATTTCTTATTTGTTAAATAAGAATATCCAAAAACAAGACGAACAATTAGCCAAGGAATCTTATCATCAGGAAGTTGCTAAACTTTGTATAACTGCAAGTGAAGATTATTTATCTAGTTTTAGCAATCAAGGTCTATCAATTTTAGCTGAATATGAACGGCGATCTGAAAAAGTAATTTGCTTTGTTGAATTCAATCAAGAGCCACTAGAAATTAATAAAAAACGCGAAAGTTTACACCAATTACAAAATGGTTTCAATCTCTTGCTACAAGAATTAGAAAACGTCAAAATACTCTCAAATCATCAACCTTATAAAGAAATACCTAAATACACGAATACTAATAGAAAATATTCGCCACAGCCAGAGAGAGTTAAAATTTCCCCTGAAAAAGATCCAGTTGTTAAGCAACAACAGGAAAATACTGCTAAGAATACTCAGACAAGGGTAGAATCTGTTTCTCCACCGCCAAAAGCTTCTCCGTCTCCGCGCAAAGAAGAGGTGGAGGCGAAATTTCGTGATTGGGAACTCAATGAGGAAATAGCGCGGATGAAAGCAGAAATGCGTAGCCCTAAGGCTTGTCGTCAGACATCGCCTGGTTCCCAAACTGGCAAACAGCAAAATTCAACTCAAAGTAACAAAGCACCCAGTCAACCCAAAAGCCAGACAGAAAAAGATAAGATTACTCGCGCCTACGGCATTTTAGGATTGCAAGCTTATGCTTCTCAGGCTGAAGTAAAACAGGCTTATCGAACTTTAGTTAAAAAATGGCATCCAGATTTGTTTGTAAATCAACCGCAGCTGCTAAAACAAGCACAAGACAAAATGCGCTTAGTTAATGATGCTTACACAATTTTGAGTGATAAATAAATAAATAGCCAGATCCCCGACTTCTCAAAGAAGTCGGGGATCTTTTAGGACTCATCCTAATTTAATTATAATTAGGGAATTGTTAGGTGAGATTTATGCAACCGCTATCTTTGAAGAATGGCTTTTTGGCATTAACCTTTAGTGCGATCGCCTCATCTGGTGGGTTAATGACAGGCTGTGCTAGTACTGCTTCCCAGAACCAAAGCCAAGCGCCAAAGGCAACCACCACCACTAATGCTAACGACAAGCAGATGATGAACCACGGTGATGGCATGATGAATCACGCTATGGGAATGGATTTAGGCCCAGCCGATGCTAATTTTGATTTACGATTTATTGACGCTATGATACCGCACCATCAAGGTGCTGTGGAAATGGCGAATGTTGCGCAGGTGAAATCAAAACGTCCTGAAATCAAAAAGCTAGCAGACAATATCATCAAATCACAAAACCAAGAAATCACTCAGATGAAGCAGTGGCGACAAGCTTGGTATCCCAAGGCAGGAGATAAACCAATGGCTTACAACAGCCAAATGGGTCATACGATGGAAATGTCATTAGACCAAATGAAAACTATGATGATGAGTCAAGATTTAGGTGCAGCTGATGCTGAGTTTGATTTGCGCTTTATCAATGCGATGATTCCTCACCACGAAGGGGCTGTAACAATGGGGCAAGATGCCTTAAGTAAGTTTAAGCGCCCTGAAATCAAGAAATTAGCCCAAGAAATTGTTAAAGCCCAACAGATAGAGATTAAAGAAATGCAACAGTGGCGAAAAGCTTGGTACAACAAGTAATTCGTAATTCGTAATTCGTAATTCGTAATATGGTTCGGCAAGTAAGCAATTGCATTTGCGGTTGTGAATTTGGGGTAGGTGCTTGGTTATTTTAGGAGCGATGTCTACGAAGGGCTACAAAGAACTAATTGTTACTAATTAAACGGTAATTTACTTATGAGTCAACTTGAAGACATTCAAGCTGAGTATGAAAAATTTCCCGCAGAATTTGAGAGTGTAATCATTAGCACCGTGAGCGGACATGGAATACCCAATGCTAGTTATGCTCCCTTTGTAATGGATGATTCCAAGAATATCTACATTTACGTCAGTGGTCTTTCAACTCATACCAAAAATATCTATGCTAATCCTCATATTAGTGTCTTGTTTATCGAGGATGAAGCCAAGAGTAATCTAATTTTTGCCCGTCGTCGTTTAAGTTTTGATTGTACGGCAACTTTGATCGAGCGTGAAACCGACAAGTGGAATCAAATTGTTGAGCAATTTCAAGGGCGGTTTGGTCAAATTATCGAGGTTTTGCGCGGCTTGTCTGATTTTCGCATTTTTCAGCTAACTCCTAGTGAAGGTCGTTTTGTAGTTGGTTTTGGGGGAGCGTATCACATCAGTGATGATAATCTCCATCAACTTGTTCAGATCGCAGGAGATACTGACAAAAAGTAAGGATGAATTAAGATCACTGCGAGATCAGCTGTTGAATCAAGGCAGTTAGTGATTAACTGGCATCGGAAAATCAAACAGAAAGGTAGTTTTACCTATATTGCAGCTTAAATGCTGATTAGCTTACCAGGGCAACGATCTGTAGTAGGTAATTAATATCAGGTAGAGTTTTTCGGGTGAAAAGCCATTGAAAAACCTGCTAATCTTTTGAAAAGACTAGCAGGCATGGCTTATCATCAATCGGAGCGGCGGGATTCGAACCCACGACCTCCACTACCCCAAAGTGGCACGCTACCAAGCTGCGCTACGCCCCGGTCAGAATTACTATCATACAGCAAAACTCTAATATAATCAAGAGCCAAGTTTAAAAAACCTTAAGCATTCCAGCAGCTTGCAGTAAATCTGGAATAGCAGAAGCATCCCATTTACCCTCTACGCATCGCCCTGTATTCAAGATGAAGCGGAGACTGTAATCATGAGGATAACCTTCTACCTCCATCCATAATAAATCGCTTTCGGCTTCACAAGCAATTTTTTCCTCTTCCATTAATTCAGTTGCGAGTTGCTTCATGGTGTCTGCTAACTGTGCTAGCAGACGACAAAAATCATTCAACTCGGCTTCTGTTAACTCAATTGCCCAATTATCTGTACCGACTAAACCTTGAAATTCAGTTGCATCAGGATTCCAGCCAATACGCCAACCAGATCCGGTTTTTATAACACGTTCCATAATTAGAGACGCGAAAAATCTTTGTCTGTAGACGAGTTAGGAGTTTACAACTCATAATTTCTAACTTTCCCACTATCTCAGTAGTTCAGCACCTCCTCGTTGGGGTGACTGTGGGGTTGTTGATGTACTAGGAATGGGTGTAGTGTTAGGGTTGGGTGATTGGGTATTTTGGGAAGCAGGATTAAATATATTGACTAAGACTTGCACTAAGGCATCTCTCTGACTGCGAGTGAGACGTGCGATCGCAGCCTTATCGCCATCAATAGGATTTTTCCGTAGTGAATCATTCCCCGGATAGGTAGTATCATACATAATTTCATTCGCGCCCAGGTAATCAGCTAAAGTCAGCTTCCAATCCAAACGATAAATTGAGGCACGCCCTTTGGTATAAACGTGATATCTAATTAGGCGATTTGCTAGGGTGTTGTTTTCGGCAACTTTCCCATTTTCTTTACTGATATACTTGTTTTCCCGTGGTAAATCTGGCAATTGCTGATAAACTAGCTGCCAAACATCGCCAGGAGTGATTCTCTGAGCATAAACAGGTTGGATACTAAATAAATTTCGATGTAGTAATTTATCCACCCCTGAACCCAAAACAGTTACACTCATTACCATTAAGGCAAGTAGTAGTACTCTTAGCGGATAGCTATGGTTTACCCCGTGCTGAGTTACGAGTTTTGAGAGGATTGATCTAGGTATAATTTTTTTCTTGCTCATAGAACGATATTTTGAAATGAGAGTGCTATAAAACTGCATTTTTACTTAGCCTGGGCTAAACCATAGCTATACGCTAACAGCACTCTCAACTCAGTAGCGTTTTTATAGTTCGCCAATAATCTCTGGCTGAGTCAATTCATCGGACATTTCAATAATTGCCCTTAGCACTGGCTTCATCATTGCATCTTCGTTATTTTCAAAGTCTTCATAACGCCGACGTTTAGCACGATTTGCCACCTGAACCGTAATGCGATAACGATTTGAGGCTGCACTAATCAGCTCCTCAGCACGATGCATAATCTGAGACTGAGTTGTCTCGAACTTAGAACGCTTTAGCATAATTCAGTGGTTCTTGGGGTCATTCCCCAGTGTAGCAGTACTGATCAATCTGCTGCTTTGTATTTAATCGCCAGCAACCCGTCTGTTGATAGAGGCTAAGAGCCTTCTAGTCAATTTATAAGTTACTTAATAATACTACCTGATACATCCTTATGGCTGACCTTGTGGAAACTGCTATCAATGCGGGAAACTTCAATACTCTGGTGAAGGCTGCTAAATCTGCAAATTTCCTAGAAATTCTTAAGAGTCCTGGTTCTTTTACAGTATTTGCACCCACTGACGAAGCCTTTGCCAATCTGCCAGAAGGAACTTTAGATTCCCTACTAAAAGATATTCCTAAGCTTCAGAAAGTTGTGGCGTATCATATCGCTAGTGGTGATGTTAGGTCTGATGATTTGCTACAGATTAATGAGGCAGAAACCCTTGAGGGGTCAATCGTAGCCATTGAATCTGCCGACGGCAAAATTAAGGTGAATAACGCGAATATCCTCAAAATAGACATTTTGGCAGACAATGGCGTGATCCATGTTATTGATGCGGTGTTGATGCCTGCAATGGTAGCAGGGAGTTAAGGATAGGGTAGGGGAGTAGGTTAGGACTTACGCAAACAATAGCCGAAAAGAAAGATTTTCTTCCTTCTTAAGGTAATTCATGAATTGCCCCTACAAGATGTAGTTTTGCGTAAGTCCTAGTTGCATAGGTGAAAAGTTGTAGTCAGTGTTTCCCCTTTTTACCTCCCATCCTCTCTGCCTCTTTCCTACTCCTGTAGCATCATCATGGCTCTAAACCAATGGTGATTTTTTGGGAGACACTAGCCCGAAAAAATACTAGTAATTAATTTTTCTACATAAAACTTAATATTTAGCGATTTTAGCTAAATATCCTCTCAGGCGTTGCTCTGGGAGGGTTTGTGTTATTGTTTTAAAAATCTAATCGATAGACGATGCTTGATTATTATTAACAAAACCTATGAATAGCCTCTACCTTTTGGTAGATTTAACATTGAGAAGAAATTTTTTTATACAATACGTAGATTATACGGATAATGCCCCAGGTAGTTTTAGTTAACCCACAAATTCCTCCTAATACAGGTAATATTGCCCGTACTTGTGCAGCAACAGGTACGGAGTTGCATTTAGTAGGGCCTTTGGGGTTTGAAATTAGCGATCGCTACCTCAAAAGAGCCGGCTTGGATTACTGGCCTTATGTCAAACTGCACTATCACGAATCCCTAGAAGCCTTTAAAATCGTACATCAAGAGCGTGGAGGCAGATGGTTAGGTTATACCGTTGGTGGAAATTTTAGTTATGTCAGCTTTCAATTTCAAGCCGATGATTGGCTACTGTTTGGTAGTGAAACTACGGGCTTACCACCAACAATTTTGTCAGATTGCGATGCTACTTTGTATATTCCCATGAGCCAACCAGGGGTTCGCAGCTTGAATCTGTCAGTGAGTGTGGCAATTGGCTTATTTGAAACCCGTCGTCAGTTAGGCTATCTACAATAGTTGTTTACCTTCATGAGGTAAGTAAATATACTTGTAGTATCCAAAAATATCTATCTAAACTGGAGAATTGTGGCAGCAATTTTTTTTTGTCCCGACAAAATATGTAAAAGAATATACCTAAAAATAGGTTTATTCGGAAATTGTAGTGGAAGATACTTACAAAGGGAGCAAGGTTATTATAAGAAATTTATATATAAAACTTGAGATAATGCCAAATTTGAATGATAGATTTTGATGAATTTGAAGTATCTTAAATGAGGAACAAAAACGCTAGAGTCCCTTCATGTATTGTATTTGAGCTACTTTAGCTCAAATAACGCTAGAAAGCAGCTAAAAAGTAGCTAATAGTTAATACGGTTGTTTTTTAGGGAATAATCAACGTAAAGTCTCGTGTTGAGAAGACTGATGGGGTAGAAATATCTTGAAGATATCTACAGTAGGGGCAATCACTTTTCCATAAGTCGCAGCAATTGAATTCTCAGTGGCGACTATGGACTTGGCAAATAATTTGTCTAGTCCCCGTGGTTGACGCAAGACAAACGCGGATAATCGGAAAGAGTAAAACGTCCTAAGTGGTGTTAGGAGTGGTTCAGACAAGTAGACACAGCAAACTTTAAGTTTTGCTAATCCATGTAAACTTGTCTAAATCAGAGAAGCGGGTTAATCTTGCGTAAGCATCTCTGGTGAATGTGATCTCGATCTATCATTTGTTGCGATCTAAATCATTGACTAGTATCCAACAAAAAAAATTGAGGTCAGTTAAGCGCTAGTGATCATAGGAGGTCGTCTTTGAAACGAGCATTAAAAAAGAGAGTAAAAGCTGTGTTGAACAATAACCCCAGCAGCGATGATGCCCCGGTAGAACTGCTAAATGTGATGAATCCAAAAGTTAACCGCCGGGTGCGGACAAAAGCTGCCATGATTGGCTTGGCAATCTCTATGGGAGCAACCAGCCTTTTGGTGACTCGGCAAAGCGATCAAGCCCAAGCAGCAGTGCCAGTAGGCAGCCAAAAGGCAACCTCTACGATTCCTGCTGTTCCTGACACTGAGGTGAAATTCGCCTCCACAAAGCTGGAGTCCAAAGCAGTCTCATCAGCGAGCGTGCCGGAAAATCCTGTGATTGTGGAACCAACGGCAGTCTCACAAGTGCCTGGGCTTGAAGCTAAATGGCAAGTCGCGGCAAATGGAATGTCTTTGCAACTTCCGGCATCAAAAACATTTTCCCCAGCAACAGCGAGTTATAAAAATTCCACCAATCCGAAGCCACAAGTGGCACAGGGATTGAAGAACACATTAGCTGAGACTAGTTTCCCAACAGTCAAGAATTTGTCTGACTATAGTGCTGATGGTGCTGGCAGTACAAATGTATTATTAAATACCCAGCCACAAACAGTGGCAACATCTGGTGCAGTCAACAGTGAAATAAATGCACAGCTTAAGGCGCAACAAGAGTTTGCACTGAATCGCTTACAAGAAAAATCTAATCGTTTAAGAAAAAGTCTGGCACAGTTGCAGTCTGGGGAGACTGAAAACTTATCACAAGCTGATATTGGTTTAGCGCAGCCGACGACTGGAGTTGAGAAAACTGCATTAGCCCAGCCGCTTACTTCTGATGATGCAAGCAAAGCAAACTTGATATCGAAGTTAAAACAGAAGAATCAAACGAGTGCAATTGTACCAGTACCAGCGAGACCAACAGTTATTGCGTCTTCGGCTCGAACCACCTACGAAGTTAAGCCTGGAGATACACTAGCAGCGATCGCCAGCAGATACAATACTTCAGTATCAGAACTAGTTAAAGCAAATAGACTCAACAATCCCAATGAACTGAAAATTAGTCAACAACTAATTATTCCTGCTGCTCAAGTTGAGGTAACTGTAGCGAGTCAACCCACTATAGTGAGTAAACCTATTTTTGTAGAGTCCACCAAAACTCCAAAAGTAGCTACCTCGCCTATGAACATTGGTAGTGCGAACTCATATCTACCTACTCCCCAATCATCATCTATTGCCGACAACAGTAACGTTGCCGTCCCTACATCGATAATTGCGAACAATGAGATTCAGGTAAATAGTGCAAGCAACTTAGAAGTAGCCCCTACCACTGTTAAGTCTTATGGTGTCGGTGGTGAAGATCCAGTGCCAACAGCTTTTGCCCAAATGCAACAGCCTAAAACACCAACAGATAGAGTAGCACGGGTAAATAATAATGACCGTTTGCGCGGCTTGCAAGCTGAAATTCAGAGATTACAGCAGAAATATCGCGCTCAACAGTCTGGTAGCTTAGTTGTGCCAGCAGCTAGGGAAACTAATAATGCTGCAATGCTCACTCCTATTTCTACCCCCAATAATTTCATTGTACCTAACTCTGCTGCTCGACCAAATAGTGTAGCGATACCAATTCCAGTTCCTACACCTATTAGTAGAGCTAACTATAGCGCTCAACCAGTTAAGCCCCAATTTAATGCTGCTGTACGCCCTACCGAACCAGTAAACCCAGAGTTCTTGCCCAATCTCGGTTCTGCTAGCAAGTGGACTCCCTCTGGCACTCAATCTGCCACAAGAGTTGCAATGCCTCCTGGAAAAGTAAATGCCTCTGACTCATTAGGAATGATGCGGGGAAGGACAGTTTCTCCACAGGTAATACCACCTTTGGCAGCAGTGGATCAATATTTGCCAAGACCTATTGACGAACTGACACCACCTCCATCTACTTCAACCTTAGCTTACATTTGGCCAGCAAAAGGCACCCTAACTTCTGGCTTTGGTATGCGCTGGGGAAGACCGCACAAGGGAATTGATGTTGCTAACTCTACTGGTACGCCAGTAGTTGCTTCAGCTGATGGGACGATAGAAAAAGCTGGCTGGAACAACGGCGGCTACGGCAACCTCGTTGAAATCCGCCATCCTGATGGCAGCACGACTCGCTATGCTCATAACAGCAAAATTCTCGTGCAACCTGGTCAGCAGGTGCATCAAGGACAAACAATTGCTTGTATGGGCAGCACTGGTCACAGCACTGGCCCACACAGCCACTTTGAAATCCATCCAGCAGGTAAGGGTGCTGTTAATCCAATAGCTTTCTTACCACCAAATCGCGTGTAATTCTTTGACTGTGTGTAACTAAATCGTTACCTTGTTTTGTTGAGGGAGGTAAACTCCCTCATTTGCTTTTTATTAATTCAATAGGGATAAAAGCTGTAAGAAATTTGCAAAAATCCTAGTATTGAGCAAATTTGTATGCTATACTAACTTATGATATAAAAATATATGGCTCAGTAGCTCAGTTGGTTAGAGCGCGGGACTCATAAGCCTGAGGTCGTTGGTTCAACTCCGACCTGAGCCACTTTAAAACTAAGACTGCATAAGGGTTTCAGCTTCTAGTCATCAATAGTACTAGGGAGCTTAATAAACTTTGTTAATCTTCAATTACCGCAATATTTTTTAAAGTATATCTATTATGCTTGCTATTTCAATTAGTCCAGTTCTTAACTCTTGAGCTTCCTTTTCAGTGGTTATAGGGCTATTGTCATTTACATTTTTAACTTCTAAAATAGCTTTTTTAGTTTTGATTCTTAACTTCAGACTGTGAAAGGTAGTATCATTACCCACGAATTTATAACTTACGCAGCTAAAAAAGGAGACTCCCAAAACACGATAAATTTCTTGGAATATCTTCAATCACAGCGTCCAGGAGCTAATCTTTTAATAATTTTGGATGGAGCTTCTTATCATCGTTCCAATGCAATTCAAGACTATTTAGACTCTTTGAATCGTCAGCTTGAACAGGAACAATGGTTGATAACTTGTAAACGGTTTGCCCCAAATGCTCCACAACAAAATCCCGTAGAAGATATTTGGTTACAAGCAAAAAAATTGATTAGAGAGTTTTATTTTTTCTGTCATTCTTTTTCTGTAGTTAAAGCATTATTTGAGCTAGCCGTCAATGGTCAAATTTTTGACTTTCCTAAGCTGAATGAGTACGGTAATTTCTCACAAATGATTTAGGATTGCTATATAAGCTAGTTGTTTGATATACACTAGTTTTGATTCCAGAACTTTTGTAGCGAGATTTTAACCTTTTCTGCTTGCAGAGCATAACGCTGTGCTTGTTTAGTAAGACGCACTGGATCGCCAAACTTAAGCTGGCTTAAGCGTTCTGCCCACCGACTTAGCCAACATAAAGCTGAATACCATAGCGCATTGATTTCCACTGGCTTACCGTAACGAGGAGTAACAGGATGTACCCCAATGACCACATCCATCCAGGTGAGGGCTACACCACGAGCATCCCAACTAATTAGCTCATCAATAGCATCAACCTGGATACTGTAGCGTGTACCACCAACAAAGGCTTTGTGGATTTGTTGAACTATGGGGAATTGCTCTGCCAAAAACTCCCAGTCTTCGGTAGCTTCTAAATAAAGTCCTAAAGTTTCAATCCACCATAGCGCGGCATCGATGCTGTTATAAAGTGGTTCGCCATCGACATCAGGAAATGCATTAGGCATTAAACCGTGGCGACAGTTATGCCCAAAAGTCCGTAATACTGCTTTTGCCAGGTCAAAGCGCTGTGGAACTAGTGCCAACCCAGGTAAGGCAATTAATATGTCGCGTCCTCGCTCATTAAACCAGTGATAACCAGCAATGATTGTGGGGCCTGTAATTGAGGCTCGATGGACGATAAACCGATCGCTTGCTTTGAGTAGTTCTTGCCAGATTGGGCATGGGGCATGGGGCATAGGGCATGGGGCATAGGGCATGGGGCATGGGGCATGAGGGAAAATTTCTTCTCTCCTGCTCCCTGCTCCCTGCTCCCCTCACTCCATCCAAAAATCTGGGAGAGTCGGTCTTGCTCTGCTTCCACGGCTTCTGCAAAGGTGTCGGAGGTGAGAACATCTGCCATCGAGTCTGGAAAACCTACTTGTGCTTCTAGAGTGACTGTATCTCCTGGTTGCAGTGTGACTATCAAGTAACCAGGACTATAGAGGTCTTCCTTGTCACCTAATCCCCGTTTTGTCTCCTCAGACAATCCATAATTCCAATACCAAACTGCATCTGATTGATATTTTCCTTGTGTCCAGCGCAAGTGCCAAGGTATACCGATATTACCCAATTTTTTTGCTTGTAGACAGACTTGCTGTTGCCCAAGCAATTCTGAGAACTGTAATCCTGAACTAGCAGTTTGCTGGTGGTGAAAATCACGTTCTGCGATCAGTAGCCGCAACCGTAAAATTGCTGTCTCACTTCCGTCATAGCGATATTGGATTAAAATTCGATTGGACAATTGGGCATTGGGCATTGGGCATTGAGAAGTATTCTTTCCTATTTCCATTTCCTCGTTCTTAGTCCCCAGTCCCCAATCCCCAGTCCCCAGTCCCCAGTCCCCAGTCCCCAGTCCCCAGTCCCCAAACCCCAGTCCCCAGTCCCCACTAAGCCATAAGGCATCACCAATTGTCTGGTTAATTGCCAGTTATCTCGACCCCAAATCCATTTCGGAACTGGGTTAATATCAAAACAGCGCAACAGTTCGTAGCCTGTCAGTTCAATCTGACCGTTACCCCAAACATTTGTCCCTAGTGCTACAACACCCCCAGATATTTCTAAGCTAGCGTCTAGGTGTGAAAACAGCAGAGTCCGTCCAGAAGGTGGGTTTGTAGCAGTAAATAGCCAACCGTGATAAGTGCGTGTGCGGACATCAGAAATCGTACCACTGGCAAAACTTCCTAAGCCATTGGTAAGCAACCATTCTCTTGTATCTAAATCAGGCATTGGTTACTCAAAATCGTTATGAGTATGATATAGTCGTAACAGATCGTAATTAAACTGTAAAAGCGTGGATGGGCGAGTTTGACTTGACCCGAATTCCAACGCTATTAAACCGATAAAGGAGAATTAGGTTAATGTCCCTTACTTACGGAACTGAAGGAAGCATCCGCGTTGGCCAACAAGCTCCCGATTTCTCAGCAACGGCTGTGGTAGATCAGGAATTTAAGACAATCAAACTTTCCGATTATCGCGGTAAGTATGTCGTCCTATTTTTCTACCCACTAGACTTTACCTTTGTTTGTCCTACTGAAATCACAGCATTTAGCGATCGCTACGAAGAATTCAAGAAAATCAACACTGAAGTCCTTGGGGCTTCCGTTGACAGTGAATTCTCCCACCTCGCTTGGATTCAAACAGATCGTAAGTCTGGTGGTGTTGGCGACTTGAATTATCCTCTAGTCTCAGACATCAAGAAAGAGATTAGCGCTGCTTACAACGTTCTTGATCCAGCAGCTGGCATTGCCTTGCGTGGTCTGTTCATTATCGATAAAGATGGTATCATACAGCACGCTACCATCAACAACCTAGCTTTTGGTCGCAGCGTTGATGAAACCCTGCGGACATTACAAGCAATTCAGTATGTTCAGTCTCACCCTGATGAAGTTTGCCCAGCTGGTTGGAAACCTGGTGACAAGACAATGAATCCTGATCCAGTGAAGTCTAAAGTTTACTTCTCTGCTGTCTAAATTTTTTTAGCAAACTCTAATCCAAGTTGTTGGAGTTGAGAGCAAAATCAATGAAAACCACAGATAAATAGAGAGATACATGAAACCGTGTCAACCTCTGTATCTATCTGTGGTTTTTTCATAAAATAGTATTTAAATCATCAGGGTTAATAAATATGTTGACTTCAACTGATTTTAGTGGCTTATTAAATGAACGCTTCTTCCGCAATTTTTTACCAGTTCCAGCTATAAATAAACTCAGGTTAGGAGTAGGAACGCCTGATTTTCAACTGCCAGATATTACCAACGGTACTTTAGTAAAATTGTCTGATTATAAAGGCAAGCAACCAGTGTTACTCGCCTTTACTCGGATCTTTACTGAAAAACAATATTGTCCATTTTGTTTTCCTCATATCAAAGCTTTGAATCACAACTATGAGCAATTTAAAAATCGTGGTATAGAAGTTTTAATGATTACTAGTACCGATGAAAGGCAGAGCCAAATTGTTGTGAAGGATTTAGGCTTAAAAATGCCGTTGTTGAGCGATCCTAGTTGTCGAGTATTTCGTACTTATCAAGTAGGACAAGCTCTGGGAGCGCCTTTACCAGCCCAATTTGTATTAGATAAAGAAGGGAAACTTAGTTACTGGCATTTATTTTCTTTTTTTGATCATAATGCTAGTATCGAAACTTTGTTAGAACAATTTCATTGAGTATAAAGTGTAAAATTGGCAATGTCTGCCCTAATTATCAAGCTGTGAGGTTTTCTCTTGCTGACACTTTACCACATGCCGATTTCTCCCAACTCACGCCGCATCTGGATTACTCTACTAGAAAAAGGACTTGAGTTTGAATTGGTAGAAATCAAACTGAATGGGGAACAATTTAAACCAGATTTTTTGGCAATTAACCCCTTCCACCACATTCCAGCTTTGGTGGATGACGGTTTTAATGTAGTAGAATCTTTAGCAATTCTGGACTATCTAGAGGCAAAATATCCCACACCTGCAATGTTGCCTAAAGATGCCAAGGATTTAGCGATCGCCCGCATGGTACAACTGGTAACTGTGAATGAGCTTTTGCCAGCAACCACGAGGTTTTTACCTCAGTTACTCGGCTTGCCTGGAGGAGATCCAGAAAAAATCAAGAAGGCACAGCAAAAAATTCCCACAGTGCTGAAGTTTTTTGAAAATTTACTTGACGATCGCCCTTACTTTGCTAGTCACAATCTCACTCTTGCCGAAGTTGTGGCTGGAACCGTAGTAACTGTGCTGCCAAGTATAGGGATTTCTTTAAGTGATTATCCAAAACTCAATGCTTGGCACGATCGCTTAATTGCACGTCCATCGTGGCAAGCTACCGATACTACGCCAGAGGCAATGGAAACGTTGAAATCTGTCATAATAGCGAGAAATACGCGGTAAATTTCTACTTAGATGTAGAGACGGTAAATTTACCGTCTCTACAATCCGAAATTTTCACAGCTTAACTTGCTGCAAATGTCTGCGGGGGTTATAAGTACGTATAGCCCGGATTTTTTCATAATATTCTCGCTCTTGTTGGCTGAGGTCTTTTGGTGGTGCGATCGCCACCTTGACCGTTTGCTACATAAAGATTTTGTTAGAACATTTTTATTCTTGTTGAGATGAATCGTTAATAGGTGGACGGTAAATTTACCGTCTCTACAATCTAAAATTTTCACAGCTTAACTTGCTGCAAATGACTGCGGGGGTTATAAGTGCGTATAGCCCGGATTTTTTCATAATATTCTCGCTCTTGTTGGCTGAGGTCTTTTGGTGGTGCGATCGCCACCTTCACCAACTGATCGCCGCGTCTACCCTTGGCGAGGGGCCAACCTTTGCCACGTAAACGCAGCGATTGACCGGAACGCACTCCAGCTGGTAGCTTGACATTAACTAAACCATCAGGAGTAGGTACATCAATAGAGGCTCCCAGAGTAGCTTCATCTGGTGTGATTGCTACTTCGCATACCAAGTTATCGCCCTCCATTTGGAAAAACGAGTGGGGCTGAAATTCGACTTTTAAGTATAAATCCCCTCGTTGTTGAGTCATCGGGTTGATTTGACCTTTACCCCGTACACGCAGACGAGTACCAGGTTTAGCCCCAGATGGGATACGAACATCAATTGTTTCGTTACCTAAACTGAAGCGCTTTTGCACGCCGTTAAATGCTTCAGCAAACGTTAAGGTGATTACAGCTTCGCTATCCTGGGAAGTACCCGCACCTGGATCTTGAAACCCATAATCGTTAAAGCCGCCAAAACCACTTGTAGCACCTGTAGGAGGGCGATAAGAGTAACTTTGCCGCCCACCTCCACCGCGAGGGTTAGCACCGCCAAAGCGTCCTAGCAACTCATTAATGAACTCATCAAAATTGCCGTATTGACTAAAGTCAAAGCCACCCATATCGACACCAACACCGCCGCCAGATGGGAAACCTTCACCAGCTTGCTTCCAATATTGACCGAATTGGTCGTATTTTTTGCGTTTGTCTACATCTGACACAACTTCGTAGGCTTCGCTAACTTCTTTAAAGCGTGCCTCTGCCTGTTTGTTATTTGGGTTGACATCAGGATGATATTTGCGGGCTAGTTTCCGAAAGGCTTGTTTAATCTCGTCCTGAGTGGCAGTCTTACTAATTCCCAAAATTGCGTAATAGTCTTTGAAGTCGGTTGCAGCCATCTACTAGCCTCCTATAGAAATTCCTGTTATGTTTTTTTTTAAGATCGCAGATAGATATTTAATTGCTAGCTATAGTGCCAAGCAAAAGAATCTGATTTTAAATTAACAAAGAATATAGAAAATCAAGTGTGGTTCTCGCTCAAAGTGCGATCGCAATTTCCGTACTCCAATTTTTCTGATAAGCGGATCAGCCCGTCTAGCCCCTCTTCCAGGCTTGGGGGGGCATCCCGGAGTTGACGGTGCATCCGCAAAATAATTTCTTCTGGAACTTGGCGCGATCGCTTTTTATTCCGTGCTAAACACAACCAGACTGGTGTATCCACCAAAATTGCCGTAATTTGGGTAAAGCCCAATTCACGGGCTAAAGCAATGACTTCTCGGCGATGGCGGCGCTGGGCATTAGTGGCATCGAAAATGGCTGTATTTGCTGTAGAAATAGCTTGCTGAAATTGCCGTTCTACTTGCCGCCAAATCAGCAGCCACGGCCCCTGAAGGGCTTGGGAACCGAATAATTGCCCCCGGATGGCATCTGTAGAAATCAGCGACATCTGGGGGCATTCTGCCAGTAATTGTTCTGCAAAAGTTGACTTACCGCTACCTGGAAGACCAATCAGCAAAAATAGTTTAGTCATTTGTCATTTGTCCTTTGTCATTTGTCCTTTCTGAATAACTAATGACTAATGACCAATGACCAATGACTAAATGATTGTTCCATCAGCAATTACAGCATTCTTCATCACGACAACGATACCACTACGGATATAGAAACCTTGACTTTCACGGTCAGCTTCTTGGACGTTATCTTTATTGATAATTTTGACATCGTGACCGATACTGGCGTTTTTATCAACAATGGCACCGCGAATAATTGAGTCAGTACCAATACCTACAGGGATGTCACCTTTTTCTACGTTACATTGGCGTTCTACAGAGGCTTGGTAAAAATCTGCACCCATGAGCAAAGATTCTTCGATGACGCAACCAGATTCAATTCGCGATCGCACTCCCAACACTGAATGTTGAATGCGGCAATTTTTCAAAATACAACCTTCGCTGATCATTGATTCTGTTACCTGGCAATCCAATAGTTTACTAGGAGGTAAGTAACGAGCGCGGGTATAAATTGGAGCCTTTTCATCGTAAAAACTAAAAGGTGGCTGGGGCTGCTGAGTCAGGGCTAAATTGGCATGATAAAATGCCTCGATTGTCCCAATATCTTCCCAGTAGTCATCAAAAAGGTAAGCTTGAACGTTGTAATCTTTAGAGGCATCAGGAATAATTTCTTTGCCGAAATCAGTCCTTTCTATACCTTCTCTCAACAATTTGAACAAAACCTCTCTTTTAAAGACATAAATCCCCATTGAGGCTATGTAAGGCTGTTGCTGGGCTTGTTCTTTTGATAATCCCAGTATGCTTGTATCAACACGCATTTGGATTAACGCTTCACCTTTAGGTTTTTCGCTAAAATCGATGACTCTACCAGAATCGTCAATTTTCATCAAGCCAAAATCTGAGGCGCGGCGCTCATCGATAGGGATAACTGAGAGAGTAATGTCAGCTCCTGTTTCCCTATGGCGCTGGATAAACTGGCGATAATCCATCCGGTAGAGGTGATCTCCTGAGAGGATCAGATATTCGTCTGCATTCCATTCTTCCATTAACCACAGATACTGACGCACAGCATCGGCTGTACCTTGGAACCAGTTAGGGTTTTCTGGTGTTTGTTGTGCAGCTAGGACTTCCACAAAACCTTCATTAAAGCCAGTAAAGTTATAGGTACGGGCAATGTGACGATTCAGGGAAGCTGAGTTGAACTGTGTCAGGACGTAGATTTTGAAAATTTCGGAATTTATGCAGTTACTAACAGGGATATCGATTAGGCGGTACTTACCCGCTACTGGTACTGCTGGTTTAGCGCGGAGTTTGGTTAGGGGGTAAAGTCGAGTACCCGCACCACCACCAAGAATGATTGATAATACTTTTTTCACAAAATTTCTCCCGACTGCCTTTCAACTCTCATATTCAGTTTAGGACTGTCTGCCACCACAGGTAAGGGGGATCGTCTGATTCTTTGGGATGAATTTTACAGAATGCTGGTAGTGTATGGATGCTACGGTTGACAAGTAGAAAGATAGAAGACTTGTATTAATTGAGCTAAAAGTGTAGGAAGTTTCGACTGACCACCCTCGCGTGGAAATTTTATGTCTGTGAGAGAGAGCTTGCAAGGGGAAGGGGTAAGTAATCCATAACAAACCTCGTTAGAAAAATAAATCTAAAAAAGTTATATGTGTAATCCGTAAAACATTATTTTTATAGTGTATTCACTTACAGTCATCTAAAATTGACCTATTAAGGTAACTTTCTAATATTTTAAAAAAAGGATAACAGACAAATGCCAAACTTTAGAATGGGTTGGTTGCCAGATCGTCCAGATTTTAGGGACTATTACATAAAGAATATCATTGATGACTTGCAAATTAAACCCATTACAGCCACTCTACAAATAGAGAACGGAAAACAAGATAATGATATAGAATCTCTATTGAAATCGGTCGATTTGCGGCAATGGTGTTCTCCAATTGAAGATCAAGGAAAACTGGATTCATGCACTGCACAGGCTGGCATTGCCTTAGTAGAATATTTTGAAAGGAAGGTAATGGGCGAATACATAGATGCCTCAAGCCTCTTTCTCTACAAGGTTACACGCAAATTGATGCACCTAACTGGAGACACTGGAGCATCCATACGCTTCACAATGAAAGCAATGGCACTTTTTGGTATACCTCCAGAGGAATATTGGCCTTATGAAATTGATAATTTTGACGCAGAACCATCAGCTTTTTGCTATGCCTATGCCCAAAATTACCAATCGCTTCAATATTTTAGACTGGACTTACCTCAATTTTCCAAAGAGGAAGTTTTATTTAAAATAAAATCTTTTTTAGATGCTGGCTGTCCTGCGATGTTTGGGTTTACGGCATATAGCTCTATTCATCATCAGAACACTAAAAAAACTGGTGAAATTCCTTATCCAACTCAAGGTGAAAAAGTAGTAGGTGGTCATGCAGTTGTTGCTGTTGGTTACGATGATAATAAGTTAATAGATAATCCTAACTATAAGTCAAGTATTAATTGCCTTCAATCTCACCCAAATAAAGGAGCTTTCTTAATCAGAAACTGCTGGGGAGAAAATTGGGGACAAGAAGGTTATGGTTGGCTACCCTATGAGTATCTTTTACACGGATTAGCTACTGACTGGTGGTCATTACTGAAGAATGAGTGGAATGATGAAAGTAAATTTGGTTTAGTAACTCAAGATGGTATTCTCCAAGGTGATACTGACGAACCACAGCCAGATGATCCTAAGCCTCTTATAAGAATACAAAAAGGACAAGAGCGCAATAATACTACTCATCAAACAAAACCAAATACTACTAAAAAAACCGTAAAAAAGTAGAGACTTCACAGATCAAGTACTATTCTAAGCAATAATTTCTTCTATTCTAGTCAACAGAGCATTTACCCGATTGAACGTTCAACCAGTCTGGTATATTTTTGTTTGTTTGTAAATATTCTTTTAAAAAATTACAGCTATACTTTAACAAGTTTTCTGCATCAGGAGTTACATTATTTATGAAAGTCACTTGCTGCCATTTCCAAAGTCTTACAGTTCTATCATTACTTGAAGAAGCAATTATCTTCCCATCACGACTAAACTCTAGCCGATTAACTTTAGCAGTGTGTCCTTGTAGAGTTTCTATTAAAGAATTTTCTCCCTTTATAGCTTTATCTATATTCCATAATTTTACAGTTTCATCATCACCTCCAGAAGCGAGTATTTCACCATCAGGAGTAAAGTCTAATCCATATATTATCCCCTTATGAGCATTTTTGATTTCTGCCATTAATTTTTTTTGATTATTTTTAATATTCCAAATATTTATTGTACCTAGTTGACTAGCAGAAGCTAAGAAATTTCTTCTTTGCAAACTGAATCGGACTATATATACAATTTGATTACCATGTGTACCAACTTTTTCTAAACTATTACTTTGCCAATCCCAAATTCTAACACTACCATCATAACTTACATAAGCGATTTTAGAACTGTCATTAGGATCAAAGTCCAGACTATTAATTCGAGGAGTTTCATTCACATCATACCCCTCTTTTTGCAGGATAGCTTTGACATCTAATGTTCCAATTGCTTGAAGTGAATTCTTTTCAATTTCAGTCCGCCAAACTTTTATGATTCCATCTTTACCACCAGAAGCAATGATTTTATCATCTCGACTAAAACCAATATCATAAACGGTATCGTTATGACCGAAAAAAGTTTTTATGAGTTTATATTTATTTGATTCTATATCCCAAAGCTTGACTGTGGCATCTTGACTTGTAGAAGCTAAAAGTTTACCGTTATGGCTAAATCTTACACTCCAAACACCTTTTGTATGACCTGGAATATCGTATAAGAACTTGCCATTTTTATCCCAAATTTTAATAATACCGTCAGCACCACCAGATGCAATTATTTTACCGTCAGGACTAAAACTCACACCCCAAGCTTTATCTTTATGACCTTCTAATCGATTATGCTCTTTCACAGTATAGATAATGGATTCCAGCTGCTTGAGTAGTTCAAGGTTTTTACCATCTACCTTTTTTAATTTTTGTAGTGCTTGCACACTTGCCATTAATGCTTCAATTTGCTTATCGGCATCAAGTAATGTTTGAGACACTTTAATCAATGCATTGATTTCTCCCATTTTGACTATTTCTCCATTGTACTTTTCGGATTTAACCCACAACCCTGCTAATGCAATTGATACTGCTGCTAAAGCTGCAAATGCTTGAGTTCTTTGTCTTTCAGCTTTAACTTTTGCTTTTTCTTGTTTAACTTTTTCCCCTTCCGCATTGGCTCTGGCTTCCGCCGCTTCTCGCAATTGACGTTCTTGTTCTAGTTGAGTTTCAATTTGTCTATCTCGCTTCTCCAAGCTCTTATGCAAAAACTCTGTTTCTTGTGGCGTAAGTCTTGGCTGAGTCTTATTCACCCACTCAGAAATTACAGCCAACTTTGCACCCGCCAACAGTGCTTCATCCGATTTATTAAATCTTTGTACCCATTCCTGACAATCTTCCTCTAAAGAACGACTCAGACGAATATTCTCCAGATTTTCAGCAATCCAGGTATTTAATAATTTCCACTCAGATAAAAGTGCTTCATGAGCAACTTCTACAGTATCTTGATCGGTGATAATTAAACGTTGTTGATAACCTGCTAATAATCTTACAACCCTTTGCAATTGTTGTGGTGAATCTGCAACTTCTTCTAATCTCTTCAAGCTAGCACGCCGCCGCGTTACTTCTCCAGTTTCACCTAAGTGAACCAATTCCATAAACAAGCAACGCGCAAAGGCTTGATCTTCTATAGTTGTTAAGCTTTGATACACAATTGTAGCTCGTTTGTCTAAAGCTCCTTTAACCGCGCCAATTTCTTCATAGCTTTTGCGAGTCAAAAGCGGTTCTGGTGATTTAGGTTCTTCAATGCAAACTCGCCACAATTCCTTAAGCGCATATTGCAATATAGGTAATGCGCCGGGACGGGTGACAACATCATTAGTAATTTGCGACAGTAAACCACGTTCAAAATTCACGCCATGTAACTTTGCTGGTTTTTCAATTGCTTCTTCTAACTCAGCAAAAGACATCGGTGGTACAATGAATGTCGTGGGAGGAACACTATTAATAAGAGTAATAATTTCTGAATAGTCATTACAACGTTTTAAGAAATCACCACGAATTGTCAAAATTATGCGTGCTTGTCTCTCAGTCGTTTTTACCTCCTCTGCTACTAAGCGAATAAAAGCTTTGCGTTCTTCATCGTCTTGGCAAAGGGTAAATATTTCTTCAAATTGATCGATAAACAATATATGTGGCTGATTTTGCTGCTGTTGTCCAACTAAAATATCAACTAATTTTCCATAAGGGTGTTCTCCTGGTGTGAAAGATATGATTTTCCATTTGCTGCTTCCGGGGAGACGATCGCCTTTCAGTTGCGGTAACAAACCCGCTTTTACTAAGGAAGATTTACCACTACCTGAATAGCCAATTACAGCCAGAAATCGACTCTCTGCTAAACGCGAAATTAGTGTGCGAACTGCTTCATCTCGTCCACAAAAATATTGCGCTTGTTCTGATTCAAAAGCATAAAGTCCCCGATAAGGATTTTCCTGATTGAAAGCAATTTTGACTACTGTGGTAATATCTAATTGGGGATAAGTCACTAAGGTAATCGAACGTCCCCAACCCATGCGAATAGGTTCTTGTACAGAACCTTTAAGTTCATTGCTGACAAAATCAAATAAGCGATCGCCACTAATTCGCCTACTACTACCTACATTTTCTGCCGTTAATCCCTTAACAACTGCACCTGTGAAAATACTGTATTCTTCACTCTTAATTACTCCAGCGCGTTCAAAGCCACGACAAGCCGTAATTAAGTAATAATCCTTTTGCGAGCTGAAAGCGTTAAGAGTTTTTTCTATTAATTGTCTTTCTAAGAAATAGCCGCTATGACAGCAATCGAGTAGCATCACTAAACTACTCAATTGCGAATCTCGAATTAATTCGTTAAGGCTATCTAGGGGAATGCCATATTTTTGTTCAACATTTTCATTTTCCTTAAATTCAATCTGACAATCGGAACTTGCCAAATATCCCTTTTGTTGTCCTAAATTGTCGGAAATAGTGAAACCATGTCCGCTAAAATAAATCAGCGCTTCATTATTAGCAGCTTGCTCTAGTAAAAATGTTCTCAAATCTTGGCCAAGTTGAGCGCCAGTAACTTTTGACGCTGCCATTTCATAGCCGTTTTTATCCTTATTCCAGCGCTGAGGTAGTCTTTGTACAGACTGGAAATCACCATACTGCTCTAAGAGTTGCGCGATCGCCTCAGCATCATTTATAGTCTTCGACAAACGCGGTAATGATGGGCTGAGATATTCGGCGATGCCAATAACAAGCGCGTATCGTGCCATTTAACACACCTTAATTGGTAAATGCGGGATAATCTTGACAGACACAATGATGGCTGTGTTACTAGAAACAATACCATTTGTTATTTTTCTGCAAGCAAGCTGAAATTTATTCAGATACGTTACAAAACTTAATTGAGGTAGCCCATGTCAGAAGTACAGCAACTATTTTTCCAAGCAGACGGGGAAATTGAGCAGATTGAGATTAACGTCACAGCCACCGAAATAACTCAGGAAATCGAAGAAGACGACGATGGCATAGAATACAAGGATGTGCGAACAGATGCGATCGCTCGGATGCAACAAGCTCGGCAAATGATTCGCTCTTATACTATTTATGCTCTTAGTGCTTTTAAAGACTTTGATACTGCTGAGATTGAAGAGGTAAAACTTACATTTGGCATTAAGTTGGGTGGGAAAGCTGGTATTCCTTACATTACCGAAGGTTCAGCTGAAAGTAATCTGCAAATTGAGGTGAAGTGTAAGTTTGCAGAAAAACAACCCGATCCACAGTAACTGCAAAAAATTATCCGCGTAGCTTAGGGGTAAGCTATGCCCATTAAACACCCAGCTTCCCTATATTTATTCTCCTATTAACCAAATGCAATTGCTGCGATCGCTTCAAATATTTCACCCAAGATTGCTCTGATAACTGGGAAATGGCATTGGGCGACAGTGTTGCCGTGAAAACATCTTTGCCACTGGTAACACCACTAATGCCTACACTTTCTAAAACAGCAGTTGCAGCAGAATCTAAAATTGGTTCAGTATGGATGAAAACCCCCAAACTCTGTTCTTCTGAATTTTGAACATCATTCAGCGCTGTAGCAAGAGCGGCATCTAGTTTCTGATAATTCATCAGTAATTCCTTGATAAAAAGGGTAGACAATTGTTGCCTACCCTAACTTATCAAATTTATAGATTTTTATCGCGTATCTTTGTGCAGAAATAATATCCGCCTTTCTCAGGCTAATTACAGATTTAAAGCGTTAATCACTCCATAACCCCATTTATCATCAAATGTGCCTGTGGGTTTTCCAGGAATGGCACTATTTTTATATAGCAACTCTTTCACAGCCGCCGGATCGAGTTTCGGATCTCGCTGCAATAGTAGTGCCACCAACCCAGTGACGAAGGGTGTCGCCATACTCGTACCAGCCATGACAACAAACTTGGAATTAATCATCGATGAACGGTCAAAACTGGCATCGGCGGAAAGAGTGGAAACAATCATCGCTCCTGGTGCCGTGACATCAGGCTTGTGTCCATCATTTCGCAGTGGGCCTTCACTACTAAATTCTGAAATAGTATGCAGTTCTAAGCCCATTTCTCGCACTTGGTTATCAATATCTGTATACGTGGCTTTAGTAGTATAAGCGGCAACTGTAATCGCACTGCTGGCGGCTCCTGGCGAACCAATTTTTACCGCATCCTTCACACTTTTACCTGTAAAAAAAACTGAGGAAGTATCATCTAATGTCCACACATCTAAACGTGTGTTAGTTGAAGAAGTGTTGCGGACTCGCAACTGCCAAATACCTCCCATTACTGGCGAGGGGTCAATACCCCGGATTTGCACAAAGAAATTATGATCGCCATTGGCTTTATCTGGTGCTGGTGTCGCTAATTGTACCCGTGCATCTGGTAACTGGTAATCTTGTGCGGCATTGTCATCAGCAATTATTTTTTGGAAGGGAGTGACAAAACCGTTAGGACTCCGCACAGACACTTCCAATTCACTATCTTTGGAATACCAAGCGTTTAACCAAACTATGCCTATTTGATTCAAAGGAACATTAAAGCGCATACCACGAGTGCGTCCACTGGGTATTGTCGCTTGTCCATGAATGTTATCGTTTCCTTCGTTACCCGCAGCACAGCAAACTATTCTTCCAGGGCCAGTTTCTGTGTCAATGACTTTAGATAAGGAATCACTACCATCATGGGCATCAGCGTGTCCACCCAAGCTAAGATTTACCACGGCTGCACGTCCTAACTCTCTAGCAACTCGGAAAATGTAACGCACACCATCGGCAATATGGGCATCTTGTAAATCTGACCTGACGATAATTAATTCGGCTTCTGGTGCGACACCGCTATAGTTAGTATCAGCGCCGGCGGCAATGCCCGCAACGTGAGTACCATGACCGCCTGTATCCTGAGAAATCGTCAGTTGCGCTCCCGTAAATTCAGCCCCATAGCCGCCCTCTGTGACTCCTGGCCCGGGCAGTGTTTGATCCCAAATATGTAAAATTCGTCCAGCAAAGGCGGGGTGTTTTGGATCTATGCCACTGTCTATAATGCCGATGATTACTCCTTTACCTGTCAGTCCGGTTTTGTTCTGAAACTCCGGCAGTTTGACTGCTTCCATTGCACTGTCCATCCTCAAATGAAGTTTGCGTGATGGCTTGATGCGTTGGATAACATCTTGTTCTGATAGGACATCTAAGCTCTCTATCGGTAAGAAAGCTGTCCGCACACTCCCAGAGTTTTGATTGACTTCAATATTATATTGTGATAAGTAACTCAAGTCTGCATCAGGTTCGCAGTAGATAAAAACGACACTCTTTGTCGGCTTAACTGGGCTTTTGTGGGCAATAATGCCAAGCGATCGCTTGTGTGTAACTAAAGCTTGATCTCCCTCATTGTGATAGTCCTGAAATGCTAAAAGTAGTCCGGGAGAAAGTTTTTCGTGTCTCATTTTTACCTCAAATTCAATTTATGGCGTGGAAGCAAAGTAGTTCATCAGGATAAGTCGCTCTAGCATTAGTGCAGACTATGTACTTTTTTCGCCTTAATTAATTATTTGATGCGACTATAGTTATCTATTTTTTTTCATAGATAACATCAAATAAGCTTAGGAGGCGGCAAGTTATTCCTAAGACAATTACTAATTCATAACTCATATTCCTGATCTGTACTCATGAGACATCTTTGGGCAGTCACATCTAAAGAATTACCCAAGACTGGGGTAACAAGTAATTTGTATAAAGCTATTCAACTAATCCATTGTCTGCTTAAATGATTACGGACAAAGTAAGAAAACTAAAATTAAGAATAATTAAGTGATAAATAACTACTGGTAATTAATAAATTCTCTATCATAAGTAAGAGCCATAAAGAAGCTAATATTTGCAACGATCGCTTCTGAACGTACAAAGAGTTATTCATGCAAATTCAAACACCAGACTGGGTAAAGCACGCTGTTTTCTACCAAATCTTTCCAGATCGCTTTGCCAGAAGCAAACAACCGCGCAAACGACTGTTGCGCGAAGCCCGTTGGGAAGATTGGGATGCTATGCCAACCCTCCAGGGTTATAAAGGCGGGGATTTATGGGGCATCATGGAGGGTTTAGACTACATCCAAGATTTGGGGATTAACGCGATTTATTTCACACCCATTTTTCAATCCGCCTGTAATCACCGCTATCATACCCACGATTATTACCAAGTTGATCCGATGCTGGGGGGCAACGAGGCTTTTAAGGAATTGCTAGATGCAGCCCATGAACGGAATATCAAAGTTGTTCTAGATGGCGTGTTTAACCATTCTAGTCGGGGTTTTTTCTTCTTCCACGACGTTTTAGAAAATGGCCCCCATTCGCCTTGGGTAAATTGGTTCAAAATAGAAGGCTGGCCTCTAGCACCCTACACTGGTGATTTACCTGCTAACTACGGGGGTTGGGTAGGAAATCGCGCCTTGCCAGAATTTAACCACGACAATCCAGAAGTGCGGGAATACATTATGGAAATTGCCGAATATTGGATTAAATTCGGCATTGACGGTTGGCGATTGGATGTACCATTTGAAATAAAAACTCCTGGTTTTTGGCAAGAATTCCGCGATCGCGTTAAGGCAGTCAATCCCGAAGCTTATATTGTGGGCGAAGTGTGGGGAGATTCGCGCCAATGGTTGGATGGAACGCAATTTGACGGCGTGATGAATTATCTCTTTGCTGGGCCGACAATTGCCTTTGCAGCTGGCGATCGCGTAGTCTTAGAACAAGTCCAAGGCCGCGATTATCAACCCTATCCACCCTTATTTGCCGCCGAGTACGCCACCAAAATTCAAGAAGTACTGCAACTTTACCCTTGGGAAATTCAGCTAACTCAACTGAATTTGCTAGCAAGTCACGATACAGCCCGATTGATGACCATTGCAGGTGGTGATATAGCCAGTGTAGAATTATCAACTCTACTATTACTTACCTTTCCTGGTGCGCCTAGTATCTACTATGGTGATGAAGTTGGTTTACCTGGTGGGATAGATCCCGACTCACGGCGCGGTTTTCCTTTAGAGGCAAAGTGGGAGCGAGAAATTTTCAATACTCATCGTCAATTAATTGCTCTCCGCCAAACTTACCCAGCCTTGCGTACAGGTGATTATCAAGTCCTCCATGCTCAAGGACAACTTTATATCTTTGCGCGAACTTTAGGAACAGAGGAATTGATCGTTGCCATCAACGCTGGCACAAGTTCGGCAACAGCGAATGCAGATGTGGTTAGTTTGCATAGTCAACCCAACAAGCTGTTATATGGTACTGCTGAATTTGAGTGGAATAGTGAAGGAGAAACTCAGCATTTGTCATTAACTCTTCCCGCACGCAGTGGCTGTATTTTGGCAGTAGGGAGTAACAAGTAGGCAAGAGGCAGAGGTGCAGACGTGATAGATACAGCAGGTAGCAAGTAAGTGAGATACAAAATGCAGGACTCACTCACGCATCATTCCTGCCCCCTGCCCCCTGCCCCCTGCCCCCTGCCTTCCTGCCTCTTCAATTAAGCCAGCAGGGACGAACACAATTTTTCTTCGAGTTCGATTTCGCGCTCTTGGGTGGCGAGAATAGCTTGAGTGACAACGCGCCCAGGATCAAAACCGACTGTGTGTAACTGCAACCACTGTTGAGCTTCATTGCCTTCGCGGAGGATTTTTTGCAATGGAGAAAGGAAACAGCTAAAACCCCGTTGTTTTGCGATCGCCCAAACATCTTGGTACATTTCTGAAATCCAATCTCTGGCTAGAATGGTTCTACCATCTTGCCAATGTCTCAAAGGAGCATCAAGACTAGCAACTGATGCTGCCGCTTCGTTTTCAGCAGTTAGGGTGATAAGTTCTTCACCAGAAAAGATACTTTGGCTTAACGGATCGATGTTGGGATTTTCGATTATTTGCAACAAACGCGCTTCTAATAAGGCAGCAATGGCTAGTAAGGCAATGGGATCTGTGACTAAATCACAAATTCGCAATTCTAGCCGATTTAGATCGTAAGGACGGCGATCGCCATTTGGCCGCACTGATGTCCACAAATGCCGCACGTTTTGCATAGTTCCGGCAACGAGTTGATCTTCCACCCACTGAATATGATCGGCGTGGCTGGCAAATAACGGCACGTGGCTAGGTGTTTGCGGAAATAAGCCCCACCGCGTGGAGTGATAGCCAGTAGTTTTGCCATCAAGGAAGGGAGATGAAGCGCTGAGGGCAAGAAATAGAGGTGCTTCCATCCGAATTACTCTACATGCCCGCATCAATACTTCTGGATCGCTGATGCCTATATTGATGTGAACGCTGGCGGTGACTACTTTTGTGCCGTAGGTGTTCTCAATATAATCATGATAAGGATTTGCTGGATCGGAACGCCGAAAGCGATCGCCACCACCTAAAGATAAAGTACTCCCCGGTATCAAGGTGTAATCGCCCAAATGATTCAGGTAGTTTCGCAACACCCGCCTGGGACGCAGCAATGCACACAATAAATTCTCGTAATTGTGCAATGGTTGGGTTATGTATTCGACGTTGCGGCTATCTGGCTCCCGCATAAACCCATCCAAAGCTCCAACAATTTTGTCGGAGAGACCGACGATTTCACCTTGAGGCGTGCCAGTATACATCTCAATCTCAAAGCCTTTTAATAAGACCACCTTGTTCTCCTTCGGCTCTCTCTACCTATCAATTGTATCCAATTAGACGCATCTTTAGGATCTATCTTTCAGCCAATCAAAGGTTATGAATCATTTTATTTGCCAATTCACCCGAAATCAGGATGACAGATTTCTCAACTGTTCTGCGAAAAATTATAGCGCTTCTGGAATGTAAGCAATACACTTTGACCTCTCTCCTTTTAGGAGAGAGGCTTTGAATCTTACTCCCCTTCCCTTGTAGGGAAACTATATTCTATGCAATTGAGAACCGCTATATAAAATCTTTGAGGGTGCGTTCGACTCAAGAAAATACGCAAAATGAAGCTTATTAACAGCAAGATTAGGTAAGAAAAGCTGATTTTCTTTTGGGCTAGGTATCACTTTAAAAACCATTGATAAGAAGCAATTAATCATGTGACCGAACAGTTGAGATTAGCACAAACTTGCGAAATTCATCTGAAAAAACTATTTAACTGTTTAATATCAGCTTTCTTAAAAGTCTCAGTCTTTGTTTATGAAACATGCTTGAGATTACTTCGGTTGGCAAATGTAGCACTAAATACATTTTTAATGCTACATTTGGTTTTTAATACATATACAACCAAAACAAACGTGTATCTTTAGTTTGATAAAGTATCTATCTTAAAATATAGATATTTCATGAAAACTTTCTAAAGAGCCACCAATATCAATAAATAGCCACACGACTTTTAGGCTATCGATATTGTTTGTCTGGCTAAGTGGATTTATACCGTAATTCCTAGATATTTAAAGGGCTTGCAGACAAAAAACTAGTCCCCATTTTTTCCTAAACACGAGAACTGCTTCAGGTGGAAAGCCAAAGGATGAAATACTGGATCGGGAAATTAGCAATATTTATAATATTACTGTATAGTTTGTTTCTACCAATTGATTATGCAGGAGCAAATGAACTTTCAAATATTGATATCGATGTTAATGTGCCGCAAGTAAATGTATTTCCATCGGTTGGAAACTTAGTAAGTACTGACAACGATCTTGCTAATAGTCAAAAGAAAAATTCTTGCCGATTGAATGAGATTGTTAAAGAGGTAGATAAATTAGAGGGACTGTTCAGAGTTTATTGCACTAATGATTCGGGAAAAATTTACTTAGAAATTAAACCAGAGCAGCTAAATAAAGACTACCTAGCTATAGTGACATTGGAATCGGGTATTGGGGAAAGTGGCATTTATAGTGGATTACCTATTTCTGATTTTATCTTTTACTTGCAACGAGTAAACAATAGATTAAACTTTGTTGTACGTAATGTAAAATTCCGTGCAGAAAGTAAACCAGAACAGCGATCGCTTGCTCGTTCATTTAGCGACTCTGTTCTTTATTCTCTCGAAATGGCCAATATCAATCCAGAGAATGGAAATATTCTGATTGCCCTAAACGAACTGCTAATGCAGGATTTTCCGGGATTAGCTACCATATTGAAATATTCTTTGCAGGCTGATTACCACTTGGATACACGCAACTCATATTTTAGTGATGTTAACAGCTTTCCAGAAAATATAGAAATTGATTCTATTTACGGTTTTTCAGCATTAGAAGGAGCAAATTTAGTCACCGTACCCGATAGTAG
Source organism: Nostoc sp. (assembly GCF_036917465.1). GTDB lineage: Bacteria > Cyanobacteriota > Cyanobacteriia > Cyanobacteriales > Nostocaceae > Nostoc. The sequence continues at coordinate 87,756 of NZ_JBALDL010000067.1, forward strand.
GGCGCTTACTCTGAAGGTACACTACAGTTTTTCTCAGCTTAGAGAAAACAATGGCTATATTCCCAGACTTGCCGATGATAGAGTTGGATATTTTATCACTGCTTTTCAAGATTTATCTAATAATAATCCTCACGAATTATTTACCCGTTACATCAATCGTTGGCATCTAGAACCATCCGATCCTAATGCCCCTTTATCTCCACCCAAAAAGCCAATTGTATATTGGATTGAAAATGCTGTACCACTAGAGTACCGCGATGCAATTCGTGAAGGCATTTTGATGTGGAACAAAGCATTTGAAAAAGCCGGATTTCAAAATGCTATTGAAGTGCAGCAAATGCCAGATGATGCTGATTGGCAACCCGCAGATGTACATTACAATACTATTCGCTGGTTCAATTCTTTTGATGCAGGTTTTGCCAAAGGGCCGATGCGCGTCAACCCATTCACCGGCGAAATATTGGATGCAGATATTATTGTAGATGCCAAAATGGTGCGTTTAATTCAGAAAGAATATCACGCATTAATGGAAGCAAATTCATCTTTAGGGGGCAAAAAACCATGTCAAACCCTTCGGGGAAGCCAAAAGCCAGAAGCTAATGATTATCTGTCCCTAGACTCTGAGTTCTGCTATGGTATGGAGTCTTCAAATCAAGCTGCGATGGGAGCGCTGGCGTTGTCAATTTTGCCAAATACTACACCTAGTAGTGACATGATGAAGGAGTATGTGCATCAATATTTGCGTTCTCTCATCGCTCACGAAGTTGGACACACTCTCGGTTTGCGCCATAACTTTCATGGCAGTACTATGTTAGCGCCTGAAGAATTAAATAATATTGAAATTACTCACACCAAAGGTTTAGTTGGTTCGGTGATGGACTATCTGCCTGTGAATATAGCACCACAGGGAGTACAGCAAGGTGATTATTTTCCAGGAATTATTGGGCCTTATGACGAATGGGCAATTGAGTATGGTTATAAAACAAGTCCATCAGCAGTAATTGAAGGAATCATTCCAGAATCCGAAAAAAGTTTTTTAGAGCAGATTGCACTAGCGTCACCTCAACCAGAATTATCTTATGCAAGTGATGAGGATATCTGGGATATTAATCCTTTAGCAAATGTCTGGGATATGAGTAGTGATGTACTACTTTATTCGCAGTGGCAAATGGATAATGCCCGTGTTATGTGGCAACGCCTTGATAAAGGTTATCTATCGATTGGAGAAAGCTATAGTAACCTGCGCGTCTCATTCAATACAGTGCTTAAATACTATTTTCGGAACGCCACTTTGCTTTCTAAATACATTGGTGGACAATCGTTTCTGCGTCTGCATCCTAGTGATAATGCTTCTTGGACATTTGTACCAGTTTCACTTTTAAAACAACGTCTTGCATTGACAAATATACAAAAATATGTATTTGCTGAGGATGCGTTTAGTTTTTCACCACAATTGCTGAATCAATTAGCGCCATCACGCTGGGAACACTGGGGTAGTTCTATACCTAACAACCGTCTTGATTATCCAATTCACGAAAATATTTTGAACCTCCAAAGTGCGGTGCTGCGATCGCTATTACACACCGAACGCCTGAATCGTTTACAAGACATAGAATTAAAAACTCTGCCTGGGGAAGCACTTTCTATCCCAGAACTGTTTGACACCCTGCAAACAGGCATCTGGACAGAAGTTTTAACCCCAGGAGAACCAAAGCCAATTTCTAGCATCCGCCGTTCACTGCAACGGGAATATTTGAATATTATGCTAGAGATGATGTTGGGTAATACTGATACACCTGAAGATGGGCGAACATTGGCTTGGTATGAATTGCGTCAACTGCAAAAAGCCATTGATGTTAGAGTCAAACAACTTAGTGATAGTGTTGATATTTACACCTTAGCTCACTTAGAAGCTTCTGGCGATCGCATTAATAAAGCATTAAACGCGCAGTTACTCTCTAAGTAGACATTGGGAATTGGGAATTCGTAATTCGTAATTCGTAATTTGGTTAATTATTTTCCCCAATCCCCAATCCCCAGTCCCCAATCCCCAGTCTTCAGTCCCCAATCCCCAGTCCCCAATCCCCAGTCCCCAGTCCCCAGTCCCCAGTTACCCAAGATATCGTTGCAATAAACCAATTACAACTTCTGGCATTTCTAAATGAGGTAATATTCCTGCATCTGCGATCGCATAAAAATCTCGGATTGCATTTGGATTTAAATTTGCCAAGCGTCGTCCTAGTTTGATGTTGGTAAATTGTGCCTTCTCTCCCCAAAACATTACGGTGGGAATTGTCAGTTGCTGAATATATAAACTCAGATCGAAGTAAAGATCCCCGCGTAAAAATGCTAAAGCGGCAAACTTGCCATTAGGCTGTTGTGCAGAGGTTAAGTAAGCATCCACCATTTCTTGAGATACTCGTTGTGACTTGGCAAACAGAAAACTTTGTAAAAAATTTCTCACTGCAATTTCATTTTCAGCACCAAGGATATAAATAAAATTGTCCAACAGAGGCGCATTGATTACCGAAAGCGGAAGTCTGCGTCCAGCACCTTGCCCAAAATCGTCAAATCCAGAGGGAGAGACTAAAAACAGCGCTTTGAATAAATTGGGTTGAACAATAGCTAGGCGGATAGCAAAAGCGGCTGTTAGGGATGAGGCTACTACCGTCACTGGCTGGCGACAAGTTTCGATGATAAACTCTGCGATAGTGCTAAGATAATCTCTAATTTTATAATCCCGGACGGGATGAGCCGATTCTCCCCAGCCGATTAAATCGGGGGCTAAAATCTGGTAATTAGAGGCAAAAGCTGGATAAACTTTAGACCATTCATAAGCAGATGCCCCACCACCAAAGTTATGGAGAAAGAGTAGTGGGGGTAAATCTTTAGCATCAGCGTTCGCCCAAGGTGCATTGGTTTGGGTATAGTAAACCATTGCCCCTAATGATGTATGGATAAGTTTATGTCCAAAGCCAGAAGGTTGAAACTGAAGCATAAAATTAAAAAGTTAGTTTAATAGCACTTTACCCGAAAGCAAAATTATTCAGCAGCGTTCAGAGGGTGTAAAGAACACGAAAAACAGCCCCCAAAATTAAGCAATAAAAATCGGTAGCTTTCAACAAGCTAATAATAAAATTGCGTTCAATCATAGACACCCGATAAAATTTGGTATGTTACTCATGCTCAGATACTTACGCAGCCGGAAAATTTCCTTAGTAGCTATACTTGCGCTTGTTATATGCTTTACTCTGGTAAGCGTGCGTTCATTTGGGCAAACAATTATGACATCAGCACCCCAACTACTCACCGATCCATTTTTGCAATTGCCAACTGAAACCTCAGTGCGAGTAGTTTGGTTTACTGAGTTTGCTGGTGTTAATCACACAGTGACCTATGGTGAAAATCTCAAACTAACTGCTAAGGCAAATACTACCAAACTCAGTCGCACTCGTGAAGACCAGCAATCAAGAGTTGCCAACCAAACCAAAGACGGCGAAGTTTATCAAAAACCCGTCCAGCGTCAGATTTGGCGACATGAAGCTGAGGTAACTGGGTTAACTCCTGATGTGCGGGTAAACTATCGTGTTACCAGTGTGCGAGAAGATAGCGAAAATGTTAGCAGTGATGTTTTTAGTCTTGCGGCTACTCCTAAACCAGATACACCACTAAAAATTTTACTTACCTCAGATCATCAATTAAAGCCAATGACAGCAGCAAATCTGCAAAAGGTGGTAGAAACCGTTGGACGAGTCGATGGAGTCTGGTTTGCTGGTGATTTGGTGAATGTTAGCGATCGCGCTTCAGAATGGTTTGATGATAATGGTGGTGGTGCGTTGTTTCCCGGTTTACAAGGTCGTGCTAAATATAACATGACGCACGACGGTGTTAAGACAACCTACACTGGTGGACAAATAATTCAACATGCACCCATGTTTACTTGCATTGGCAATCATGAGGTGATGGGGCGATTTGCGAGAGTGGGAAGTTTAGATGGGGAATTTGATGATACAATCCCTCGTGCCGTTGCTCAAAAAATATATCGGGATAAATCTTTAATCGATAATTCTTTTAATACTAATACCTACGAAGAGATTTTTTCTTTACCAAAAAGTAAAGAGGGTGGAAAAAGGTATTATGCAGTCAGTTTTGGTAATGTGCGTTTGGTGGTACTTTACGCTACAAATATGTGGCGGACTCCCAACTTAGATAAAAAGTATAGGGGTAGATATCAGGAAGCCGAAAAGGATTTAAATAATTCTGAAAATTGGGGTTATGGACAGGTGATTTATGAGCCAATTGCTAAAGGCAGCAAGCAGTATAATTGGCTAGAAGCAGAACTCAATAGCCCTGAGTTTAAACAAGCAAAATACAAAGTTGTGATGTTCCATCATCCGCCCCATACTCTGGGTGATAATATAGTCCCTGCTTATACAGAACCAGTTCAAATAATTGAACGGGATGGAGATAATATCAAAGCTGTGCGTTACGAATACCCCAAAGATGCAGATTATATTATCCGCGATGTTGTGCCTTTGTTAGAAGCGGCTAATGTGCAATTGCTATTTTATGGGCATTCTCATTTGTGGAACCGCTTTGTTAGTTCCAGTGGAATGCACTTTCTAGAAACATCTAATGTGGGTAATACTTACGGTGCTGCTTGGGGCGACAGAAAGCGAGAAGTTCCAATTGGATATCAAGAGGATTACGTTAAGCTTGGCGATCCCAATGGTTTAAAACCGATAGTGCCAACAATTGCTCCTTTGTTAGGCGACAATGGGAAGCCAATGCCTTATATTTCGAGTAATGATATTACAGTTTTTAGTATTTTTGATACGGGGACAGGTAAGATAACTAGTTATCGCTTTGATACTCGTAAGCCTGATTCAGAAGTAGTGAAGTTTGACGAATTTAAGTTGAAATAGAGCAATTCTATCTGAAGCCTGAGATCCCCGACTTTTTCAATAAGTCGGGGATCTTGTTGTTCGCAAATTATTGAGGATTGCTATAGACTAGCGATCGCTTCGGCAACTAGTTTAGAAACAAAGGGCAAAATATCCCGACTCTTAGCTTGGGCTTTACCTTCAGTAAATACCACTAGAAGGTAGGGGCGTTTATCTGGTAACTCAATATACGCGGCATCATGGTGAACTTGACTTGTCCAACCTGCTTTTGACCAAATTTGAGCATTTTTAGGCAGTCCACCGCCTAAAAAACCTGTTACTTGATCTTCGTCTCTGTCAGTGGACAAATCGTTGAGAGGGCGTTTCAGTAAAGCCATCATTGCTTGCGATCGCGCACTTGAAACCGCCACTCCACCTACAATACTATGGAGTAACCGAGCGATCGCATTTGTGGTCAACATATTACGATTTTCCAGTAACTCTCCTACAAACGCTCGTTCCCGTCCATAAGCGCCATCACTCCAAGTTTTTTGACAGGCGTTAATCGTCTCCATTTCTTCCCAACCCAAAGATTGGTAATAGCGGTTAATGATATTACGCTGATATTTCCAGGTTTCAAACGGCCCGATTGGTAATTCTGGCCCCGATGTAGTACCACTTAAAATATCCACAACCAAGCTGGTAGCATCGTTACTAGAATCGACAATCATATCCCGCAAGGCGCGTTCTAACTCCTTGGAGGTTTGACTCATGCCTTTTTCTAGCCATTCATTTACCGCCACTAGGTAAAATAGCTTGACTACACTGGCGGGATAAATTCTTTCAACACCACGATAAGTAAAACCACGGACTGGATGTTCCCAAAAAGCTTTGGGAGTCAGCGCCCCACCAGTATTTACTAGCACTGGTGGATCGTAAACAACCCAAGTCAAGGCAATTTGATTGCGGGCTAAGGTTGGAAACCCTGCCCAAGTTGCATCTAAAATGCCATTACCAATATTTTCGAGTTGTTCCTCTTTATTAAAAAAAATCATTCTCTAAATAATGTCCTTTAATCTAAAATCCAAAATCCAAAATCCAAAATCAGGGGAGTATCAGTGTATCGCTGACCTTAATTTATATGATTCTCCTGAATGTACACGTTTATCAACTCAATCTGCATCTGGAAGACATTTGTGGGTAACATCAAATCATCAAAATTTAGCGGTCGAGGTGTATTTGTGCGAAGATGACTATCCGGGATGGGTATCTCTTTCAGATTTTGATTCATTACAATCTGCTACTGTACCTTATCAGGCGGCAACATTTTCTGAATCTCAGATTCAAAAACTGCTAGCAGAGGTTATCGCCTTTACCCAAAAAGCAATGCAACAATCCAATTATTACCTTTGGGGTGGTACGGTTGGCCCAAATTATGACTGTTCTGGGTTGATGCAGGCGGCATTTGCTTCGGTGGGTATTTGGCTACCTAGAGATGCCTATCAACAGGAAGGGTTCACCCAACCAATTACTATTGCAGAATTAGCAGTCGGGGATCTGGTATTTTTTGGAACTCCCCAAAAAGCAACCCATGTCGGGCTTTATTTGGCGGATGGTTATTACATCCATAGTTCTGGAAAAGATCGAGGACGGGATGGGATTGGGATTGATATTCTTTCGGAACAGGGACATGCTGTTAGTCAGTCGTACTATCAGCAGCTGCGAGGGGCTGGTAGAGTTATCAAGAGTTACGAACCACAGAGACGCTGAGGGCGCAGAGGTATATGAGGAGTGGGTTTGTTAATGGAGGGTTGAGTGAGGAGAATGGGGCAATTTCAGCAATTGTCCCAGATGTTTCGGTGGTGCTGCCAATACATGACGAGGTGGAAAGTTTGCCGCTTTTATTAGAAGCGATCGCATCTACTTTATCTTCTAGTCAGGTAAATTATGAAATCATTTGCGTGGATGATGGTTCTACAGATGGTTCTGGGGATTTTCTTAAAAAGGAGGCGCAAATCCGCACTGATTTAAAGGCGGTGATTTTGCGTCGCAACTACGGACAAACTGCGGCCATGGCTGCTGGGTTTCATTATGCAGTGGGCAAAGCGATCGTTACTTTAGATGCCGATCTCCAGAACGATCCGGCTGATATCCCCATGTTATTAGCAAAGCTGGATGAGGGTTACGATTTGGTGAGTGGTTGGCGGCAAAATCGCCAAGATGGTGCTGTAAATCGCTTACTTCCTTCCAAAATTGCCAACTGGCTAATTCGCCGCACTACTAGCGTGAATATTCATGATTATGGTTGTTCGCTGAAAGCCTATCGTTCAGAACTCTTGGCAGATATGAACCTCTACGGCGAACTCCATCGATTTTTACCCGCTTTGGCGTACATCGAAGGAGCTAGAATTACTGAAGTACCCGTGCGTCATCATGCCCGTCGCTTTGGTCGTAGTAAATATGGAATTTGGCGGACATTCCGGGTGTTGATGGATTTGTTAACCATTCTGTTTATGAAAAGATTCCTCACCCGTCCAATGCACGTTTTTGGGCTGTTGGGATTAATTTCAATGCTTTCGGGGACTGCGATCGGAATTTACTTAACTTTCGTCAAATTAGCGTTAGGTGAGATGATTGGCAATCGCCCGTTGCTAAGTTTAGCAGTTCTGCTGCTAGTAACAGGAGTGCAGTTATTTTGCTTCGGTCTTTTGGCAGAATTACTCATGCGTACATACCATGAATCCCAAGGGCGGCCGATATATCGCGTGCGAGAAGTAGTAGCAAAAAATGTTAAGTAACGTAACAATAGTCATTGGGCATTGGGCATTAGTAAAGAGTTAAATCTTGTCTATGTTGAATTTGGAGTTTTTCATGAGAGTAAGACTTACACAAAACTACACACACGCAGTAGGGGCAATTCATGAATTGCCCCTACCCGAAAATCAAAGTTTCTAAACAAATGACCAATGACCAATGACAAATGACAAAAAACCAATTAAATTGCATCTACCTTGAAAGCATTTAATACTTTTGATACCGAACTGCGGCAAAACCTGCTGGTTTTATTTACGGCAGGTTTATTATTCTGGTCGAGTTTGTCTTCGCTCTTACCAACCTTACCGCTTTACATTGATGATGTGGGCGCAAGTAAGCAAGAAATTGGGATTGTAATGGGTAGTTTCGCCATTGGCTTATTGCTATCTCGCCCAACCCTGGGACGGTTAGCCGATAAACGCGATCGCAAAATTGTCTTGTTGATTGGTACGATAGTAGCCGCGATCGCACCCTTTGGTTACTTGGCAACCCAATCAATCGGACTATTAATCTTGGTGCGGATTTTTCACGGTATTAGTGTTGCCGCTTTTACCACTGGCTATAGTGCCTTAATCGCAGATTTAGCCCCCGCCGAAACTCGTGGCGAAATCATTGGTTACATGACTCTCGCAACTCCCCTTGGTTTAGCAATTGGCCCCGCCTTGGGAGGATATTTAGAAGCTACAAGTGGTTACGGGATATTATTTCTCTTCTCTGCTGAATTGGGTTTTGTTGCTTTTTTGGGGATTGTACAAGTCATGAATCCGCCAGTGCAAACACAGGAACAAACTCAGGGGGATAATCGCAATTTTTGGCAAATTTTGAGCAGTCCACAGGTGGGAGTTCCAACTATAGTTATGTTACTGGCTGGTTTGTCTGTCGGTGCTGTACATACTTTTGTGTCATTGTTCCTTAAATCCAGCCAGGTAGACTTCAACGGCGGACTGTTTTTTACAGCTTCGGCAATTTCTAGCTTTAGTATCAGGGTGTTTGCTGGTAAGGCAAGCGATCGCTTTGGTCGTGGTTTGTTTATTACTTGTGGTATTTTTTTCTACGTTCTAGCCTTAATACTACTATGGCAAGCTCACAGCCCGATGGTTTTCTTACTGGCTGCGATCGCTGAAGGTGCTGGTGGTGGTACACTCATTTCCATGATGATTACTCTGATGGCAGACCGCTCACTGCCGCAAGAACGGGGGCAAGTTTTTGCTCTATGCGTAGCTGGGCTTGACCTGGGAATTGCGATCGCTGCTCCTATTTTGGGTATCATCGCAGAACTTGTAGGCTACCGCGATATGTTTGGCTACGGTGCTGCAATCACTTCTCTAGCACTGATAATCTTCCTCACCCAGTCGAGTAAAGATTTATCCAACTCCCTACGCTTTGCACTAGGTCTAGCCCCAGATGCTTATGCCTTGAAAAACTTAAAAGTTAGGAGTGAGGAACTTTAACTCCTCACTCCTAACTTTCAACTCTTAACTTTAAAATACGGGCGAGGAGGGATTCGAACCCCCGACACCGTGGTCCGTAGCCACGTGCTCTAGTCCACTGAGCTACACACCCTCACTGACAATTTATATTAACACGTTCTAACTAAATGACGCAAGATAATTTTTCATCTAATTTTGCTAGCTTAAGCCATCTAGATCAACACGGGCAGGCACAGATGGTAGATGTGACGGGTAAAGCACCCACTATTCGCCAAGCAGTAGCTGCGGCAAATGTCCGAATGTTACAAACAACCTTTGCTGCTATTCAAGCCGGAAATGTCCCAAAAGGTGATGTGCTGGCAACTGCAAGATTAGCAGGGATTATGGCAGCCAAGCAAACAGCTGCTTTAATTCCTCTGTGTCATCCGTTGCCTTTGCAAAAAATCGCGGTTGAAATTATACCCGATCCGCAACTGCCTGGTTATCAAATTCAAGCTACAGTCAAAACCAAAGCTGAAACTGGTGTAGAGATGGAAGCCTTAACTGCCGTTTCTGTGGCTGCACTGACTTTATACGATATGGCAAAAGCCTTAGAAAAGTCGATTCAAATTGAATCGATTCGTTTAATAAGCAAGAGTGGCGGCAAATCAGGAGATTATTCTCTGTCACAGCAATAACCTTTTGGGAATGGGGAATTGGGAATTGGTTATTAATTCCAGGACTTACGCAAAAAATAGCCCAACCGCTTATTTTTAGGTAGGGGCAATTCATGAATTGCCCCTACCGCGTGTAGTTTTGCGTAAGTGCTAAAGTATTCTTGCTCATCTCCACTCCCCATTCACGGCAGATTATCAGGATCAATGCCGAGATTACGCAAATAAGCTGCCAGCTGTTCAGTGCGTTGACGTTCTTGTTTTAGCAATAACTCAGCTTGTTCTGCCCGTTGATTGAGTTCCAGGGAATTCAAAAATATTTGTCCATCTGGACGGTAAATTACTAACTCCCCTTGCCCCGTTTGAAATTTAACTCCTAAGCGGGGGCTAACCCAACCATCCATTTGCCATAGCTTATTCAAATGGTTATTTTGCCGCAACCAGCCATCTAGTTGAAAACTTTCAGGATCGTATAAATAATATTCTTCAACACCGTAAGTATCGTAAAATTCCAGCTTTCGCTCCATTTCCTTGGTATCATTACTGTAAGAAAGAATTTCAAAGACTACTTGCGGTGGAATATTATCTTCTTGCCAGTGACGGTAGGAACGACGTTTTCCCTTTGATCTACCGAAAACAACCATTACATCAGGTGCAGTGGGTGTAATCAGCCGAGAACTGACGGGATACCAAAGTAAATCTCCGGCAATCAAAACATTGTCATTATTAGCAAACAGAATCTCTAAATTCTCCTTAATCAGGACAATCCAACGATATTGTTCTGTATTGTCTGCCATTGGTTTGCCGTCAGTATCTGGATAGAGGAGATCGGGGTCTATTTGCTCAAAGATCGTCATCTGATTTAACCCAGTGGCTCTTGACTTACAATTCAATTATGACTGGCAATTCAATTATGACTGGTTGTAAGGGTCTAATAGCAAGCATTGCCACAAAAACCTTAGAATAAATAGGGTGTATTTAAATCTGTAATAAATATTTATGCCTCCTCGTTGGCCTCGCAAACCCGATCGCAAAGACCCTGATTATCGCAAGATCGATGACCGGATGAATTTTGCCACCCATGTAGCGATCGCTGCTACGATTAATTCTGGCTTGTGGTTTTTCCACATTTTGAAAGCCACTACCTGGGAGTGGCTCCCTTTGGTGACTTTAAGTTGGACAGGAATAGTGTTAGCGCATCTGATTTATATTAGTGCGATCGCTAACTACACCGAAACCCCAACCAAATCCACCTGAAGACGGACTGCTAATGCTAGGGCGATTGTAACCTGTGGTAGTAGAATCAGCCTTTTAATTGAGTGATAATGTAAAAAAGCCTGAGATTTCGCGCTCTTTCTTAATTTAGGGTTATTTTTATGGCTAAGACTAATACCACAGAACTACTAGAAGCCCTAGCAGCTGAAATTGGCGAAAGTGTCTATATGGACATTGCCAAATGGCATCTTTATTTATCTAATGCCAAACTGCATACCCTTGTTGCTGAACGACTGTATCCTTTAATTACTTCTAACAGTGTAAATGAAGACCAAGTTTTAAAAGTCTTGCAATCAATTACAGTAAAAATTGGCGGCGGTAGAAGTGAACTTCCTTTAATCGATTTACTGCCACTGCAATGCCAGATTACTTTAGTTGATATTTTGGAGAAATTTCAACGCGATTCATAATTCCTAAAACCAATATTATCTTAGTTAAGCAATTTTATTAATCAGCAGTTCCTGATTAAATTTTGTCTGCTGAATTAGGTATAACTTTGCTGTGTCAATTTTATAAAAATTAACTCTACAGATACACACAGATGAATATCGTGTAATTTCTCTCTGGGTATATGATAAAAATTTCCTTTAAGAATTAAGGAATCTTCGCGTTCAAAATCAGTTTAGATTTAAGCAAGTTTATCTTGAGACTCGCTTTGAACTTTCATGCAAACTCATTGAGGCAATTTCTATGCTTTTACAAGTCAAAGATAGTGGTGAATTGGTAAAGATTGTTGAAATTCAGGAATTAATTGACCCGAATAATGATGTTGTTCATGCAAAAGACCAAGAAGGTCAAGAAGAACAGCAATCTGAAACTTTTAAAAAAGAAAATCTCATTTTTCCTTCAGGTGAAGTTCTACCACGCTGTTGGTTAGATGCTGACTATAGGCACGACAACGCTTAACTAGAATATCCCCGACTTCTTTGAGGAGTCGGGGATCTGGTTTTTTACAGATTATGATGCAATTTTTTCTCCTATCGTCACCGTTTCATTCTGCTGAAATTTCGGGAAAAATGTCTTAGTAATCCAGTTAGTCAAGATGTGAGACAGTAATCCCATAGGGCCAGCAAACAAACACAATGCAAGAGAGTGAATTGTCCAAATACCTGTTTTTTGCCCTTCCCAATAAATCCAGCGACCGACGAATAAATCCATGACTAGAAAATGAATCCAACCTGTTGCAGCAGCCGTTTCATCTGCGAAAAATCGGGCGATATCAGCTAATTGAGGATTCGATAAAGCTTGGGCATTTTCTGGCGTAATACTGTTGATAAATAAATACAAATATGCGCCAGCTAACAGCACAAAAGGCAAATATGATGACATTATCTGCCGTGTTACTTTCCAGTTTGGCAATAAAATCATCAACGCCCAAAAGGGCAATACAAAAAGGTTGGCGAAGTTAAAAAGTTGAGAGATCATCATATTGTTAGGTGAAGAATTTTCAGTTATTATTTGTTTTGAATTAACTAATTATTCATAACTCTCAGCATTATAGATACCCGACTTCTTTGATAAGTCGGGTATCTGGGTATACTTATAAAGCTACAAGTTGCGATTCGATTTCTGAAGACTTCAAATCACGACCGATGAAAACTAAGCGGGTTTGCCGTGCCTCTTCGGGTTTCCAGGGGCGATCGTAAAATTTATCAAATCGAGTTCCCACGCCTTGCATCACTAGGCGCATGGATTTATTTGGCACTGCCACAAAGCCTTTAATTCGGTAAATTTCTTGTTCTTGTGCTAATTTCTCTAACTGCTGTTGCAGCTTTTCTGGATCAAAAGTACGATCCAAAACTAGATTAGTTGAAGTAATTTCTTCGTCGTGATTGTGGTCTTCTTCAGTATCGTGATGACTAGGACGAGAATCTAAATTATCTTCAACTGCGGCTTGGAATCCTAATAATATAGATGCATCTAGTTGAGAACAGTCGCTTTCAACAATCTTCACCACTCTGGGCAACTCTTGCTTAATTAATTCCTCAACTCTGGCTTTTGTCTCGGCATCTACTAAGTCAATTTTATTCAACACCACTAAGTCTGCACAAGCAAGTTGGTCTTCAAACAGTTCTTGCAAGGGTGTTTCGTGTTCTAGATTATCATCTGCTTGGCGCTGGGCTGCGATCGCATCTGGATCGCTAGCAAATGTCCCCGCCGCTACCGCCGCACAATCTACCACGGTAATTACAGCATCCACAGTGGCCGCGTTGCGAATTTCTTGCCAGCGAAAAGCCTTTATTAGTGGTTTTGGCAAGGCTAAACCAGAGGTTTCAATCAAAATGCAGTCGATGCTATCTCGCCGCTTGATTAACTCTTGCATGGTTGGGTAAAACTCTTCCTGCACCGTGCAGCATAAGCAGCCGTTGGTTAATTCAAAGATATTGGTGTCACCCTCACCATCTTCGGGGCAAATTTGACAAGATTTTAACAATTCGCCATCAATACCGAGTTCGCCAAATTCATTGACTATAACGGCAATGCGGCGACCTTGGTTATTTTGTAGCAGGTGGCGAATTAGGCTGGTTTTTCCACTACCTAAGAAGCCTGTAATCACTGTGACAGGAATTTTCGTTGCCATATTTTTGCCTGATTTACTCAGTATGAGAAGTTTTAAGGATTACAAACTTAAATACTGAGATTAAGCTTGGTTTGAAGATTGACTTAGTTATTTTAAGCTGAAAGTCTATAGTTAGTCTGAAAATATCTTCAAAACAACTTTTGGCTTAGTGAAAGAATCGCTATAGCTATTAGTCTCTCAAGTTTATTAAATTGATGGGTAAAAAAGTTCGTAGTAAAGACCTCAGTCCTTATTTTCTAAGCACTTTAGTGCTTACTACAAACTTTTCATTACTAGCTTGACAGACTACTAAGAATAAAAGTTGGGTTTTGGCAGTTCATCATTTAATGCCCACTTTCCTATATCTTGGATTTTGTAATCTACTGGATCGTGCAAGGTGAACGTACGGAGATTACGCCAATAACGATCAAAGCCATATTTTGCACTAGTGGCGCGTGCGCCCATAACTTCAAAGATGCGGTTGGTAATATCTAAACCGACTTTAGTGGCGAAAACTTTAGCCGTAGCAACCAAAAGCGCACATTCTCCCCGTTGTTCGGCGGTAAGTGACCATTCCCGCTCCCAAGCTGCTTGTAGTAATTCTCCCGCCTGCTCAGTGAGATACACGGCTGCTTGGAGATCGACCCAGATTTTGCCATAGTGCTGAAGGATGTATGGATCTTGGGTTGCACTCTCTACACCTGATGTCAGCCAAGGTTTGATATTAGTGGAAGTATATGTTTTAGCAGCTTCAAATGCTCCCTGTGCAATTCCCAGGTAAATATTAGCAAGATTTAATTGAGTTAAACAGGCGCGAATAGTGCTGAAGGGTTTACCGGATTTGTCTCTACTACCAAGAATTTCTTCAGGATATACCAATACATTCTCAAAAGTCACACTACCACTGTCTGTTTGGCGTTGCCCCATATTATCCCAATCATGGTGAACTGTAACACCTTGCCGTTGGGTGGGAATTGCCAAAATATTCAATTCACCAGTTTCTTGATGAGTGGCAGTAATCGGCAATATATCCGAGTCTTGAGAGCCAGAGCAAAAGCTTTTAATCCCATTCAGACGGAAATAATCATTTTCCGGTATGAGAGTAGTTCTTTTATCTAAAGGGTTGAGAGCATTGCACCAAAACCAGTTGTTGCGAATAGTTTCTGAGTAATATCGCTGTTTTTGCTCTATCGAACCAAAGATGTGAGGAACTACTACACCTAAATGATGGTAAGAAAAGACGTGAGCAATAGAACTATCAACCTTGGCAAACTCGCGGGTAATTTGCAGAACGGTAATCCAGCTTTGCCCTAAACCACCGTACTCTGTAGGTATAATTAGTTTAAGCAAGTTGCTTTGACGCAAGCGATCGCGTTCATGTTTTGGTGTTCCCCCTTTTGCATCCCGCTCTACAGCAGTTTGGGCAAATTCCTTTGCTAAAGACTTAGCTATATCAAGATAATTTTGAGATTCTTTCGTTTCGATTAATTGCATATCTTGCAACTTCTCCCGCTAACCTTCTGTGAGGAGCAACTATAAATTTGTCTGTAAAAATTTTAATCTACAGTGTTTTGATAGAACCACCGTACTAATAGAAATATAATTGCATATTTTAGCTAACAATACAAGTTTAAATTAAATTAATTTTGATAAAGCTATAGATTTTTAATGACAATATCAAAAAATACTTGGTTGAGAGCAAAAAATAAAAAATAAATTTAGTGTACTTGTTTTTCAACAAGATATATGCAATATTAATAAGTTGAATCCGCTAATCTACTTTAACTAGATAAGTAAACAGTAGATAATAACTACCTTGCAAAAAAATCAGGTTTCTGTCTAAAGTTAAAATATTTTTACAGATAGATATTCCCTTAGAAGATAGACCAGCTTATAGAGGGATTATATTTTTGTAAAAACAAGTCTTTTCTCTACTGAAAATATGCAGACTCAAATACCAGATATTCACTGATATATCTGGAGCTATAACGAGATTCGTGCAAATTTTTGAGTGTTAGATTAAGTCAACATTTTTCAGGGACAGCCATAATCTTCTAGCTTGTCAAACCACTGAAATGTCTGATGACTTCAACTAAATTTTTCAAACCAAAAATGTGAGGAGTGATAGAAATGTTCAATCGTTCATTTCATAATTTATGCATGGAATCGATGATTTTGGGGGCTACTTTGCTAGCTGGCACATCAGTTTGCGCTGAAGATAGGAATTTAGTGACGACTGGGACTCAAGCAAATATACCAACTGCGATCGCACAAACGCCTAAAGTTCCTCAAATCGATAGTGATGCAACTGTTCCACAGACAAACAAGATGTCTCAGGTAACATCTGTATCTCAGTTTTCAGATGTACAGCCAACTGATTGGGCATTTGGCGCACTCCAGTCTTTAGTTGAGCGTTATGGATGTATTGCGGGATATCCAAATAGTACTTATCGGGGAAACCGCGCGATCGCTCGCTATGAATTTGCGGCAGGCTTAAATGCTTGTTTATCTCGGATAAACGAGCTAATTGTAACAGCTACATCTGACTTAGTTAGCAAAGAAGACTTAACTACTTTACAAAGGCTACAAGAAGAATTTGCTGCTGAACTAGCAACTCTACGGGGTCGTGTTGATAGTTTAGAATCTCGAACTGCGGAACTAGAAGCCAATCAGTTTTCAACAACTACAAAGCTTTCTGCGGAAGCCATCTTTGTAATTACAAATGCCTTCCAAGGTTCAGTTAATGGTGATAACACAGTTTTTCAAGATAGAGTTCGCCTCGTTTTCAAAACTAGTTTTACAGGTAGAGACAGTCTAAATACTCGTTTAACTGCTGGAAACACTACTACTTTGCAGCTTCCTGGTGGTTCAGCCGAAGGTTTGCAAACCTTTAATCTTGTTCCTAGTAACAACAACCAAGTAGCCGTAGATTGGCTCTCTTACTATTTCCCAGTTGGTAGCAAAATCGATGCTTATATAGGAGCAATAAACGGAGTATATTTTGATTTTGTTCCTACCCTGAGTCCCTATCTCGATAGTGCTACAGGTGGCGGTCGCGCTTTGACAGAATTTGCTTCCTCTAGTCCTATCTACCGGATTGGTGGTGGTGCTGGTGGGGGATTCAATTATCGACTCAGCGACCAATTGGTATTGAGCTTGGGTTACTTAGCAGGAGATCATGCTAGTTCTCAGCCAGACAGTGGTTTTTTTAATGGTCAATATAGCGCATTTGGACAAATAGCATGGAACCCAAACAAGAACTCTGGCATTGGTTTGACTTATGTAAATGCCTACCAAAATCGGGGAGCAATATTTGACCTGGGTAGTGGTTTTACACTACAGCAATAAAAAGCAGCCCCTTCAATGGCTGATTTTTCCAAATGCTCCGCCTCTGAATTGGATTTGCAACACTCATAGTATCAACTTAAATAATGTTTGATTTTCAGAGACTACGCATTCTGATAAATATTACTTCTGAATGCTTCAACGAATTTTAGATTTTAGATTGAAAAGATTTTCTAATCCAAAATCTAAAATCTAAAATCCAAAATTGAGTCACCCCAGTAAAAAATGCATCTATTACAGCCAAGGATGACGTGGAGGATAGACACCATTGAGGAAGTAGTTACCAACAGCGTAGTATTTCCAGCGCACGGGATCGTGGAGTGTATGAGCGCGGGCATTTCGCCAGTGGCGATTGTAGTTGAATTCTTCCAACGTGGACTTAGTACCTGCTAGTTCAAACAATTTATTCGTTGCTAGTAATGCTGCTTCAGTTGCTAGTGCTTTGGCTTCAGCAACTGCGATCGATGCTTCAACTACCTTGAGTTCTTCTAAACCTGACTCGTTGGCGATGTCAAGAAATTCGCCTGCACGCCGCAGCAATGCTTCAGAAGCGTGAACTTGGATTTGCACATTGCCTAAGTTATAGAGTGTCAGGGGATCTTCGTAGCCTTTTTCTAAATTGCTGTCAACCCAAGGGCGAGTATGCTTGCGGACAAAGTGGATGGTGTCACGGACTGCGGCTTTAGCAATCCCTACGTCTACGGCGGCTTGGATGATTTGCGCGATCGCACCCATTGGTGTAGCCCGCTAAAAGGCTAAATAGTGCGGTATGACGTGTTCTGCCTTAACTTTCACATTTTCAATAATGGTAGTGCCGCTAGCAGTGGTACGCTGTCCGAAGCATGTCCAGTCATCGAGTAGGGTTAATCCTTCAGCATCTCTTTCGACAAATGCCACCACTGTTTTACCATCTGTATTGCTAGCAATGACGGGAACCCAATGTGCCAGTAATGGTAAAGCTGGCAGTTCAGGCAGACGAGTTAGGTTATGACTTTTATTACATTCCTGAACATTACTTAAATGCAGTTCATGGGCCTAACTATAATGTCGCTGATGCCTGGATTACAGCAGCTTTAGCAAGTTTAAACACTAAAAATATCAAGATTGTTGCAGCTGTACAACCTGGTTTTAAATTACCTGCGGTTATTGCCAAGCTGAGTGCAAACATTCAAAATCAACTTAGTAATGGCAGATTTGCTCTGAGTGGTATTGCAGGTTGGTGGAAATTAGAAGTAGAAAGCTATGGAGATATCTGGCTACCCCATAGCGATCGCTACGCACGATTAGAAGAGTACATTGATGTAATTAAGGGACTGTGGACAGTTGAAGACTTTAATTATGTTGGCAAATACTACAATATTACGGGTGGTATTCTCACAGATAAACCTACACCTACACCACCTATTTTCATTGCTGGCGAATCAGATCGGGCGATTGACTTAGCGGCTCGTCAGGGAGATTATCTATTTATCAATGCAGATGAACCTGAAAAAACGGCTGCATTGGTTCAGAAAGTGAAAAGATTGGCTAGCGATCGCTACCAGCGTCAGATTAAAGTGGCAATGAGTGCCTTTGCGATCGTTCGTGAACATACAGCCCAAGCCGAAGCCAGACTAGAAGCAATTTATCGTTCTGCTGATGAACAGCAGATTAAGTACTTTCAAGAGCAAATCGATCCTAACGTCGTTGCCCACAACAAACTAGATATCAGTCAAACCATTGAAGCCAATCTTGGTTTATCTGCTCAACTGGTTGGCGATCGCTATACTGTTATTCAACGCCTGAAAGAATACGAAGCCGTTGGCGTTGACTTAATAGTACTCGTGCGAATCGTTGGCTAGAAACCAATCCTCTAAGGATTAGGGGGATTAGCCGCAGGGTATGAACCTTGACAACTGAATGACCATGTAGGTGAGAGGTAGTTATCCTCAAATCCTACCCCGTAGGTGCAACGGTGAAAGCATCACCCCCAGGTTTGAGACTAGCCATCAACGCCTGAAGCGGGGTGAAAAGGTGTTATTACTGACAGCCTAAGTTGGTAAGCATCGAGCAAAAGTACCCATGAGTAAAGCCTCGGCTTGAAGATGTGATTGAATCGTCGTTACTAAGAACCAGCGAAATAAGGCTTAATGCGCTGGAGCCAAAAGGCAAAGGATAAGGAGTTGGCAAGTGGGTATTTGACCAACAAGCACTTCCAATAAACCCGGCGAATAGCATCACTCTAAAGGTACATAGTATGGTCATTCGGAACGAGATAACCTCTCGTATGCTCTCAGGTGGTCGAATACTTGAGTAGGTGCTAACCGTATGCAGCGAGTAGGGGAGATTTAGTCAGAAGCGAACGTCTGGGGTAATGCCCAGAATATGCAGACAGACTTACGGTGATTTGGATGATAAAGTTTCAAGTAGTGAGTATAAATGTCTAATACACAGTCTCAAAAACTGATGGTGGAATGGCACTCTATTAACTGGCGCAAGCTAGAACGTAGTGTGTATAAGCTAAGCTCCAAAAGAGAATTTATCAAGCCTCTTCCCGTGGTGATGTGAAAGCATATCGCAGACTCCAAAAGACACTGATGAAGTCGTGGTCAGCAAGAGCTTTAGCGGTTCGTAGAGTAACCCAGGATAACCAGGGGAAAAAGACGGCGGGTGTAGATGGCGTTAAATCGCTAACTCCAAAGCAACGTCTAGAACTTACTGGAAATTTAAACCTGGGTACAAAGGTCAGCCCAACTAGGCGAGTATGGATTCCCAAGCCTGGAACGGAAGAGAAGCGACCTTTGGGTATACCTACAATGAAAGACCGAGCCTTGCAAGCGCTAGTCAAACTGGCATTAGAGCCAGAATGGGAAGCGCGATTTGAACCTAACTCATACGGGTTCAGAGCCGGACGCTCATGCCAAGATGCGGTTGAGGCAATATTCAGTGCAATTAGGCTTAAGCCCAAATATGTACTAGATGCAGATATTGCAAAGTGTTTCGACCGCATCGACCAGGAAGCGCTGCTAAGAAAATTAAATACATTCCCTACCATCCGCCGACAAATTCGGTCATGGTTAAAAGCGGGGGTGATGGACGGTAAGCAGTTGTTTCCAACATCTGTTAGCGAAGCGGGCGCGCGTACTCGCGCGATGGGAACGCCACAGGGGGGTGTCATCTCCCCACTTCTGGCAAATATTGCCCTCCACGGGATGGAAGAACGGATTAAACAGTATGCTGATAGCCTGCCTACTCGAAGTGGTCATGGTAAACGGGATAACCGTAGAAACCTAAGTTTAATTCGTTATGCCGACGATTTTGTGATTCTCCACGAAAACATAACCGTTGTCCAAAGATGCAGAGAAATAATCTCTGAATGGTTACAAGACATGGGTTTGGAATTAAAGCCCAGTAAAACGAGACTCGCTCACACCCTCATACAGTATGAGCAAGAAAAACCAGGGTTTGAATTCCTTGGTTTTACGATACAACAATTTCCACAAGGAAAGTATCACTCAAATCAGGGATTTAAGACAATCATCACCCCAAGCAAGCAGAAGCAAAAGGTACATTACGACAAAATCGCTAGGGTTATTGAAGCTCATAAGGCAGCACCGCAAACGGCGCTAATCAACCGTTTAAACCCAATTATTAGGGGATGGGCTAACTATTATGCGACTGTGGTAAGTAAGGTTGCTTACTCAGATATCGATGACCTCACGTACCAAAAGTTAAGCGCTTGGGCAAAACGCCGCCACCCCAAAAAGAGCGGGGAATGGGTGTCAAATAAATACTGGCAATCCATAGGCGGCGATAACTGGGTATTCGCAACCAGGAAGGAAGGATTATCCTCACTTCGGTTACTTAAACATTCCGCCACTTCAATAGTGCGTCATGTCAAAGTTAAAAGCGAATCGTCACCATACGACGGAAATCTGGTTTACTGGAGTTCTAGAATGGGAAAAAACCCGGAAATGCCATCTAGAGTAGCAATACTTCTGAAAAAGCAAAAAGGGAAGTGTACCCACTGTGAATTGTTTTTCCGCGAAAACGATGTGATGGAAGTTGACCATATCATCCCAAAATCGAAAGGTGGAAAGGATGAGTATAAAAATCTTCAACTTTTACATCGGCATTGCGACGACACTAAGACAGCCAATAATGGCAGTCCCGGCACAAAATCTGGCTGTAATAGTGCCGAGCCTAAGCCCACCAGAAAACTTGAAAGAGTTAAGGATAAATGGGTAATGAGGTATGCATGACAAGCACCAAATCATTGAGGAGCCGGATGAGGTGAAAGTGTGCGATTCGTTGGCTAGAAACCAGAGCCTGTAAAGGGTCGGAGGATTAGCCGCAAGGTTTATACCTTGACAACTTAATGACTTTGGAGGTGAGCCACTGGTAAAAATCAGCGCGAGCAAGTCCTCCCCTCTAGATGCAAGAGTGAAAGCATCTTCCCCTGGTTTGAGACTAGCCATCAACGCCAGAAGCGGGAAGAAAATCTCAGAAACAATCAGCCTAAGATTGTGGCGAGAAAGCAAGAACTTATGGTTAACCCAATACGGGTGAAGCTACGACAGAACCATCGTCACTCATAACAAGCGGAATCAGGCTTATGCGCTTGACCAAAAAGGTAAAGGATAGGGTAGAGGCAAATACTTTGTTGACCTCTTAGCATTACCCCAGAAACCCGGTGGAGAGTAGCAACCTAAAAGTTCAAACAAATGGTCATTAGGAACGAAGTAACCCTCAAATAGTTCTCAGTATGGTCGATAACTGAGCAGGTGCTAACCGCATACTATCGAGGGCAGGATTGAGTCAAAAGCAAACGTCCCTTTGTAATGAAAGGAATAGGCTGACAGACTCACTGTGTTTTGAAATGAAGAATTTTTAGTTAGAGTACAAATGTCTAATACACACGACAACGTGATGGCGGAATGGAATACAACGAACTGGCGCAAGCTAGAAAAGATTGTATTTAAGCTCCAAAAGAGAATCTTCAAAGCTTCTGAACGTGGTGACATTAAAGCAGTCCGTAGACTCCAAAAAACGCTGATGCGTTCTAGGTCAGCGAAAATGCTAGCCGTGCGTCAGGTAACTCAGGATAATCAAGGGAAGAAAACCGCCGGAGTTGATGGAGTTAAGTCATTAACACCATTACAAAGGTTAAAACTTGTCAAAAACCTGAGCATTAAACAACAGGTGCGTCCAACCCGCCGAGTTTGGATACCCAAACCAGGAACAGAGGAAAAGCGTCCTCTCGGAATACCCACAATGCACGACAGGGCATTACAATGCCTTAGTAAACTAGCACTAGAACCCGAATGGGAAGCTCGATTTGAGCCAAATTCTTTCGGTTTCAGACCTGGACGCTCATCCCATGATGCAATAGAGGCAATTCATACGGTAATCGCGCAAAAAGCTAAATATGTGCTGGATGCTGACATCGCCAAATGTTTTGACCGCATCAACCATAATGCACTCCTGAAAAAACTGAATACATTCCCAACTCTACGCCGCCTCATCAAGATGTGGCTCAAAGCGGGGGTGATGGACGGAGGTAAGATGTTCCCAACCGATGAAGGAACACCACAGGGAGGAGTAATATCACCCTTACTAGCAAATATCGCCCTTCACGGTTTAGAAAATAGACTCAAGCAATTCGCGGCAAGTCTCCCAGGCAGAAAAAAGGATAACATCAACTCCCTGACGATGGTGAGATACGCCGACGATTTTGTGGTATTACACCCAGATATTAGCGTCATCACTCGTATAAAACAGATAGTGGCAGAATGGTTAAATGGGATTGGCTTAGAAATGAGTGAAAAGAAAACCCGAATAACCCACACCCTGACTAAAGTGGAAAACCAGTCACCAGGATTTAACTTTCTTGGCTTCAATATCAGACAATATCCTGTGGGAAAAACCCATACAGGAAAAGTCCAAGGGAAATTATTAGGGTTCAAAACACTCATCAAACCCAGCGAAAAGAAAATTCAACTCCATGTACAGTCAATCGGGGAAATCATAGCCAGCCACAAAACAGCGAAACAAGAGGCACTAATTGCCCACCTTAATCCTGTAATTGTGGGATGGAGCAATTACTACTCAACAGTAGTTAGCAAGGAAACGTTTAACACTTGCGATAGCCACCTGTACAGTCAATTGAAGTCATGGGCAGAACGTCGTCACCCAAACAAAAATTCCACATGGATTGCTGATAAATATTGGCAGACCGTGGGAGAAAGAAACTGGGCATTTGGTGCAAGTAATGGCGAAGAAATTCTCCTCCTAGCCGAACATAAGAAAACACCAATTGTTAGACACATAAAAGTGAAAGGCAATTATAGCCCCTTCAATGGAGATTGGGCGTATTGGAGCGCCCGTAGAGGAACTCACCCTGAAACACCGACAAGAGTCGCCAGACTCATGAAGAAACAAAAGGGGATGTGTCCGCACTGCAATTTATATATTCGTTCTGAGGATTTGATTGAGGTTGACCACATTATCCCCCGCTCACAAGGCGGAAAAGACATCTACAGCAACCTTCAATTACTCCACAGGCACTGTCACGACGAAAAAACAGCAATGGATATCAAATCCTTTATTGGAAGTACCCATATCAAGGGTCAAAATACAGAGGAGCCGGATGACGCGAAAGTGTCACGTCCGGTTCTGAAGACGAGTGATTTCTGCGAAGGAATCGCTTAGTTTAACCTCACGTCCGGTTTTGAAGACCAACGGGATTGGCGACAATCTCGTTGAGTTTAATAAAACGTTTGGCTACCGACCAGAGGACTTGTTCATTCATCCCCTTAGTAAGCTACCGTGTGAATTACCCCCCTTAATCCCCCCTTATAAAGGGGGGAAACCGGAAAATCCAGTTCCCTCGCCTTTATAAGGGGAGGGTTAGGGTGGGGTAAAACCGATATTTATCAACGACTTCAGACTTATGTATACACAGTAGCCTTAGTAAGGGGAGGGGATTTAGGGGTGGAGTAAAACGACTGTGGGATAAGCGTTTGAGCCTAAATTGATACCGATGTACAACTGTACGCCCCTACTTAGCAGCAATGGAAATAAAAAAATTACAAATAATTTTTGAATTGGTATTTTTTGATCAACTCTTTAACTTGAGCGGCTACCAAAGGATGTGGATCTTTTTCTAACTGGGGTAAGATTTGCAAAAGAACGCGATGTGAAACCATATTCAAGTATGCGATCGCAGCTTCTCTAACAAAGCCTGTTGGATGACGCAAACTAACTAAAATCTCGTAACTTGTCAGTCTGATGCGAGTTACTTGAGCAAAATGGAAACAGCAAGCTAGACACCAATCAGAAAGGAAGTTACCCAGCATCAGCAATCTGTGGAGGCGATCGCTAACTAACATATTCTCATAAGCTACGATCTTAGCTTCTACAAGATATTGCAATTTTTCTGACTGCGGTCGGTTATCTAAAATATTTAGTAACAAAGACTTTGAAGGCAAAGTTATGGTATGCTCTAGGATTTCTAACCCCCGTGCTAAGTTTACCACTGAGAGCGATCGCAAATTAAATGCTGCTGCTTGCATCTTTTCTGGCGAGTAAAGCAGTCTCAGTAATAGTAACAGCCGCTCCTTGACATCCAATTCCAATTCGATAAGGGCGCGTTGCAGTAACTCAGAGACAATCACAACCCTCTGACGTGATTGATAATTTTCTTTTTCATCTAATGTTTTCAAGTCAATATATGCAGCGTAAATCTCGCCTAAAAACTTTAATTCCTGTTCTATTAAATTTTCTACTCGACTTTCATAAAACCGATCTACTAAACCTTTAATTCCGGGTTGTTTATGTATTTTTAGTAAGCTACGAAGAATATGATCTCTAGTTATACCCCAGGATGTCTCTAAGTTTTCCCATAAAGTCTCTAATGCTTCCTGAGTAGCAATTTGAGCAATAGTACGCCAAGCATACATTCGCACTATTTCTGGTTTGTAAATATTGGTAGCTAACCGTAATAGCATCTCTATAGCTTCATTTTCTAGTCGCACTAGGGCTAACATTGCTGTAGTGCGGGTTGATTTGTAATAAAGTGCTGCAATCAGTGCCGAATAGTACTCTTCTAAATGGGTTGCTGAAATCATTTCCAATACAGCACAGCGCACCCGTAACGATTCATCTTGTAATAAATTCGGGATGTGAATCCGTAACGCCTGCAAATAAACTGCTTCTCTCAGCGCTCTGACTCCATTCACCCGTTCCCGTTCTTTCTTATGAGTCAACATCCGGCGCATAGTTTGGGTAGCTGCTACCTTTTGCATGGGCGTTCCCTGGCGTAAGACTAAGGCGGCGGCGGTAGCGCGGATGAGTGAGTTTTGGCGGGGGTTTAGATATTCTTCTAAAATACTTAAATTGGGATTTGGTTCAGCTAGCCAAACGTAGCGTAGCGCTAGGGCGAAAACTTCGGGGTTAGTTTCTTGGGGTTGTTCTAACAAAGGACGGATGGCGGATAGATAAGCGGGATTTGCACCTGCTATCAGCATCACTTCCAAACTTTGGCGTTGCAAATCTGGGGTTAACTTGAGTAATAAAGGTGCTAAAACTTCTGTAGCGCCTTGGGAATCAATTTGAGCTAAAAGTTCAATGCAAGAGCGTTTATCTGCCTCGCTGCCTTTTTCTTCTAAGGCTTTGACTACACCTTGCTTGAAAAATCGTAAGCCGACATTGGTGGCACTCAAGTGTCCTCGTGCCACACTCAAGACTAACAGTTCAACGTAGCGCGATCGCAATTCCCAAATTACTTTTAAACAAGTGGCAGCTATCAGCATTGTTTCTGCTACTAACACCCACTTTTGCAGGGGTACGGGTACAAACCGCCCAGAAAACAATATAGTTGCAAAAATTAGCACTCCTGTCAAACCTGTTGCGATCGCTTCGGCAGTCCCGCCTGATAAAGTCTGCATCCGGCTGCGAATTGATTCTGGAATCGGTTGGTACAGAATGGGGCCGCTACTCATCACAAAGGTGTAGCGCAGAAGTTCATCGCAGAATTTGACAATTATCAGACCCCAGAAAAAGCTTTGCGATTGGATGGCTGGAATTAAATGGAAAAATATCAGCACTCCTGGTAATGAAAAGCCTACGGTAATTGGTAAAAGCGTTGCTGTGAAAAATACCCCCATCCGTTCAATCAGTCGGCTGGAAATAAACCACTGCAATAACAACTCACACAGTCCCAACATCCCACCAAAAAGACCTAAGAAACTGGCGAGTTCTCGGTCGCTCATATTGGATTTGAGTTCGCGCAGATATTGAAAATCTATTAACAACCCAATGACTTGCAATAGACCGACAAAAGCAAACAATTGCCAAACATAGCGCTTCAGAGGACTTTTAATGAAACGCTCTCGTGAAGCTTGTTCTTCAGGAACTAATCTTTGTGGGGTTTCAGGAAAAGCCGCTCGATAATGATGAGTTAAATACAATAAAATCCCCGATCCTAATAAGATCACTAGACAGGCGATAAAGATGATCTTATTCAGCGAGGTGTACTGCACTAGCCAAGGCAAACTAAAGCCACTAATTACATCTGCTACCAACAGACCACTACTCACTAATGGGTAAGTGCGTTTAATCTCCCGAATGTTAAATATTTGGTTAGCGACAATGGAGGTGTTAAGGTCATTGACTACATAAAGGGCATCTACCCATAGCCGCAGCAGAAAGGCCGAAATAACAACCAGGTAGGAAATATTAGATCCCCAACGTAATACAACTAATAGTAGTAATGGCATCAACATGCAAGGTGCGATCGCCACAATCACCTGACGTAAGGGAAAAATCCTTTGCAGCCAAGAGTATAAAAAAACTAGTCCGGCGCTCATAATAGCACTGGCAATATACATCCACGGCAGCAAATGAGTCCCATATTCATCCAAAAATAGCGCCACCGTACTGTCTTCCGCCCACCGCAATCCTACACATACAGTTGTGTAAAAAATGAACATTATCTGAGTTCGCTCACTCTCCTCTGGTCGGAGATTTACCCACTGTAGTAGTCGTGGTAAAGCAACTTTATTTATAGCCAACCAGTGATTTTTCAGTTCCATGCAATTTTATTTTCTGGTAGTATCACCCCGTAATGGGGAAGAGGGAGAAAATTTTACCTTGTCCCCTGGAAATAGCAAAAGTTCTGAGCAACTGAGTATTATCTTTCCCACTCAGTCTTCAAGACTATCTATTTGAGATAAATTTAAACGACCTAAAAACTTTGAAGGCTTCTACCTCCTCCCCTCTGCAATTCCCCAAAGGAAAAACGAAAAAACCCCTGACTTCTAGCCAGGGGATTTTCAAACTTAGTCTATTAAACAGTTAAAGGATTATTTATTTTTTGGGCGAGATGAGCATCATCATGTTTCGCCCTTCTTTTTTAGGCGCTTGTTGAAGCTCACCAAAAGGCTCCAAATCTGTTGCCATTCGCTTGAGCAAATCTTCTGCTAGGTTGCTGTGTTGAATTTCTCGACCCCGGAATATCACAGTTGCTTTGACTTTATCGCCATCTTTCAAAAAGCGCTCTGCTTGCTTAACACGCACGTTGTAGTCGTGTTCTTCTATTTTATAGCGCATCTTAACTTCTTTGACATCAGCTGTATGTTGCTTTTTCCGGGCTTCCCGCGCCTTTTTCTCCTGCTCAAACTTGTATTTCCCGTAGTTCATAATCCGACAAACTGGCGGGTCAGCTTTGTCACTTATAAGCACCAAATCTAACTCTTTCTCTTCTGCTAGTTGTAGTGCTTCTTGTGGGGGCATAATTCCCAGTTGGGCACCATCAGTATCAATAACCCGAATTTTCGGGAAGCGAATTCGTTCGTTAATTTGGGGCAGATCGCGAGTTCTTTTCTTCTCAATCACAGCCATTATGATTAGTGGGAGCTCTTAATGAAGGATTTTGTGTGGTCTTGATTGTTATGCTTCAGAGGGCAATATACGGAAATAACTCAGGACTGAAAACATAGTCTACAGTTCTAGAATAGCTAATCCATAAAAGAGTTGCGTCCTTAGTATTTGTCATTCTACTAACTCTGAGAGAATTCCTCTGCAATAGTTAATCTAAATTACACAACTTAGACTCATATTAAATATTATTACAATTATTTAGCAATACTTTTGGCGATCGCGTAACCGCCCACCGTCAGCGATCGCATTGATCAAGATCATATCTCCAGAATATTAAGCTCATAGATGCAGAATATCTAGCAAAATGAATGTAACATATTATCTTACACTCGGTAAGCCTAGTAGTATTTATAGTCCAATATGCTTGGGTTAAGGTTAGTAGTCTTTGTAAAAGCCATTTTTTTTAACGTTCGCGGAGCATGCCGGAGGTATCACCACAGAGGCGCAGAGAACACAGAGAAAAGAAAGACAAAGAAAAGTTTTCTTAACCCAAGCTTATTGCTTTATAATCCACAAGCGCTGAAAATCTACTTTTAAAAGGGAGAAGCAGAGATAATAGTTTCCCCTCTGCCGCTTTCCACTTCTATTTTGTTAATAAGGCCACTTCCAGTCACGAATTTCCGGCAAATCGTCGCCGTACTTCTGGATGTAGTGCTTGTGTTCGATTAGCTTATCTTGCATTTCCTGTTTAACATAAGCTGCCCTATATCCTAGCTTTGGTACACGAGCAATTACATCCATTACTAGGTGAAAGCGATCGAGATCGTTAAGCACAACCATATCAAAAGGAGTGGTGGTAGTTCCTTCTTCCTTATAGCCACGCACATGCAAGTTATGGTGGTTAGTTTGGCGATAAGTTAGGCGATGAATCAGCCAAGGATAGCCATGAAAGGCAAAGATAATCGGTTTGTCTGTGGTGAAAATCGTTTCAAAGTCTTTTTCGTTCAAACCGTGGGGATGTTCGCTTTTTGGTTGTAGTGTCATCAAATCGACTACGTTCACCACCCGCACTTTTAAGTCAGGAAAGTGCTGGCGCAGAATATCCACAGCCGCGAGGGTTTCTAAGGTGGGAATATCCCCAGCACAGCCCAGCACTACATCTGGTTCGCCACCTTGGTCGTTGCTTGCCCATTCCCAAATGCCGATGCCTTTGGTGCAGTGCTTAATAGCAGCATCCATGTCAAGATATTGCAATGCTGGTTGCTTTCCGGCAATGATGACGTTGACATAATTGCGGCTTCTTAAACAATGGTCAGTTACTGATAGCAAAGTGTTGGCATCGGGGGGCAAATATACCCGAACGATCTCTGCTTTCTTATTAATTACATGGTCGATAAAACCGGGGTCTTGGTGGGAGAAGCCGTTGTGGTCTTGTCGCCAAACGTGGGAGGTAAGTAGGTAATTCAGGGAAGCAATCGGTCTACGCCAGGGAATATCTCTGGTCGTTTTCAACCATTTGGCGTGCTGATTGAACATTGAGTCAATGATGTGGATAAATGCCTCATAACAGGAAAAGAACCCGTGTCGCCCTGTGAGGAGATAGCCTTCTAACCATCCTTGACAATTAGTTTCGCTGAGAATTTCCATTACCCGACCGTCGGGGGAAAGGTGGTCATCTTCCGGGAGGATTTGGGCTACCCAATCCCGGTTTGTTACTTCCAACACAGCGCCCAAGCGGTTTGATACGGTTTCGTCGGGGCCAACGATGCGGAAATTGCGGGTTTCTTGGTTAAGTTGCATGATATCCCGGAGGAATTTGCCTGCAACTTGGGTAGCTTCAGCGATCGCTTGGCCTGGTTTGAGAACATCTACAGCATAGTCTTGAAAGTCGGGCATCTTCAGGTCGCGCAGCAAAATGCCGCCGTTGGCGTGGGGATTGTCACCCATGCGTCGATGACCTTTGGGAGCCAGTTCTGCTAATTCGGGAATCAGCTTACCATTACTGTCGAAGAGTTCTTCTGGATGGTAACTCTTCATCCAATCTTCTAGGAGTTGTAGGTGTTCTGGCTGTTTAGCGATATTGCCAAAGGGAACTTGATGCGATCGCCAAGAACCCTCAGTTTTTTTGCCATCAACTTCTTTGGGCCCTGTCCAACCTTTGGGGGTTCTCATGACAATCATCGGCCACTGGGGACGTTCAGTGAAACCATGTACGCGGGCTTCTCTTTGGATATTTTGAATTTCGGCGATCGCTATATCTAGAGTCGCCGCCATCTGCT
Source organism: Nostoc sp. (assembly GCF_036917465.1). GTDB lineage: Bacteria > Cyanobacteriota > Cyanobacteriia > Cyanobacteriales > Nostocaceae > Nostoc. The sequence goes on from NZ_JBALDL010000067.1 coordinate 117,855, forward strand.
GGTGGACATCTGCGGGATCTTCACCTTCGACAAAGTAAGGCTTGTAGCCGTAGCCTACAAATAAGCTTTCTAATTCCTCATGACTAATCCGTGCAAGTACTGTTGGATTAGCAATTTTATACCCATTCAGGTGCAGAATCGGCAATACAGCCCCATCATGGACAGGGTTGAGAAACTTGTTGGAATGCCAGCTAGTTGCTAAAGCACCTGTTTCGGCTTCACCATCACCCACGACAGCAGCAACGATCAAGTCAGGGTTATCAAAAGCAGCACCGAAAGCGTGGACGAGGGCATAACCTAGTTCCCCGCCTTCGTGGATCGAACCAGGAGTTTCTGGTGCAACGTGGCTGGGAATACCACCAGGGAAGGAGAATTGTTTGAAGAGTTTTTGAATTCCTTCAGCATCCTGGGAGATGTTGTGGTAATATTCAGTGTAAGTGCCTTCTAAGTATGTGTTGGCTACCAGTCCAGGGCCTCCATGACCAGGGCCAGCAATATAGATGGTGTTTAGGTCATATTTTTTGATGACCCGATTTAGGTGAGCATAAATTAAGTTCAGCCCTGGCGTTGTTCCCCAGTGTCCCAAGAGCCTGGGTTTGACGTGTTCCAGCTTTAGCGGTTCTCTGAGTAGTGGATTGTCGAGTAGATATATTTGCCCAACGGAAAGATAGTTGGCTGCACGCCAGTAGGCGTTGATGTTACGTAATTCTTTATCAGTTAAAGGCTTTGTTTGTGGAGTCGCTGCTAATGTCATTATCGACACTCCATTACAAAAAGGATTTTGACTGCGCTCATCACTAAGCAACTATACTTTTTTTCCAGATGATGGACATCTAACCCATGATGAATATTTGCAGCCTTTGTGAATAAATTTCTGTTTTTCAGTACAGGATGGAAAGCGATCGCTACCTCGATCATTGATTAATATTATAAATCTATATTTTCTTCATCATAATTATCTAGTTCTAAACTATAGTTTAATGCTACTTTTAGCATTAATAGATAATTATGAGAAAGAGTTCCTAATTTTCGGATTAATCGCTGTTTATCGATAACAACAATTTGATAACAAAGCACTACTGACTATTGCGTTAAACCGTCTTCACCTGAAGGTATGATAATTGTACCTGGTATAGTAGCACGTCGCAGATTAGTGGTTAAAGGAACTACTACTGATGTTGTTGTAAACAGAGCTAGTCTATCTCGCTGAATAATAACTGGGCGTATACCTACTCGCTCAGAACCTCGACTCGGATTCAAATCAGCCAAATAAACATCTCCTCGCATCAAACTTCGTCCTCTTGCTGAAGCCGCGAGAGATAATCAGTTAAAATAGATTCTGCAAAAGCTAAATCTTCATCAGCAAACTCAGTTTTCAATGCAGCAGCCTCTGCATCAGAAATAGCATCCCAATGCTGAGTTAGTTTTTTTTTCTGGAGAGAGATAGCAAGATATAGTACTTCTTTTTGAGAAGACAAGGGCAATTGGGACAATATTTCCAGCAGTTGCGTATGAATAGTTGCTGTTGGTTTTTCTGGCATTGCCACATTTCCTAGATTATCTAGATTATATAGATGGAGTGTATACTCTCATTTTCTCAGATTCATTCGTAGGGTAATAATTACGAATTATTAATTTCCAATAACCCAGGCGGCGGCGTAATTTCAATGCGATTAGATTTCAAGTCTACTACTGGTGCGATCGCTTCCACAAATGGAATCAAAACAGCCTTTTGTTTTTTGTCATTTGTCATTTGTCCTTTGTCAGTGGTAAAAGACGGGTGCAACTTGACTTCTAACAAATCATTGCCGGCGGCGATGATATCTACCACCGTACCAACGAGTTCGCCAGATGCTTGCATGAAGACTTCTAAGCCAATCAAATCGAGGACATGATATTCACCTTTGCCTAATTGGGGGCGATCGCTAACTGGTACCATTAACTTACAACCGCGCAACGCCTCGGCCTGATCGCAATTTTCCACGCCAGCTAATTTGATTACATACAAATTTTTGTTACTAATATAACGTCCTGTCAATAATTCTATTGGTTGTGGTTCTGTGTCATCTAAACGCAACAACCAACGTTTTCCCGGCACCTCGAATCTTTCGGGGAAGTCAGATACAGGATAAACCTTTAATTCTCCAGACAATCCTTGAGGGGAAACAATCTTACCAATTTCTAGCCAATCGTCGAGATTGGGGGCTGGGGATTGGGGACTAGGGATTGGGGACTGGGGACTGGATTTTTTTGATCCTCTTCCTCTTCTGCTTTTCTGCGCCTCTGTGCCTTTGCTCTCTATCTCTTTGTTGGCTTCTTCGTGTTTCATTTATACTTTCCCTACTAGGCAGTCACTGCCGCACTTTTATAAACTTCTTCAGCAACTTTTGCTAAACGTTGCATAGCAGTGGCTATCTCTTCATCTGTACCTGTGAGACTGACGCGGAAACATTGGTGCTTGTGCGCCCATTCTTCCTCTAAACCAGGGAAGAAGCTACTTCCAGGGACAATAATCACACCTACTTGCTTTAATTGCTGGTAAAATTCCCAGTCACTGATGGGTAAATCCTGTAACCACAACCAAGCAAAAATTGCTCCTTCACCGCGATGGAGGAACCAAGGTAAATTCTTGGGCATAGCTTCTTCTAAGCTGGTTTCTAAAACGGTAAACTTATGCTGGTAAAAGGGACGGATGACGGTGTGAGAAATTTCTACTAATGCACCAGAATTAATTGCAAAAGCTGCGATCGCTTGGCCGTAACGTGAAGAATGGAGGCTCATATTTGCCTGGAAACACTCCAGTACTTCAATCCATTTTTCATCCCCAATGGCAATACCAATCCTTTCTCCTGGTAATCCCGCTTTCGATAAACTCATGCAGTGTAAGATATTCTCACCAAACACTGGTGTCATTTCAGTAAAGTTCAATGCTGGGAAGGGAGGCGCATAAGCCGAGTCAATTAACACAGGCAAATTGTAAGGCGCAGCTAGGGCAGCAATTTTCTTCACTTCATCATCAGTGAGGACATTACCAGTAGGATTACAAGGGCGAGAGAAGAGAACACAACCCGTATTTTCTGTAATCGTAAGTTGGCTGAAGTCGGGGCGATATTTAAATCGATGGGCGGCTGCATCGATATCGAGAGTTGGTTTGTAGGCAGTTAAGGCTTTTGGAACTAAGCAAACACCGCCGTAACCTGTGTAATCAGGGCTGAGGGGTAAAACGATTTGTTTTAACTCGCCGCTAGGGGTGTAGCCACCGAAGCTATTTGCAGCATAGAAGTAAAGGGTTTGACTACCGGGGGTGATGAGGATATTGCGATCGCTTAAGTTTAATCCGTAGCGTTTGTTAAAATCATTAGAGATCGCTTCAATTAATGGTGCATAGCCTTGACTTGAACCGTAGCGACAAACTACCTCACCATATTCTGGGCTAGCTAAAAGCTGTGCGGTACAATCTCGCCATAACTGCTCTACTTCTGGCAAAATCAACGGATTACCAGCACTCAAATTAATAAACTGCTGCCCTGCACCCCCTCGCAAAGTCTCGATAATATCCTTCATGATTGCTCTTACGCCAGTCAGGTTGGACATTTGAGCGCCAATTTGAGTTAGGGCAGGGTTCATAAGCTGTAACAAAATAATGTATTAATCTAGGGGTGGACAAATTATTTGGGGGTTGCTGCTGACATCAAGTTTACATCGTTGCCAAAACAGCTGTTACCGCCTTTAACTAATCTAGCTAGAGAATGATATTTTAACAGAGTAATATTTATCCTTATAGCGGCGATATCAGTCATTAGTAAAGACGATGAAGTGATACAAAAGTGTATCATGCGCTCAATTATGTTCAAGTGAAATAATCCTCGTGTTTCAGCACTAGGGAGAACGTCAAATAAAATATAGGAGGCTGACGTTGCAAGTTAAAGCAGCAGTAGCTTACGGCGCAGGTAAGCCATTAACGATTGAAACTGTTCAACTATCGGGGCCACAAGCCGGCGAAGTATTAGTTGAGATGAAAGCCAGTGGAGTTTGCCATACCGATGCTTTTACCCTATCTGGTGACGATCCTGAAGGTTTGTTTCCGGCAATTTTGGGACATGAAGGCGCTGGTGTCGTAGTAGAGGTAGGCGCTGGTGTCACCAGTTTGAAACCAGGGGATCGTGTGATTCCCCTATACACTCCCGAATGCCGCCAGTGCGAATATTGTCTCAGCTTCAAAACTAATCTTTGTCAAGCCATTCGCTTAACTCAAGCACGCGGTGTCATGCCCAATGGCACTAGTCGCTTTAGTATCGATGGGCAGATGATTCATCATTATATGGGTACATCTACTTTTGCCAACTATACGGTGCTGCCGGAAATCGCTCTGGCAAAAATTCGGGAAGATGCCCCATTTGAAAAGGTTTGTTACATTGGCTGTGGCGTGACTACTGGTATTGGTGCAGTTATCAATACTGCCAAGGTGGAACCGGGAGCAAATGTTGTAGTTTTCGGCTTGGGTGGTATTGGTTTAAATGTCATCCAAGGGGCGCGGATGGTAGGGGCGAATATGATTGTCGGGGTAGATATTAATCCCAGCAAACGCGCTTTGGCAGAAAAGTTTGGCATGACGCACTTTGTTAATCCCAAAGAAGTAGAGGGTGATTTAGTTCCTTATCTGGTTGATTTAACAAAAGGCGGCGCTGATTACAGTTTTGAATGTATCGGTAATGTCAAAATTATGCGTCAAGCATTAGAATGCTGCCATAAAGGTTGGGGCGTTAGTGTGGTTATTGGTGTTGCTGGTGCTGGACAGGAAATCAGTACTCGTCCTTTTCAATTAGTAACTGGGCGCGTTTGGAAAGGTTCAGCATTCGGCGGCGCTAGAGGGCGTACAGATGTGCCAAAAATTGTTGATTGGTATATGGAAGGTAAGATAAATATTGATGATTTGATTACTCATGTGATGCCCATTGAGCAAATTAATCATGCTTTTGAATTGATGCACAAAGGTGAATCAATTCGGAGTGTAGTGACTTTTTAATTCGTAATTCGTAATTCGTAATTAGAATGGGTTTGTACCGGATGCTTATGCAGACAGTCCTGTTTCAAATAAGGTTTAAATCTTTATCTGAAACATAATTATGAATTATGAATTTTTAAATTCTAGCGTTTCCAACTCTGGTTAAGTACAAAATCACTCCTCCCCAACCCTCCCCTTACTAAGGGGAGGGTGCGTTACAGCGCGGGTGGGGTGTATTTCATGTGATTGGGAAACGCTATATGTAGACACTACAAACCGGAAAATCGGCAAAAAAACTAATGCAAAATTTCTATGAAGCAGATTTCTACAGTTGGACTCAAGAACAGGCTAACCTTCTGCGTCATCACCAATGGAATCAACTTGACCTACCCAATTTAATTGAGGAAATCGAATCTTTGGGAAGAAAGGAACGCCAAGAATTGAGAAATCGTCTTAGTATATTAATTGGACATTTGCTCAAATGGGAATATCAACCACAGCAACGAAGTCGTAGCTGGTTAGCAACAATTAGAGTACAACGACGGGAAATTCTCAAGTTGTTGAGCGAGAATCCTAGTCTGAAACCTTATTTTGAAGAGGCATTTCAGGATTCATATCAAAACGCTAGGGATTTAGCTTCGGGAGAAACAAATCTGTCACTCTCAACTTTTCCCAAGGGTTGTCTATATCCTTTTGAGGAAATTCTGAGCGATCGCTTTTATCCAGGTGAGGCTGCGACAGATGATTTAATGGAATAAAAGCGATGTCTATGAGTATATACGCTTACGACGCACTCACCAGAAAGTATCGATCAATTTCTGCCGTCAGCATTTCAAAGTCCACAGGTTTGGTCAAGTGGCATTTAAAACCAGACTTCAGCGCAAGCTCCTTTTCCTCCTGGCCACTATAGCCAGTGAGCGCAATCAAAATTGAGTGAGTAAATTTGGAGTCTTTACTCAGTTCCTGTGCAACGGCGAATCCATCCATTTCGGGAAGTCCGATGTCACAAATAATCACATGAGGCTCAATTTCTCTTGCAGTTTCTATCCCTAAAATTCCATTATTGGCAGTGGAAACTTCATGCCCGAAATGCTCAAGCACTGCTTTTAATGTTGTAGCTGAATCGTCATTATCTTCAATGACTAAAATCTTCAACGATTTGTTAGCCGCCTCTATAATCTCCAGATCGTTATCAAAGGTTGTAATCTCTTCACATGCAGGGAGAGTTACTTTAAATTCTGCCCCCAAATTGATCCCTCTACTTGAGGCTTCAACATTACCACTATGAAGTTCCACAAGACTTTTGACTACCGAGAGTCCTAAACCTAGCCCGCCCCTGGAACGATCTAAACTGCGATCGGCCTGGGTAAATGGCTCAAAGAGTTCTGGTAATATTGTCGGTTCTATCCCTATACCTGAGTCTCTTACAGATAAGGCTGCTACACTACCTGAGCCATTTTCACCGCGAATAAGTGACAGAGAAATCCAGATCGTCCCATCTGATTTTGAAAATTTTAAGGCGTTATCAAGAAGATTCCCAAAGATTTGAAAGAATCGCGTCGGGTCAACATAAGCCCACAGAGGCGTGTTTGGCAGGTCTTGTACTATGTTAAGGTTCGATCCCTTGATTGCTTGTGCATGGTCGTTGAGACTTTGGCGAACCAATTCTACCAGATTAACTTTCTCAAGGTTTAATGAAATCTTCCCATAAGTGATGGACGATACATCAAGTAACTCATCGATTAATTTCGAGAGGTGCTTAATCTGGTGTTGCATCTTTAAAACTGTTTCTCCGACTGCACCAGTCTCGCCTAGCTTCAACTTGAGTAGCTGAACCCCGTTCGAGATGGGAGCAACGGGATTCCTCAACTCGTGAGCTAGCATCGCAATAAATTTGTCTTTCAGCGCGTTTTGGTTCGTAAGTTTCTGGAAAAGTTGAACGTTTGCGATCGCCACTGCCGTAGTGTCGGTTAAAATTTCAAGCAGTTCTATTTCTTCAGGTGTGGCTAGGTGTGGTGTACTCCAGTAGGCTCCGATCGCACCCAATGGATCGGCAATCCGTATCGGAACCATCACCAAACTATTGACAAAAGTTACTTTATATGCATCAAGAGGAATTCTTGCATCCTGGTAAATGTCCTCAATTACAGCTGCTTGTTTATTGAGCATTGCCCAACCTGAGATGCAAGACTTGAGCGGAAAACGCATACCTTTCCAAAGCGGCCCGATGGCGTTTTCATCAACATAGTGGCAACATTCACCATCCCGCAATACAAAAGTTACTCCATCAGCATTAGTCAGATCCCTCGCGGCCAAACGCACAATCTCAATAATTTCCTCAATAGTCCGTACACAAGCCAAATCTTTGACGACCAAAAGTAGCCGATTATAAGACGAGATGCTATAGCTCTGATGTGAATTCTGTTCTTGAGAGATGGAGCTTTGTAATATATTTTTCATAAATAACTCCGCAAAAAAGGGATGTCTATGCAAAAACTCAGGTAAGGTGGGTAGACTTCAGCAGAGGCTTACTGTTAATCGTAATCTTAAGTTTAATGTTAACAGTACGAAATGTTACTGCATTTATTACGTTCTCTTTATGGGTATAAATATTTTCGTGCTTGCTAAGTAAATATTTTTAACTATCCGTAGAGGCGAATGCAAATTGTGGAATTTCGAGTCATTGGTCATTGGTACTAAGCTGTTGCGTATTTAATTTGTATATGCGACGCGGGCAATTTGTGCCGCACTACAACAATTTTACGTTTTCGTGTTATGGAATTTAGCTGCACATCAGCTTAATGACAAATGACAAATGACCAATGACCAATGACCAATGACCAATGACCAATAAAATTATTTTGCAACCGATAGATAATATTCAAATCGCGCCCGGAGTTGTTCAACCGTTAGATTTTGAGTCCAGTACTCTACTAGGGCGTGACCAAATGCCCAAGCGTTGCGATCGGGTGAAGTAGAATTTTCTAGCAGTAGCGGCCAGAGGGATAGCAATTCAAAGTTGAGCGGGTTAGTGTTAGCTGTATTCAAAAGCGAGAAAAGATCGTAAGCCATTTGGAGTTTGCCAATTACAATCGGCAACTGTTCCACGGGAATCTGCTCTGCCAGCATATATGCTAGGGCTGGAGATCCGGTTGAGAGGGTAGAAACAAACTGGAGGACGGGACTTTTGAGCAATGACGTTAGTCCCTGTGTTGTCGCCATCTGGAAGGTATAGTGGTCGATGATTTTGGCTGCGGCAACGGTACGGGCTTCAAGGTTACGCAAAAAACGGGCGAGACGGAGTTGCTTGGTAGGCGCGATCGCATCTAATAATCCCAACGATAGCGTTTCCACTCCCCAAGGAGCTCGACTTGTTTTCCTGTCACCTGTAACCACAGGTACAACTAGATTACAAAAGGTTCCCAGCAGTTTGGCACGATACTCAGTAGCTTCTCGAATGGCAATTTCTTTGGGGCGATTCCCCCATACCCAATCATAAGGCGGTTGCCATTCGCGGATGGGACGCAGACGGTCTACTTGAGTAACGATCGCTATTGCTGGTAAATCTGCAACTTCTGCTTTGATGTCTTGCAAAAAGTCTACATCCATTTGCAAGGCAGGATCGAGGGCAGGGGTAACTAATAGCAGCAAATCTGCATTTATGGCATAATCAAGCACTAAATTTCGGAGATTAGCACGGTTGACTTGTTCGTAACCAGGTGTATCTAAAAGCGTCAAACTTTCCCCACCTTGAGTCTGCCATTGATAACTTTTAATGCGATCGGTACTGGGTAAAACATCAACGGCTGCTAAATCTGCCTGAAATAGGGTGTTAATCAGGCTACTTTTTCCTGAACCTGTGCGTCCCACCAGCAGAATATTTACAGGTTTTTGCTCAACGGCTTTGGCTGGTTGAGCTTGAGTCAAGATTTCTCGGAGTGTTTGGGTTTTTGCTTTGGGTAAAGTCGTGGATACTACATTTGCTGAAACTGGTAATGTGCTGCGTCCGTAGAGTGCGATCGCTTGCCGACATAAGTTTCTTAGGGCAGCTTCCCGGAATAACTGACTCAAATTTCCCAATAATTGCTGAGTTGCCTGGTTACTAGAACCCTGACTGGCTTGTTTTGCCACCGCCGCCACCGGATTTAATACCCACTGTGCCCAGCTCCAAGCTTTCCAGAATTTTCGAGCCGATGGTTCCAACTTCCGATAGACTTCGTATCCTTGGTATGCTTGCCCAACCGTCACCTGATTGAGGACGGGAGATAATTTTTGCATCCACTGATCCATATCATCCACCGTTCCCCGAATCAGCCCGTAAGCTTGGGGGACGTAAATGTTCAACAGAGGATATTGAATTTGAGGATTGTAGATATGAGCGATCGCTACTACCAAATCCTGGCATCGCGTCCAAAAAGTTGTCCAGTCTTCCCAAATCGGGCGATCGCTTTGTGCCGCTTGCAGAATCTCTTGGAGTGCTATTTCTGCAAGCTTTGTCACATCACTTCCTACTGGTGCTGTTACTCTATCCTCTGCTGTCGATTCTAATTCTTCTTGAACCTGGGCTAATACAGCTTCCACTTGGTTAACAGCAGGTTGAGTCCATTTTACGAGTAGCCAACGCCAACCAACAAATAAAAAAGTGAATACACCCCAAATCCAACTGATACCCCAGGCGTGAATTTGTGAACCGGCGGATACCAGTAAGAAAATAATGATAAACGCTATCGGGATTGCTAAAACTACCCACTGCCACGGTTTTAATCGAACCATTGCCCCATACCTGCTTTGAAATGTTGGGAAATTCGAGTTTTTGCAAAAATTACTCTTATAAAAAGTTTATCGTCTTCAATCTAAGCAGGATATTTGATTTTCTTGGATTAGTGCTAGACTCCTAATTATTAGGGATAAATGTTTTATTTTGCTGTGGGCAGCTGAATAAACAACTGGGCATTTATATTTCTAGATTAGAAGAAGTTTTAAATTGCTCACTTGCTTATAGAAGCAAAATTTAGTAACCAAGCTATGCAAACCATTACCGACATTGGCACGCTAATTGTCAGCACACCAGGAACCTGTGGTGGTCGCCCTCGGATTGTGGGACACCGAATTACGGTACACAACATTGCGATTGACTTCAACGCAGGCATGAAACCGGAAGAGATAGTTGTCCAAAGACCACAGCTAATGTTGGCACAAGTTTATGCAGCGCTAGCTTATTACTATGCTAACCAGGAAGTAATTGACACGGAGATTGCCGCAGAAATTAAAGAATACGACCGTTTGGAAGCTGAATACACGGCGAAGAGACAGTGAGCCAAATTCGTTTGTATTTAGATGAAGACAGTGTTAAAAAGTCTTTAATCAAAGCTTTCTGTAATGCAAACTTGGATATTGTGACAGTGGCCGATGTCAGTAGGCAGAGCTATTCTGATGATGAGCAGCTAATTTGGGCGATACCTGGCTTGATTTCAAAAATCGAAATTTACTGGTGACATTGGGTTTTAAGTCTCTACTGATAGTTTCGGTTCAAACTCAGTCGGGTCGCTTGGGTGTGATTGTCTGCGAACATAGTAGAGCGCTGCGTTCTTGGAGCGATGATGAGGTCGAACTGATTCGAGGTGTGGCTGACCAGTTAGCGATCGCCATTGACCAAGCCCAATTGTATAATCAAAGCCGCGCTGCTACTACTGCTGCAACTACTCACGCAGAACAACTCAACCAAGTTTTGCACAACCTCAAACAGACTCAAGCTCAACTAATTCAAACTGAAAAAATGTCAAGTTTAGGTCAATTAGTGGCTGGGGTGGCTCACGAAATCAATAATCCAGTTAACTTTATCTACGGTAATCTGACCCATGTAAGTCAATATACGCAGGGCTTGTTGGAACTGGTAGAACTCTATCAAAAGTCCAATGCTAATTTAACGCCTGAAGTACAAGCTCATATAGAAGCCATCGACCTTGACTTTTATGAATAAGTAACAAAAAGGGCAGGTACAAAACCCACCCTCAAAGCAATAAATATTTGACTAAACTAAAGTAGCGATCGCAACTTAATTACCAATCTCCGGCGCACTCAAAGAAACCTTTACTGTTTCGTCTTTTTGCAATGCTAATGTCGGCACGGAATCACGCAATCTTGCTGTCAATTGTACAGTTGTCGCGTCATACATTTGAGTCAGCAATTTTGGATAAAAACCAATCCCAATAATTGGAATTAACAAACAGGCAATGATAAATACTTCACGGGGTTCGGCATCTATCAAAGCTTGGTGAGAAACTAATTCCTTGTTTTCTTCTCCATAGAAAATTTCTCGCAACATCGACAGCAGATAAATTGGAGTTAAAATTACTCCCACTGCCATCAAAAACACCACAATGACTTTGAAGGTAGAGCTATAAGCATCGCTAGTAGCAAAGCCAACAAATACCATTAATTCTGCCACAAAACCGCTCATCCCTGGCAATGCTAAAGAAGCCATTGAACAGGTAGTGAACATGGCGAAAATCTTCGGCATTCTCTTCGCAACACCGCCCATTTCATCCAACATTAGGGTGTGGGTGCGATCGTAAGTTGCGCCAACTAAAAAGAACAAACTCGCCCCAATTAACCCGTGAGAAACCATTTGCAATACTGCCCCACTCAATCCCAAATCGGTGAAGGAGGCAAAACCAATCATCACAAAGCCCATGTGAGAAATTGAGGAGTAGGCAATTTTTCGCTTCAGGTTGCGCTGGGCAAAGGATGTCAAAGCAGCGTAGATGATATTAACTACCCCCAAAACCACCAACACTGGTGCAAAATAAGCGTGGGCATCGGGGAGCATTTGGGCATTCATCCGAATTAAGGCGTAACCGCCCATTTTCAAGAGAATACCTGCCAATAACATGTGTACGGGCGCTGTAGCTTCACCGTGGGCATCAGGTAGCCAGGTGTGCAAGGGAATTATCGGCAACTTGACGGCGTAGGCAATCAGGAAGCCCGCATAGAGGGCTAGTTGGAAATTCAGGGCGAAATCTTTTAAGGCGAGCGATCGCATGTCAAACGTCACCGTATCGCCGTAAAATCCCATTGTCAGGGCAGATAGTAAAATAAACAGCGAACCGCCAGCAGTGTATAAAATGAATTTGGTCGCTGCATATTGCCGCCTTTTGCCTCCCCAAATCGAGAGCAGGAAGTATATTGGTACTAGTTCCAGTTCCCACACCAGGAAAAATAACAGCATATCCTGGACAGCGAACACGGCAATCTGACCGCCATACATCGCCAAAATCAAGAAGTAAAATAGCTTGGGCTTGAAGGTGATAGGCCAAGCTGCTAAAATCGCCAGCGTGGTAATGAATCCAGTCAAAATAATTAGGGGCATGGATAAGCCATCTGCCCCTACTGACCAATTCAAACCCAATTGTGGTACCCAAGGGTAACTTTCCACCAACTGCAAATCTGGATTGGAGAAATCATACCCAGTATAAAAAGCATAAACAATTAGTGCAAAATCTATCAGCCCCACGATCAGGGAGTACCAGCGCACTGTTTTGCCTTCTTTGTCAGGGATGATGGGAAGAAGTAGCGATGCGGCTATCGGAAACAGAATAATCGTCGTCAGCCACGGAAAATTAGCTATATTCATCACAATTAGTCTGCTATCAAAATCATGTTTGGCAAAAAGTCACTAGTTATTAAGTAACAGCTTTTTGGGGATTTCGTCTTCCTCGTTAGGTTGATTTAATTAAATTGGCAATCCCCTGTTTTTTCTGTTGGGAGTCTCTTTTGACACTTGGGGGTGCTGAATGTGGGTTGTGATACTCCGAGTCAAATCTAAAATTTACCCTAAAAAAGCCGATACAATTATAGTTTAGTGGTGCGATCGCAAAGCGAAGTCAGGCTAATAATTGAAACATGGAATTTAGGTATAGGTACAACTTCTGCGACAGAAACTGCAAAGGCACGCATTAAAGAGCGGTTGCTATCTCCTACGCCTGAACTAAAGCTTTACAAAAAGCAAAGGGGTGTAAACCGTACTAAGTAGGTTTAATTGCCGTATCTCCTGCTGAAAACCTTGATATCACTCCATTGTGGCAACCCAAGTAAAAACCTGAGTTATAATTTTAAAAGCATTTTTAGCCTCTGCTTGCGGCTGGCGATCGCCTACGGCGGGCGAAACAGCGCCATCGCTCAAAAGAAGAGATGGGCAATACAATGCAATACAATTATTCCTTTGGGCAAGAGTGGTAAGCGTCGCGGCGTGATGCTGAAGTTTGAGAATCTGAATATGACAAATTTGCTCAATTGGTGACAGATGCCCCACAGTGGACTGAATGGATGGGGTGAGAAAGTTGGGTACAGAAAGCGATCGCTAAAAGGTCAGTTCCTCCCAAGCAAAAAGAACTAACTCTTATCCAGCATCAAGGGATTATTAACTATGGGGGCTGTCTTTGAGCCTCACCAAAATTCTAGTCGCACACCAACGTCATCTGCTCAAAGTCGGCACGTGTCGTCCCCAACTCTGGACGATGAAAAAGAGTCCAGAGTTGTATAAGTTGGTTCAAAACATTCAGTATCTTTGGATCTGTGACTAAATTCGGTTCCATATTCTTCGACACAGTATCACAGTCAATATCCCCTAATATTAGATGGGGCGGCTCAAAGTCGTTTAAACTTTTTCTGGAGAAATCTCAATGAGCATTTCAATGTACCAAGCTTCAATACCTGTATTTATTCGCACACTGAATAATCTGGTAAATATTCTCCAAAAAGGTGCTACTTATGCGGAAACTAAAAAAATAGATCCTTCTGTGTTTATAAATAGTCGTCTATCCCCAGATATGTTTCCGTTATCAAAACAAGTGCAAATTGCCTCTGACATAGTAAATAGAGGGGCTGCACGATTAGCAGGTATAGAAGCACCCCAATTTGAGGATAATGAAACTACATTCCCTCAACTTATTGACCGCATTCAAAAAACTATCTCTCATTTAAATACATTCAAACCTGAACAAATTGACGGTTCAGAAGAAAGAGAAATTACCCTACAAATGCGTGACAAGACTCTATCTTTTCAAGGAATGCCATATCTGTTCTATTTTGTTTTACCAAACCTTTATTTCCATGTCACAACAGCATATAACATTCTCAGACACTGCGGTGTCGAACTTGGCAAACAGGACTTCCTTGGTCAGCCTTAACCCAAGCAATATCTAACCCAATTTTTTCGAGATTTTCCAATCAAAACTTGCGTTACACAAATAATTTAAACTAGCAACCCAATCCCTAATACCCAATCCCTAATACCCAATACCCAATACCCAATACCCAATACCCAATACCCAATACCCAATACCCAAAAATCCCTCAAAGCGCCCACGCTTTGAGGGATTTGCAATTTTCATGGTCATTGGTGACTCGCTAGCCCAAAAGATAATGACCTTGGAGGTGAAAGGCTGTCTGTAGTGGATTGTGGGAGGATAGAGGAGCGATCGCATCTACAGAATTTTGAAAATAAGAGTTCATTCCTCAAACATCGCATTTTCAACCTTGATTTATTGCGCTTGGCTCCATGTACATAATTTCCCAAATATGGCCATCTAAGTCAGCAAATCCATGTCCATACATAAAACCGTGATCTTGCGGTTCATTATAGGTTATTCCACCGGCGGCGACAGCAAGGCGAACCATTTCATCTACTTGTTCTCGGCTATCAGAAGATAAACACACAAGGACTTCTGTGCTTTTTGTGGCATCACAAATTTCTTTGGGAGTAAACGTTTTAAACTTCTCATACGTTAAGAGCATGACAAAGATGTTTTCGGACACAATCATGCAGGTGGCAGTTTCATCAGTGAATTGAGAATTAAACTTGAAACCGAGTTGAGTAAAGAAGTCTATCGATTGATTGAGGTTTTTGACTGGTAGATTGACGAAAATTTGAGTCCTCATGGATTTTCCTTTTAAATAATTGCACAGTAAAGGATCGGTGAAAAGGTTGAGGTTTGAGTCTTAAGGGAGACACCCGTAAGCGCTCCCCAGAATGACGGTTCAAGCAGTCTTCTGGCAGTTGATCATCCACGGAATGCCGAATTGATCGACCAACATTCCAAAGCGGACAGACCAGAAGGTTTGCTCGATCGGCATCTTCACTTTTCCGTTTTCCGCTAGTGCATGAAAGATGCGTTCTGCCTCGGCTGGCTCGTCAACGCTGATTTGCACGTTGAAGCCCTGGGGTGTTTCAAAATACCCAGGCGGACTGTCAGACCCCATCAAGAGGCGATCGCCTAAATCGAGGCAGACATGCATGATTTTGTCATGCCATCCAGCAGGTACATGCTCGGCTGAGGGTGCATCTCTGTGAGTCAGCATCATAACAATTTTGCCACCAAGACAGTGTTCATAGAACTTGAACGCTGCGTCACAGTTGCCGTTGAACATGAGATAAGAATTGATTTTCATGGTGCGCTCCTAAGATAAATTCAGTAGATTAGGCTATACGTCTAGCGTCAGGACAGCTTGAGATGTGTGCGGATCGAAGGGGACGGAACAATGTTCATGCACAATCTGCCATTTACCCTGTTGCCGTTGGTAGCCAGCAGTGAACCTCAGCCAGGTATGCATCGCGGGGTGATCTGGAGCCATCTCTGTGAAGCGTAAGAGCCAGTGGGCAAAAGCCAGTGAGCCGCTCACGAAGATGTTGAGATCCCGCGTCTCTGTTTTGAAGGAGTCTGGAAAGTAAGGGAAACACTCCTCCCAAATGCGACGTAAGGCATCTGCACTTTGGGTTTGGAATGGCGGTTTACAATCGAAGTAAATGACATCCGTGGTGTAATAAGCCATGATTCTGTCTACGTCTTTGGCACAGATGGCACTTTGTTGATCGACGATCAGTTGTCGAATCTGTCCTTCGTCGTGTGTATTGGTGTTTTCCGTTGTCATCTGGGTAGTCATATTTTCTCCTTTTGAAAATTCATCAATTGGTATCTTTGCCGTCGTGATTGCTGCTGCGCTTGGCAGACACTAATGCTCTGGCAAACCTGCGACTTCAATTACGGGGCGAATTTCGACGATGCCAACTTGTACTGCTGGAATTCGGGCGGCGATCGCGATCGCTTCATCGAGATCCTGAGCGTTAATCAGAAAAAAACCGCCCAATTGTTCGCGCGTTTCTGCAAACGGCCCGTCAGTCACAAGCGATTTGCCATCGCGCACCCGAACGCTAGTTGCCGTTGCGACAGGGTGGAGCGGGGCAGTGGCTAGATATTGCCCAAATGAATTGAGTTGCTGTGCCAGTTGCGCGGATTTCACATAACAGTCCTCCCGCTCGGTTTGGCTCATGGCATTTTCTTCCAGGTAAATCAGCAGCAAATATTTCATCGGTTTGCCTCCTTTATTTCCCGTTGTTGCTTCCCTTCTTTAGTAAGTCGAACAGTGCTGACTCAAATCGACACCTCACCAAAAATTTTGATCGTTTAGTACGATTGAGGTATACCTCCCTTGTTTCCCTTCTTTAGTAAGTCGAATGGTGCTGACTCAAATCGACACCTCACCAAAAATTTTTATGTCAGGTATAATCCCAAACGCAAAAATAGACGTAAACCAAGCACTCGCCTCCGTTTACAAAGCTGAGTGGGGGCGGATCGTCGCCATCCTCATCCGGTTAGTTGGAGATTTCGACGTGGCTGAAGAAGCGGTACAGGAAGCCTTTATAGCTGCCGCACATCAGTGGCAGTCTTGCGGCGTGCCCAATCTCCCCCGTGCGTGGCTGATCAAAACAGCCCGATACAAAGCCATTGATCGCCTCCGACGGCGGACACGGCTCACAGAAAAGCTCTCATGGTACGCCGCCTCTGGGTTAATCCCAACCCAAGAGGAGCCAACTTACCATACAGACGAAATTTCAGACGATCAGCTCCGGCTGATCTTTACTTGCTGCCATCCAGCACTGGCAATTGAGGCGCAGGTTGCTTTGACGCTGCGGATGCTGGGCGGGCTTGAGACGGATGAAATTGCGCGGGCGTTTCTTGTACCCACAGCAACAATGGCGCAACGGTTGGTGCGTGCCAAACGCAAGATTCGAGATGCAGGTATTCCCTATAAAGTGCCGGACACGACCGATCTGTCTATGCGGGTAGACGCAGTACTGACAGTGATCTATCTGATTTTCAACGAGGGCTACGCGGCGACTAGGGGTGAGACGATGATGAGGGCTGACCTCTGCACAGAAGCAATTCGGCTGGGTCGCCTCGTAAGGATGTTGATGGCACCGCAACCGCCAGCAGAAGTAACTGCCCTGGTTGCGCTGATGTTGCTGCACGATTCCAGGCGTAATGCCCGTTTGGATGAGGCGGGCGATTTGGTGTTGCTCGAAGATCAGGATCGTCGTCGCTGGAATCAACAGCAAATTGCTGAGGCGCTTCCACTCGTTGAAGAGGCGCTGCGAGGCGAGATTGGGTCGTTTGGAGTGCAAGCAGCAATCGCGGCACTACATTGTCAGGCAGCACAGGCACAAGAAACCGACTGGTTACAAATTGTCCGCCTCTACGATTTGCTCGAACGCTTACAGCCCTCGCCGATTGTTTCACTCAACCGGGCGGTGGCGATCTCAATGGTAGACAGTCCTCAGACCGCTCTCCAACTCGTCGATGGGCTTGCCTCTCAACTTAATGGCTACCATCTATTTCACGCCACCCGTGCAGATTTGCTGCGCCGCATCGGAGCCTCCCAAGAAGCCGCACAGAGCTACGCGCTAGCCCTCATGCTGGTAACAAATGACAGCGAACGCCGCTTTCTGGAGCGTCGGCTGCGCTCAGTTCAGCCCTAACGTCCAGCATCGCCGGACGTGCGAACAATTATTGATTATGGAATACGGCATTGATGCACTTATTGAATTACTCAGTACCCTAATGAGTGATGAACTGTGGGGCGTGACTTCAAGTTTGAGGATATTGAATCATCTAAATTTGCTCAACTGGTGACAGATACACCTGATTGGGTTGAGTGGATGGGGTATTTTGTGGAGATGTTATTGTCAGTATCTTTGCCAACTTATTAAGCTAGAGTTAAAAAACTTTAATATTTGTAATATTTAAAATTATCTTGCTCTGGTTGTCAAATCACTCCAGCGAAAGAACAACAGAGATTGTAGAAGAGGTTAGATGTAATTTGAAAACCATCTTTTAAACCTTAGTTTATACAGCATAATTTTTTGATCTCAGCCGAGGAAAAGAAAAAAATATTTCATATAGAATTAGTCAAATACGGTGTGGAGTATGAACAAGCTCGAAAAGCAGCACAAATTTTAGCTTGCAGTCAAGCAGATGAGCTTTTATCACAACAAGACAGACAAGATGATAACCTTCCCTACATCACAGGGACTCAAACTATTACTGAGTTGCAGATGTAGGATTAAAAAATATTCGGTAACTAGATTAGAAATTGATGGGAGAGATATGACGGAGTTCTTCTCAAGAAACTTTATTTGGTTGAATGAAATGACAGACAGACTTGCACTATCGCTAGAAGATAATCAACAGATATCAGAGGCTATATTGGAGTACTTTAATTTTAATGCTTAGTCCAGTTCTAAATTTGCAAAAATCGGGACTGAGAAATAAATCTCAGTCCCGATAAAAAAGCGGGCTAACCGCTAATTTATGTGGTTAACCCGTGCAGCTTTGGGAACGCGCAGAGAATTTGTTATTGCAATACCAACTTCACATTGGCGTTTTGCAAACCGCGCTGTTTTACTTCAGCCAAAGTTTTGTTAACAGCATACTTTTGGTTGATTGAGTTGATCAACTCGGTTTGGTTGTGCTTCTTAGCAACGCCCCACAGGTCAGCAATTAGGTCAAAAGAACCATCACTGTTGCGAGACCAGCCGAGGTCATATTCGCCATCCAACATAGCAACGATGTCAGAACGGACACGCTGACCGTTATAACCACGGACATCAGCTTCAGTCTTTACGCTGATACCGAGGTCGCGCAAAGAAGCTTTGAGGATTTCGGCATCGGTGATTTTGGTACGCAGGGTGCTAAAGTGAGACATTTGGGTTTCCTCCAATGAGAAGATTGAGAAAAACGACAACGGTTTGTTTTGAGCGAAGCCGCGCTTAACAGGATGCGGCTTTTTTTATAACTGCTAGCATTTTCAGCTAGCCTTTCCCCCTGGGATGGCAGAGGAAAGCTTTTAAAACTCCATTCGCTGATATTCAGCTACGGAGGATGCTGCGGGGCGGGCGCGCTGTCTGGCCCAATCTCTCAGAGCCGTTACTTGTTCTTGCATCGTTCGAGACAGCGGCAATGTTGCCTTCAGTGCAGCAATAATATCTAGTTGGGTGAACTCCCGATCTTGGGCAAAAGCTTCATACATTGCCGCAACGATCGCTTGCTCAACTTCTGCTCCAGAAAATCCGTCAGACATCTTGGCTAGTTGCTCAAGATCGAATCGAGAGATGTCTTCACGGCGTTTGGTCAGATGAATATTAAAAATGTGTTGCCGTTCTTCCGGTGTTGGCAGATCGACAAAGAAAATTTCATCAAAGCGTCCTTTCCTCAAAAACTCGCCAGGTAAGCGTTCTACTCTGTTGGCGGTTGCCATCACGAACACTGGTGATTTCTTATCTTGCATCCATGTGAGGAAAGAGCCGAAGATTCTACTTGAAGTCCCCCCATCGGAATCAGAAGAACCTCCACTACCAGCAAAGGATTTATCTAATTCATCGATAAACAAAATCGCTGGGGAAATAGATTCTGCTGTTTTCAAGGCGTTCCGCAGATTTGCTTCACTTCGTCCCACCATTGAGCCGTCGTAAACTCGCCCCATATCTAACCGCAGCAGGGGTAAACCCCACAGTCGGGAAGTAGTTTTGGCAATTAATGACTTACCGCAACCGGGAACTCCGAGAATTAACATCCCCTTTGGTTGAGGCAAACCATACTCTCTCGCTCTCTCTGTGAAAGCGTTAGAGCGTTGCTTGAGCCATCTTTTTAACTCTTCTAAGCCACCTACTGCATCAATGGTTTCATCTTCTTCCATGTATTCTAAGATACCATTGCGCCGAATTAGTTGCTTTTTCTCAGATAAAACGATATCTACTTCATCTTCCGTCAAACGCCCTGTAGTTACCTGCGCCTTTCGGTAGACTTTCTCAGCTTCATCTTTAGTTAGACCTAAAGCTGCTCTGAGAAGCTTTTCTCTGGCCTCTGTTGTCAACCGCCGACCACGATTTTGGTCTACGTGATGAGTCAGTACTTTATTCAACTCTGCCATATCTGGCAGTGTAAAGTCAATAACAACAACTTCTTTTTCCAACTCTATAGGTACTTGTTGCATTGGGGACATCAAAATGATGTTCTTTTGCGTACCTTTAAAGCTAGCGATCGCATCTCGTAACGATCTGTTTGTTGCTGGCGCATCAATAAAGGGGTGTAAATCTTTAAGAATAAATATACTGGGTTCTTTCTGCCGGATGATCCACTCAATGGCCGCCTCTGGAGATACGGTATTATGTTGCGTAACATTCCGGGGTTGACCATACTCCACAATCCCGTGTGTTACTGTCCAAATAAATACTCGGCGCTGGGGCTTTAACAACTGGGCGATTGTGGAAACGGCTTGCTCGGCCCGCTCTTCCTCGGAGGTCACAAGGTAGATTAAAGGGTATTGAGCTTGAATTAGGATATTGAGCTCTTCTTTCATACTTCGACCTACTTGAGACCTTATAGAGACAGTAGAGACATTGCTTCTGGTAAAGACAACCGAATCATGAATGAATAATCCATAATTCTTATCTATTTAGCAAGGAACTAACTCTTCCTCGCCCTTGGGATGGGTTTCATCTTCATCCATTTCATTAATGGAAAGATGGTCTTGACCAACTACTCCTGGTTGATTGCCCAAAGTAACCAGTTCCCCATCACGTAAGACTAGCGAGCTATCACAAGTTGGGCATGAATAAACTCTATGAGTCCGCCCGAAAGAAGAGTCTTCTAACTCGTCAACCAATTCTTGATTAGACAGGTAAAAACCAAGGGCGCGTTCGGCAAGTTCTGACATTGGTTCAGAATCTACTGCTGAACGAATCTTCAGTTTTCTGTGCAACTCTGGCGATAAATACAAAGTGACCTTTTGCTTAGTTTGCGTTTGCATATAACTCTTTAACGGTCTTACCCGGGTATGTATATAAACTTATCGGTTCTTCTATTGGTTGTCAAGACAGCAAAACGTTTTAACGCCAGTTTTGTTACATTTGTTTACATTTTGGGCTGAAATGCTGCTTATTGAGTGATAAATCCCTCACGACAAACCTCTGAGAATTAATCAGGGTTTAGGATTCAAATCCTGAAACCTCAATGGGAATTAGCGATCGCTAATTCATGATCGCCTAATTTGGCTTACTTTTTAACTATTTGGAGTGTAAGCGGATTGAAGTTGAACACCTTGCCGGTTGTAAACAATTGATATCCAGAGGAAATGCCAGCGAATGACACCAGCATCGAAAAAAGAGACACAGAGCCGATGACAACACCACTGGCGATGAATAGAGCAATTCCGATGCCAATCAACACCCATCCGAGTTTGCGATTATCGCGCCCATCCCAATTTAGAGCTACTACACCTCCCATACACAGCAAAATTCCCGGTGTGCTGCGTAAGTAAACACTGACATAAATGCTTGTACTTAAAAATGTAATGCCAGCTAGGATTAGTCCTAAACCAATAAGCTTACTGGCAAGGATTACTTGTTCCTCTTCTTTACTGGTGGTAGGTGCTGTAATTTTTGTTAGTGCAGAGTTTGGGATAGGATTTTTTGTGGCAGATGCAGAGTGTTGCTGCACCCGAAACATGAAAGTTATTTTGTCTGCCTGCCCAAGGGAAACTCTGTCTCCTGGATGGAGTGGAAAAAAAATTTGAGGTTGAAGTTTCGCACCGTTAATGTATGTACCATTAGAACTACCCAAATCGGTGATATGGTATTCGTCCCCATTTACCCAAATTTGGGCGTGAACGCGAGATGCCACATTCGAATCTGGTAAGCCAGAAATATCAATATCTGGTGGTTTTTGGTCGTTTGGCTTACCGATGCAAATTACAGAAAGATTTGGCGGAAATTGCAAAGATGTGTTGCTTTGGAAGTGAAAAAGCTCCAAAGTTGGTTCGCCTGTCTGAGATGCACTGTACATAAAATGTGTGATAAAGCACTCTTTATAAGCTTCCCCACTGAGGAGTCAAAAGAGAATGGTAAATATCCTGAAAGAATATTTAATTTTTAATGAGCGCTCTTTCAGTGCAAGGTATCGATCTGAGTTTCTGGTATTTCTATAAAATCAGTGACTTTGGCAAAATGTGTAATGTAAATGGCTACTGTTAATAAAATCTGTAGTTTGGGGCGAAGAATTTATCAGTTCGCCGCCAGCATTAGCGGGGTTACTGCCCTGTTAGTAGTTCTGTGGGGTTGTACTGCAAATGATTTTAACGCTGGAGCGATCGCATGGAAAACTTATAAGAACTCTCGTTATGGCTTTGAATTTCCATATCCGAGTAACTGGACTTCTTCAGCAGCCCCAGCAAACGGTGATGGGATTGCGTTTATTTCATCACAGGATAACTCAGTGGAAATTCGAGGTTGGGCAAGTCATGATTTACCAAATTCGATTGTTACAGAGCAAGAGCCGTTAAAAAAGATAAAATCCAACTTTCAAACCACCCAAGGAGTCTCTGGGGTAATGGTTGTAGAAGTTGATAAAGATATAGGTTCAATGACACTGACACTAACTCAGAGTCAAGTTAAATACTATTGGCAGGGACGAAGTAAGAGCCAAAAATTTCAAGATTATTATCGTTTTTTTTATTACATTGCCCAACAGTATCGGATTTCAAAATCTTAATGGGGCATTGGGCATTGGGCATTGGACATGGTGTATCAATACGGTTCGGTTAACGTGTTTATTCCTCGAAGATCCCGCCAACCCCCCTTAAAAAGGGGGCTTAGAACCTTCTTTTACCCCTTTTTTAAGGGGGTCGCCGTAGGCGAGGGGATCTTAACCGAACCGTATTGCATGGTGTATTAGTTCTTCTCCCCCTACCTCCCTTGCCTCCCCTCCCTCGCTTCCCCAGATGCCTAAATCTAAATTTCCGCCAGAATGATGATTGAGAGGGGACAAAAACCTGATAGATTTAGCTATCAGCGAGTAAAAACTGGTGAAGATGAAAGTCCTGGTTATTGGCGGTGATGGATATTGCGGTTGGGCAACTGCTCTTTACCTTTCCAATCGAGGTTATGAAGTTGGAATTTTAGATAGTTTGGTGCGGCGGCACTGGGATAATGAACTTGGTGTTGAAACTCTCACTCCGATCGCACTAATTCAACAACGTCTCCAGCGCTGGCAAGATTTGACGGGTAAATCTATCGATTTGTTCATCGGCGATATTACAAATTACGAATTTCTCAGCAAAACATTACATCAATTTCAGCCAAATGCCCTAGTGCATTTTGGTGAACAGCGTTCAGCCCCATTTTCCATGATTGACCGAGAACACGCAGTTCTCACTCAGGTCAATAATGTAGTTGGGACGTTGAACTTGTTGTACGCCATGCGGGAAGATTTCCCGGACTGTCATTTGGTGAAGCTGGGAACAATGGGTGAATATGGTACACCCAACATCGACATAGAAGAAGGGTATATCACCATTGAACACAATGGCCGTAAGGATACCTTACCTTATCCGAAGCAGCCTGGTTCGATGTACCATTTAAGCAAAGTCCATGATAGTCATAACATCCACTTTGCTTGCCGGATTTGGGGATTGCGAGCGACTGATTTAAATCAGGGTGTAGTTTATGGTGTCTTAACCGAAGAAACGGGAATGGACGAACTATTGATTAATCGGCTGGATTACGATGGTGTGTTTGGGACTGCACTGAACCGCTTTTGTATTCAAGCTGCGATCGCACACCCCTTAACTGTCTATGGTAAAGGTGGACAAACTCGCGGGTTTTTGGATATTCGGGATACAGTACGATGTGTGGAATTAGCGATCGCTAATCCTGCCCAAGCTGGCGAATTCCGCGTATTTAACCAATTTACCGAACAATTCAGCGTCGGTGAATTGGCATTAATGGTAAAAAATGCTGGTAACGCTATGGGATTGAAGGTAGAAATCAATCACTTAGATAATCCCAGAGTTGAGAAAGAAGAACATTACTTCAACGCTAAAAACACTAAATTGCTCGATTTAGGTTTACAGCCTCACTTGCTTTCTGATTCTTTACTCGATTCTCTGTTAAACTTTGCCATTAAGTATCAGAAACGAGTCGATCATAAGCAAATTCTGCCCAAAGTCTCTTGGCACAGAAATTAGGATAAACCCCAGTAAATCGTGGTTTTAAAAATGGTCGCCATATCTTAGCATAATATGACGACCAATTAGTTGTTTTTTATCACGCTTATCGTCTAACTATTGTTAACTTTGCCTTTTACCACAGTTATTTTGACTGTGCAGAATTGATTACAGCACGCGAGACAGTTTATTCTGTGTTTAATAGCAAAATGCACTCCGAAGCTGAGATTATAGGGGTTCTCAATTGCATGGAATACAGACCTAACCCCCAGCCCCTTCCCTGCAAGGGAAGGGGAGTAAGATTCAAAGCCTCTCTCCTTTTAGGATAGGTTTGGAGAGAGGTCAAAGTATATTACATCCAAAGAAGAAGCGCTATATCTGCCTGTACTGAATAGTTTTTTATGAGAATTGCCCTATTTACCGAAACCTTTTTACCCAAGGTTGACGGCATTGTAACGCGGCTGCGCCATACTGTTGACCATTTACAGCGTAGTGGCAATCAAGTATTGGTAATTGCCCCTGATGGAGGCATTACAGAACACAAAGGCGCTAAAGTTTACGGCATTACTGGCTTTCCTTTGCCATTGTATCCAGAATTAACAATGGCACTTCCCCGCCCAGCCATTGGTTATGTTTTAGAAGAGTTTAAGCCAGATGTGATTCATGTCGTAAATCCAGCCGTTTTAGGTTTAGCTGGCATATTTTACAGCAAAATCCTCAAAATCCCCTTAGTTGCGTCTTATCATACCCATTTACCCCAATATCTTCAACATTACGGCTTGGGGATGCTGGAAGGCTTTCTTTGGGAACTGCTCAAAGGCGCTCATAATCAAGCAGATTTGAATCTGTGTACCTCCACAGCAATGGTAGAGGAACTGACAGCACATGGGATTGAGCGTGTAGATTTATGGCAGCGTGGGGTGGATACGGAATTATTTCACCCTGATTTAGCTAATGTAGAGATGCGATCGCGTTTATCACAAAATCATCCAGAAAGTCCATTGCTACTTTATGTTGGGAGGCTTTCGGCTGAAAAAGAAATTGAGCGTATCAAACCAATTTTAGAAGCAATTCCCGAAGCGCGGTTAGCATTGGTTGGAGATGGGCCACACCGTCAAGCACTAGAAAAACACTTTGCTGGGACAAATACTTATTTTGTTGGATATCTCATGGGGCAAGAATTAGGTTCTGCCTTTGCCAGTGCTGATGCCTTTATCTTCCCTTCCCGTACAGAAACACTAGGCTTAGTCCTACTAGAAGCGATGGCTGCTGGCTGTCCGGTAGTAGCAGCCCGTTCAGGGGGAATTCCTGATATTGTGACAGATGGCGTAAATGGATATCTTTTTGAGCCTACAGCAAATGTTCAAGGAGCCTTAACTGCTACTATTCGCCTCTTAGAACAAAAAGAACAACGAGACATAATGCGTCAAAATGCTCGTCAAGAAGCAGAAAGTTGGGGTTGGGCGGCTGCTACCAAGCAGCTACAAGATTACTACCAAAAGGTCATACTTTCTGAATAATTAACAAAATAGGGGA
Source organism: Nostoc sp. (assembly GCF_036917465.1). GTDB lineage: Bacteria > Cyanobacteriota > Cyanobacteriia > Cyanobacteriales > Nostocaceae > Nostoc. The sequence goes on from NZ_JBALDL010000067.1 coordinate 143,731, forward strand.
GTAGAGAGTGGAAATAGAAGGGGGACAAGGCAGACAATGGGGACAAGGAGGACAAAAAAATAACCATACCCAATCCCCAATCCCTAATCCCCAATCCCCATGACACTCCCCAACCCTGGTAGCGTCTTGGCTACATTAACTGAACTGACTCAAGTTAATCGTACTCATGCTCTATTGCGTCGTGTTAAAGACTTATCTGTTAATGAATTTGTTTGCTTACTTGACTTCATAACTGCTGAGTTCCAGCAATTTCTTAGAGCTATTGAACTAATCAATAATGAAGCTCTAGAAACTATGTTGGAGAAGGTGTTAGAAGCTATCACACTCAAAATTGGTCAAATCCTACAAGCAGAACACACAGCTATTTTTTTAGTTGATTATGACAAAGGTCAACTGTGGTCAAAAGTTCCTCAAGATAATAGCCAAAAGTTCTTAGAAATTCGTACTCCCATTACGGTAGGTATTCCCGGTCATGTTGCTAGTACAGGTCAATATTTAAATATATCAGAAACTCATAGTCATCCCCTATTTAGCCCAGAACTTGAAAAACAAATGGGCTATAAAATTCATAATATTTTATGTATGCCTGTTATCAGTAGTAAAAACCATACTGTAGCGGTAGTACAACTGGCTAATAAAACCGGAAATGTTCCGTTTAATCATGATGATGAAGAACGTTTCCGAGACTTTGCCGCTTCTATTGGGATTATTCTGGAAAGCTGTCAATCTTTTTATGTAGCCGCTCGTAATCAACGAGGTGCTACGGCTTTGTTGCGGGCGACTCAGACGTTAGGGCAAAGTTTAGATTTAGAAGCAACTTTGCAGATAGTCATGGAACAAGCTCGAATTTTAATGCAAGCAGACCGCAGTACGCTGTTTTTATATCGTAAAGATATGAGCGAACTTTGGACAAAAGTTTCGGCCGCAGCAGATGCTACAAAGTTGTTAGAAATCCATATTCCCGCAAACCGTGGCATTGCTGGCTATGTGGCTTCCACTGGCGAAACCCTAAATATTTCCGATGTCTACAAAGACCCCCGCTTTGACCCAAGTACAGATAGAAAAACTGGTTATGTGACTCGCAATATTTTATGTTTACCAGTATTTAATTCTGCAAACGAATTAATCGGTGTAACGCAATTAATTAATAAGCAACAAAGCAGTTTTACCGCTTCTGATGAAGAGTTTATGCGGGCTTTTAATACCCAGGCAGGAATTGCCTTGGAAAATGCTCGTCTCTTTGAAAATGTGTTGTTAGAGAAACAGTATCAAAAAGACATTTTGCAAAGTCTGTCAGATGCGGTTATTTCTACAGATATGGCAGGTCAGATTGTCACGATTAATGATGCAGCACTGGAGCTATTAGGTTGCCCGATAAAAAACACTAATACCAAAACAAACAAGCTTTTGTGGGAACAAAATTTGATTGGTCGCTTTGTTTGGGAAGTTGTACCGATTGAAAACCTGCAAATGCGACTAGAAGATAGTTTAAAAACTGGAGCTAAACATTATGCGCCAGAGCAAAGTTTGATAGTAGGAATTTCTAAAGTTAATAATGCTACTCAACACTCGATTTTAGCAGTCCGCGATCGCACTAGCCCTGATGTGTTCATTCCCTGGAATCTATCGCTCACTCCCCAATCTGAGTTTCTCACCCCTGATGAGGTGCAAACACTAGAACGCAGTACGAATCTCACTGTCAATCCCCTAACTAACCCAGAAGGCGGTGTCCGGGGTGGTTTGGTGGTATTAGAAGACATCAGTCGGGAAAAACGGATGAAAACCACTATGTCCCGCTACTTAACGCCCCATGTAGCCGAACAAGTTATGGCACTAGGGGAAGATGCTTTAATGGTGGGTGAGCGCAAGGAAGTAACCGTCTTGTTTTCTGATATTCGGGGCTACACAACACTTACAGAAAATCTTGGTGCAGCTGAAGTGGTATTGCTGCTCAATCAGTATTTTGAAACAATGGTGGAGGCTGTTTTTAACCACGAAGGCACTCTCGATAAATTTATTGGTGATGCCTTAATGGCTGTATTTGGTGCGCCCTTACCTCTGACAGAAAATCATGCTTGGAGGGCTGTACAGTCAGCATTAGATATGCGACAACGCTTAGAGGAATTTAACCAGCGACGAATTATCCAGGCGCAGCCACAAATTCGTATTGGCATCGGGATTAGTTCTGGGGAAGTCGTTTCGGGTAATATTGGTTCGCCCAAACGGATGGATTACACCGTGATTGGAGACGGCGTAAATTTAAGTTCGCGCTTAGAGGCGGTAACTAAGGAATATGGTTGTGATATTATCTTAAGCGAATTTACTTATCAGCTTTGCAGCGATCGCGTTTGGGTACGCCAGTTAGACAAAATTCGAGTTAAAGGGAAACACCAGGCTGTAAATATTTACCAGTTAATTGGCGATCGCAATACTCCTTTAGAGGCTAACACTCAAGAGTTTTTGTATCACTATCATACTGGACGCGCTGCCTATTTATCGCGCAACTTCTCACAAGCGATCGCTTGTTTTGAAGCCGCCAAATGCATCCAATCCAAAGACCAAGCTGTTGATATTCATTTGGAACGTGCGCGTAATTATTTACAAAACCCGCCCCCAGAGTCCTGGGATGGTATTTGGACAATGCTTACTAAGTAATTTAGTTATTGGTCATTGGTCATTGGTCATCGGTTATTCCCCTTGTTCTCACCTCTCCATGTCAACCTTGAGCCTCACCCTGATCATCTTGAAACGGGTCTTCGCCAATTCGCAGTTCTTTTTTAGAGTGTTTCAACTGTTTCCATAGCTGCTTGATTTGTTCATAAGCTACACCTGGAGGCAATTTTCCACCTGTTTCTAAGTTGCAAATATAGCTTACACGTTGGGCAAATTCTTGTAGATTCGCATTAAAAACCAAGTTTTCTGGCTTTACCTGACCGTAATAGCGACCACGAGGGTAGAGAAAATCATCTTTATCCACTATTTCTTTCTCCATTTATTCAATTCACCTTTTATCGAAACAGAACTCAGGAGTCAGAATGAATTCTGACTCCTGAGTTTTGAATTTTTCTTGATCAAGCTTGAAATACTGTTGTCGTTAATGTTACAAAAAAAAGCTTCTACTAAAGTCACTAGAGAGAATATTTGATTTTCCTCCCAGTTGATAATTGATCTCATCTTAATTTATGAAATTCCAGTTGTAATTAACTTCAGTCGAAACCCTGACTTATAAACTCTTAAAACATACCCGTATATATGGTCTAAATTTTCTTTACAAAAATAATTACTACTTAGATACTAAAACTAGTTACATAACTATACTAAGTAGCAAAGTTAATTACCCTCTGTTAAAAGTTAGAGATTTAGTTCTCAATCTTTGTCAACTGGCTAATTTGGGCATTGGAAATAAGGCTTTGGGCATGGAGCATTGAGTATTAGTTCTTTATTCTTTCTTCCCCTGCTTCCCCTGCTTCCCCTGCTCCCTCATCCCAATTCCTAAAGTCCTTGCTTTTTCTTTAAAAAATCACCAATGGTTAATAGTTAAGAACTAAAGATAAAATGGTGAAGCCCGAAACGACAAAAATCGTTCATCGCCTAGAACTTTACCTGCCACCATGTCTGTTAATTCCAAGTTATACGAAGGCAAAGCAAAAATTCTTTATACAACGGACGATCCGGAAGTCTTGTTGGCTGATTTTAAGGACGATGCCACAGCGTTTAACGCCCAAAAACGTGGCAGTATCCAAGAAAAAGGAAAAATTAATTGTAGCATTTCCAGCCAGCTTTTTAAACAGTTGGAAGCTTATGGTATAAAGACTCACTTTATCGACAGCCCTATCCCAAATCAGATGCGGGTGAGGGCAGTAAAGATTTTGCCCTTAGAAGTAGTGATCAGAAATATTGCGGCTGGCAGTTTGTCTCAACAAACAGGGTTGCCAGTGGGTACAATTCTGAAACAGCCTTTGGTTGAATTTTATTACAAAAACGATCAGTTAGGAGATCCTTTGTTGACACGCGATCGCCTTTACCTTCTAAAACTAGCTACTGCGGAACAAGTAGATGCCATTACACATCTAGCATTGGAAATCAATGAATTTCTCAATAAATTTTGGCAACGATGCGGTATTACCCTAGTAGACTTCAAACTAGAGTTTGGTTTGGACTCACAACAGCAGTTGCTCTTGGCAGACGAAATTAGCCCTGACACCTGCCGTTTGTGGGATACCGCAGAAGAGGACTCAAACCGCCGGGTAATGGACAAAGACCGCTTTCGCCGAGACTTAGGAAATGTAGAGGATGCCTACCAGGAGGTTTTACAAAGAGTGCTAAAAGCAGTAGAAGCTACAACTTAAACAGGTAAAAGCCAAAAGATCAGAAGGAATTATATTTTACTTTTGCCTTTTGCCTTTTGCCTTGTAAAGTAAAAAAGCAAAAGAAAAAAATTATATTTTTAATTTTACCTTTGGCATAAGGGCATTATTGCCTTGTGATGGTGTGTGTGGTCGTGAAGAGGAATCATAAGTAAAATGCGTTTATCTCCCGTATTGCTGGCAGCAGTAGCAATTACAGTCCCTTTGGGCGGCTCATTGAGTGCAAATGCAGAAACCGCCAACAGTTCAAAACAGACAACAGAAGTTTTGACACTAGGAACAAATCAGCAGCCAGAAAAGAACACTAGTCAGCAAGACTTTAGTAAGAGTCTAGAGTCTCTAACTAATCCCAAAGTAGTTATAGAGCAACCAAAATCCCGCATTGTCGCAGTTTACCCTGCTAATCCAGCAGCCATAGCGAAACCAGGGGTAATAGTGCCAACCTCCACAACGCCAAAAACTGCACAACAAACCCCTCAAATCAATCCCAGCACAACTCAACAGCCCTCTCCCGCCCCAGACATTCCGCCGCCAGAAATTCAACAACCAACGCCTTCCCCAACCCCTGAGACTACTCCAGTCCCAGAGAATGTCAATCCACCGACAACGCAACCTATATTACCCACAACTCCAGAACCATCTACTGCTCCAGAGGTTCCATTCCCAGATGGTCAACAACGAACACCTGCTCTAAGACCAAGTGCTACCCCCAGTCCGCAGAATGTTAACCCACCTACAACACCCATAACTCCGGGAAATACTCAACCCAGCACAGCCCCAGAAGCCAATGACCCTCGCGTACTAGTATCGGAAGTACTCATTAGATCGCAGACTGGGCAACTACCACCAGAACTGGAAGAACAAGTTTACAGAGTAATTCGTACCCAACCAGGACGAACAACAACTCGCAGCCAATTGCAAGAAGATATTAACGCCATCTTTGGCACTGGCTTTTTCTCAAACGTCCAAGCATCGCCAGAAGATACCCCTTTGGGAGTGCGGGTGAGCTTTGTTGTACAGCCTAACCCCATTCTGAGCAAAGTCCAAGTGCAAGCTAATCCTGGCACTGGTGTCGCCTCCGTACTGCCAGCTAATACCGTAGATGAAGTATTTAAGGAGCAGTATGGTAAAATTCTCAACTTGCGCGACTTGCAGGAAGGCATCAAACAGCTAAACAAGCGGTATCAAGACAAAGGTTACGTGCTAGCCAACGTAATTGGAGCGCCCCAAGTCTCTGAAAACGGAGTTGTTACCTTGCAAATAGCAGAAGGGGTAGTAGAAAAGATTAGAGTCCGGTTCCGCAATAAAGATGGTCAGGAGACAGATGAGAAGGGACAACCAATTCGCGGACGGACACAAGATTACATCATTACCCGAGAATTAGAGTTGAAACCAGGACAAATATTCAACCGCAACACGGTACAAAAAGACTTACAGCGCGTGTATGGACTGGGACTGTTTGAAGATGTAAATGTGTCTCTTGACCCTGGTACTGACCCCAGCAAGGTGGATGTAGTCGTGAATGTAGCTGAACGCAGTAGTGGTTCTATTGCGGCTGGGGCAGGGATTAGTTCTGCTAGCGGACTTTTTGGAACAGTTAGCTATCAACAGCAAAACCTGAACGGTAGAAACCAAAAACTGGGAGCAGAAGTACAGGTAGGAGAACGAGAACTGCTGTTCGACCTGCGGTTTACAGACCCCTGGATTGCGGGAGATCCTTACCGGACTTCCTATACAACCAATATTTTTCGCCGCAGTTCCATTTCGTTGATTTTTGATGGCAAGGATGAAGACATTAGAACATTTGACCCAAATGATATCAAGAATACAGATTCTCAGGATCGCCCCCGTATTCTCCGTGTAGGTGGTGGTGTAACCTTTACTCGTCCCCTATCCTCTAATCCTTACAAAACTTCCGTCTGGACTGCCTCTGCTGGTTTCCAGTATCAACGAGTTTCCGCCCGTGATGCCGATGGCAATCTCAAAAAAACAGGAGCGGTATTCAATAATGATGGAATTCCTCTAGACCAGAATGGAAACCCCACCAGCAATGGTCAACCACTCGAAATTCCACTTACCTTGTCTTCGGGAGGTCAAGACGATTTACTGCTGCTGCAACTGGGGGCACAGAGGGATCTCCGTAATAACCCATTGCAACCCACTAGTGGTTCTTATCTCCGCTTCGGGGTAGATCAGTCGGTTCCCATCGGACTAGGCAATATTTTCCTCACTAGATTCCGGGGTAGTTACAGCCAATATTTACCCATCAAGCTGATTAGTCTAAGCAAAGGGGCACAAACTTTAGCATTTAACCTGCAAGCAGGAACCATTATCGGTGATTTGCCTCCCTACGAAGCTTTTACTCTTGGGGGTAGTAACTCTGTCCGAGGTTATGAAGAAGGAGCATTAGGTAGTGGACGCTCTTACGTGCAAGCATCAGTTGAGTACAGGTTTCCAGTTTTTTCAGTAGTCAGTGGCGCACTATTTTTTGATCTCGGCAGCGATCTGGGAACTACTACCAGGGCGGGTGAAGTGTTAAACAAAAATGGTAGTGGCTTCGGCTATGGTCTTGGCGTTCGCGTCCAGTCTCCACTGGGGCCAATTCGGATTGACTACGGTATCAACGATGATGGGGATAGTCGGATTAACTTCGGTATTGGCGAAAGGTTTTAATTAGTCATTAGTCATTAGTCATTAATCATTGGTCAGTAGTTCAACAAATGACAAAGGACAAATGACAATTAGCTTGCTAATTTTTACATTTACCTCAATACTGTTCCGATAAAGGGATTAATGACATTTTTCGGGGAATATCAGGGATTCTACCAAAACAGACGATGAACAATACTAAACGAAATATATTGACTTTTTGGCTATGCAACAGCACACTCTAGCAGCTGAAATCACCCAAATAGGGGTGGGGCTGCATAGTGGTGTGAATACCCAGGTGCGGATACTACCATCTGAGGCAGGAAGTGGACGCTACTTTGTACGGGTGGATTTACCGGATTTACCGATCGTTCCAGCCCAAGTTACAGCAGTTAGTCACACTGTTCTCTCAACTCAGTTGGGTGAAGGGGAAGTATCTGTTCGCACGGTAGAGCATTTATTGGCAGCACTTTCAGGGATGGGCGTGGATAATGCCCGGATTGAAATTGATGGGCCAGAAGTCCCACTTTTGGATGGTTCCGCAAGTGTATGGACAGCCAACATTGCCCAAATAGGCTTAGTATCACAACCTGTTAACAAACAAATTCCTTTGGCTGTTACAGAACCCTTATGCATCTATCAAGGGGATGCCTTTGTTTGTGTCCTCCCAGCACCAGAAACTCGCTTTAGTTATGGTATTGATTTTGACTTGCCTGCCATTGGTAATCAATGGCATAGTTGGTCACTAACCACTGAACTAGAAAAAGCTTCTCCTAGCTTTGCGACGGAAATTGCTCCTGCCCGAACTTTTGGGTTGCTGCATCAAATTGAACACTTGCAAAAAACAGGGTTAATTAAAGGTGGCAGTTTGGATAATGCACTCGTTTGCGGGCCAGAAGGTTGGCTAAATCCCCCATTGAGATTTGCAAATGAGCCAGTCCGTCATAAAATCTTGGATTTAGTAGGAGATTTAAGTTTACTAGGAACTTTTCCTCTTGCTCATTTCTTAGCGTATAAAGCCAGCCACAATTTACACATTCAACTGGCTCAGAAAATTTTAGATTTGGGACTTCGGCTTACTTCGACTTAGCTCAGTACAAGTCGCTCAGTCGAACGATTTTAGATTTTAGATGGCTCTAAAGCTTAAAATCCTGGATTATTAAGACTTTCGACATACGTCTACCTGCTAAACTTTCAGATGAAAAATTAACTACACCGCCAATGTCAATCTTCGCTGAAGTGAATACCATCGATACAACTATATCTACCGAACCACAGGCTATAAATGAGACTACAATCATATCTGAGATTAAAACAACTTTTACATCTGAAGAAATTCAGAAATTGCTACCTCACCGCTACCCATTTTTACTTGTAGACAAAATAATTGACTACGTTCCAGGTAAAAAAGCTGTTGGGGTTAAAAATGTCACTATCAACGAACACCATTTCCAGGGACATTTCCCCGGTCGTCCACTGATGCCAGGGGTGCTAATTGTCGAAGCAATGGCACAAGTTGGGGGCATTGTTCTCACTCAAATGTCTCCGGTAGAAGGCGGATTGTTTGTTTTCGCTGGTATCGATAAAGTTCGCTTTCGCCGCCAGGTTGTACCGGGGGATCAACTAGTAATGACGGTGGAACTGTTATGGGTAAAACAACGTCGTTTCGGTAAGATGCAAGGTCGTGCCGAAGTTGATGGTCAACTTGCTTGTGAAGGAGAATTAATGTTTTCTCTGGTTAACTAAAAGTTTGCTTTCGTGGTGTGGGCATAGCCGTGAAATGCCCTTACTGAATCCCGATAAAGGATAACAGTAAAAAAAAATCCACAACAGCATTTGATAATTTCTTGATTTTCGACTCCCTCTTTACGAGATACTGCTCGAACACACTTAACTTGCTTTGCCCGACACTTTCGTTCACTGAAATACTTAATGCTCTACCAGTCGCCTTGATGGGAGGGCAGTCTGTACAAATCTCTTAACCAGAGTAACACACTGCCTCATAAACCCTACCTGGCGCTGACTTATCAAGACAGTTCTGGAGATTCACCCTTGAAAACGCTAATTCATCCAACTGCTGTAATTCATCCGAAATCGGAACTCCACCATACAGTGCAAGTCGGTGCCTATGCTGTGATTGGAGCGCATGTCAAAGTGGGCCCTGAAACAATTATCGGCGCTCATGCTGTGTTAGAGGGGCCTTGTGAAATTGGGGCGCAAAATCAGATTTTTACAGGTGCAGCCATCGGCATGGAACCCCAGGATCTCAAGTTTGTGGGAGAACCAACTTGGGTCAAAATTGGTGATAACAACTTAATTCGTGAGTACGTTACGATTAACCGCGCTACCGGTGCTGGTGAAGCAACGGTGATTGGCGATGGTAACTTGCTGATGGCTTATGTCCATGTAGCTCATAACTGCGTGATTGAAGACCAGGTAGTGATTGCCAACTCTGTAGCGTTGGCAGGTCATGTGCATATAGAGTCACGTGCTAGGCTGAGTGGGGTTTTAGGTGTCCATCAATTTGTGCATATTGGTAGACAGGCAATGGTGGGAGGCATGGCACGTATTGACCGGGATGTAGCCCCATATATGTTAGTAGAGGGAAATCCGGCGCGAGTACGAACCCTCAACCTGGTGGGACTCAAACGATCTGGTATGGACTCGGCAGATTTGCTTGCACTAAAAAAAGCCTTCCGCATTCTCTACCGTTCTGATTTGTCCTTTAAGGATGCCTTGGAAAAACTGGAACTGTTAGGGGATAGCGAACAATTACAACATCTGCGCCGTTTTTTACTACTTTCTCAGATGCCAGGAAGACGTGGTTTGATTCCCGGTAAGGGGAAAAAGGGCGCGAGTGATGAATCGTGAATTATGAATTAGGAGAGACGCGATGAATCGCGTCTCTATAGGAGTTATGAATTGATGAATTAAATTTTTAACTCCGCATTCCTAAGTATTCACTGCTAACTATTCATTTCTAAGTTTTTACTAATTATCAATTATCAAATGCGGATTTTTATCAGCACTGGCGAAGTATCTGGCGATTTACAAGGAGCGCTGCTAATTACAGCGCTGAAGCGTCAAGCTGTGGCGATTGGGTTGGAATTAGAGATTGTGGCGCTGGGTGGCGAAAAAATGGTGGAGGCTGGGGCAATTCTGCTGGGCAATACTAGTAGTATTGGCTCAATGGGTATTTTAGAAGGGCTGCCTTATATTTTACCGACTCTCCAGATGCAACGTAGTGCGATCGCTTTCCTAAAACAAAATCCACCTGATTTAGTGGTGCTGATCGATTATATGACTCCCAATCTGGAAATTGGCACTTATGTGAAACGGCAGTTACCAGATGTGCCTGTGGTGTATTACATCGCTCCTCAAGAGTGGGCTTGGTCGATAAGTTTGCGTAGGACTAGCCGGATTGTTGGTTTTACAGATAAGCTCTTGGCAATTTTTCCACAAGAAGCGCGTTACTTTCGTGAGAAAGGGGCAAAAGTTACTTGGGTAGGGCATCCTTTGGTTGACCGAATGCAAGACGCTCCCAGTCGTCAAGCAGCGCGTGCAACACTGGGAATTCCACCAGAACAAATTGCGATCGCACTCCTCCCCGCTTCTCGCCGCCAAGAACTAAAATATCTTTTACCAATTATTTTTCAAGCCGCCCAAACTCTTCAAGCGAAATTACCTGAAGTTCATTTCTGGATTCCCCTATCTCTGGAAGTCTATAGACAGCCAATTGAGCAGGCTATTGAGCGTTACGGTTTGCGGGCTACAGTTCTATTAGATCAACAAAAGGAAGTTTTTGCTGCTGCTGATTTAGCCATTAGCAAATCTGGTACTGTCAACCTAGAACTTGCTTTGTTAAATGTGCCGCAAGTTGTAGTTTACCGCCTAAGTCGCCTGAGTGCTTGGATAGGTCGTAAAATCCTCAAAGGTTCTGTAATCTTTGCATCGCCGCCTAATTTAGTAGTAATGAAACCGATTGTGCCAGAATTTTTACAAGAGCAAGCTACGGCGGAGAATATTATCCAAGCAGCGATGGAACTGCTACTCAATCCCAGTCGCAGACAGCAAACTTTGCTAGATTATGAAGAAATGCGGCAGAGTTTGGGAGAAGTTGGAGTGTGCGATCGCGCTGCTCAAGAAATTTTGCAAATGCGATCGGGAACTGGGGACTGGGGACTGGGGACTAGGGACTGGGGACTGGGGACATGAGATGAGAAAACCAAGAGCGATCGCAGTTGATTTGTTCGCTGGCGCGGGTGGTATGACTCTTGGCTTTGAACAAGCTGGTTTTGATGTGCTAGCGTCTGTAGAAATTGACCCGATCCACTGTGCAACACATGAGTTTAACTTTCCTTATTGCTCAGTGTTATGTCAAAGTGTTGTGGATACAACCGGGGAAGAAATTAGGAATCGCTCTAAAATTGGCGATCGCGAAATTGATGTGGTAATTTGTGGCTCACCATGTCAAGGATTTTCTCTAATTGGTAAACGGGTTGTTGACGATCCACGAAATTCTTTGGTGTTTCACTTTCATCGACTGGTTTTTGAGCTAAAACCGAAATTTTTTGTAATGGAAAATGTTCGGGGAATTACAGTTGGTCAACATAAAGAAATTCTCCAATCTCTAATTAGCGAGTTTAAAATTCACGGCTATAAAATAGAAGAGAATTACCAAATTCTCAACGCCGCAAATTACGGAGTTCCACAGTCCCGTGAGAGATTATTCCTCATAGGTGCAAGAGAGGATGTAGATTTACCGAAATATCCTCAGCCGATTACTAAACCAGCATTACCAAATAATTTAACTCATAAAAAAATCTCTGATATCCCATTGAGTCCGACAGTATGGGATGCAATTAAAGATTTACCCCAGATAGAAAACTATCCTGAGTTAGTAAAAAGAGATTGGGTTGTAGGAGAATACGAAAAACCTAGTAACTATGCTCGTATACTTCGGGGTCTTAAATGCATAAGCAATGATTATTCTTATAAACGTGAGTATGATTTACGAATACTTTCTTCAAGTTTAAGGACAAAACATTCTGCGGAAATTATTCAACGTTTTCAGGAGACTCAACAAGGCGAGAGAGAAAAAGTTAGTCGTTTTCATAAGCTACATCCTGATGGTGTCTGCAATACTTTAAGAGCCGGAACAGATAAGTATAGGGGTTCTTTCACATCTCCTAGACCGATTCATCCATTTACACCCCGTTGTATCACAGTCAGGGAGGCGGCGAGATTGCATTCTTACCCTGATTGGTTTAGATTTCATGTAACTAAATGGCACGGATTTCGGCAAGTTGGTAACTCTGTACCACCGCTATTAGCAAAGGCTGTGGCGGCGGAAATTATTCGTAGTTTGAATATTTCGCCTTTTAAGCCAAGTTTGCAATACAAGTTGGGAGAGGAGAAGCTACTACAGTTTAAGATGTCGCAAGCGGAACAATATTATCAGCGTGATTTGAATAGCATCTAGAATTCCCATGCATCTCGTTGTTGGCGAATAAATCCTAAACGTTATATTATAATGCATGAATTGCCTCGCTGCCTGATATTCTTGGTAATCTAGGCATAGCTGACCTCTATACTCGTTACAAACCTCAGACTAGTATCAGTGTCGAGGAAAGAACATTCTTCTAAGTCTAGCCTTGTCGCTTCTTTCAGATTAGCGAGAGCTTCTTCAATTGTTTCACCTTGGTCAATTGTGCCGACTTCAGGACATTCAGCAACATAATCTATAGGAAAAAGCAACATTTTCAGAGATTTTATAGCCCAATATTTAAAAGGATGTTTTAAAAGTGATTGGCTGTAATTTTAGGCATTTTTAGATCCCCCCTAGCCCCCCTTAAAAAGGGGGGAACCGGAATCAAAGTCTTCCTTTTTAAGGGGGATTTAGGGGGATCTAAAAGGTTTTGCTACCAACCAGAGGACTTTTAAAACATCCTCTAATATTTAGCTGTAATTATTATAATTCTTGCAAAAATCATAGTTTTAGACTTTTTCTCTACGCCTATAGGTAAGGCAATTTAAATACTAACGTTCTTTTGTAATTACAGAACTACCATTACTAATACTTACTTTTTGAATAAAGATATCATTGCAAGATGATAAAATATCAGCGCCTATTTGATTAGCAATAAATTCAAAATCTTGGTTTGTTAATTCCCGTGCAGTATCACCACTTAAGTTAATAAAAATAGTGAGAAGTTGAGGCTCACGAGAAGACTCTTCATTATCTGCCGTTTCTAATTCATCTTCTACTATACCGAGATTAAACTCTTTACTCCAAGCTGGAAACTTCTTACCAGTTTGTTGTCCGTAAACTTTCACACTTTCAACAGATACAGCCCCTAAAGCCGTTAAACCTTTGCGGATAAATGCAACTAAAATTTGCTGATTTGGTACTCGATAAGATTCTAGCGTTACCTCTAAACAAGCATCTTTGAAGGCAACTTTTGCAGCGATCCCTTTGGGGTGTAAGTGGCGGTTCATTAGAGATGCGATCGCATCTACATCTCCCTGTTTTGCAAGTTCCAGAATATTGGGCTGTGTCATAACCACTAAAAGAGAAAATCTAGGAAAATAAACTTATATTCTTAGGATTCCCTCTTGACAGCCTTAAGTAACATTATGATGCAGAATATCAGCTAATCTGCGTTAAAATATTTAGTATAAAGATAGTCTTTCACAGACTTTTGCCAAAAATATATTTTCCCTGTATCAACATCAAAAACTCTTGTTTTTGTGCTTGTCAAATTAACAGGATTAATATTAATCAGTTTAATTCCCATTTTGAATATGAAATTTGATCGAGATCATGTTTGGCCTTCGACGCTGGAAGAAGCCATAGTTATCCAAGAAAAGCTGCGAGATCAGGTAATTACTGAAGATCAACTACAAGAACCTATCCAGTACGTTGCTGGAGTAGATATGGGTTTTGAAGCTGATGGAACCATTAGCCGTGCAGCTGTGGCAGTACTGAGTTTTCCTGATTTGCAAGTAATCGAGACAAGCCTAGCACACCGTCCTACGACCTTTCCTTATGTTCCTGGGTTCCTCTCATTTCGGGAAATTCCAGCTGTTCTCGATGCCCTGGAGAAAATTCAAACAACACCAAATATTATCCTGTGTGATGGTCAAGGAATTGCCCATCCCCGCAGATTAGGTATAGCTAGCCATTTAGGGTTACTTATAGATATGCCAACAATTGGTGTAGCCAAGTCCAGATTGGTAGGTAAGTATGAGGAATTGCCAGAAGCCAAAGGCAGCACACAACCACTGATATATAACGGTGAAACCGTTGGGGCTGTTTTGCGATCGCGCACCGGAGTAAAACCTCTGTACATCTCCAGTGGTCATCGAATTAGTTTACCCACGGCGATTGACTATGTATTACGCTGCACACCCAAATATCGGCTACCAGAAACTACACGTATTGCAGATAGATTAGCATCTGATAGATAAAGCTTGTTGAAGTTTTTTCTAAATACTTGCTTACACCTACTCAATCGTGTTAGGAATCGCACAGAAAGAAGTTCAAGTAGCTAAATACGATTTCCGAAGTTAGAACAATGAACGCACTAACTTTACAGTGGCACGATGCAGGTCAAGATAAAACTCAGAAAATCTACGAACAACAGCCAAGTCAAAATCCTGGTACTGTCCGCATTGGCCGCGATCCACTGCGGTGCGATATTATTCTGAGTCACCCTACTGTCTCTGGCCTGCACGTTGAAATATTTTTTCATCACCAGCAACAGTGCTTTTATATCAGAAATTTGCGATCGCAAAATCCCCCCCTAATCGATGGACGGCAATTAGTTCAAGGTGAAATGCCTTTAACTGAGGGCATTAGCATCTCTTTGGGACAAGTAAAACTCAACGTTACTAACATTTCCACGGGTAGCATTCCAGCAACAATTTTAATGCCACCACATCCCGGACATCACCACCATTCACCAACACCTTCCGCACCATCGCTAGGAATTTATGGCTTAGAATGCCCCAAATGTCATAAAGTTTCCCCACCAGAAAACCTACAAATTGGCTGTCGTTGGTGTGGGACATCTTTAGCTGCGGCTATGAGTGTATTAGTAGCACCGGGTAGTTGAGAAGGAGGAGCAGGGGGCAGGGGGAGAAATCAATTCAAAATTCAAAATTAAAGAATTCCTGCCTCCTCTTTCCCAATTCCCAATTCCCAATGCCCAATGCCCAATGCCCAATGCCCAATTCCCAATGCCCAATGACAAATGACAAATGACTTACAAATTCAATTAAGTTGGGATGAACCAGCGACAGGAGAACGGCGAGAACCAAGGTTGAATATGCCGATCGCTTTTGGTCGAGAATTCCCTCGCTTACCTGCCGAACTTAGGGGAGTGCGCGTTTCGCGGATGCTGCTTAACAGTAACGAAGTTTCTCGCTACCATGCCCTAATTGACTGGGAACAAGACCATCTAGTAGTAATTGACCAAGGCAGCGTTAACGGTGTGTATGTCAACGGTCAACCACAAAAGCGCAGTGTTTTAACTAATGGCGATACATTGCAAATTGGCCCTTATGTAATCACAGTTAAATTTGGTGCTAGCATCTCTGAACCAGATACCAGCCCACCTTCAACGATTCACTTCAACGCAAATACCAATCGTCCAGACCCCAGCTTGCCTGTAGCCCAGCCGTTAACGCCCTTGGCAAGTAATTTCCCGCCACTGGCATTTCAGGCGGAAAATGTCGCCGTGCAAGCACTTCATGCTACGGGTTTATCGGTAGATGAATCTGATTATCTAGCGATCGGGGCGGGACTTGGTAGCTTTGTTTGGGCTGATTTGCTGCGACTTAGCGGTGTGCGTCCTGACAAAATTGTAGCTTTGGGATTAGAGGCGGAACCTTATGCCCGTTACAAGCGCCTTTGTTTAAATTCGCAAATTCCCTTATATGAAAGACTGCGATCGAATTCTGACTCATGTCCTGATAATATTTGGGGCTGGCCAAGTTATGCCTTGCGCGAGGCTTGGCACGATTGCAGCAAGGGACAGATAAATTCAGCCTTGAAGTATTTGTGGCAAGTATTTGCTGAACCAACATTTGCCGAAACTTATACACCGCGTGCGGGTAATGTCTTTAATTCCATAGACAGGGAAGCGAAGCGTATTGGTTGGAATCAAATGTATCGCTATGGACGAGTTAGGGCAATTCGCAAAACTGATGATGGCAGATATTGCGTAGCCTATTCTCGCGCCCCAGGAAATTATGCTTTTTTAGTTACTCGTTATTTACATTTAGCTACTGGATATCCAGCAATTCAGTTTCTTCCAGATTTGCAAGCTTATAGAGAAAAATATCAAGATTTTAAATCTGTCGTCAATGCTTATGAAGCACACGATCATGTTTATGAGCAACTAGAGCGACAAGGTGGTACGGTATTGATTCGTGGACGGGGAATTGTGGCTTCGCGGATTATTCAGCGCATTTATGAAGCGAGAAAACGAAATCGGAATATTGCAGTTTTGCATTTAATGCGATCGCCTAAACCCCAAGGCAACAAATTTCAAAATACCCAGCGCCTAGTCAAAAATCATTACGAATTTCAACCCTTTAACTGGCCTAAAGCTTGTTGGGGCGGCGAACTCCGGGCAATGTTAGAAAAAGCCACCCCCGATGAACGCAAACGTTTACTAGCAGACTGGGGTGGAACTACCACAGCCGATCGCCACGACTGGCAGCAAATTGCCGCCCAAGGGATCAGCGAAGGCTGGTATCAAATTACCTTCGGAGAGGTTTTGGATGTAGAACGAGATGCCCAAAACCGGACTATTACCCATATCCGAGAGCAAAGCTTTGGGGAAATGAAATTGCTAGCTGATTTTATTGTTGATGCTACTGGGTTGGACGCTAAAGTAGATGCCAATCCCCTAATAGCAGATTTGGTGAAACATTACAATCTCCCAGTGAATCATCTGGGGCGATTGACTGTAGCGAACAATTTTGAACTAGTAGAAATGCGTAGTGGCAAAAGTCAAATGTATGCTGCTGGGGCTATTACTTTAGGTGGCCCTTATGCCGCAGTTGATAGTTTTTTAGGCTTGCAATATGCTGCATTAGTCGCCGTTGATGGACTTGCCGCCACTCGTGCGCCTGGAGTTCAAAAGTTAAATGTTGTAAGTTCCTTGGGGCAGTGGTTGAAGTGGGTGTTAAATCAGTCACCTTAGAGGATGTTTGAAAAGTATTTTTGGTAACATCAAAGCATTAAGAACCTAACCCCCCTAGCCCCCCTTCCCTACGAGGGAATGGGGGTTTCAAAGCCTCTCTTCGCTTGCCTAACGGCAGGCTAACGCCAACGGGGAGAGGTTTGGAGAGGGGTTTATAGTATACTTTACGACTTCTCAAACATCCTCTTAGTTTAAGAAGGCATAAGAAATACAGTATTTACCTGACCGTTTTGAGTACCAAATCCCAAATTTAAGGTTCAAAGACTCAACGTTCGAGTAAAAAGGCTCGACGTTGGAGTAAAAAGGCTCAACGTTCGAGTAAAAAGGTGCAACGTTCGAGTAAAAAGGCTCAACGTTCGAGTAAAAAGGTGCAATGTTCGAGTAAAAAGGTGCAACGTTCGAGTAAAAAGGCTCAACGTTCGAGTAAAAAGGCTCAACGTCGAGGATAAAAGGCTCAACGTCGAGGATAAAAGGTGCAACGTTGAGGATAAAAGGTGCAACGTCGAGGATAAAACACTCAAGTGGCGATGTCTACGACGGGCTACGCCTACGCACAATTCTTGCTCTCTGATATGCTGAGTTAAATCGGCGGTTAGAAACCTCACTCCATGTATTCCCCACCTTGCAGAAGTTGCAACCCACCTATCCCAATATCTAAGCGACGAGGATTTAATTGGGCTTTTCAGAGGTTTAGGCTGGTTTTATTACGGTCAAGGACTTTATCAGCAAGCAGAACCTTGGTACAAACTATGTATTGAGGTAGCTAAAAATCGTCTTGGTTTAGAACATCCCGATGTCGCCGCTAGCCTGAACAATCTCGCAGAACTCTACTTTTTTACAGGACGCTATGGCGAAGCTGAACCCATGTATCAGCAAGCTTTGAGAATGAGAAAACGCTTACTGGGAGACAACCATCCCGATGTCGCCGCTAGCCTGAACAATCTCGCAGCACTCTACTTTTTTACAGGAGGGTACAGCGAAGCCGAACCCCTGTATCTGCAAGCTTTGGAACTGAGAAAACGCTTACTGGGAGACAACCATCCCGATGTCGCCGCTAGCCTGAACAATCTCGCAGCACTCTACTTTTTTACAGGAGGGTACAGCGAA